>JBQTJT010000001.1:0-22816 GCA_052386855.1 Reyranella sp.
AACAACCGGCTGATCGGCCGCGTGGCGCCCACGACCGTCATCCGCTTCTCAGGCTGGTTGTTGACGAAGGTGCCGGCAGTGAATCCGCCGACCGAGAGCAACACGATCAGGCCGAATTCCTTGGGCGAGAAGCCCAGGCTCTCCTGCAGGATGAAGGGTACGCCCGCCAGCATGCCGAAGTTGAGCGCGAAGGCGAAGCCGAGCGGCAGGATGTGGCCGAGGAAGCGGCGGTCGCGCAGCATCTCGCCGGAGCCGCGCAGCAGGCTGCCGAGGTCGACGCGATCGCTGCGGTACTTGTTGGTCTCGCCGAGTCCGAGCGTGGCGACCGCGAGCAGGATCGTGCCGAAGCCACCCACGAACCAGAAGGTCGCCCGCCAGCTCAGCCACTCCCCGAGGAAGCCACCGACCGTCGGCGCCAGCGACGGCGCGATGTTCTGTCCGAGCGAAATCCAGCTCATGACCAGCGGCATTTCCTTGAAGGTGTAGGCGTCGCGCGTCAGCGCACGCCCCAGCACCGATCCGGAAGCAGCCCCCAGCCCCTGCAGGATGCGGAGCACGATCAGGTCGCCAATCGACGAGGCGAAGGAACAGGCGAAGGTCGTCACCGTGAAGAACAGCAAACCGCCGATCAGCACCGGGCGGCGGCCGTAGCGGTCGCTGAGCGGACCGTAGAAGAGCTGGCCGACCGCGAAGCCCAGCATGTAGGTGGTGAGCGTGAGTTTCACGCTGTCGGGTGTCGTGAGGAGGTCGTGACCGACCGACGGCATCACCGGCGTATAGATGCTCATGGTGAGTGGTCCGAAGCTGCCCAGCGCCACCAGCAGGGCAATGTAGGCGGTCGACCGCGGCGTCAGCGTCACTTCGGTTTCGCTTCCGCAGCACCTTCGGCGCCGAAATCGCCACCCAGAGGCATCTCCTCCTGGGCACGCGTCATGCGCGGGTAGTAGTGGCGGAACGCGCCGCGGATCTCGTCGAACGGGATGTCGGCAAAGACGCCGCGGTAGGCGAGATATTCCATGTGGCGCCGGCCGCCGAGATCGAACGGGTGATAGATAGAATCGCCCACCGCATCCCAGTCGAGCGGTTTTAGCCCGAAGCGCTCCGTGAGTTCCCTGTTGAACGCCGGCGTCGCCTTGACCCAGCGTCCGTCCAGCCAGACGTCCGTGTAGCCATGATAGAAGAACACGTCGCTGCCCATCAGCTCGGCCAGCCGCTGCGTCGTCATGTGGTTGCGCACGTCGGCGTAGCCGACGCGGGCCGGGAGACCGGCCGCGCGGCAGACGGCGGCCATGACGCCCGCCTTGTTGACGCAATAGCCGTGCCCCGCCGCGAGCGTGGCGCTGGCACGATAGGCCTCGCGCTTCATCGGCGTGTTGTAGGGATCGTACCGGAGATCGTCGCGCACCGCGTAATAGAGCCTGAGCGCCCGCTCGCGGTCGCAGCCTTCTCCCGCCACGCGCCTTGCATAGGCCACGATTCTGGGGTGCTCTGAATCGATCAGGTCGCCAGGCCGCCCATAGGCCTCGAAATCGGCACCGTCGCGCACGAGGGCATCGTCCGGTGTCCTGAAGGAATCGTAATCCATGCGGGGCGTTCTTTACTGCAAGAGACGGGAAAGTCCATGAGCGAAGACGCGCAATTCACCCATGCGCATATGGTGCTCTTCGAGCGCCTGCTGCCCGGTCCGGTCGAGCACGCCTGGCGGATGCTGACCGAGGCAGCCCTGCTGCCCGGCTGGTATGGCGAAGGCCGCATCGAGGCCAAGGTCGGCGGCGCCGTCGAGCTGATGGGCGGCCACATCCGCGGCACCGTCACGCAGTGTCTGCCGCATCAGCGGCTCTCCTATAGCTGGAACGTCTTCAATCCCGGTGACGAGGTCTCGCCCTACCCCGAGTCCTACCTCACCCTGGACCTGAAACCCTCGGCCGACGACACCGCCCTCACCCTCACCCATCTTCCCGTGCTCGAGCGCTTCGTGAAGCTGAACGCCATGGGATGGCACACCTATCTCGACATGGTGGCGGCGGCCCTGCGCGGCGAACCGATGGCGCCGCGCGACGCCTACATGACGCGCAATGCCAAGACCTACGGCATCGACCTCGCCAATCCGCTGGGCTGATGGTCCTAGAGCGACGGCGGCGCGTCGGCGTCGGACTTGATCAGGAAATGCGCGTTGGCGGTGGCGACCGGCTTGGACCGGTCGTCCTGCCAGGCCTCGGCAAAGACGTTCACCATCCGCCTTCCCTGCTTGGTGACGGTGGCACGCGCGATGACATCGACCGGCCGCGCCGAGCGCAGATAGTCGACCGTGATGTTGACGATCTTGGGCACCGTCTCGGTCTCGGTCTCCCACAACAGATGGAAGATCGCCGTCATCTCCAGCATGGCGCCCAGGGTGCCGCCATGGATGGCCGGCAGGAAGGTGTTGCCGATCAGGTCGCCGTGGTAGCGCATGCGCGTCAGCAACTCGCCGGTGCCATTCTCCGGCGCGATCTTCATCCAGCGCGCATAGGGAATGGCCTCGGCGAGGCGCCCGACGTCGCCCGACTTGCGCACCTCGGCGAGGCGCTCGAGCAGCGCGCTCATATCTTGGTCTCCGCGCCGATGGATTGGGCCCGCGTGACCTTGCCCTTGGTGCCCAGCATGAAGGTGCCGGCGGCGGCGGCGATCGGATCCTTCGGGTCGCCGTGGTGGGCGAAGGCGCGCGTGAAGGCCACCGAACTGGTGATGCGGTAGCATTCCGCCTCGGCGATCACCGCCTTGCCCGGCGTCGCGGGCTTGGCGTAGTCGATGCGCAGGTCGAGCGTCGCGAAGGGCATCGGCTCCTTCAGCATGGTGGCCACCGCCATGCCGCAGCAGCCATCGAGCATCGCCGTCAGCGGTCCACCCGCCAGCACGCCAGTCTCGGGATTGCCAACCAGTTCCTCGCGCCACTCGAGTTGCATGGAGGCGAAGCCCTTGCGTGCACCAATCACCTTCAGGCCCAGTGCCTTGTTGTGCGGGATGGTGTCGGAGAACCATTTCTGGAACACCGCGATACGCTCGTCCTTTTCCATCTAAAACCCCAACTGGCGGGCAGCGAGATCCTTCATGATCTCGACCGAGCCGCCGCCGATCGACATCACCTTGGTCTCGCGATAGATGCGCTCGACCTTGGCGCCGCGCAGGTAGCCCGCACCACCGAACACCTGCATCGCCTCGTTGGCGCAGAATTCCATGGTCGAGGTCGCGAGGTTCTTCAGCATGCAGATCTCCGCGACCGGCTTCTCGCCTTGGCCAACCCGCCAGGCCAGCAGCTCGAGCGTCGACTTCACGGCGTTGATGCGCATCGCCATGTCGACCAGGCGATGCCGCACGACCTGGTTGGCGATCAGCGGCTTGCCGAAGGTATGGCGTTCGCGCGCATAGGCGACCGCCTCGTCGAGGCAGACCTTGGCATAACCGCAGGCGCCCGCCGCCATGCCCAGCCGCTCCGAATTGAAGTTCAGCATGATGCCGATGAAGCCGCGGTTCTCCTCGCCGATCAGGTTCTCGAACGGTACCTTTACATCGTCGAAGAAGAGCTGCGCGGTGTCGGACGCCCACCAGCCCATCTTCTTGAGCTTGGTCCGGGCAAAGCCCTCGCGGTCGCGCTCGATCAGCAGCAGCGAGACACCCGACGCACCCGGCCCGCCGGTGCGCACCGCCACCGTGTAGTAGTCGGCGCGCATGCCCGAGGTGATGAACATCTTGGAGCCGTTCACCACATAGTGGTCGCCCTCGCGCCGCGCCGTGGTCTTGAGGTTGGCGACGTCCGAGCCACCTGAAGGCTCCGTGATGGCCAGGGCGGAAATCTTCTCGCCGGCCAGGACCTCGGGCAGGACCTTGCGCTTCATCCATTCAGGCCCCAGCGCGGCGATGGGCGGACAGCCGATCGTATGGCTGTTTAGGCTGGCGTTGAGTCCGCCGCTGCCGTGACGCGCCATCTCCTCGGCCTTGACGATCCCGAAGAAGGGGTCGGTCGGCACGCCGCCATAGGCTTCGGGAAAGCCCAGCTGCAGCAGACCGGCGGCCGAGGCCTTGCGATAGAGTTCGCGCGGAAACTCCTCCGCCTCGTCCCATTGGTCGACATGCGGCATCAGCTCGCGCTCGACGAACCGGCGCACGGTGCGGCGGAAGGCCTCGTGCTCCTCGGTATAGAAGGGCGACGGCGGCCCACCCGGCGGGGCCAACTGGGCGGCAAGCGACATGGAATTCTCCACGGGGAAGATGGGGTTCACCCACAGTACCGCGCCGGCTGAGGAAATCCATTGACTCCCCGATGCACGGCCATGTCTTATGACCACGCTTCGCGGAATAGGCCAAAACAACAAGACTAAGCGCGGGGCCGGGAAACGGCCGGAGTACAGGGTAGGGGAATGCTTGATTTCATCCAGCAGCTGGTGAGCGGAATCGCGCTCGGCTGCGTCTATGGCCTCATCGCGCTGGGCTTCGTGCTCATCTACAAGGCGACCGAAGTCGTGAACTTCGCCCAGGGCGACCTGATGATGCTGGGCGGCTTCTTCGTCTTCACCTTCATCGGCCTGATGGGCCTCGACTACTGGCTGGGTTTCCTGTTCGCGGTCTGCGGCATGGCCGTGTTCGGCATGGCGACCGAGCGCATCCTGGTCCGGCCGATCCTGGGCTACCCGCAATTCTCCATCGTGATGGCCACGATCGGGCTGGGCTACTTCCTGCGCTCCATCGCCGGCATGATCTGGGGCACCGACGACCTCCGGATCGAAACCCCGTTCTCGGCCGGCGTACTGAAGGTCGGCGATCTGGTGCTGGCGCACGACAAGCTGTCGGTGATCGTGGCCACGGTCATCCTGTGCGCCGTGCTCTACGCCTTCTTCAACTATACGCGCATGGGCACGGCCATGCGGGCGACGTCGGAGAACATGCTGGCCGCCTATTACATGGGCATTCCGGTCAAGCGCGTGGTGTCGCTGATCTGGGCGATCAGCGCCGCGGTCGCGGCCTGTGCCGGCGTGCTGCTGGCGCCGATCACCTTCATCCATTCGAATGTCGGCCTGGTCCTCGGACTGAAAGCCTTCCCTGCCGCCGTGCTGGGCGGCTTCGGCTCGATCCCGGGGGCGCTGGTCGGCGGGCTGATCATCGGCGTCATCGAGAGCCTTGCCGGCTTTTATCTGCCGCAAGGCTGGAAGGACATCGCGCCGTATCTCGTGCTGCTCGTCATGCTGGTGGTCCGGCCGCATGGCCTGTTCGGCCCCAGCATGCGCAAGAAGGTCTGAGCCCATGCGTTTCGTCTTCAAGACCGATTACGACCAGGACATCCGCATCCTCAAGCACAGCGGCTACTGGTGGTCGTACGGCGTGCTGCTGGCGGTGCTGATTGCGGCCCCCTTCCTGCTCGGCAGCTACCTGCAGAGCCAGCTCGTGTTCGTCTTCATCTATGCCATCGTGGGCGTGGCGCTGATGATCCTCACCGGCTTCACGGGCCAAGCCTCCCTCGGCCATGCCGCCTTCCTGGCGATCGGCGCCTACACGGCGGGCTTCCTGCAAAGCAAAGGCGTGCCCTTCATCGTCTATTTCCCGGTGGCGGCGGTCCTGACCGGCGTGGTCGGCGCCCTCGTCGGTTTCCCGGCATTGAGACTGACCGGCATCTACCTCGTTATCGCCACCATCGCCTTCGCCTTCATCGTCGAGGAGATCCTGGCGCGATGGGAATCGGTGACCCACGGCAACGAGGGCATGCGGGTGCGCGCGCTCGACCTCGTCGGCATGCCGGTGCCGCGCGACAGCCCGGGCTTCTACTTCCTCTGCCTGCTGGTCCTGGTGGGTGCGATCCTGGTGGCACTCAACCTGCTGCGCTCGCCCACCGGCCGCGCCTTCGTCGCCATCCGCGATTCCGAGACGGCCGGCAAATCGATGGGCATCGACCTCGCCGCCTACAAGGTGAAGTCGTTCGCCATCAGCGCCGCCATCACCGGCATGGCGGGCGTCCTGTTTGCCCACAAGATGACCTTCATCAGCCCCGAGATGTTCACCCTGCTGCTTTCCATCGAATTCATCATGGTGATCATCATCGGCGGCGCCTTTGGCGTGCACGGCGCGATCCTGGGCGCGATCTTCATGGTCATGGTCGATCCGTTCCTGACAGCGCTGAAGGACGACGTTCCGGTGCTGGCGGCCAGCATTGCCTCGTCGTTCGGCATGGCCCAGGACGCCGCGACGCAACTGCAGGACAGGCTCTCCAAGATCGGATCGGCGGCCGGCCTCAAGGGCGCGATCTATGGCCTGATCATCATGATGTTCATCCTGTTCGAGCCCTATGGCCTCTACGGCCGCTGGCTCAAGGTGAAGCTCTTCTTCCAGCTCTTCCCGCTCTACAAGCGCGCCACCTTCAAACGGCAGAAGACCTACGTGAAGTCGGAGCGCAACCGATGAGCTTCTTCACGGTCGACAGCATCTCGCTGCAATTCGGTGGCCTCAAGGCGGTCGACGCCGTGAGCTTCAGCGTCGAGAAGGGCGAGATCTTCACGATCATCGGCCCCAACGGCGCCGGCAAGACATCGATCTTCAACCTGATCTCCAGGCTCTACAACCCGACCTCGGGCAAGCTGTTCTTCGAGGGCCGCGACATCACCGAGGTGCCACCGCACCAGATCGCCAAGCTCGGCATCGCGCGCACCTTCCAGAACATCGAGCTGTTCGAGAACGCCACCATGCTGGCCAATCTGCTGGTCGGGCGTCACTGCCATGCCACCACGCAGATGTGGCAGGAGATGCTGTTCCTGCCCTCGGTGCGTCGTGCCGAGCGGGACCACCGGCGCAAGGTCGAGGAGGTCATCGAGTTCCTCGACCTGCAGGCCTACCGCGAGAAGCTGATCGCCGGCCTGCCCTATGGCGTGCGCAAGGTGATCGAGGTCGCCCGCGCGCTGTGCTCGGAGCCCAAGCTCATCCTGCTCGACGAGCCGTCGTCCGGCCTCAACGTCGAGGAAACCGACGACATGTCGTTCTGGATCCGCGACATCAGGAGCGAGCTCGGCATCACGGTGCTGATGGTCGAGCACGACATGACGCTGGTGAATCGCGTGTCGGATCGCGTGCTGGCACTGAACTACGGCAAGGTGCTGGCCTCGGGCACGCCGTCGGAGGTGCAGGCGCATCCCGACGTCATCGCGGCCTACCTCGGCGCCTGAGCGGAGCAATCATGCCCCCCGATTCCAATACGTCCGACGACATCCTCAAGGTCTCCAACATCGAGAGCTACTACGGCCCGATCATGGCGATCCGCGGCGTCAGCCTGTCGGTGCCGCGCGGCAAGATCATCACCGTGCTCGGCGCCAACGGCGCCGGCAAGACCACCATCCTGAAGACGATTTCCGGCGTGCTCGACCCGCAGAAGGGCTCGATCGAGTTCGAAGGCAAGTCGATCCAGCGCATGGACGCCGACAAGATCGTGCGGCTGGGCCTCAGCCATGTGCCGGAAGGCCGCGAGGTCTTTCCGTTCCTGTCGGTGCGCGAGAACCTGGCGATGGGCGCCTTCCTGCGCACCGACCGCGACGGCGTCGCCCACGACCTCGAACGCGTGTTCGTCTATTTCCCGCGACTGAAGGAGCGCATCGACCAGCCGGCCGGCTCGCTGTCAGGCGGCGAGCAGCAGATGCTCGCAATCAGCCGCGCGCTGATGAACCGGCCGAAGCTGCTGCTGCTCGACGAGCCCTCGCTGGGGCTGTCGCCGATCCTGGTCAAGGAGATCTTCAGCATCATCAAGCGGGTCAACGCCGAGCAGGGCACGTCGATCCTGCTGGTCGAGCAGAATGCCAAGATGGCGCTGGAGACCGCGCACTACGGCTACGTCCTCGAAGTCGGCCGTGTCGTCATGGATGACACCTGCGAGCGGCTGATGAGCAGCAAGGACATCCAGGAATTCTACCTCGGCGCCAAGGAAGAGAATGCGCGCGGCGAACGCCGCTGGAAAAAGAAGAAGAACTGGCGCTGACGACCAGGGAGGCAAGCAGACCATGGCCCAAAAAGCGACGCTGACGGTTGCGGATACCCTTCCCAAGAGCTTCGTGCTGTCGTGTACGACGCGCGGCGACAAGCCGGCGATGCGCGAGAAGCTCTATGGCATCTGGAACGCCATCTCCTGGAACCAGTGGCTGGAACGCGCGCGCGCCGTCACCTACGCGCTCCACTCGATCGGCTTCCGCCCAGGCGATGTCGGCTCCGTGCTGGCCAACACCGTGCCGGAATGGAATTACGCCGATTTCGGCATCCTGTGCGCGGGCGGCGTCTCGTCCGGCATCTACCCCACCGACTCGGCCAAGCAGGTCGAGTACCTGATCAACGATTCCCGCACCGCGGTGCTGTTCGTGGAGGACGACGAGCAGCTCGACAAGGCGCTGGAAGTCCGCGGACGCTGCCCGACGCTGAAGCAGATCGTGGTGTTCGACATGGAAGGCCTCACGACCTTCAGCGACCCCATGGTCGTGTCGCTCGACGACTTCATGGCGACCGGCCGCAACTACGCCAACGGCAAGGACGGGTTGTTCGGCGAGCTGGTAGCGTCGCGCAAGCCCGACGACCTCGCCATCCTGGTCTACACCTCGGGCACGACGGGGCCGCCGAAGGGCGCCATGCACAGCCATCGCAACGTCGTCTACACGATGGCGAACTGCATGCATCCCGAGCTGTCGCTCTCCTGGTACGAAGGCGACGAACGGCTGGCCTTCCTGCCGCTCTGCCACGTCGCCGAGCGCATCGCCGGCAGCTACTACTCGGTGGCGACCGGCGTGTGCAGCAACTTCGCCGAGAGTCCCGAGACGGTGCCCGACAATATCCGCGAAGTGCAGCCGACCCTGTTCGGCGCCGTGCCGCGGGTATGGGAGAAGTTCTACTCGGGCATCATGATCGCACTGAAGGACGCCACGCCGCTGCAGCGCTGGGCCTACAAGAAGGCGATCGACGCGGGCTTCGCCATCGCCGATGCCCGCCTGGCGCGGCGCGAGCCTTCGGCGTTCGAGAAGCTGCGCTTCCAGCTGGGCTACTGGCTGGTGCTGAAGAACATCCGCCGGATGGTCGGGCTCGACCGCTGCCGCTGGCTGTTCACCGGTGCCGCGCCGATCGCGCCCGAACTGATCCGCTGGTACCTCGCCCTGGGTCTCGACATGTACGAGGTCTACGGCCAGACCGAGAACTGCGGCCTCGCCACGGCGATGCCCGCCAACGGCATCAAGCTCGGGACGGTCGGCAAGTCCGTGCCCTACGGCGAGGTCATGATCTCCCCGGCCGGCGAGATCCTGATCAAAGGCGACTTCGTCTTCATGGGTTACCTGAACCAGCCCGAGAAGACGGCCGAGACCGTCGACAAGGACGGCTGGTTGCATACCGGCGATGTCGGCATGATCGACAACGAAGGCTATGTGAAGATCACCGACCGGATGAAGGACATCATCATCACGGCCGGCGGCAAGAACGTCACGCCCTCGGAAATCGAGAACCTGCTCAAGTTCTCGCCCTACATCAGCGACGCCGTGGTGATCGGCGACAAGCGGCCGTACCTCACCTGCCTGGTGATGATCGAGCGCGAGACGGTCGAGAAGTTCGCGCAGGACCTCGACGTGCCCTTCACCAACTACACCAGCCTGTGCCGCACCAAGGAGGTCCAGGACCTGATCTGGGCGGAGATCGAGAAGGTCAACACCAACTTCGCCCGGGTCGAGACCATCAAGCGGTTCTTCCTGATCGAGCAGCAGCTGACGCCCGAGGACGAGGAGCTGACGCCGACCATGAAGCTGAAGCGCAGCTTCGTGAACACGAAATACAAGCCCGAAATCGACGCCATGTACCGGGCCCAGGCCGCCTAGCCTGGCACTTTAATTCGTCTGCCGGCATGGCATAGTGCGGCCAGCCGGGAGCACACCGGATGGGAGAGGGACGGTGCCCGCTTCTCCCGCCAACAAAGACGGGCGCCATTTCGTAGGAGGCAACGAATGAGACAGAGCATATTGAGGGCGGCCCTTTTGGGCGCCGCGGTCGGGCTCGCCCTGCCGGCGTTCGCACAGACCAAGGTAACCAACCAGGGCGTCACGACCACCGAGATCGTGCTCGGCACCCACCAGGATCTCTCCGGTCCGATCAAGGTGTGGGGCGTGCCGGTGCTCAACGGCATGCAGCTCGGCGTCGATGACGTGAACGCCAAGGGCGGCATCAACGGCCGCAAGCTGCGCCTGGTCGCCGAGGACACCCAGTACGACCCGAAGAAGGCCGTGCTGGCCAGCCAGAAGATGGTCGAGAAGGACAAGGTCTTCGCCATGGTCGGCCCGATGGGCTCGCCCACCGTGCTGGCCGCGCAGGACGTCCTGTTCGATGCCGGCGTGCCGCAGCTCTTCCCGCTGACGGCGGCTGAATTCACCTTCAAGTTCGATCCGGCGAAGCCGCAGGAGCGTCTGAAGTTCAACAACCTGCTGCCCTACGTCGAAAGCACGCGGGCGGCCGTGAAGTACATGGTCGAGTGGAAGAAGCCAAAGGCCGCCTGCATCATGTACCAGGACGACGAATACGGTAAGAACGTGTTCGACGGCTTCACCCAGCAGCTCGACGCCATGAAGATGAAGGCGGCGTCGGTCACCACCTACAAGCGCGGCGCCTCCGACTTCAGCGCGCAGGCTGCCAAGATGAAGGCGGACGGCTGCGATCTGGTGGTGATGGGCACGGTGATCCGCGAGACGATCGGCCTGATGGCCGAGGCCAAGAAGATCGGCTTCGCGCCGGTCTGGCTCGGCGCCACGCCGGTCAACGTTCTCGAGATCCCGGCGCTGGGCAAGGAACTGGTCGAGGGTCTCTACGCCGCGGCCGGCTTCGTGATCCCCTACCGCGACACCTCGACCGGTGCCGTCAAGGCGTGGTGCGAGGCCTACTTCAAGAAGTTCAACGTCGAACCCAACAGCCAGGCGGTCATCGGCTACAACGTCATCATGACCTTCGCCCACTATGCCCAGGCTGCTGGCAAGGATCTGACGGGGCAGAAGCTGCTGGACGCTCTCGAGTCGGGCAGTGTCTTCCAGGACATCTTCAATTCGCCGCCGACCAAGTTCTCCAAGACCAACCATCTGGCGACGACGATCACCCAGGTGCAGGAGGTCAAGAACGGCCGCTGGGTGCTGGTCAAGGGCGACCTGCTCTTCTAGAGCAGTCGCCTATCCGAAACATCAGGCCCGGGCGGGCAACCGCCCGGGCTTTTCTTTGTTCAGGTCGCCGGCGCCGGCGGGACGTTGACCCGTGCGTCGCGCAGCCTGTTCTGAAGCGTCGGTATCCCCTTGGCGGTATTGCCTTCCTCGCATTCGGCAATGGCGAAGCGTGCCCGGAGATCGGCCTCCTCGCCGCCGGAGTAGGTCGTGCCGAGGTCACTGCCGGTGTCGCCGACATACTCGGAATACAGCGTCGCAAGCGTGGTGCAGTAGGCCATGCCCTGCGCCGCGGTGAGGCCGGGCGGCGGGCCACCGGCCGTCTGGGTGCAGGCCGCGACGATAACAGGCGCGATCGCGCCGAAAAGAAGTTCCCTGAGCTTCGCCATGCGATCCTCCTTGCACACGAGGCTACTGCAATTGCCCGCTCCTCGGCTATGGTCCGCGGGACATGAGCGGTGAACTTTCCGGACGGGTGGCGATCGTCACCGGCGGCGCCTCGGGCATCGGCGCGGCATCGGCGACGCTACTGGCGGCAGCTGGCGCCACGGTTATCGTGGCCGACCTGAACGCGGCCGCGGACAGCCCCGGCCGCTTCGTCGCCCATGACGTGACCTCCGAAGATTCCTGGAAATCCCTGCTCGCCGACGTGCTGAAGCGCGAGGGCCGGCTCGACATCATGATCAACAACGCCGGCATTTCCGGCGGCTCGGGCAATATCGAGACGACGACGGTCGAGACCTGGCAGAAAGTCCAGGCGGTCGACTCCGAAGGCGTGTTCCTCGGCAGCAAGTATGCGATCGAAGGCATGAAGAAGACCGGCCCGGGCAAGCCCGCCATAAAGGGCTCGATCGTCAACATCTCCTCGATCGCGGGCCTGATCGGCTCGGCCGGACCCACCGCCTATACCGCCGCAAAGGGCGCGGTGCGGCTGCTCAGCAAGAGCGTGGCGCTCCATTGCGCCGAGCAGAAATACGACATCCGCTGCAACTCGGTGCATCCGGGCGGCGTCGACACGGCGATCTTCAACCCGCTGTGGCAGATGGTGGGCCACGCCCAGGGCAAGGCCTTCATCGGCTCCCGCCACCCGATCGGCCGCATGTCCGAAGCGAGCGAACTGGGCGAAGTGATCCTGTTCCTGGCCTCCGACCGCTCGAGCTTCATGACCGGCGCCGAGATCGTGGCCGACGGCGGCATCACCTCGGGCCTGACGAGGAGGTCGCTCCTTGCCCCGCCTTGAGAACAAGGTCGTGCTGCTGAGCGGCGGTGCCTCAGGCATCGGGGCCGAGACCGCCCGCCTGGTCGTGCGCGAGGGCGGCAAGGCGGTGCTGGCCGACCGCGACGAGGCCCGAGGCCGGGCGCTTGCCGCAGAACTGGGCGCCGCGGCGCATTTCGTGCCGCTCGACGTCACCCAGGAGCCGAGCTGGCAGGCCGCCGTCGCGGCGACCGTGGCGACGTTCGGCGGCCTCCATGGCCTCCTGAACTCGGCCGGCGTGGGCGTGCGCAACTCGATCGAGGACTGCACGCTCGAGGAATACCGCCGCGTGAACGACATCAATTCGCTGGGCACATTCCTCGGCTGCAAATCCGCCATCGGTGCCATGAAGGCCCATGTCGGCGGATCAGTTGGCGGTGGCTCGATCGTGAATATCTCTTCGGTGCTGGGGCTACGCGGGGCCTCCCATGCCATGGCCTACTCGGCCAGCAAGGGCGCGGTGCGGACGCTCACCAAGAACGTGGCGCTGCATTGCGCCCAGATGAAATACAACATCCGCTGCAACTCGGTGCATCCCGGCTACATCGACACGCCGATGATCGCGCCCCGGCTGGAGCAGAACGCCGGCAACGTGAGCGGCCGTCAGGCGCTCGAGGAGCTGCATCCGCTGGGCCGCCTCGGACGGCCCGAGGAAGTGGCCAACATGATCCTGTTCCTGCTGTCCGACGAATCGACCTTCTCGACCGGCACCGAATTCGTCTGCGATGGTGGGCTCACCGCTTAAGACTTCATCCCCGTGATCGACGCGCTCATGGCGCGCGGGTCGCGCCTGGGCCAGCGCCCGGCCTCGACCTGGACGATGAAGTCGCCGACGATCCGGTTGAACTGGTCGGGATCCTCGAGATTGACGGTGTGGCCGCAGTTCGGCATCACCGCCAGCGCCGCCGAGGGAATCTCCCGCTTCATCAGCAGCGAGGGCGCCAGACACGGCCAGTCCTCGTCGCCGGTCAGGACCAGCGTCGGCACCGTCATGGTGCGCATTCCCTCGACGAGATCGTAGAGCGAGGGCCGCCGGCCCTGGCAGCCGATCTGGGTGTTGGCCGAGCCCAGCGCCGAATGCTCGGCTAGCTCCTTCTTGAACTGGGCGAAGCCGCGCGGGTCCTTGTTCTCGAACTGCACGCGCGTGGGCCCGTAGGCGTACTTCTCGGCGAAGGCCGCCATGCCCTCCTGCAGCAGCGACTTGGCCACCACCTCGACCTCGGCCTTGAACTTCGCCTGCTGGTCCTTCTCGGCGCCGTAGCCCACGCCCGCCACGACCAGCGACAGGGCACGCTTGGGATGACGGAGGCCGAAGTGCAGGCTGGCGAAGCCGCCCATCGAGAGGCCGACGATATGGGCCTTGTCGATCCCGAGGTGGCCCATCACCGCCAGGATGTCGTCGGTGGCGCGCTCCTGGCTATAGCTCTCGGGCTTTTCCGGCACGTCGGAGGGCGGGTAGCCGCGGGCGCCGTAGGTGATGGCGCGATAGCGCTGGCCGAAATGGCGCATCTGCATTTCCCACGAGCGATGGTCGGCGGCGAACTCGTGGACGAAGACGATGGGCGTGCCGGCGCCGGTCTCCTCGTAGTGGAGATTCACGCCGTCGTCGGTCCTGGCATATGGCATCGTTTTCCTCCGGGTCGGCCCTGACTTTAGCTCATGTGGCGGACGGCCGCGGCAATGATAGGCTTTCCCCATGAGCGAAATCGGAACCGGCCTGCAGAACGCCTCGGGCATCCGCAACGCGGTCGCCCGCGCGGGATATGCCTTCGTCGAAGCCTCGGACATGCGCACCGCCTTCGTGCGCTTCGGGGCGCTGGCCGACTGGCCGGAATTCGCCCAGAGCTGGGGCGATCTCGACGTCGACACCTACATGGGCGACGGCGGCCGCTACCGCCGCCGGCGCTTCGGCGTCTATGCCGCCGAACGCCAGGGTCCGATCGTGCGCGGGCCGCACCAGCCGCACTACCAGGGGCTCGACTACAACACGCTGAACGGCGGCATCGAACGCTGGTTCAAGCCCGTGACCGACGAGATCGGCGATGGCGCTTCCATGCGGACCATCCTGGAATACTGCCGCGCCCTCTTCAGCAAGCTGGCCCCCGACGCGATCAAGTGGCATGTCGAGGTCCATCAGTTCCGCATCGAGGCCAAGCCCGGCCAGAACGGCAAGCCTACGCCCGAAGGCATGCACCGCGACGGCGTCGACTATGTGCTGGTGCTGCTGATCGACCGCCGCAACATCCGGAGTGGCACCACGACGGTGCACGACCTCGACAAGCGCGCGCTGGGCAGCTTCACCCTCACCGACCCGCTCGACGCTGCTCTGGTCGACGACCGGCGCTGCTTTCACGGCGTGACGCCGGTCGAGCCGGAGAACCCCGCCCTGCCCGCCTATCGCGACGTCCTGGTCGTGACCTTCAGGAAGAAGGCCTAGGCCGCGACCGCCATCCGCGCGATAGTGCAGGAGACGGCAAAGATCGGCACCGGCTCGCAGAACTGCACTCTGCCTTTCGCGCCTTTGGCCGCCGCCGCCGCAGCGATGAAGGTCCTGATCTCGAACCCGCCCTGGCCCGCGTCCCGATAGGTTTCGGCGTCGGTGTAGGAGAGCAGCGCGTCACGGTCGTTGGCGGACCAGCGGCGCAGGAATTCCTGGTCCCAGTCGGTATTGATCTTTCCCGAATCAGGCGTCGCCGGCCAATGCGAGATGCCGCCAGTGCCGATCAGCGCGATGCGTTCGGGCACCGAATCCGCCGCCGCGCGAAGCGCCTCGCCAAAGGCCCAGGCGCGCGCCAGAGGGGCGAGCGGCGGTCCCTGGCAATTGATGTTGGCCGGGATGATGGGGAGGTCGTAGTCCGGCGTCAGGAAGTGCAGCGGCACGGAAATCCCGTGGTCGAACTTCCATTCCTCGGCGTAGGCCACGTCGACTGTCTGCATCACGCGCTCGATCAACTTCCTGGACAGCGCCTTGTTGCCAGGCACCGTCGTGCGCTTGATGCGGAGGAACGCCGCGTCCTCGATCGGCCCCTCGTAGCTGTCGGCCATGCCCATGGCGAAGGCCGGCATGTTGTTCATGAAGAAATTGGCGAAATGCTCGGCCGCGATCACCACCAGCGCATCGGGCCTGGTCGAACGGATCTCGTCGCCCATGCGCCCGAACGCCGACTCGAGAGCCTGGCGCGTCTGGGTGTCGGCACGCTCGGCGCGGGCGGTGATGCCGGGGGCGTGGCTGCAGGCGCCGCAATAGACCAGGGGCATCAGCGTTTCTCCCGTTCATTTTTTAGGCGCGCATCGTGCGCCTCGACACCTTCGTAACCGGTCGCGGCATAGACGCCTTCGCGCACCTGGCCGTGATCCTTCAGACCCTGCCGCATGCGATCGAGATAGTCGGGCCATTCGATCTTGTGCAGGGCCGCGAAGTGCATCAGGAGCTGGCCGTTCACGCCCAGCACGTAGAGCAGGCCGATGTCGGGTTTTGTCAGCGCGCCCTTCTCCTCGTCGGTCAGCGCATATTCGGCCAGGACCTCGTCGCGCCCCGCGGAAAAACGCTCGCGGGTGCGCGGATCGCGGTTGAGCTCGTAGATCAGCTTCTGGACCTGGTAGAGGCTCATCAGTCCAGCTTCACGGCCGAGGTTTTCACGATCTCACCCCAGCGGGCGCGCTCGGGCGGGATGAACGCGGTGAACGCCGCCACCGAGTTGCCGACCAGCCGCACGCCGCGGGCGGCGAACTGCTCGACCATCTTGGGGTCCTTCAGGATCTTCGCGGTCTCGGCGTTGAGGCGCGCTACGATCTCCGGCGGCGTTCCCGCAGGCGCCACGAGGGCGAACCATGACGAGGCCTCGAAGCCCGGCAGGCCGGCTTCGGCAGCCGTCGGTACGTCGGGCAGGATCGGCAGGCGCTGAGGGGCTGCCCAGGCGAGCGCCGTCAGCGTGCCGCTCTTGATGTGGCCGACGACCAGCGGCGGATTGTCCACCAGCCCGTCGATCTGGCCCGCCACGAGATCCTGCACCGCCGGCGCCGCACCCTTGTAGGGCACGTGCGCGAGCTTGATCTTGGCGGCCTGCTCCAGCAGCACGATGGCGAGGTGGGTCGTGGTGCCGTTGCCGGCCGAGCCGAAGTTGAGCTTGCCCGGTTCAGCCTTGGCCTTGTCGATCAGCTCCTTCAGCGTCTTCAGGCCGGTCTTGGGATTGACCACGACGATGTTGGGCATGTCGCCCACCACGGTGATGGGGGCGAAGGCCTTGGCCGGATCGAACGGCATCTTGGAATAGAGGAACTCGTTGATCGTCAGGATGCCGGCCGAGGCCAGCAGCAGCGTGTAGCCGTCGGGATCGGCCTTGGCCACGAGATCGGCACCGATGTTGCCGCCGGCGCCCGGCTTGTTGTCGATGATGACCTGCTGGCCCAGCGCCTCCTGCAGGCCGGGCTGGATCGCCCGCGCCAGCACGTCGGCGACGCCGCCCGGCGGGAACGGCGCCACGATGCGGATCGGCTTGTTGGGATAGGGCTGCGCGCCTGCGGCGGTCGCAAAGAGGACGCCCAGGACTCCGATCAATACGCTTATGCGCTTCATTGTTGTTTCCTCCCTTGTCGTTTGCAGAGCTTACCCGCCGCCCCTAACCTCCGATAGTCACGCCCGCATCGGCGATGATGGTCTGGCCGGTGATGAAGGCGCCGGCCTTGCCGGCCAGCATGACGGCGATGCCGCCGATGTCGTCGGGCTCGCCGATGCGGCGGAGCGGCGCCGTCGCCAGGCGCTTGTCGAGATAGACCGGGTCGTCCCACAGCGCCTTGGCGAAGTCGGTGCGCACCAGGCCGGGCGCAATGGTGTTCACCCGGATATTGTCCGGCCCGTACTCGAGCGCGAGGTTGCGCGCGAGCTGCATGTCGGCGGCCTTGGAGATGCAGTAGGCGCCGATCACCGCCGAGCCGCGCACGCCGCCGATCGACGACACGATCATGATCGAGCCGTCCTTCTTGGCGCGCATGTCGGGCAGGCAGAGATTGACCAGCCACATGTTGGAAAGAATGTTGTTGTGCATCACCTTCATGAAGACATCGTCGGGCAACTTCTCGTTCGGCCCGTAGTAGGGATTGGACGCCGCGTTGCAGACCAGCACGTCGACCGGCCCGAGCTGCTTCTTCGTCTCCGTGATCAGCCGCTCGACCTGCGCCTTGTCGGAGATGTTGCACGGGATGACCGTGGCATGGCCGCCGGCCTTGCGGATCTCGGCGGCCGCCTCCTCGCAGGCTGGCGCCTTGCGCGACGACACCACGACCTTGGCGCCCTGCAGGGCGAGATGCAGGGCGATCGACTTGCCGATGCCCTTGCTCGAGCCGGTGACGACGGCGACCTTGCCGGTGAGATCGAAAAGCGGCGATGCCATTTGAGCGTTCCTCCGGATGTGTTGCTTCTGAGATAGCAAATTAACGGACACGAAGTGTCCGGAATCTGCCTTATCAGCGGTCCGGGAACGGCTTTGCGAAACGGCCGATTTTCAGTGCCGAGTCCTCTATGAATTCCACAGCCGCGGCGAACCGCAAGCGACTACTCGGCGGCCCTTGGCCGTAATCGCGGGGCGGTGGTCGCGGAGTTCCAGCAGGTCCGAACCCAGGAGCTGTTTCAGGACCGCTTCGCTCAGGCGACTGGGGTCCGGAGAGGGCGCGCCCAAGGCGCGCAGCGCTTCCCAATGGAAACGGTCGAGGGAGTCGGCGATGTCGATCGGCTGCATGGTGCCGTTCAACACCAATGGCTTTGCCCGGCGATGAAGGCCCTGTGACAACACCATGATTTAGTTACCTTTTTCCAAAAACTGTCTGCCTGCAAGGTGCGACTTGCGGCTGCGCTCACACCTCTGTGATCCCACGTGTCCCGTCCGCCGGGCAGTGCGCGCCGTACCTCGAATACGCCCCCGTGTTCCTGGTGTTGAGGATACGATGACGAAACGGCCTATCGTCGGATGCTTGTGGGCAAGCCTGCTGTTCCTGTGCTCGCTTGGCGCAGAGGCCGCGGACATCGAGGTCAAGACCAGGCCGGGTCCTGGCCTGTCGAGCATGATCCGTCTCTCGGGTCCGTTCCGGCAGGGCGACGCCGAAGCGATGCGGGAACTCCTCGAGCGCCTGCAGGGCCAGTCGAAGGCCGCTCCCGATACACTGCTGGCCACGGTCGAGTTGAGCAGCCTGGGCGGTGATCTGAACGAAGGGCTGAAGGTGGGCTACCTGTTCCGCGACTACAACGTCGCCACCGTGGTGCGCAAAAAGGACATCTGCCTGTCGGCCTGTGCGCTGGCGTTTCTCGGCGGCACGGCGGCCAACGGCGCGGCGGGGCCGGTCGAAAGAGTGGCAAGCCACCGGCTCGAGTTGGGCGCCAGGCTGGGCTTCCACGCCTTCTATCTCAATCCCAACAGCGCCGAGGCGCCGACCGCCGACGATCCGGTCCAGGGCCGGCGCCAGGGCTTCACCGAGGCCAGGGCCGCGACCGCCGCCGTCATGCTCTACACCGCCGACCTCGGCATCGATCCGCGCTTCGTGGCCTCGATGATGACCAAGGCGCAGGACGAGTTCGTCTACACCAACACCACCGGGGATTTCCTGACCCTCAAGGTCTGCCCCATCGGCCTCGCCCGCCCGGCGATCGACCCGGTCGAGCAGGCACTCAACATCTGCAACCATTCGACCGGCTGGACCAATCCGGCCAAGCCCGAGCAGGTGCGGGCGATGACGGCGCGACAAGCCAAGCGCTACATGCTGGAAAACATCCAGCAGAACATGTCGTCGCTCAAGGTGAGCGGCGCGCTGTCCGACCAGCTCGCCTCCTACCCGGTCATGCGCAACGACCGCGCGATCGACAAGCTCTACGCCGATCTCCGTGCCGCCGGCGTGCGCCTGCCGGAGATCGTGGGCCCGGTGTTCGAGGTCAGCGGCTACCGCAGCGCCGGCGGCGAGGCGCAATGCTTCGTCAGCCTCTCGCTGGAGGATCCCAACAAGTACGCGGTCGCCATCCGGCGGCCGACCAAGTGGTCGCATCCCAACTGGGCGGCACCCCGAGATTGCCGCGGACTCTATCTCCACGACAAGACCGCCGTGATCAATCCGCGGCCATGACGGCGCCCATGATCCGGTCACTTCTCGCCGTCATCGTTTTCCTGGCAACAGCCGGCCCCGCCGTAGCCGGCAACGCCGACATCCAGACTTTGAGCAGCGATCCCCAGACGCGTTGCCAGCAGCTCCTCGAGTTCTGGGTCCGCCACGGCGGCAACAAGAGCGAAGGCGGCGGCGGTTGGGACATGCCGCGCAAGTCCGCCGAGGTCGATTGCGCCGCCGGCCGCCACGGCAGCGGCGTCCGCACGATGGAAGAACTCCTCCGGCGCAACGGCTACACGATCCCGCCAGCCTGACGCCGCAGCTCTTTGGTTGCATGGCGGCTGAACAGCCCCAATATGAAGGGGCCCAATATGAAAGGGACCATCCCGCCAGCCGAGGAGTGAGCGTTCTGCCGCACGACACGCCCCTGATCGCCACCATCGTCGCGGGCCTCGGCCTTGCCTTCATCTTCGGCCTCATTGCCCAGCGGCTGCGCCTGCCCGCGATCGCGGGTTATCTGCTGGCGGGCGTTGCCATCGGGCCCTTCACGCCGGGCTTCGTGGCCGACGGCAAACTCGCCACCGAGCTGGCCGAGATCGGCGTCATCCTGCTGATGTTCGGCGTCGGGCTGCATTTTTCGCTGAAAGACCTGCTCTCCGTGAAGACGATCGCGGTGCCGGGTGCGCTCGGCCAGATCGCCGTGGCGACCGCGATGGGCGTGGGCCTTGCGCTGCTGATGGGCTGGTCGCTGGGCGCCGGGCTCATCTTTGGCCTCGCCCTTTCGGTCGCCAGCACCGTCGTGCTCCTGCGGGCGCTTCAGGACCGACGCCTGGTCGAGACCGACCGCGGCCGCATCGCCGTCGGCTGGCTGATCGTCGAGGACCTGGTGATGGTGCTCACCCTCGTCCTCATCCCGCCATTGGGCGGGCTGTTGGGCGGCAGGAGTTCGGTGGCGCCCGCGACCGGCGAGGGGCCCGCCAGCGGCTGGCTGGAGCACCTGCTCGGCGTCACCAGCCTCTGGGGCACGCTGGGTGTCACGGCGCTCAAGGTCTCGGCCTTCGTGGCGCTGATGCTGGTGATCGGCCGCAAGGCCATTCCCTGGCTCCTGCATTACGTCGCGCACACGGGCTCGCGCGAGCTGTTCCGCCTCGCCGTGCTGGTGATCGCCTTGGGCGTGGCCTTCGGCGCCACGCACCTCTTCGCCGTCTCCTTCGCACTGGGCGCCTTCTTCGCCGGCATGGTGCTGGCGGAATCCGAACTCAGCCAGCAGGCGGCGCGCGAGACGCTGCCGTTGCGCGACGCCTTCGCCGTGCTGTTCTTCGTCTCCGTCGGCATGCTGTTCAATCCCTATGTGCTGGTGACTGAGCCGCTGACCGTGCTGGCGACTTTCCTGATCATCGTGCTGGGCAAATCGGCGGCGGCCTACCTGATCGTGCGCGCCTTCGGCCATTCCAACCTGGTGGCCCTTACCATCGCCGCCAGCCTGGCCCAGATCGGCGAATTCTCGTTCATCCTGGCGGTGCTGGGCGTGCAGCTCGACATCATGCCGGCGCGCGGCCGCGACCTGATCGTGGCGGGCGCCCTGCTCTCGATCCTGGTCAATCCGCTCATCTTCCTGCAGCTCGACCGCATGACGCGGCGCGCCGCCGCTGCCGACGCGAAATCGAACGTGCCCGCCCCGCCGGCGCCCGGCGAGACGGCCGCTGCGCTGACCGCCCACGCCGTCCTGGTCGGCCACGGCCGCGTCGGCAGCCGCATCGCCGAGGCGCTGACGGCCGCCCATGTGCCGCTGCTGGTGATCGAGGATGACGAGGCCAACGTCGAAGCCCTCAAGGCGCGCGGCATCCAGGCCATCACCGGCGTGGCGGGTGAGGAATCCTCCCTGGAGCGGCTCAACCTGCCGGCCGCGAAATGGCTGATCTCCGCCATCCCCGACCCGTTCGAGGCCGGCAACCTGATCGAACGCGCGCGCAAGGCCAACCCGTCGATCCGCGTCATGGCGCGGGCCCACACCGACGCCGAGGTGGACTATCTCCGCGGCCTGGGTGCCGAGCTCGTCGTGATGGGCGAGGACGAGATCGCCCAACGCATCATCAAGGACGTGCTGCCGCTGGGCCAGGATGGACGATGAGCATCGCCTCGAAGAACAAGCCACCCGGCACTCTTGGTCCCTTTCCATTGAACGAAGTGGCCCTGGGAGACTGCGCCCAACTCATAAAAGAGCTTCCCGACGAGAGCGTCGATGTCCTGGTCACATCGCCGCCGTATTGGGGACAGCGCACCTCGTCCGGCACCGGCGTGGAGGACGATCCGCGCGACTATCTGCGGGCCCTCGTGGCGATCTTCACGGCGTTCATGCCGAAGCTCAAAGCCGATGGGATCGTCTGGATCAACCTGGGGGATGCCTACAATACCCCGGTCAACTGGCGACTGGACGACAGGGCCTATAGTTCGCTCGGGCCCGACAAGGACGGCCTCAAGCCGGACAATTCTGCCTATACCAAGCCGCGCGCCAAGCGAAAGGCGTTCATCGACAAGAACGAGGGCTGGTTGCGCTATGGCAATCTCCTTGCCTTGCCGTATCGCCTCGTCATCGCGCTCTCGGATGTCGGATATCTTTCCCGAGGCGAGGTTGTCTGGCGCAAGCGCAACGCCATGCCGGAAGGCCGCTGCCGACGGCCGCATCGGCAGCACGAGGCAATCTACCTTTTCGCAAAAAACGAAAGCCATTCGTTCCGCGTGACTCCGCCTGTCGCCAGCGTCTGGGAATTCGGAAATGAAAGGATAGACGGGCTTGCCCACTTCTCGCGCTTCCCGGAGGAGCTTCCCCGTCGATGTATCGAAGCCTCCGGAAAGACCGGCGAGGACGTGATCGTGTTCGACCCCTTCTCCGGGTCGGGTACGACCGGCTTGGCGGCCCTCAAGCTCGGCTGTTCGTATGTCGGTTTCGAGGTCGATCCGGAGCGGGTAGCGGCATCGAACCGTCGCATTCGACAGGCGCGCAGGGCCGCCGGGCCATGATTATGCCTGATTTGGCTTTCTTGACCGGTCGCCATGCGGCCCGTATAAGCGCGCCCTTCGAGCAACGAGGACTGAATGGCTAATCACAAGTCGGCCCAGAAGCGCGCCCGCCAGACCGAGACCCGCACGGCCGTGAATACGGCACGGCGCAGTCGCATCCGCGGCTCGGTCAAGAAGGTCGAGGAGGCGATCGCCACCGGCGACAAGAAGGCCGCCCAGGAGGCGCTGCGCGCGGCGCAGCCGGAGATCCAGCGCGGCGCGATCAAGCGCATCGTCACCA
>JBQTJT010000002.1:0-31546 GCA_052386855.1 Reyranella sp.
TAGACCTCGGCGAAGGCGAGTTCGCCCTTGCGCATCACGCAGGTGACCATGCCGGCCAGCTTTCCGCTGTCGACCCAGCCGTGCATCCACTTGCGCACGCGGTCGAGCCGCGCTGCGGAAAGACCGACCTGTTCAGGGGCGACGAGCGGCAGTGTGTCCATGGCGATCCTCCTCGGTAGGCCGCTAGACTAGCGCAGGATGGCGGGGCCAGACACGCCAGAAACGGGAGGGAGCAATGGCTAGATTGTGCGAGGGACGGGTGGCGATCGTCACCGGCGGTGCCCGTGGCGTGGGCCGCGAACATTGCCTGATGCTGGCCGAACATGGCGCCAAGGTCGTGGTCAACGACCTGGGCGGCGACCGCGCCGGCGCCGGCCAGGACATATCGGCTGCCCAGCAGGTGGTGAACGAGATCAAGGCCAAGGGCGGCGAGGCCGTGGCCAATGGCGACGACGTTTCGGACTGGGACGGCGCCAAGCGCATGATCGACCAGGCCGTCCAGGCCTTCGGCAAGCTCGACGCTGTGGTGCTGAACGCCGGCATCCTGCGCGACCGCATGCTGGTCAACATGAGCGAGCAGGAGTGGGACGCCGTCATCAAGGTGCATCTCAAGGGCACCTTCGCACCGGCCCGTCACGCCGCCGCCTACTGGCGCGACCAGGCGAAAGCCAAAGGCGGTCCGGTCGATGCGCGCATCATCACCACCACGTCGGTGTCGGGCATCTACGGCAACATCGGCCAGACCAACTACGGCGCGGCCAAAGCCGGCATTGCCTCGTTCACCGTCATCGCCGCGCGCGAGCTCGCCCGCTACGGCATCACGGTGAATTCGATCTCGCCGTCGGCCTTCACGCGCATGACCGAGGACCTCCGCGAATACACCGAGGAGGACAAGAAGACGCGCAGCCCGCGCTGGATCGCGCCGGTCGCGACGTGGCTTGCGAGCGAGGAGAGCCGCGAGATCACCGGCCGCGTGTTCCAGGCCGGCAACGGCATTTTTGCCGTGGCCGAAGGCTGGCATAAGGGACCGCAGGCCGAGCAGATCGAGGATCCGCGCCAGGCTGGCAAGATCCTGACCGAACTGGCCAAGAAGGCGCGCAAGAACGCCGGCATGAACGGCCTCGACCTCGATTGATCGCCCGTTTGATTTGAGAAAGAAAGAGAGACAATCATGAGCAAGATCAACCGCCGCACTGTCCTGGCGGCAAGTGCCGCCGTGGCGCTCGCGCCCTCGCAGCTCCGCGCCCAGGCATGGCCCGCCAAGCCGATCCGCTGGGTCGTGCCCTACACCGCAGGCGGGCTCACGGACTCGGTGACGCGACTGACGCTGGAGAAGATGAACGTCGGCCAGCCCTTCGTGGTCGACAACAAGCCTGGCGCCAATTCGCTGATCGGGGCCGAGATCGTCGCCAACGCCGCACCCGACGGCTACACCTTCCTGACGGTGATCGCAGCTCACGCCGCCAACAAGACGCTCTATGCCGGCAAGCTGAAGTTCGATCCGGTGACGAGCTTCGCGCCGGTATCCCTCGTCGGCATCGCCCCGATCATGATCCTGGTGACCAACGACCTGCCGGTGAAGACCGTCGGCGAACTGATCGCCTACGCCAAGGCCAACCCGGGCAAGATCTCGTTCGGCTCGTCCGGCGTGGGTGCCGCCGCCCACCTCACCAGCGAGCTGATCATGCAGGTGACCGGCACCCAGATGGTGCACGTCCCCTACAAGGGCACGGCGCCGGCGCTGGCCGACCTCATGTCCGGCAACATCCAGATGCTGCTCGACGTGCCGATCGGCACCATGAGCCAGGTGAGGGCCGGCAAGGTGCGGGCACTGGCCATGATGTCGAAGGAGCGCGTGCCCGGCGCCACGGACATCCCGACCATCGTCGAGTCGGGCGGCCCGCTGATCGAATCCTCGAGCTGGGTGATGTTCATGGCGCCCGCCGGCACGCCCAAGGAGATCGTCGACCGGATGGGCGGCGAGGTTGCCAAGGCGATGAAGGACGAGGCCTTGCGCAAGCGGCTGGCCGATCAGGCCGTGATCCCCGTCGGCGCCACGCCGGCCGACACGGTGAAGTTCCTCCAGGCCGAGGTCGAGAAGTGGGAGAAGGTGATCACCAAGGCGGGCGTGAAGATCGACTCATAGTCGACCTGCCGGTCAGGACTTCGGGCGTCCTCGCGACGAGGGCGCCTGCGGTCGACCTTGCCTTCATGCTCAGCTTCTTCACTATAAGTGGGGAGTTCTGGGAGGCAGAGTATGAAGCGGCTTACGCTCCTGCTGGCGCTGCTGCAAGGGCGACGCCGACGGCAAGCCGGGCGATTGCCGTCCGACCCAATCGTTCCTCGGCGACGACGGCCTCTATCGTGCCTGGGATGGCCGGGAGTGGCTGGTCGTGCCGAAGAACAAGATCATTTCAATGCCGACGCCCGACCGTGGGGTGCATCTCTGCGAAACCTACGGTCTGGTCTTCTGTTTCATCACCGGTGATGCGTTGAGTTAGTTGGCCGCGAAGCAGTAAATCAACCCGGCCCCGCCGGTCGCCACCAGGGACGCGGCATTGCAGGCACGCGAGGGATGGGAGGCGTTCCACGACTTCGAGGCTTCATCGTCGCGTAGGCCCATGCGGTCGTGATGGCCGACCATGGCGGCGCCGTCGTTGCCGCTCTTGGTCCAGTTGCCGCAGGTCATGTCCTTGTCCGGCGGCGGCGCGGTGCCGTCGGCGAGCGTGCCCGTGAGGATGTCGTGTTGATTCACGACGAAAAGGCGGCTCGGGATCATCCGGCCGGTTTCCGCCCGGCCGTTCTCGGTGTTGATCTTGTTGTTGGCCGAATGCAGGTCCTCGACGCTGGCGGCGATCTGCACGCCGGCGTTGTTGACCCACGGGCCCTTGCCGATGCGGTCGCGGGCGTTGATCGCCGGCTTGCCGCCGACCGCCTGGACACTGAGGTATGCCCGCCAGGTCTTGCCGCCGGCGCCGACGCGGGCGGCCAGAATCTGGCAATGCCGGTCCGCCCCTTCGATACCGCCGAAGTCGGCGCCGAACGGGCTGCCGACACTGCTGATGAAGAAGGTCATGTTGGGAAATTGTGGCGGTCCCGCAGGCGCCGCTGCGGGAGGCGTCGCAGGAGGTGTCGCAGGAGGTGTCTGCGCCTGCAGGCTGCCAGCGAAAGCGCACAGCGCAATCGCCATGAAGGCGAAACCAGTCGTCCGAATGTTTTTCTGCAAGTCGTGTCCTCCCCTAGTTGGTCCATCTTCCGATGGGGCGGGACATTCTGGATTTGTCGCGCAGGCCGTCCAAGTCACATCCGCGTGCACTGCGGGTTGCCGTCAGCGGCGTCGCTTTGCCGGCCGGTTCAGATTCACGTCGGCAACGTCCGTGACCTTGCGAATGCGACGACTTTCGCCGGTGCCCTTGGGGACATAGGTATCGGCTTCGCGGACGGTGCTTCCGAAATCGAGCTTGGTGCGGGACTCGAGCTCAGCAATGCTGAGGTGATACTGGTCGACCGCGCCGTATGTAACGCGGGGATCGAGTTTCTCCGGCAGGCGCGACCCGATCAGGGGTGATTGATTGGCGAGCAGGGCGGTGGCCTGCAGGTCGCCCTTTTCCTTCCTCAGGATGAGCTTCCAATACTCGCGCGGCGCCTTGAACCCCTTCATGTCCGCGCGGCCGCGGTCCCAGGCGTAGTCCTTGCCGTCGTTGAAGATCGGCCCGGTGAAGACGGTGACCTTGCCGCGATCGGCGCGCGCATTGGTCTGGACATATTCTTCGAGGGCACGCCAATGGAGGATGCCGCCGGGGTGGCTCGACGTCTTGCCCTGCTTTGATTTGGTCTTCTTCGGCGTAGCCTTCTCGTCGAACGCGAGCGACTCCTTCCTCGCCATCCCCATGTTGAAGAAACCGATCTGTGGTGCACAGTTGGTCACGTGGAACGTGTCGGCATTGCTGAACTTGATCAGCTCGTCGTCGTCGCCCCAGATCGGATCCTGCCGTCGTGTCAGGTGGCCCTGCTGGAACAGATTGTAGAGATGCGCAGTGCTTCGCTTGTTGGTAGTGCGCTTGCCCTGCGTGTCGAAGGTCGTCTGGCCCTGATAGAAGTCAGGCGGCGTCTGCTGATTGGGCTTTATGCGCTCATCGGCGAACCATTGCTCCGATGCTTCTTGCCCGCCGTCCTCGAAGGGGTCGCTGATCGTGCCCTTTTGGCGATTGAAATCCTTGGCCTGCGCGCCGTCGATATTGACGGCCGACACGAAGGCAAGGCGTCGCTTGCCGTTCATCACGACGCTGTAGTGATGATACTTCAGTTCGAACGGGTCCTCTCCGGGCTTGGCGTGAAGGTTCCTGGCCGCGATCTTGCGTAGATTGGTGGACAGTTTCGGCAGCGGGATCTGTGTTCCGCCCAGGAACGTGCTGTCGTACCCGTCGCGCCCGTCGTAGTCGGGGTCAAGTTCGAGCTTCGCTTCGCTGCCGGCACCACCAGACCCAGCGTCGCTCACCACCGGCAGAACCGCGGCGTTCGACCCTCGGATCGCTGCGGTGTTGCCGACGCGCACGGTGACCGTCAGCGGAATGTTCCAAGTCGCCGAGCCGTCGTCACTGATCGCCGTCGGGACGCTGCCGTTGTGCGAGCCGGCGCCTTCATCGCCGGCGGCACCGCTGCCGCTACCATACGGCACGGGGCCTCCTTTCAAGCCGATCTGCAGGGCTTCTGCGATCAGCGAGCGGCCTCCGGTCTTCAGCGTCGCGCTGAGCGTGGTCAGGTCGGTGTAAATGGAGCTCGCTCGAATGCCCTCATTGATCGTCTTGGGCAGGAGCTTGCCCTTGTCGTCCGTGAGGTCGCGATGGGGCGACCCCCAATGGTGCAGCGCAACCAGCCCGAATTGCACGTTGAGCACAGGCGATCCTGAAGATCCGGGTTCCGTGTCGGCTACGTAGTGTAGCGTTGTGTCTTTGCGCGCAACGATCTGGTTCTCTCGCACGACCGCCTCCTTCATGCGGCCGTCGGGATGCTGGATTATGTTCACCAGATCGCCGAGCTGGTGCTTGTTGCGGGCGCTGCTGACCGGCAGGTAGCCGAACTCCGACAAGGCCTTGCTGCCCATCACGCGATCGCCCAGAGCGACCACCGTGTAGTCGAGGTTGTCTTCATGGTTGGTAAGGAAGCAAAGTTGCGGCGCGAATGCGAACCGCGTCACCTTCGCCGGGCGGCCATCGAGGTCGAGTTCGTAATCGAACTCGGCCCATAAGCCGTTGGCGGCACGCTCGTCGCCGATGACGTGGTTGTTCGTCATCAGCAGCCGCGGCGAGATCAGGAAGCCTGTCCCGAGGGCCGCGCCATCGCGCGTTATGATGCGAGCGACGGCACGGGCGGCGCGGCGCCCGCGATCGAAGAAGGCGACATCGACAAAATCCACGGTCTTGCCGAAGATCCGCTCGCGACCTTCTCCCGGCCGAGCCGCCATCGTCTTGGCCTCGCTGAGGGAGACTCCGGTTCGCGCCTGATAAACTTGGCTGCGTCGAGTGGGGTCGGTTTCCGCGTCTCCCGGTCGGCCGTCGCCGATGGCATTGAGTGACGCCTGGATCTGCTTCATCGAGCCTTCGATGCGATCGCGCGCACCGGTAGCAATCCGCGGTGGAGCCTTCATGGCAGTACCTCACTGGCCCTTCCCTGGAGCCATTCAAGAGAGTAACGCCACAACATACAACCGAAAATTGACGATCAGGTTAAGGCTTGCCGAGCGTTTCCAGCACCTTTGCCTGAGGCCAGGTCCAACCGGAGGCACTCTCGCAGGCGCGCATGGCGCGCAGTACCAGATGGTCGGCGCGGGGCGGGCCGATGATTTGCAGCCCGACCGGCAAGCCGGCCGATGTGAGGCCGGCGGGCATCGAGGCGGCGGGCTGGCCGGTGAGGTTGCAGGGCAGTGTATAGGGCGCGCCCTTGGTCCAGCGCGGGAAGGCGTCGGAATTGTAGAGCGTCTCCACCGGCGGCGCGGCGGTCGGCGTCACGGGTGCCAGCAGCAGGTCGAAGGTCTCGTGCCAAAGCGCCAGATCGCGCGCGAGCTTGGACTTCGCCTCGTAGGCCCGGGCGTAGTCGGCCAGGGTGATCGTGAGGCCCTTCTCGGCGGCAGCGCGGAAGCCGGGATCG
Source organism: Reyranella sp. (assembly GCA_052386855.1). Taxonomy (GTDB): domain Bacteria; phylum Pseudomonadota; class Alphaproteobacteria; order Reyranellales; family Reyranellaceae; genus Reyranella. The sequence goes on from JBQTJT010000002.1 coordinate 6,148, forward strand.
AGCTTGCCGTGGAGCTGCGTCGGGATCTGGCGCAAGCGGGTGGCGAAGCTGCCGATCCATAATGGCTCGAAGAAATTCTGCAGCGGCTCGATCAGCGGGCCGACGTCCTCGACATGGGCGCCGAACTCCTCGAAGCGCTGCGCGGCCGCGGCGACCAGGGCGCGGACTTCCGCGTCGGCCTTCACATGTCCGAAGTCCAGGCTGAGACCGATCCTGAGACCGCGCACGCCGTCCTCGAGGCCGACCGTGTAGTCGCGCGGGTCGGCCGGCAGCGACCGCCAGTCGCGCGGGTCTGGCCCGGTCGTGACGTTCAGCGCCAGCGCCGTGTCCCGCACGGTGCGCGACAGCACACCTTGGCTGATGACATCGGCGAAGGGCGAGTCGGCGGGATGCTGCGCGATGCGGCCGTAGCTCGGCTTCAGCCCGACCAGGCCGGTGTGGGCGGCCGGGATGCGGATCGAGCCGCCGCCGTCGTTGCCGTGGTTGAAGGGGTTGATGCCGGCGGCCGTCAGCGCCGAGGCACCGCCCGAGGAGCCGCCGGGTGAATGCTTCAGGTTCCAGGGGTTGCGCGTCGTGCCCTGCAACGGCGAATCGGTCAGCGCCTTCCAGCCGAACTCCGGTGTCGTGGTCTTGCCGAGCAGGACCATGCCGGCAGCGCGCAGCCGGCCGACGACAGGTGCGTCCTCGGCAGCAGGCGTTTCGTCGGTCGCATGCGAGCCGTAGCGCGTCGGCCAGCCCTTTACCTGAGTCGTATCCTTGATCGTTGTCGGCACGCCGTCGAGTGGGGACAGTGGCGTACCGCTGTGCCAGCGCGCTTCCGAGGCCTTTGCCGCAAGGCGTGCGCCGTCGGGGTCAATTTTTACGAACGCATTGAGAGTTGGTTGCAGTGTCAATGCGCGAAGCAGCATTGCATCGACCGCCTCGACCGGAGAGAGGGTCTTGCGAGCGTAAAGTGTTGTGAGCTCGAATGCGGAAATCCACGTCAGAGGGAACTCAGCCATGCGCTTTCGTGGGTTTCCGGTTCGTGGGATTTGTTTCACACTGTTCGACAACAACAAGTGTCGACTCTGAATTCTCACAAGTCGAGAGCGTATTGCAGGAGTCTCATTCTATGGAAGCCACTACGGCCCTTGTCGCCTGCGGCGCGGCCTTCGCCCTCAGCTACTACTTTGGCCATGGCCGGGCCCCCACGATGCTCATCGCCGCGGTGCTGGGTGCGGTCAGTGGCATCGGCTTTGCAGTCGTCTTCTTCGCACTGACGCTTGTGGTGACGATCCTGCTGCCGGGCACGTTCGATGGTCGGACGCTGGGTTTCTATTTTGTCCGCCTGCTGGTGCTGGCACCAATCGGCGCCGCGGCGGTCGCCGCTTTCGCTCACCGCGTCTCCCGGACCAAGATCCAGTTCTAGAGCGAAACGCCGCCCTTCCCGAGGGCCGGCCGGCAACGCTAAGCTCCCCGGCATTGGGGAGAAGATGCATGATCGAAGTGAAGCTCGGCGCCGCGACGGTGCGGCGTGTCGAAGAAAGTTACGAGCCCAATTTCGACGCCAAGAAGTTCTTCCCGGATTGGGATCCTGCCGTCGTCGACCGGCATGCCACCTGGCTGATGCCCGCCCACTACGACAAGGACTCCGGCTTCCTCAAGCTCAGCGTCCATAGCTGGCTGCTGACGATCGGCGGCAAGCGCATCCTGATTGATACCTGTGTCGGCAATCACAAGCCGCGGCCGCACCGGCCGATGTGGCATCTCATGGAGACCAAGTATCTCGAGCGGCTGGCCGCGGCCGGTGTGAAGCCCGACGAGGTCGACATGGTGATGTGCACCCATCTGCATGTCGATCATGTCGGCTGGAATACCCAACTCGAGAACGGCAAGTGGGTGCCGACTTTCAAGAACGCCAAGTACGTGTGGAGCCGCGCCGACTACGAGCATTACCTGAAGCTCGACAGCGACCCCAAGACAGGGCCGGTCAATGCCGGCTCGTTCCGCGACTCGGTGTTGCCGGTGGCCGAAGCGGGACTGATGCAGATGGTCGACGGAGCCGCCCAGCTCGACGAGAACATGAGCATCACACCCGCACCCGGTCATACGCCCGGCACCATCGCCATAAAGTTCGAATCGAAGGGCGAGAAGGCGTTGTTCTGCGGCGACATCCTGCACCATGCGCTGCAAGTCTTTCATCCGGAATGGAACAGCTTCGCCTGCGCCGAGGCCGTCGGTGCCCGCAAGAGCCGGCGCGAGGCGCTGGAGCACTGCGCCGGCACCGGCGCGCGGCTGATGCCTTGCCATTTCGGCGCACCGTTCACCTGCCATATTGACCACAAGGGAAGCGGGTTCGTGCCGCGCTTCGACGGCAGTTTCTAGGGAGAAAGAAATGATCTACGAAATGCGAGTCTACAAATGCCTGCCGGGCCGTTTGCCGGCGCTGCTCAACCGCTTCGCTACCATCACGCTCAAGATCTGGGACAAGCACGGCATCAAGCAGGCCGGCTTCTTTACCACTCTGGTGGGCGAGTCCAACCAGGAGCTCACCTACTTTCTCGCCTGGGAATCGCTGGCCGATCGCGAGAAGAAGTGGAACGCCTTCGCGGCCGACCCGGAATGGCATGCCAAGCGCGCAGAGACGGAAAAGGACGGCCAGATCGTGGCCAACGTGTCCGTCCAGATGCTGACGCCGACCGCTTTCTCGTCGGTGAAGTAATCGGCAAAGCCCGGCCGGATACTCTCGCATGGGGCCCGGCCGGGCTTGACGCTCGGCGATTTGTGCTAGGCTCCTCCCATTCAGGGAGGAAGAAATGCAAAGAAGGACTTTCGTAAATGCGGGCGCGGTCGCCGCGCTCGGCACCTTGGCCGGCGTCCCGGCATGGGCGCAGAAGATTAGCGGCGATGCCCGCATAATGTGCGGCTTCCCGCCGGGCGGCACGGCGGACCTGTTGTGCCGCATCCTGGCTGAGGCCGCCAAGTCCGAGGTCGGCCAGAACGTGATCGTCGAGACCAAGACCGGCGCCAGCGGCTTCATCGCCAACGAGACGGTGGCCAACTCACCGCCCGACGGGCGTACCGTCGGGCTGGCTGCGATGGCCGCGATGTGCGTCTCGCCGGTGATGCCGGGCCAGAAGCTGCCGATCAATGTCGACACCGATCTGACGCCGATCGCCAACGTCGCCGGCGTCTACAACATGCTGGTGTTCGGCAAGCACGTGAAGTTCCGCACCGTGCCGGAGCTGATCGCCGAGGCGAAGAAGGACCCGGGCAAGATCAGCTATGCCTCGGCCGGAAACGGCACCTCGCAGCATCTGGCGGGCGAACTCTTCAAGAAGATGGCCGGCGTCAACCTGCTGCACGTGCCCTATCGCGGCGGCGCGCCTGCCATCCAGGACCTTGTCGCCGGCAATTGCGACGTGATGTTCGGCAACATGCCGGAGTTCCTCGGTCAGATCGGCCCCGGCAACCTGATCCCGATCGCTTTCGGCTCGCCGCGTGTGTCGCCGCTGTTCCCCAACCTGCCGCTGATGTCGTCGTTCCTTCCGGGCTACGAAGTCGTGAACTGGTTCGCCGTGTTCGGGCCTCGCGCCTTGCCGGCCGACCTGACGGACCTGTGGAACAAGGCGTTGCGTGCTGCCGTCGCCAAGCCCGACGTCCAGAAGCGTTTCCTCGAGAGCGGCATGGACACGGTGATCGGTTCTCCGGCGGAATTGAAGGCCACCATCGTCGCCGACCGCAAGAAATGGTCGGAGGTCATCCAGGCGGCCGGGATGCGGGCCGACTGAGCCGCCGCCGCGCGCCATGCCACTGGCCGAGACCGCGCACGGGGCGCTGCACTACGACATCGTCGATCAGGTCGCGCCCCGGCTGGCGGGGCGCGAACCGATCCTGTTCCATCACGGCATCGGCGCCAGCGCCGAGCTCTGGACGGGCTGGCGGCCGGCGCTTGCCGACCGCTACCGGCTCGTGACCTTCGACATGCGCGGCTATGGCCGCTCCCATGTTCCGTCGGCGGATTTCAAATGGTCGCTCGACCTGCTGGTCGACGATGTGTTCGCCGTCGCCGATGCCGCCGGTCTCAAACGCTTCCATCTCGTGGGCGAGTCTATCGGCGGCACGGTGGCGCTGGCGGCGGTGCTGGCGCGGCCGGAGCGGGTCGCCTCGCTCACGGTGAGCAACGGCGCCCATCTCGGCGCGTCCATCCAGCGAGTCGAGGCGTGGCGCCGCCAGCTCGACGAGGGCGGCGTGAAGGCCTGGTCGGACGCGTTCATGGCCGATCGCTTCCACGAGGGCGCGCTGTCGCCGGAGAGCCGGATCTGGTTCGCGGCGCAGCAGGAAAAATGGCCGCGCAGCTCCATCCTCAGTGCGCTGGGTGTGCTGGTTGGGACCGATCTCACGGCCCGCCTGCGCGAAATCCGCTGTCCGACCCTGCTGCTGCATCCCGACGGCAGCCCGTTCATCCCGGTTCCCATCGTGGCCGAACTGCATCGGCACCTGCCCGAGGCCGAACTCAACGTCATCGGGCATTCGCGGCATGGTCTGCCTTATTCTCATGCCGATCGGTGTGCGATGCTGTTGCGGGCCTTTCTCGACTCCCGCGAGACCGGCTGACAATTCGAGAGGAAACCATGAGACGCGTGCTGGCTGCAGCGACTGCCCTTGTGATCGCCCTTTCCTCGACGGCGGGCCTCGCCCAGGAAAAGCTCTCGGTCTGGTGGGAGAGGGGCCTCTACAAGGCGGAGGACGAAGCACTTCTCGTCGCGGTCAAGAAATACGAAGCGAAAACCGGCATCAAGGTCGACCTGTCGCAATACGGTGCCGAGGAGATGGCGACAAAGCTGGGCGCCGCCGGCACGCCGCCTGATGTCGCCTATGCCGATGCTCTCGACATGCAGTTTGCCGGCAAGTGGGCGTTCGAGGGCAAGCTGGAAGACATTTCCGATCTCATTGAACCCATGAAAGGTCGCTTCGCGCCCAACACGATCGAGACGGTGTTTCTCGCCAACAATAAGACCGGGAAGAGGGCCTACTATGCCTTCCCGATCAAGCAGCAGACCCTGCAGGTCCAGTACTGGAAGGACATGCTGGGTATTGCCGGCTTCAAGGAAAGCGATATTCCCGGCGCCTGGAAGGACTACTGGTCGTTCTGGTGCGACAAGGTCCAGCCCGGCTACCGCAAGGCCACCAACAGCGGTGTCTTCGCGGTCGGCAGCCCGATGGGAATGGAGTCGAGCGACTCCATCTGGTCGTTCCTGAGCTGGGCCGACGCCTACGGCGTGAAGCTGGTCGACGATGCGGGCAAGTTGCTGGTCGACGATCCCAAGGTGAAGGCTGGCCTTGTCTCGGCGCTGCGCGACTACACTACCCTTCATGCAAAGGGCTGTACGCCGCCCGCATCGACGGCGTGGAAGGACTCCGACAACGATGACGCATTCGACGGCCGCTCCGTCATGCTGACGCACGCCCGCGCCATGTCGGTCGTGGCCAGGTGGCTCGACATCGCCAACAACACGGCACTCAGTGCCGAGCAGCGCGCGGCCGGCCGCAGGGCTTACGATCAACTGATTGCCACCGCCGGCTTTCCCACCAAGCCGGACGGCTCGCCGATGGTCTACCGCGCCTCCGTCAAGGTGGGTGTCATCTTCCTGGAGTCGCAGAACAAGAAGCGCGCGCGCGAGTTCGTGAAGTTTGTGCTTGAGGAGGAGAACCTGCGTCCCTACGTCGAGAGTTCGATGGGCCGCTGGTTCCCGGTAACCAAGGCCAGCCAGGAGAGTCCGTTCTGGAAGGCCGACAAGCAGCGCGAGTCGGTCTACTACCGGTTCAAGGCGGGCACGGTGCCGTTCGAGTTCACGAAGAACTACAAGTTTGCCACGGTCAACAGCGAGAACGTCTGGGCGAAGGCGATGGCCCGCGTCGTCACCGACAAGGTCGCTGTCGAGCAGGCGGTCGACGAGATGATCGCCGGCATCAAGAAGATCGTGAACTGAGGCTAGGCGCGGGCGGGCTGAAGCGGCGCGGCGACGGCGTGCGCCGCCAGCCGCTTCCGGTCGGCCTCCGGTCGGATGAAGAGCAGGCCGATGATGCCGCCGGCCAACAGCAGCGCCCCCAGGACGACGAAGCCCTGCTCGTAGCCGGCCTGGCGCGTGGCGGCGTACTGCACGACGCGGCCCATGGCGAACGGCGCGATGACGCCGGCGAAGGTCACCGTCGACGTGGCGATGGCGAGCATGGCGGCGCGCTGCGGATGCGGTGTGAGCTCGCTCACGATCATGGGCATGACGACGAAGATCGTGCTGCCAACGGCGGTCCCGACCACCAGCAGGGCGATTTTGACGCCGGGGTCCGACGCCACGGCGATGAAGGGCAGCACGCAGCCGCCCAGGGTCACGGTGGCGGCGGCAAAGGCGCCGCGGCAGAGCCTGCTCGACACGCCTGCCTTCTTGAGGCGCTGGGAGAACCAGCCGCCGCCCAGCACGACGAGCATGCCGAAGATCCAGGGCAGGATGAAGAGATTGCCGCCCATGGTCTGGCTGAAGCCGAGGCCATCGACGAGATAGGCGGTGAACCAGGTGAGCCCGAGCGCCAGGCCCCAGTAGCTCGCGAAGCCGGCGCAGCACACCGCGAGAATGCTGGGGCAGGTGAGCAGGTAACGGTAGGGGATGCGCTCAGTGGTGGTTCCGTGCCCGGCCGCCGTGCCCTCGATCGCGAGGGGTTGGTCGACCAGCGTGCCCTCGCGGCCGAGGAACAGCCAGAGCACGGCCCATATCAGCCCGACGACGCCCAGCGCGCCGAAGGCCCAGTGCCAGGAATAGTTGACGATGATGTAGTTGAGCAGCGGAACCGCCACGATGACGCCGAGGGCGGAGCCCTGCGCCACGATGGCCGTCGGGATGCCGCGCAGCGCATCGGGAAACCATTTGTAGAGGGCATGCGTGGCCACGGGGCCGGCTGGACCCTCGCCGGCGCCGAGCACGATGCGGCAGGCGATCAGCACTTCCAGGCTCACCGTGCCCAGCATGGGGAACTGCACCAGCGACCAGACGATCGCCATGACGAGCAGCATGTGACGCGTCTGCACCCGGTTGGCGAGGAAGCCGCCGGCGACGCCGGTGACGGCGAACAGGAAGAAGAACGACGATCCCAGGAAGCCGAACTGCTCGGGCGTGAGGTTCAGTTCGGCCATGATCGGCTTGGCGGCGAGGCCGACCACGACCTTGTCGGCGAAGTTGATCAGCATGAACAGGAAGATGAGGGCGGTCATGCCCCAAGCCCCCTTGAGGGGACGATCGAGCTGCGTCACGCGGCGTTTCTCCTCGGCGTCCTGTTCGTCGGGCGCTCGCGGTCATCTGACAGGGAAGAGACCTGTCGCGTCAAGGAACGACAGCCGGACACAACGAAAAAGGAGCGCCTCTCGGCGCTCCTTTCCACGATGGATGCCTAAAAGGCTACTTGATGAACGGGCACTTGCCGTCCTTGAGGGGACGATAGGCTTCGTTGCCCGGCACGGTGGCCAGCAGCTTGTAGATGTCGTCCTTGCTCTTGGACTCCGCCGGCGACTTCACCTGGAACAGATACATGTCGCGCTCGACGCGGCCGTCCTCCCGCAGCTTGCCGTTCTTGGTCATCACGTCGTTGATGGGGATCTCCCGCATCTTGGCCATGACGGCCTTGGCGTCGTCGGTGCCGGCGGCCTGCACGGCCTTGAGGTAGTGCAAGGTCGAGCTGTAGGACCCAGCGGTCAGCATGCTGGGGATCTTGTCGCGCTTGGCGCGGAAGCGCTTGGTCCAGGCGCGCGTCTCGTCGTTCTGGTCCCAGTAGAACGCCTCGGTCAGCACCAGGCCCTGCGCGACCGGCAGGGTGAGCGCCACGACGTCGGTCGAGAAGACCAGGAGGCCGGCCAGGCGCTGGCCGCCCTTGACGATGCCGAACTCACCCGCCTGCTTGATCGAGTTGATCGTGTCCTGGCCCGCGTTGGCGAGGCCGATGATCTTGGCCTTGGACGCCTGGGCCTGCAGGAGGAACGAGGAGAAATCCTGCGTGCTGAGCGGATGCCTGATTCCGCCCACGACCTTGCCGCCCGAGGCCGTGACGATCGCCGTCACGTCACGCTCCAGCGCGTGGCCGAAGGCGTAGTCCGCCGTGAGGAAGAACCAGGAATCGCCGCCGCCCTTGACGATGGCCGAGCCGGTCACCTTGGCAAGCGCGTAGGTGTCATAGACCCAGTGCGCGCCGGTCTCCGAGCAGGCCGGACCGGTGAGGTCCGCCGAAGCGGCACCGGTCACGATGTCGATCATGCCCTTTTCCTGGGAGATCTTCCGCACCGCGAGGGCGACCGACGAGGTGCCGAGCCCGGTGATCATCTTGACGCCATCGACGTCGTACCACTTGCGTGCGATCGCCGCGCCGACATCGGGCTTGGTCTGGTGGTCGGCCGACACGATCTCGATCGGGCGGCCCAGTACCTTGCCGCCGAAATCGTCGACCGCCATCTGCGCGGCCTCGACGCCACCGAGGGTGAGGTCGCCATAGACGCCCGAGAAGCCCTCCATGACGCCGATCTTGAGCGGCACAGGCGCTTGGGCCTGGGCCATGGTGGCAAGGCCGATGGCGGCCAGGCCGACGACGGCGGCAGCCGCACCGGCGTACCGGACAGTGGTTCCAAATCTCATAGTTTGACTCCTCCCAGAACGACGCTCCCCGTCGCGAGATCGAAACCTAGCCGCAGGGCGGTCGCGACGCCAGTGCTGGACAGGCGCGCCAAGCTCCGATTAATTCGTTTCACCGCAAGGGGGGCGGATGGCCGAACAAGAAACAATTCTCGAGGCGACTGGGCTGACGAAGGAGTTCAAGGGCTTTATGGCTGTAAAGAACGTGGATTTGCGCGTTCGCCGCCATACGATCCACGCCCTGATCGGACCCAACGGTGCCGGCAAGACCACGTGCTTCAATCTCCTGACGCACTTTCTGTCGCCGACCGCCGGGCGTATCCACTTCAACGGCCGCGAGATCACCGGCAGCTCGCCGGCGGCCATCGCCCGTATGGGGCTGGTCCGCTCGTTCCAGATCTCCGCCGTTTTCCCTCATCTTTCGGTCCGCGAGAATGTGCGCGTGGCACTTCAGCGCAAGCTCGGCAATTCCTTCCATTTCTGGCGCTCCCAGAAGGTGCTCGACCGGCTCGACGCCCGCGCGCTCGAACTCGTCGAGGCGGTGGGTCTCAGCGCTTTCGCCGAGCTGCCCGCGGTCGAGCTGCCCTACGGCCGCAAGCGGGCGCTCGAGATCGCCACCACGCTCGCCCTCGAACCCGAAATGATGCTGCTCGACGAGCCGATGGCCGGACTCGGCCAGGAGGACATCAAGCGTATCGCGGCCCTGATCCGCGCCGTGGCAAAGGATCGAACCGTATTGATGGTCGAGCACAACATGTCGGTCGTTGCCGACCTCTCCGACACCATCACCGTGCTGGCGCGTGGCGAGGTGCTGGCCGAGGGCCCCTATGCCACGGTGTCGAAACACCCGGCGGTCATCGAAGCTTACGTCGGGACCGGTCATGGCTGAGGCACTCCTGAAAGTAGACGACCTGCAGGCCTGGTACGGCGAGTCGCACATTCTCCATGGCGTCGGCTTCGAGATCGGCCACGGCGAGCTCGTGACGTTGCTCGGCCGCAACGGTGCCGGCAAGACGACAACCCTGAAGTCCGTCATGGGCATCGTCGAGAAGCGCACGGGCTCGGTGACGTTCGAGGGCCGCCAACTCGTCGGCCACCCGTCCAACGAAATTGCCAGGCTCGGCATCGCCTACTGCCCGGAGGAGCGCGGCATCTTCTCCAGCCTCAACGTCGAGGAGAATCTGCTGCTGCCGCCGGTGGTGAAGCCGGGCGGCATGAGCCTGGCCGAGATCTACCAGCTCTTCCCCAACCTCGAGGAGCGGCGGCGCAGTCAGGGCACCAAGCTGTCGGGCGGCGAACAGCAGATGCTGGCGATCGGCCGTATCCTGCGCACCGGCGCTCCTCTGCTGCTGCTCGACGAGCCGACCGAGGGCCTGGCCCCGGTCATCGTGCAGCGCATCGGCGAGATCATCCGTCAGCTCAAGAGCCGCGGCTTCACGATCCTGCTGGTCGAGCAGAACTTCCACTTCGCCGCCACCGTGGCCGACCGTCACTACGTGATGGAGGACGGCCGCGTGATCGACATGATCGCCTCCGCCGATGTGCAGCAGAACATCGGCAAACTGCAAACATATCTCGGGGTTTAGGCGCCATGTTCGAACTTCTCGGCATCCCGCCCCAGGCTCTGTTCGGCCAGCTCCTGCTCGGCCTCATCAACGGCGCCTTCTACGCCATGCTGAGCCTCGGCCTCGCCGTGATCTTCGGCATGCTGAACGTCATCAACTTCACGCACGGCGCGCAGTACATGATGGGCGCCTTCGCCGCCTGGCTGATGCTGACCCAGCTCGACATCCCGTTCTGGGCGGCGCTGGTGCTGGCGCCGCTGATCGTCGGGCTGTTCGGCATCGTGCTGGAGAAGGTGTTGCTGAAGCGCATCTATCATCTCGACCATCTCTACGGCTTCCTGCTGACCTTCGGCCTCGCCCTGATCATCGAGGGCGTGTTCCAGTGGAAATGGGGTTCGTCCGGCGCGCCCTATCCCAGTCCGATCCCCGGCGGCACCAATCTCGGCTTCATGTTCCTGCCGACCTATCGCGGCTTCGTCGTGGTCGCCGCCCTCGTGATCTGCCTCGTCACCTGGTACGGCATCGAACGCACCAAGTTCGGCGCCTACCTGCGCGCGGCGACGGAGAACCCGACCCTGGTGCGCGCCTTCGGCATCAACGTGCCGCGGCTGATCACGCTCACCTACGGGCTGGGCGTCGGGCTGGCCGCTTTGGCGGGCGTGCTGGCGGCGCCGATCCAGCAGGTCTCGGCGCTGATGGGCGTCAACCTGGTGCTGGTCGTGTTCGCCGTCGTCGTCATCGGCGGCATGGGCTCGATCATGGGCTCGATCGTCACCGGCTTCGGGCTGGGCCTGGTCGAGGGCCTGACCAAGGTGTTCTATCCGCCGGCCTCCAACACGGTGATCTTCGTCGTCATGGCGATTGTCCTGCTGGTCAAGCCAGCCGGCCTGTTCGGGCAGACCAAATGACGACCCAGAGAACAGTCCCTCTTGTCCTGCTGGCGGCAGCGCTGGTGGCGCCGTGGTTCGCCTATCCGGTGTTCCTGATGACGGCGCTCTGCTTTGCGCTGTTCGCCTGTGCCTTCAACCTGTTGCTGGGCTACGTCGGCCTGATGAGCTTCGGCCACGCCATGTTCTTCGGCATGGCGGGCTACTTCTACGGCCATGTCGTGAAGGCCTGGGACATGCCGCCGGAACTCGGCCTGCTGGCCGGCGTCGCGGGAGCGGCTGCGCTCGGCGTGGTCACCGGGGCGCTGGCGATCCGCCGCCAAGGCATCTACTTCGCAATGATCACGCTGGCCTTTGCGCAGATGGTCTATTTCTTCTGCGTCCAGGCGCCGTTCACTCATGGCGAGGACGGGCTGCAGGGCATTCCGCGCAAGGCGCTGCTGGGCGGGCTGATCCCGACCAAGGACGACAGGGTCCTCTACTACGTGGTGCTGGCGATCTTCCTGTTCGGCTATGCCGCCATCTACCGCTTCATCCATTCGCCGTTCGGCCAGGTGCTGAAGGCGATCCGCGACAACGAACAGCGGGCGGTGTCGCTGGGCTACGAGGCCGACCGCTACAAGCTGCTGGCCTTCGTGCTGTCGGCGGCGCTGGCCGGCCTTGCCGGTGCCACCAAGGCGATGGTGCTGCAGTTCGCGACCTTGACCGACGTCAGTGCCGCGATGTCGGGCGAAGTCGTGCTGATGGCGCTGGTCGGCGGGCTCGGCACGATCATCGGTCCGGTCGTCGGCGCCTTCATCATCATCACCATGCAGAACTACCTGGCCGCCACTGGCGAATTCGTGCTGGTGATCCAGGGCGTGATCTTCGTGGTGATCGTCATGGCCTTCCGCAAGGGCCTGGTGGGCGAACTCACCGACTGGTGGAGATCCCGCCGCACGACCGGCTGAGGCATGATGGGCGCACGCAGGCGCTGGGTTTGGCGGCTGGCACCGCTGATCGGCCTTGTCGTGGCGCTCGGCGCGTCGGCGATTGGCGGCACCGAGGCGCTGCCGCCGGTGGTTCGTACGCTGCTGTCCATCCTCGAGCTTGTCGTGCTGATGGCGGTGGTCTTCGCCTCCGTCCATCACGCCGATGTCATCGCCCACCGCACGGGAGAGCCCTACGGCACGCTGGTGCTGACCGTGGCCGTCACCGTGATCGAGGTGGCGCTGATCCTGTCGATCATGCTGGCGGGCGAGGGCCGGGCGGGCCTGGCGCGCGAGACGGTATTCGCGGTGATCATGGTGGTGTGCAACGGCATGGTCGGGCTCTGCCTGATCGTCGGTGGCCTGCGCTATGGCGAGCAGGGGTTTCGCGTGACCGGGGCCAGCGCCTATCTCGTCGTCCTGATGCCGCTGACGGCACTGACCCTCATCCTGCCGACCTACACCACCAGCGTGGTCGGGCCGTTCTTTTCGCTGGCCCAGCTGGGCTTTATCAGCGCCGTGACGCTCGTGCTCTACGGCGTCTTCCTCTACGTCCAGACCGTTCGTCACCGCGACTATTTCCTGTCGGATCATGGCGATGCCCCGACCGGCGAATCTTCGGCCGGCGAGCCGACACCGCGACAATTCTGGGAGAGCGTTGCGCTGCTGCTGGTTGCGCTTGTGGCCGTGGTGCTGCTGGCCAAGCATTTCGCGGGATTGATCGAGGACTTTGTCGCGGCGGTGGGCGCCCCCGTCGATGCCGTCGGTCTGCTGGTGGCCCTGCTGGTGCTGCTGCCCGAGACGCTGGCGGCGTTGCGCGCGGCACGGAACAACGAGCTGCAGAAGAGTCTCAACCTGGCGCTGGGCTCTTCGCTCGCCACCATCGGGCTCACCATCCCGGCGGTCAGCATCCTGGCGATGGTCCTGAACCAGCCGCTGGAACTTGGCGTCGACACACACGACATCCTGCTCCTGGTACTCACCTTCGGCGTCAGCCTCGTGACCTTTGGCGGCGGTCGCACCAACATCCTGCCGGGCTTCGTGCACCTCGTGATCTTCGCGACCTTCGTCTTCCTGATTTTCGTCCCGTGACGTCGCGGCGGCCGCTGCCCTTGCCTGCCGCCGGCATTCGGGCGAAGAATCGAGTGAACCAACCGGGGAAATGCCTACCATGACCGAGCCAAGCGACGACCAGCTCTTCAGCGAGCTGCGCAAGATCGACACGCCCACGATCACCAACGTGGTGGCGACCTATCCGAAGAATCCGCTGTGCCTCGGGCTCTACAATCCCTGGACCGAAAACTGGTACACCGACACCTCGATCCGCTGCATCTATCCCGAGATGGGCGCGATCGTGGGCTATGCCGTGACTTGCGTGTACGGCCTGCCCGACCCGAACTATGCCGGCCGGCTTTCCTTCATGGACGTGGTCGACGCGCTCGACGCGATGAAGAAGCCGACCATCCTAGTGATCCAGCAGAAGTGGCCCCCCGAGCTGATGAACAAGGCGGGCCTTGCCGGCGAGATGATGATCAGCTCGATGATGGCGGTGGGCTGCGTCGGCATGCTGTCGAACGGTCCGTCGCGCGATGTTGACGCCATTCGCAAGCTGAACTTCCAGCTCCTGCTGGGCGGCGTGACCGCCGGCCATGGCGAGATGGCGGTACAGTCAGTCAATGTGCCGGTCTCGGTCGGTGGCATGGACGTGGCGCCGGGCGACCTGATCCACATGGACGAGAACGGCGCCGTGAAATTCCCGGTGAAGCATGCGCCGGCGGTCCTGAAGAATGCCCGCGCCATGCTCGACGACGAGGCGGCCAGGCTCGTGCTCCTGCGCAAGGCCAAGACGGCGGCCGAGGTGCGGGCGGCTTCGTCGGGCGGTGCCTACACGCCGAAGAAGGCGTAAAACGGCGGCATGTCCGCCGCCGATACCTCTGGCTTTCGCCCGGCACGCTGGGGTCTATCGGCGAAGCTGTTCGCGATACTGATCCTGCTGGGGGCGGTCGCGATCCTGGTCACCGGGGTGCTGGGCTACATCCGTGCTCGCGACGCCCTGGAGCAGGCGATCTACAACCAGCTTACGGCGACTCGCGAGACCAAGGCGCGCCAGATCGAAACGTACTTCCGCACAATCCGCAACGAGTTGAGCCAGCTCGCCACCGCGAAGATGACGATCGATGCCGCGCGGGAGTTCCGCGCCGGATTCAACGACCTCGAGCAAACCGACGTCCCGTTCGATCTTCGCCGCAAGGTCGGTGACTGGTACGGGGTGGACTTCCTGCGCGAAATGAGCGGTGTCCTTGGCAAGGCGCTCAACATCAACGACTATCTGCCCGTCGGGCCTGCCGCTTACTACCTCCAGTATCATTACATTGTCACCAATCCGTACCCGAAGGATCGGCGCAAGCTCGTCGATGATCCCGGCGATGGCAGCGCCTACAGCAAACAGCACGCCATCTATCACCCCCTCTTGCGTGGCGCCGCCACCTCCTTCGGCTTCTTTGATCTCTTGCTGGCCGACTCGAAATCCGGCCGTCTGATCTACACGGTCGAAAAGGAGGTGGACTTGGCCATCTCTCTCCGGGCCGGCCACTACCGGCAATCCAATGTTGCCGCCGCCGTCGCACGCTGCGCCGCCGCCGACAGGTCGGCCGTATGCTTCGAGGATTTCGCGCCCTACGCGCCGTCGCGGGGCGCGCCCACCGCCTTTATGGCGGCGCCGGTGATCGACGGGGGCGTCGTCGTCGCCGTCCTGGTCGCCCAATTGTCGATCGAGGAGATCGACCGCGTCGTGACCGGTGATCGACGCTGGCGCCACGAAGGGTTCGGCCTCACCGGCGAGGCCTACGTGGTCGGACCCGACTCGCTCATGAGATCGGGTGCGCGTCTGTTCTACGAGGATCGAGACGGTTATTTTGCCGCCTTAAAGGAGGCTGGCGCCTCGCCCGAGGAGATCGACGCCATCCGCCGCTACGGCACGCCGGTCCTGCAGCAACGCATCGATACCCAGGCCACACGGGCCGCTCTGGCCGGGATCGAGGGCACCGGCCAGGTGATCGGCAATCGCGGCAAGCCGACCCTGGCATCATGGGGCCCGCTGGCGATTCCCGGCGTGAAGTGGGCGTTGGTCGCCAAAATCGAAACCTCGGAGGCCTTCGCACCGATCTACCGGTTGCAACGAGACCTCGCGATCGTGGGCGGGATCGCATTCCTCGCGGTAATCCTCACCGGCGCCTGGCTGGCGCGCTCGTTGCTCGGACCGCTGGGTGAGCTTACGGCCGGTGTGAAGCGCTTTGCGGCCGGCGACTACCGCGCCAAAGTGCCGGTCCGCACGCACGACGAGATCGGTCAGCTTTGCGCCGCCTTCAACGGGATGGTCGATGAGCTGCGCGGCAAGAACGTCGTCATCGAAAACAAGAACCGCGAGAACGAGGAGCTTCTCCTCAACGTCCTGCCGGCGCCGATCGCCAACCGGCTGCGCGGCGGCGAGCAGGGGATTGCCGACGGTTTTGCCGAGGTCACTGTGGCCTTTGCCGACCTGGTGGGTTTCACGGCCATGTCGTCGGAGATGCCGCCGCAGGAGGTGGTGACCCTGCTGAACGGGCTGTTCACGCGCTTCGATGTCGCCGCCCACGACCTCGGAATCGAAAAGATCAAGACGGTGGGCGATGCCTACATGGCGGTGTGCGGCATGCCCGAGCCGGTAGCCAACCACGCCGAGCGCATGGTGCGCATGGCGATCCGCATGGTCCATATCACCCGCGAGCATGCGCTCGAGCATCATGTCACGATGAAACTCCGTGTCGGCATCAACAGCGGTCCCGTGGTGGCCGGCGTCATCGGCAAGAGCAAGTACATCTACGACCTGTGGGGCGACACGGTGAACCTCGCCAGCCGCATGGAATCGGGCGGCATTCCCGACTCCATCCAGGTCACGCGCCCGGTCTATGAGAAATTGCAGGGCTTGTTCGCCTTCGAGCCGCGCGGCTCGATCGAGGTCAAGGGCAAGGGCAAGGGCAAGGGCAGTGTCGAGGCGTGGTTGCTGAGGCTCTAGGATTCATCGTGACGCAGGGCCCTTGTGGCCGGGTGCTCGCGCACTGTAGATGACATGACAAGTGCATCCGGGAGATCATTCGTGCCGAACCAGTCCACCAAGATCGATCTTGCGAACCTGATGATCAGGAAGGCTGGCCTGATCCGTACCGTGCGGGACGAACTGGCCAAGCAGGGCGTGGTCTATTGGGCCGGCCTGACCGAGATTCTCGATGCCATCGAACGAGCACGCGGCGAGGAGTCCGGAGAGCAGCCCGGATGACGCTCGGCGGGCTCACGCTCATCTACCTGGCCTGCGGCGCGGCGACCCTGCCGCTCAGCATCCTGGTTCTTCGGTTCATCGTGTCGCTGTCGGCGCCGAATGGCGAAGCGCGCGAGATCGATCGCGTGTTTGATCGCGCCGTCGATGTCTCGGTCTTCCTCTGGATCGTAGGTGGCCTGGCCTTCTATTTCTGCGCGGCGTACATCGAACGATGGAAACCCTGCGGTGAGCAGCGCACCAATCAGCTGACCGCCGAATGTCGCCGGCAACTCGGGGCCTTCAATATCCGCGACGATGCGGAAGGATGGATTGCGCAGACTGTCGCGCGCGCAGTGTCGCGGGCTAGTTCGAACCCTCGCCACGCGCCAGCCTGACGTAGCGCAGGGCCTTGGCGTCGTTGTCCGCCATGATCGCCGCCGTCACCTTCGGGTCCTGGTAGGGGTTGGTCACGGCAATGAGCTGGTTGGTCTCGGGCAGGCACGACAGGGAAACGGCCCGGGCAACGCTGGCAACATCCGGCTCGCCGCTTGTCGGTGCGGCATTCTTCGAGAGACAGGCATCCCTGGCCTCATATGCCCGTTCGACTTTGGTGACTTCCCTGGGATTGCTGTAGCCACCGGCCTTGAACAGCGCCGGGGTATTGCAAGCCCCCAGCGTCAGCGCCAGAAGCACCAGGATGGCCCGGTTCAGATGATGCGAGGAAATCAACGCGGCGCCCTCATGACGTAAAGTATCGCCCGCTGCTCCGTGTCGTTGCGGATCGCCAGGGCAACCTTCGGGTCGCGGTCGGGATTGCTCGCGACGATGAGCCGATCGGTCTCGGGCGCACAGGACAGGGAGACCGCCCTGGCGATGCTGGCAACGTCCGAATTGCTGGTATCCGAGGGGACGGCGTTCTTGGCAAGACAGGCGTCTCTGGCTTCGTAAAGGCGCTTGATACTGTTGACCGTCATCGGATTGCTGTATTGGTTGCCTTCAAAGATCAAGTCGCGACTGCAAGCCCCCAGGGAGAGCGCGAGGACGGCCATGGCGGCTCGCGTCAACGATCTCAAAGACTTCATCGGTGGAATGCTCACGCTCGTCCTGAAGCCAGGTCACGAAAAACTTGGCGGACCCGGCGAGATTCGAACTCACGACCTCTGCCTTCGGAGGGCAGCGCTCTATCCAGCTGAGCTACGGGTCCAGCGCGGCGGACCATAGCGGAGGGGCCCGGAGGGTGCAACGCGGCGCCGGAGGCCCTTCTGTCTGCCATCCACCCCATCTTTCTGGCCGGTCAGGCGTGCACCGATGCGGTCAGGCGGTCGACGGCGGCGATGCCGATTGCCGACAGGACGAACAGGGCATGGATGATCACCTGCCACATGACGCCGGCTTCCGTGAAGGTGGCCGTGGGCGTACCCAGCGCGCCCGCCTCGATGAAGGTCCGCAGCAGATGGATCGAGGAAATGCCGATGATCGCCATTGCCAGCTTGACCTTCAACACGCTGGCGTTGACGTGGCTCAACCACTCCGGCTGGTCGGGGTGGTTCTGGAGCTGCATGCGCGACACGAACGTCTCGTAGCCGCCGACAATCACCATGACCAGAAGGTTGGAGATCATGACCACGTCGATCAGGCCGAGGACGATCAACATGATCTGTTGCTCGCTGGCGGCGAAGCTGTGGAGGACGAGATGCCACAGCTCCTTGAGGAAGAGAATTACATACACGGCCTGCGCAACGATCAGACCGAGGTACAGCGGTACCTGCAGCCAGCGCGAGGCGAAGATGAAGCGGGGCAAAGGCCGCAGGACGCGGGGGTCTTTCGGGAATTCAGGTGTCGGGGCGGTCGGCGTCATGCGTCACTCGTCTCCTGGAAGTCTTGCCTTGGCGTGGCGGCCACCCGGTCCTGTCCGCAGCGGGTGCCGTGATTTGCCGGTCTTTCGACCATTTCGCAAGGTGCCAGTTTGTGAGCCGGGCGGCAGACCGGTATAAGAATTGCAAATAAACCGTGAGGAAACCGCCATGTCGCCATCCAACCGCCGCGCCTTCGTCCGCCAGTCCGCCGCCGTCGCTGCCCTCGCCGCCTTCGGCGTATCGGGGCGCGCTGGGGCGCAGGGCGCCCAGCCGCTCGACGTCGTGAAGATCATCACCGGGTTCCCGCCGGGCGGCACGACCGACACGCTCAGCCGGCGGGTCGCCGAGCATCTGCGCGGCGGCTATGCCAAGACCGCACTGGTCGAGAACAAGCCGGGCGCGGGTGGCCAGATCGCTGTGCAGGGCATGAAGGGCGCGCCGACCGACGGCAGTGTCCTGCTGCTGACGCCGGCCTCGATGCTGATGATCTACCCGCACATCTACAAGAAGCTCGCCTACGACGCCTTCACCGACGTCACTGCGGTGTCGCTCGGCTGCGTCTTCGACTTCGGCTTCTGCGTCGGTCCCGCGGTGCCCGACAGTGTCAAGGACATCAAGGGCTTCCTCGCTTGGGCCAAGGCCAACCCCGACAAGGCCAACTACGGCTCGCCGGCAGCCGGCTCGGTTCCGCACTTCATCGGCGTGCTGCTGGGCCAGGCCGGCGGCGTCGACCTGAAGCACGTGTCCTATCGCGGCTCGGCGCCCGCCGTGGCGGACCTGGTTGCGGGCCAGATCCAGGCGGTGTCGGCGCCGGTCGGCGAGTTCACGCAGCAGGCCAACGCCGGTAAGATCCGCTTCCTCGGCGTCTCGGGTGCCACGCGCAGCCGCTTCGCGCCCAACGTGCCGACCTTCGCCGAGCAGGGCTACAAGGACCTGGTGTTTTCGGAGTGGTTCGGCTTCTTCGCGCCGGGCGGCACGCCGGCGCCGGTGGTGATGCGTGCCAACGCAGCATTGCGCGCAGCCCTCGCCCAGAAGGACGTGGTCGACGGGATCGCGGTGATGGGCCTCGAAGCCAAGTCATCGACGCCGCAGGAACTCGCGATGCTCCTCAAGGAGAGCTACGACCGCTGGGGCCCGATCGTGAAGAAGATCGGCTTCACGGCGGATTCCTGATCGACCGTATGCCTGCCAGGCCGGCGCCCGGGACTTCGGGCGCCGGCCTTTTTCATTCTAGACGCCACGCCGATGGAATTGCGACCCGCCGTACGATTGGTCGGTCGGCACGATCTCCATGAAGCTCACATCCATACGTTGCGGCGAGCCCAGCACGAACATGACGGCTTCGGCGATGTCCTCGGCCAGCAGGCTTTCGTAGCCTTCGTAGAAGCGCCGGCGGCCCTCCTCGCGGTCGTCGAGCAGGGCGAGGTGCGCGCCGGTCTCGACCCGGCCCGGGGCGATCTCGCTCACGCGGACACCCGAGCCGTGCAGGTCGAGCCGGAGCGTCTGGCTGAGATTGTGCAGTGCCGCCTTGGTCATGGCGTAGACCGGCATGCCCTGGATCGCCCAGGTGGCGGCCATCGAACCCAGATTGACGATATGGCCGAGCCCGCGCGCCCTCATGCCGGGAACCAGGGCGGCGAGGCAGTTGAGCGTGCCGCGCATGTTGACGTCCAACAGGGCGTCGATGTCGTCGGGCGCGGTCTCCCACGAGGCCGCCGATCGCGCGAAGGCCGAGGCGTTGTTGACCAGTATGTCGGCATCGAGCGAGCCCAGCGCCGACAGCACGGCGTCGCGATGGGAGACGTCCAGCGCCAGCGGCCGGCAGCCGGTCTCCTGCGCCAGGCAGGTGAGGTCGTCGGCGGATCGCGCGACGGCATAGACCTCGATGCCGCTGATCCGGAGCTGCCGGACGGTCACGGCGCCGATGCCGCGGCTTGCACCGGTCACGACGGCGGTGCGATAGCGATCCAGGGACATGGCTTCTCCTTTGCGCGGTGCCGGTCGATCGTTACATTGCCGACCATAGCGCATCGAAAGGCGGAGCGAGTTATGGCCAAGAAGCTTTTCCCCGACGGCACCGAGGTCGCGGGGTTCTACGTCCGGACCATCAAGAGCGGACCGTTCGTTTTCGTCTCGGGCACGACCTCGCTCAATGCCAAGGGGCAGGTGCAGGGCAAGACCGCCGCCGAGCAGACGACGATCACCATGCGCAAGATCGAAGCCGGCCTGAAGTCCGCCGGCGCCCGCCTGGCCGATCTCGCGCGTACGACCATCTATGTCACCGACATCCGCGACATGGCGGCCGTCAGCAAGGCGCTGGGCAAGTCCCTCAAGGGTTCGGTCGTGACCTCGACGCTGGTCGGCGTGACCGCCCTTGCCGTGCCGGGTTTGCTGGTCGAGATCGAGGCGACGGCGGTCGTCGAGCGCTAAGGGGGAATCGGGATGATCGAAGTGAAGCGTATGGTCCTCGGCCGGCGTCAGGCGTTGGCGGGCGCGACCGGGGTGGTGCTCGCTGCCTCTCCGGCGCTTGCTCCGGTTTTACACGCCCAGGAGCGCGTGAAGTCGGGAACCGTCACTATCGAGCAGGTGCAGGTCGCCTTCATCGGCAGCGGCAATGTCGGCGGCGGGATCCTGCATTTCCACGGCAAGAGCTACCGCTTCTCGATCGGCGGCCTCGGCATCGGCGGCTTCGGCATTTCGAAGATGGAAGCCTATGGCGATGTCTACAATCTCAAGGAGCTGCGGCGGTTCCCCGGACCGTATGGCCAGGCCCGCTACGGCGCCGTTGCCGGCGACAAGGGCGGCGGCGAGATGTGGCTCGAGAATCCCAACGGCGTGATGCTGAGCCTGAAGGCGAAGCGGCAGGGCCTGGCCGTGTCGCTCGGCGCCGACGCCGTCATCATCGATTTCAAGTAAGCGCGGAGATGACGACAATGATTGCGATCCGTTGCACGCTTGCGGCCTCGTTCTGCGCCGCCGTCCTGTCGGCCACGACCCCGGCTTTTGCCCAGGACGAGGTGCAGACCTTCAACGCCTTCGCCTTGGCCGCGGCCAGCGGCACGATTGTCCGGGCCGCCGAGAAGCAGCTCGTGGTGGTCGGCACTCTCGCCGGGCCATTCTTCGTTGAAACGGATGAGGGGCCGATCCCTAGCGGCCGCGTCACCTGCGCGGCGTCGGTGCGGATCGATCAGGCGACCGCTCGCCAGACCGGCAGCGGCGCCTGCACTTTCACGGCACAGGATGGTGCCACCGCCTGGGGAGAGTGGGACTGTGCCGGCTACGAGCTGGTCGGCTGCCGCGGCACGTTCAAGCTCAATGGCGGAACCGCCCGGCTTGCCGGCGCGACGGGCGAAGGCACGATGATCTGGCGGCCGGCCGCCCATGAGCTGAAGAAGCAGCTCGACGGTTCGACCCTGGACAATGCCGCCGGAATCCTTCTGTGGCGCGACTTCAAGATCAAGACGAAGTAGTCGCAGACGTCGGACGCCTCAGGCGGGCGGGAACGCGATCCTGTTGCGCCGGAGCAGATCCTCCAGCGCCTTGATGCCTTGGGCGTAACGGCCCCTCTGGCAGTCGATGCCGGCGCCCACGCGGATCATGTCCGGCCCGCCCGATCCTTCGCCGCGGCGCGTGCCGAACCGGTCGAAGATGGCGCCGAGCTCGGTGCAGCGCGCGGCCAGTTGTTCGTTCGTCTGCTGTGCGTCGGCACTGGCCGGCGCGGACAGGGCAGCTGCGATGCCGAGCAGGGCAATCGCAGAAAGGCGCCGTATGACCGGCGGCCGCGGGAATGCGTACATCATTGTCGGGAGTTATAGGCGCTGCTACCCCGCCTTGCACGCGCGGCAAGCGGCGATGTACTGTCGTGCATCCAGTCGCAGACTGGGTAAACGGGGGGACGGGGATGACCTTGCGATCGACGGTTCGCTGGATGCTCGGCGTGGGCATCGCAGGTCTTGTGGCTGCCTGCGGCATCGGCAAGGGCACGCTGGGCGACGACCCCGCGACGGAAAGCCAGGCGTCGACCGTCACCTGGTCCGACGGTCAGCCGGCCATTTCCATCAGCTGCAAGACGCCGGGCGGCTGCCAGTCGCGCGCAGTGGCAGTCTGTAATGCGACAGGCGGCAACTATACCGTGCTGAACATGGACAACATGCCGACCCGGGGCGATCTGGGCGACGTGCGTGGCGCGGCTTTGGTCGTCATTCGCTGCAGCCGCTAGCCTGCCAACCCTCATAGGACGGACCTTAGCGCGGGCGGCGCGAGCCCCATAGGGCGGCCAGCTCGGGTTGCGACTGCGCGGCATCGGCGCCCGACGGCAGCGGCGCCTCGTGGTCGGACATCCAGACGACGATGTCGGCGGCCACGACGGCGCCTTCCTTGTCGCGCAGCAACAGATGATAGCCATCACGATAGAAGGCGAGCCTGGAATCGGACCGTCGAGGCATGACCTCGATCGCAGCGCGCACCGGTTCACGCGGCACGATGCGGTCGCCCAGCCCGTGCAGCATGAGGTAAGGCATGTTCACCCGCCCGGCGGCGCTCCTGGCGGCATCCATCAGGTCGACCAGCCCATAGGCCATGTCGAGGCGCGTCTGGCGCAGCATCATCGGATCGTTGCGCAGTTTCTCCAGCGTCTTGGGATTGTCGGTCGGCTTGTAGTCGATCGACGTCGGGCCCGACGGCATCCACGGGATCGTGTGGGCGAAGAACCAGAGCCCGCCGCTTGCCATCGGCCCCAGGGTGTCACGGGATCGCAGCGCCGTGGCGAGCAGGATCAGCCCGTCGACGTCGATCTTCTGGTCGGCAGCCACGAGGGCGATGGCGCCGCCCATGCTTTCACCGGCGAGATAGAGCGGCACGCCGGGGTGCCGCGCCCGGACCAGGCTGGCCATCGTCCGGGCGTCCTCGACCAGGCTGTCGGTGCCGGCCCAGCGGCCGCGCGTCGGGCTGCCGCCGAAGCCGCGCTGGTCGTAGGCGTAGGTGGTGATGCCGGCCTTGGCCCAGATCGCCGCCGGCTCCTCCCAGGCGTTGCGGTAGTCGCCGTAGCCGTGCAGGCCCAGGATCACGGCCGTGGGTGCGCCGTTTGCCGCAGGCCACACCGCCAGCGGTAGCGCGGTGCCGTCGGCCGCGACATAACGGTCGGCCGAGCCTCCCGTCGTGACAAGGGCAGGCGGCTGTACCGCGCCGCCCGCCGGAATGACCGTGGGCGCGCAGGCGGAAAGAATGACCGGAGCGAAGACGGCAGCTATCATCCGGCGGCGCAGAAGGAGTGAGATTGTGACCGAGCCTTTTGAAGTCATCACTGTCGATACTGACCGCGTCGCCTGCGATGGCGGTGGCGGCGCGTTGGGGCACCCCAAAGTCTACCTCAACCTGGGAGCAGAAGGGCACGTCGAGTGTCCCTACTGCAGCAGGCTCTACAAGCTGCGCGAAGGTGCGCACGCCGGCGCCCATCACTAGGAGCGGCCGATGAAGCAGCTGGGCGAAGGCTGGAACTGGCGCGACCTCAAGATCGGCGACCGGTTCACCACCTTTGGACGCACCCTTTTCGAGGCCGACCTCCTCAATTTCGTGACGCTTTGCGGCTTTTCCGAGGAGCTGTTCACCAACAAGGAATACATCAGGAGCCACGCGCCGATGCGCGGTGGCCACCCGTGCCCCGGCGCGCTGGTCTATTCGATGGCCGAGGGGCTGGTGATCCCGACCACGCTCCAGGGCACGGGGCTCGCCTTCCTGTCGATGGGCTTCGACATCAAGGGACCGACCTATGTGAACGACACGATCCATGTCGAGATCGAGGTCACCGAGATCAAGCCGACTTCCAAGGATCCATCGCGCGCGCTCGTGCGCACCACCAACCTGGTCAAGAACCAGAGAGGCGAGACGGTGCTGATCTACACGCCGCTGCGCATGATGCAGGGCCGGTGAGGGGCGCCGAGATGGCCAAGGTCGCGGTCGAAAAGGAAGGCGCGACCACGATCGTCTCGATCGACCGCAACGCCCAGGCCCGCAATGCCGTCGATCCCGAGACCGCGATCCTGCTGCGCGAGGCGTTCCTGGCTTTCGACGCCGATGACAGCCAATCGGTTGCGATCCTGACCGGCCGCGGCGGCACCTTCTGCGCCGGCTACGACCTCAAGGTGGCGGCCGGCCGTGAAGGTCCCTCGCTGCACGATCCTGCCGGGCCCGGCCCGATGGGACCGACGCGCTATCTGCTGTCCAAGCCGGTGATTGCCGCCGTCGAGGGCTATGCCGTCGCGGGCGGCCTCGAGCTGGCGCTCTGGTGCGACCTGCGTGTCGCATCGGAGAGCGCCAAGTTCGGCGTGTTCTGCCGGCGTTGGGGCGTGCCCCTGATCGACGGCGGCACGGTGCGGCTGCCGCGCCTGATCGGCCACAGCCGCGCCCTCGACATGATCCTGACGGGCCGCGAAGTCGGCGCCCGCGAGGCCTTCGACTGGGGCCTGGCCAACCGGCTGGTACCGGACGGGCAGGCCCTTGCCGAGGCCAAGGCACTGGCCGAGCAGCTCGCGAAATTTCCCCAGACCTGCCTGCGTTCCGACCGCCGCTCGTCGTACGACCAGTGGGCGCTCGACGTGCCGGTGGCGCTGGTCAACGAGGCACGGCATGGCATGCCGGCCTTGCAGGCGGAATCGCGCAAGGGCGCGGCCCGCTTCGCCGCCGGCAAGGGCCGCGGCGGCAATTTCGGGGAGATCTGATGGCCTTGCCGACCGATGCGGAAGTGGCACGGTACCAGGCCGATGGTGCAGTCTGTCTGCGCGGCGCTTTTTCCGCCGACTGGATCGAGCGCCTGCGCAGTGCCATCGACGACGACATTGCCGCCCCAGGGCCGATGGTGCGCATCAATACGCCCGCCGGCGCACCGGGGCGCTTCTTTGTCGACTTCCAGCTCTGGCAGCGGCACCCGGCGGCCCGGGACTTCGTCCACGGCTCGCCCGCCAAGGAGATCGCGGCGCGCCTGATGGGGTCGCGCGAGGTCGTCTACTATCACGATCACCTGCTGGTGAAGGAGCCGGGCACCCAGGAGCGCACACCCTGGCATCACGACCAGCCCTACTATCCGATCGACGGCGAGCAGATCGTCTCGCTGTGGCTGCCGCTCGATCCGGTCGATCGCGCGACCTGCGTCGAATACGTGAAGGGCTCGCACCGCTGGGGCC
>JBQTJT010000003.1:0-7641 GCA_052386855.1 Reyranella sp.
TGCGGCGCGGCGCCCTCGTAGCATGCCGGAATTTGGTTTTGACAGGGTGAAAGACGCGTGACATACGCGCTCCCTCACGGCCGATTCGGCCGATTTCAGCGGAATTCCGGGAGATTCAGCGTGGTCAAGGCGACCTGGGGTACCAAGCGCACCTGCCAGAGCTGTGCAGCGCGCTTCTACGATCTGAACAAGAGTCCGATCAAATGCCCCAAGTGCGGCCGGGAGCATGATCGCGAGGACTTCGTGAAGGTGCGTCGTGGCCGTGGTGCGGCGGCAGCGGCGGCGGCGACTGCCGCGGCGGCAACTGCAGCAGCGGCGGCACTGGTCAAGGCGGCGGCCAAGAAGAAGGCTGACGACGCGGCCCTGTCCGGCGACGAGATACCCGACGTGGAGGGTGACGACGCGCTCGAGGCGGACGATCTCGCCGACGAGGCCGACGACCTCGAGGTCGAGGTCGAAGTAGAGGACGACAAGGGCGAAGGCGACCGCTAGGCGTACTGCCAGTCCCCTGTTGCCAGTTGAGGGGGCAGGAATTATACCTCGCGCCGCGACCCAGGAATTCGGGGCCATAGCTCAGCTGGGAGAGCGCTACGATGGCATTGTAGAGGTCAACGGTTCGATCCCGTTTGGCTCCACCAACTAAATCAAGGGCCTAGCCGGCAACGGCTGGGCCCTTCGATTTTGCGGTAGGCGATTTTGATGAAGGCGACGGCATGGACTATCTGAAGGAGCTGGCCGCACGGGCCAACCTCAGTGCGACATGGGAGGCCTGGACACCGGAGTACCGGGTTCTGGCCATCGCAGTCGCCCTCGCCTTCGCCTATTGGGCGCTGCGCGTGGCGGTGCCTGCCGTCGTGCGAATCCTGCGGCCGGTGCTGCTGGCCGCGTTCGTCTTCGGCGCCGTCTGGGCCCTGTTTCCCGAGGCGACCTGCTCGATCGAGCCGATCTCCAAGCTGCCGGTCCTCTGTTCGCGCTAGGATGCAGGGGAGATGTCTGCTCCCGCTTCCCGACCGATCGCCGTGCGCGGCCCGGCGCTCAGCTACACCGGCGATCCGTTCCAGGACGGGCTCGACGCCACGATGGTCCACGAGTCCGACGCCATCGTTGCCATGGCGAACGGCCGCATCACCCATTTCGGGCCGGCGAGCCTGGTAGCACCGCTGCTGCCGGCCGGCACCGAGGTGCGCGACTATGGACGCGACGCGCTGATCTCGGCCGGCTTCATCGACACCCACGTCCACTATCCGCAGACGCCGATGATCGCGAGCCACGGCGCCCAGCTTCTCGACTGGCTGAACAGGTACACGTTCCCGACCGAACTCAAATTCGCCGACAAGGAATATGCGCGCGATGTCGCCCGGCTGTTCCTGCGCGAGAACCTGCGCAACGGCATCACCACGAGCTGCGTCTACTGCACGGTTCATCCCCACTCGGTCGACGTCCTGTTCGAGGAAGCCGAGGCGCTCGGCCTGCGCCTGGCCGCGGGCAAGGTGCTGATGGACCGCAACGCGCCCGAGGGCCTGCTCGATACCGCGCAGTCGGGCTACGACGAATCGCAGGCGCTGATCGCCAAGTGGCACGGCCGCGGCCGGCTGCTCTATGCCATCACGCCGCGCTTCGCCGGCACCAGCACGCTGGCGCAGCTTGCCGCCGCAGGCGCGTTGTGGCGCGAAAACAGCGGCTGCCTGATGCAGACCCACATCGCCGAATCGCGCGACGAGGTCGCGTGGATCAAGGAGCTGTTCCCGGACCGCCGGAACTATCTCGATGTCTACGACCATCACGGCCTGTGCGGCCAACGCGCGGTCTTCGGCCACGGCATCTGGCTGGACGAGCCCGAGATGCAGCGCCTGCACGAGAGGGGAGCCGCGATTGCCCATTGCCCGACGTCGAATTTCTTCCTCGGCAGCGGCGCCTTCGACATTGCGCGCGCCGTCGCCAGGGAGCGGCCGGTGCGGGTCGGGCTGGGCACCGACATCGGCGCCGGCACGTCGTTCTCGATCATGGCGACGCTCGACGCCGCCTACAAAGCCAGCCAGCTCAACCGCCAATCCCTGTCAGCCGGCCACGCCTACTACCTCGCCACCCGTGGCTCCGCCCGGGCGATGTATCTCGACGACAAGGTCGGCAGCCTCGCCGCCGGCATGGAAGCCGATCTCGTCGTGCTCGACATGCGGTCGACGCCATTGATCGATGCCCGCATGAACGGCGCGCGGGACTTCGCCGAACAGCTCTTCATCCAGATGACACTGGGCGACGACCGCGCGGTTCAGGCGACCTACGTCGCCGGCCGGTTGGCCTACGCCAAAACCCCCGGTGTTGTGTGAAATTTGGGTTGCGGCCCATAAATATGGTGGCCGACCCGTTTCGTTCAGAGTACGATTTCCCCGGTAGCTGAAGGAGGTTGCTTATCCGTCCAAGGACTTTGCGCCCAGACGGAGTTTGGATCACTGGCGGTGCTTCCGCCGAGTGCTCTCGCAGCCGCCCCCTCGGTACTGCCCATCGTCGACGCCTCCGCTTTGCGGGGGCTTTTTTTATTGTCGGCGATGGGTTCCGTTCCTCTGTCCCAGCCTCCGGAGTACGCAAATGGCAAAACGAGCCACACGCCGCGCCAAGCTGCATGCCGTCGACAGCGCCCGTGTTCACAATCTCGTCTTCGACAAGTCTCCGGCCAATGACAGGGATCAGAGCTATATCCGAAAGGTCCGACCGCGCAGCGACAACCAACGCATATTGATGGAGGCCATAGAGGCCAAACCGCTCACCGTCGCCCTCGGACCGGCCGGCACCGGCAAGACCTACCTGGCGATCTGTGCCGCCGTGGAAGCGCTGGAATCGGGCTCGGTGACGCGCATCGTGCTGTCGCGGCCGGCGGTCGAGGCGGGCGAAAACCTTGGCTTCCTGCCCGGCGACATGCGCGAGAAGCTCGATCCCTACCTGCGCCCACTGTGGGACGCGCTGAACGACCGGCTGGGCGCCAAGCGCCTGCGCCAACATCTCGACGACGGCACGATCGAAATCGCGCCTGTTGCGTTCATGCGCGGACGCACGCTCAACAACAGTTTCGTCCTGATCGACGAAGCGCAGAACTGCACCTATGGCCAGCTCAAGATGCTGCTGACACGCCTCGGCTGGCATTCCACCATGGTCATGACGGGCGATCCCGACCAGACCGACCTGTTGCCGGAACTCTCCGGTCTGGCCTGTATCGGCAAGAAGCTGGACGGGATGGACGACGTCTCGGTGGTCCATCTCACCGACCAGGATGTGGTCCGCCATCCCCTGGTCGGCCGCATGCTGTCGGTGCTTTAAAGCGACCGAACTTATCCACACATTGAAGCGCGGCAGACGATCGGACTGAATCGGGAACGTCTGCCGCCGCGAGTGGAAAATTCAGAATGGAAATAATCTGAATAGATTATATATTTCAATGTATTAGCATGACAATAATAGCCGACTGCCACCGCATTCCGATTGAGTCAATACAGTGACGTTGGCGTAACGTCCGACAGACGCCAGGTTTCTTCACAGACTTCCCCACATGGCCTTTGCCGGCTTGTCGGCGGGCACCCATCGACCCATTGTGCGCGCCCATCCGGCCCACCCTCCGGCTTCCGAGCGATCACGCCCCGTGAGTACCGAAACCGAAACCGACCAGAAACCCAGCGAGGGCACGCTTGCCGACGGCATGCGGACCATCGCCGAGTTCGTGCGCACCCTGCCGCGCAAGCCCGGGGTCTATCGCATGATCGCGGCCGACGGCGAGGTCCTCTACGTCGGCAAGGCGAAGTCGCTGCGCAGCCGCGTCGCCGCCTACACCCAGCCGACCCGGCTGGCGACCCGGCTGATGCGCATGGTCTCGGCGACCACGACCATGGAATTCTCGGTCACAGACAGCGAAGCCGAGGCGCTGCTGCTCGAGAACAACCTGATCAAGCGCTTCCGGCCGCGCTTCAACGTGCTGCTGCGCGACGACAAGTCGTTTCCCTACATCGTCATCCGCCGCGATACCGAATGGCCGCAGCTCGCCAAGCACCGCGGCGTGCGCGAAGCCGGCAACGAGTATTTCGGCCCCTTCGCCTCGGCCACCGCGGTCAACCGCACGCTTTACGCGCTGCAGCGCGCCTTCCCGCTCAGGTCCTGCTCCGACGGCGTGTTCTCGACGCGCACCCGGCCCTGCCTGCAGTTCCAGATCAAGCGCTGCACGGCGCCGTGCGTCGGCCGCATCGAGAAGCCTGAATATGCCTCGATCGTCGACGAAGTGCGCGGCTTCCTGGGCGGGCGCAACCGCGAGATCCAGCAGGCGTTGTCGCAGCGCATGGAACAGGCATCGGCCAATCTCGAGTTCGAGGGCGCCGCCGTGTTGCGCGACCGTATCCGGGCGCTGACACAGATCCAGTCGCATCAATCGATCAGCCTGCCCTCGATCGAGGAGGCCGATATCTTCGCCGCCCACGCCGACGGCGGGCAGGTGTGCGTGCAAGTGTTCTTCCTGCGCGCCGGCCAGAACCTCGGCAACCGCGCCTATTTCCCGAGCCACGCCCGCGAACTCGACCAAGAGGCGGTGCTGTCGGCCTTCATCGGCCAGTTCTACGAATCGCGGCCGGCGCCCAAGCTGATCCTGACCAGCCACGACGTCGCCGAGCGTGAGTTGCTGGAAAGCGCGCTGGCGATCGGCGCGGGGCACAAGGTCGAGATCCGGCATCCCAAGCGCGGCGACCAGAAGGACGCCCTCGACCAGGCCGTCTCGAACGCCCGCGAGGCGCTGGCGCGGCGGCTGGCCGAGCGCGGCACGCAGCGCGCGCTGCTGGAGGGTGTGGCGCGCGTCTTCGGGTTGGAATCGCCACCCGAACGCATCGAAGTCTACGACAACAGCCACATCCAGGGCACCGCCCCGATCGGCGCCATGATCGTGGCCGGTCCCGAAGGCTTCATGAAGAACGCCTATCGAAAGTTCAATATCAAGACCGAGGGCGCGGCGGGCGACGACTTCGCCATGATGCGCGAGGTCATGAGCCGCCGCTTCGGCCGCGCGCTCAAGGAAAACCCGGAGCGCGACGAGGAGCACTGGCCCGATCTGGTGCTGATCGACGGCGGCCAGGGCCAGCTCGAGGCGGCGCGGCAGGTGGCGGTCGAACTCGGCCTGGAAGACATCGTCATGGTCGGCATCGCCAAGGGCCCGGACCGCAATGCGGGACGCGAGCGCTTCTTCATGCCCGGTCGTCCGCCCTTCTCGCTCGAGCAGCGCGATCCTGTCCTGTATTTCCTTCAAAGGCTGCGCGACGAGGCCCATCGCTTCGCGATCGGCACTCACCGCACGCGCCGTGCGGCCGACCTCACGCGCTCCGCCCTCGACGAGGTGCCGGGGATCGGCGCCGGCCGCAAGCGCGCGCTGCTCAATCATTTCGGCAGTGCCCGTGCCGTGGCCGTGGCCACGATCGAGGACATCAAATCCGTGCCGGGCATCTCGGGCGCGATCGCCCAGAAAATCCATGACCACTTCAGGGGCGGTCGCTAAGGTCGCGAGACATGCTGTTCAACCTCCCCAATCTGCTGACACTGTCGCGGATCGCCGCCATTCCGCTGGTCATCGCGTGCTTCTGGCTCGACCGCGGCTGGGCGCAGTGGCTGTCGATGATCCTGTTCGTGATCGCCGCCGTGACCGACTGGTTCGACGGCTACTTCGCGCGCCGCTACCACCAGATTTCCCGCCTCGGCCGGTTCCTCGACCCCATCGCCGACAAGCTGCTGGTCGCCGCTGCCCTGGTGATGCTGGTCGACAGCGGCACGCTGCGCGGCCTGAACGTGCTTGCCGCACTGATCATCCTGGCGCGCGAGATCCTGGTCTCCGGGTTGCGCGAGTTCCTGGCCGAGCTGCGGGTCGGCCTGCCGGTCAGCCAGCTTGCAAAATGGAAGACCGGCGCGCAGATGGTGGCGATTGCCGCGCTGCTGGTCGGCGACGCCGCCTCGCCCTACGTCACGCAGGTCGGCATCGTGCTGATCTGGGTCGCCGCGGCGCTGACCCTGATCACCGGCTACGACTATCTGCGGACCGGCCTGAAACACATGGCCGAGGATTCACCGCCGCCGGGCAACCAGAAATGAAAGTGCGCTACTTCGCCTGGATGAAGCGGACCGTCGGCCTGCCCGAGGAAGAGGTCATGCCGCCGGCCGAGGTCAGGACCGTGGGCGACCTCGTGGTCTGGCTGCGCGCCCGCAGCGCCGGCCATGCCGAGGCGCTGGCCGCGGGAGCGGCCTTCGGCGCTGCCGTCGACCAGAAGACAGCGTCCTTCGACGCGCCCCTGGCCGATGCCCGCGAAGTTGCGTTCTTTCCACCCTTCACCGGCGGCTAGGCCCGTGACCGTTCGCGTCCAGCAGGGCGATTTCGACGTTGGCGCCGAGCTCGACGGGCTGACCCGCGGCAACCGCAAGATCGGCGGGCTGGCGGTGTTCGTGGGCCTGGTGCGAGAGATGCACACGCGCGACGGCCTGCACCGCGAGCGCATCGAGGCCATGACGCTGGAGCACTCTCCCGGCATGACCGAGAAGGCGCTCGAAGAGATCGAGGCCGAAGCGCAGCGGCGCTGGCCGCTTGAGGCAACGCTGATCGTGCATCGCCATGGCCGCCTGGAAGCGGGCGATCGCATCGTTCTGGTCGCGGTTGGGTCGCCGCACCGGGAGGCAGCTTTCGAAGCCTGCGAGTTCCTGGTCGACTGGCTAAAAACCAAGGCGCCGTTCTGGAAACTCGAGGAGACGCCGAGCGGCGAGAAATGGGTCGAAGCCCACGAGGGCGACGACGCCGCCGCCGCGCGCTGGGCCAAGAAGTAGCGTCCAGCTACTTCGCGGCAGCCAGACGCTCCAGGAGGCCATGGACTTCGGCCACGACATTCGCGCCCTCGCCGATCGCCGCCCCCACACGCTTCACCGAGCAGTAGCGCACATCGCCGACAGCAAACACGCCCTGCACGTTGGTCTCGTGAGGCGTCGGCGGGCGGTCGGGGCACGGCGCCTCGACGTCGGTGCCGGTGCGGATGAAGCCCGTCCGGTCGACGTCGATGCCGCAATCCGTCAGCCATTCGGTCGCCGGTGAAGCACCGAGAAACAGGAAGACGTGGCGAACCGGCCGCACGGCGTCGGCGCCACTCGGCTTGGTGCGCCAGCGCACGCGCTGCAGCCCGTCCTGCTCCGAGCCGATCAGTTCGACGATCTCGGTCTCCGCCAGCACTTCGATATTGGGCGCGGCCTCGATGCGGTCGATCAGGTAGCGCGACATGGTTTCGGCCAGGCCCTCGCCGCGGACCAGGATCCAGACCTTGGCGGCATGCGCGGCCAGGAACACCGCCGCCTGTCCGGCCGAATTGCCGCCGCCCACGATGACCACTTCGGCATCGGTGCAGAGCTTGGCCTCGATCGGCGAGGCCCAGTACCAGACGCCCTTGCCCTCGAATGCGGCGAGGTTCTCGATCTCCGGCCGGCGATAGCGCGCGCCGCTCGCCACCACGATCGAGCGGGCGCGCAGCGTTCTTCCGCATTCGGTGGTCAGTGCGAACAGGCCGTCATCGCGGCCGCAATCCAGCGATTTCGCCGACACCGGGATCAGCATCTCCGCACCGAATTTCTGCGCCTGGTTGAAGGCGCGCC
>JBQTJT010000004.1:0-42651 GCA_052386855.1 Reyranella sp.
ACCGTCGGCTTGGGTGCGAACTTCTCGAGAAGCAGCATGAGGATGCCGCCGATCTGCAGCGCCCACGCAATCACGGTCGCGCTCTCCTGCAGCACGGTCTTCACAAAGTCAGCGGCCAGAAAACCAATTGCCACGGCCGGCAGGAACGACAGAAGCAGCATGAGCGCGAAGCGGCGCGCTTCCGGCTTTGTCGGCAGGCCCGCGATCACGTCGATGATCCGCTGCCGGTAGAGCCACATCACCGCCAGGATCGAGCCCAGCTGAATCATGATGACGAAGACGTTGTTGGGGTCATCGTAGCCGATCAGGTCCGCGCCAAGCAGGAGGTGGGCGGTGGAGGTGATCGGCAGGAATTCGGTCTGGCCCTGGACGATGCCAAGAACGACGGCCTTGAGCAGGGAGACGAGGTCCATGGGGGTCCGGGAATCAGTCGGTGATCTGGGAAGGCGAGGTCTGCCACAGGCGTCGCGGCGTTGCGAGAATGGCGCCAGGCGCCCAATCCAAGTGCAGAATGCGTAGTATGGGACATTATAGCTGCCCTAATGGCGCAAAATTACCTTGCGGAGCGGGAAAATCAGCCGTATCGGGCGGGGATTGTCGAAAGCCGTGGGCTTGAGGGGGCGGCCATGGCCGAACGCATGCTGAAGTTCGTGTCCGTCGAGCGGGGCCCGCCCGAAAAGCGCGGCTCCAAGGCGCGCAAGGCGGATTTCGCCGAGATCTATGCCGAGATCGCGCACCGGAAGGCTGAGGAGCAGGCATCGCGTTGCTCCCAGTGCGGCGTGCCGTTCTGCCAGTCTCACTGCCCTTTACAGAACAACATCCCGGACTGGCTGCGCCTGACGGCCGAGGGCCGGCTCCAGGAAGCCTACGAGGTGTCTGCCGCCACCAACCTGATGCCCGAGATCTGCGGCCGCATCTGCCCGCAGGACCGGCTGTGCGAGGGCAACTGCGTCATCGAGAAGGGTTTTGCCGCGGTTACCCTCGGTTCCGTCGAGAAGTTCATCACCGACACCGCCTGGGATCAGGGCTGGGTGAAGCCGATCCGGCCGCGCCGCGAGCGCCCCGAGAGCGTCGGCATCATTGGCGCCGGGCCCGCGGGTCTCGCCGCCGCCGAGCAGCTCCGCCGCAAGGGCTACCAGGTCGCGGTCTACGATCGCTACGACCGCGTCGGTGGCCTGATGATCTACGGCATTCCCAACTTCAAGCTCGAGAAGGAGATCGTGCAGCGCCGCGAGAAGCTGCTGCGCGACTCGCAGGTGACCTTCCATCTCGATTGCGAGATCGGCCGCGACATTTCCCTGGAGGAGCTGCGCCAGCGGCACGGCGCGGTACTGATCGCCACAGGCGTCTACAAGGCGCGCGACATCGCAGCGCCCGGCGTCGGCCTGCCCGGCATCGCGGCGGCCCTCGACTATCTGACCGCTTCCAATCGCAGCGGCCTGGGCGACTCGGTGCCGGGAATCGAATCGGGCGCGCTGCATGCCGAGGGCAAGAACGTCGTGGTCGTGGGCGGTGGCGACACCGCGATGGACTGCGTGCGCACGGCCGTGCGCCAGGGCGCCAAGTCGGTGAAGTGTCTCTATCGCCGCGACCGCGCCAACATGCCGGGCTCGCAGCGCGAGGTGAAGCACGCCGAGGAAGAAGGCGTCGAATTCGTCTGGCTGTCGGCGCCGCAGGCGTTCCTGGGCAAGGACCACGTCAGCCACGTGCGGACGGTGCGCATCCATCTCGGCATGCCCGACGCGTCCGGCCGCCAGACCCCGCAGGAAATTCCCAACAGCCACGTCAACATCGAGGCCGATCTGGTGCTGAAGGCGCTGGGCTTCGATCCGGAGAACCTGCCCGAGGCGCTGGCCGCGCCCGATCTCGGCGTCACGACCTGGGGCACGCTCGACATCGACTGGCGCAGCATGATGACCAGCCTCGAGGGCGTGTTCGCCGCCGGCGACATCGTGCGCGGCGCCTCGCTGGTGGTGTGGGCGGTGCGCGACGGCCGCGACGCTGCCGAGCGCATCCATTCGTACCTGACGACCAAGGCGCTGGCTGCCCAGCGGATCGCGGCGGAGTGAGAGAAATGCTGACGCTTTACGACTACATGGACTCGGGCAACGGCTACAAGGTGCGCCTGGTGCTGGCCCGGCTCGGCCTACCCTACAAGCTTGTCCTGTGCGACATCCTGAAGGGCGAGACGCGCACGCCGGAGTTCCTGGCCAGGAATCCGAACGGGCGCATCCCGACCCTAGAACTCGAGGACGGCAGCTTCCTTGCCGAATCAGGTGCCATCATCTGGTACCTGGCTGACGGCACGCCGCTCGCGCCCAAGGACCGCAAGGCCCGCGCCGAGACGCTGCAGTGGATGTTCTTCGAACAGTACAGCCACGAGCCGTACATCGCTGTCGCATGCTTCTGGAAGCATTACCTGCCGAAGCTCTCGGCCCTGCAGGAAATGGACCTGCCGAACCGCATGAAGGGCGGCTATGCCGCGCTCGATGTCATGGAAAAGCACCTGGCGAAGAATGCGTTCTTCGTCGGCGGCAGCTTCGGTCTCGCCGACATCGCGCTCTATGCCTACACGCACGTCGCGCACGAGGGCGAGTTCGACCTGGCACCCTATGCGAACATCAAGGCCTGGATGAGCCGCGTCGCCGCCCAACCCAATCACGTCACCATCAGCCACAAGAACTGAAAAGGGAGAGAAACATGCCGATGATCAATGTTCAGCTGTTCGAGGGCCGCACGCTGGAACAGCGCCGCGCGCTGGCCAAAGAGCTGACCGAGGGCACCTGTCGCGCGCTGGGCTGCACGCCCGACGCGGTGCAGATCATCCTCACCGACATCAAGAAAGAGAACTGGGCCGAAGCCGGCAAGCTCTTCTCCGACTAGTTCTCCCTGCAAGGATCCGACGTCATGTCCGCACGTCCCTTCGATGCCCAAGACGCCAAGCAGTTCGTCCGCGACTACCAAAGCGGCACCGCGAAGCTCACCGAGGCCTATGGCTACAACCCCGCCCAGGAGCTGGACTCCTGCGGCGTCGGTCTGGTCGTGGCGCTGGACGGCAAGCGACGCCGTGACGTGGTCATGGCCGGCATCGATGCGCTGAAGGCCGTGTGGCACCGCGGTGCCGTCGACGCCGACGGCAAGACCGGCGACGGCGCGGGGCTTCATGTCGAGATCCCGCAGGATTTCTTCAAGGAGCATATCCGCGACTCGAGCGGCGAAGTCCCCCAAGTCGGCCGTATCGCCGTCGGCATGGTGTTCCTGCCGCGCACCGACCTCGGCGCGCAGGAGCGCTGTCGCATCATCGTCGAGACCGAGATCCTGCGCTTCGGCCACACGATCCTGGGCTGGCGCCAGGTGCCGGTCGACATCTCCTCGATCGGCGAGAAGGCCAACGAGACGCGGCCGGAGATCGAGCAGATCCTGATCGGCCGCGGCGACGCCCGCCTCGACAACCGCGAATTCGAGAAGCAGCTCTACATCCTGCGCCGGCGCATGGAGAAGGCGGCGATCGCCGAGAACATCGCCGAGTTCTACGTCTGCTCGCTCTCCTGCCGCTCGGTCGTCTACAAGGGCATGTTCCTCGCCGAGCATCTCAGCGCCTTCTATCCCGACCTGCTCGACGAACGCTTCACCTCGCGCTTCGCGATCTTCCACCAGCGCTATTCGACCAACACCTTCCCGCAGTGGAAGCTGGCGCAGCCGTTCCGCGTGCTGGCGCACAACGGCGAGATCAACACCATCCTGGGCAACGTCAACTGGATGAAGAGCCACGAGGCACGCCTCGACCATGACGGCTTCGGCCGCTCGATCGAGGACCTGAAGCCGATCATCCAGCCCGGCGCCTCGGATTCCTCGGCGCTCGACAATGTGTTCGAACTGCTGGTGCGCGGCCATCGCAACCTGCCGATGGTCAAGTCGATGATGATCCCCGAGGCATCGTCGTCGAACCCCAACGTGCCGCCCAGGCATCGCGCCATGTACAACTACGTGAACGGCGTCATGGAGCCGTGGGACGGGCCGGCCGCCATCGCCGCCGTCGCCGGCAAGTGGGCGCTGGTCGGGCTCGACCGCAACGGGCTCCGGCCCATGCGCTACGTGCGCACGTCGGACGAGCTGCTGATCGCCGGCTCCGAGGCCGGCATGGTGCCGCAGGACGAAGCCAGGATCGTGGAGAAAGGCCGGCTCGGCCCGGGCGAGATGCTGGCGGTCGATATGGACCTGCCCAAGCTCTACAAGGACTACGAGCTGAAGGACATGCTCGCGGACACGCATGACTATGCGGCCTGGGCCGGCCGCACGGTCGAGCTCGATTCGCTGATCAAGCAGGACGCGCCCGCCACCGAGCATTTCGAGGCCGACGAGTTACGCCGCCGCCAGTTTGCCGCCGGCTGGTCGGTCGAGGACCTCGAGATGATCCTCCATCCCATGTGCGAGGACGCCAAGGAAGCCGTGGGCTCGATGGGCGACGACGCCCCTCTCGCTGTGCTGTCGGACACCTATCGCGGCATGCACCACTACTTCCGGCAGAATTTCAGCCAGGTGACGAACCCGCCGATCGATTCCTTGCGCGAACGCAACGTCATGACCTTGCGCACGCGGCTGGGAAACCTCGGCAACATCCTCGACGAGAGTGCCGAGCAGAGCGAGATGCTGTCGCTGCAGTCGCCGATCGTGCTCAACGCCGAGTTCGAGGCGATGCGCAACTACATGGGCGACACCGCAGCCCGCATCGACTGCGCCTTCGACCCCCGTCCTGGAGATGGGAGGGGCGGGCTCGATGCCATGCGCCAGGCCTTCGACCGCATTTGCCACGAGGCCGAGGAGGCCGTGCGCCGCGGCTGCCTGCATATCGTGCTCACCGACGCCAACATCGATTCGGACCGCGCAGCACTTCCGATGATCCTGGCGGCGGGTGCCGTGCATTCCCATCTCGTGCGCCAGTCGCTGCGTACCTTCACGTCGCTGAACATCCGGTCCGGCGAGTGCCTCGACGTCCACTACGCCGCCGTCATCATCGGTGTCGGTGCCACCACGGTGAACCCCTATCTCGCCGAGGAGACCATCGCCGCCCGCCACGCGCGCGGCCTGTTCGGCAAACTCTCGCTCGGCCAGTGCGTCGCCAACTACAAGAAGGCACTCGACGAGGGACTGCTCAAGGTGATGTCCAAGATGGGCATCTCGGTACTGTCATCGTACCGCGGCGGCTGTAACTTCGAGGCTGTCGGCCTCTCGCGCTCCCTGGTTGCCGAATTCTTCCCCGGCATGCCCTCGCGCATCTCCGGCATCGGCCTGCGCGGCGTGCAGGAGAAGGTGGCCGAGCAGCATCTAAGGGCCTTCGACGAGGACATCATCGCGCTGCCGATCGGCGGCTTCTACAAGACGCGGCGCGGCGGCGACCGGCATAATTTCGAGGGCGACCTCATCCATATGCTGCAGGACGCGGTCAACACCGAGTCCTATGCCAAGTACCGCAAGTACAGCGACGCGGTGCGCAAGCTGCCGCCGATCAACCTGCGCGACCTGCTCGACTTCAAGACCGACCGTGCTCCGGTCGTGCTCGACGAGGTCGAGTCGATCACCGAGTTGCGCAAGCGGCTGGTGGCGCCGGGAATCTCTCTCGGAGCCTTGGGACCCGAGGCGCATGAAACTCTCTCGATCGCCATGAACCGCATCGGCGCCAAGTCCGATTCCGGCGAGGGCGGCGAGGATCCGGCGCGCTACAACCCGCGCGCCAACGGCGACAACGCTTCCTCGGCCATCAAGCAGGTCGCGTCCGGCCGCTTCGGTGTCACGGCCGAGTATCTGAACAACTGCCGGGAGATCGAGATCAAGGTGGCCCAGGGCGCCAAGCCCGGCGAGGGCGGCCAGCTGCCCGGCCTAAAAGTGAGCGAGATGATCGCCAAGCTGCGTCACTCGACGCCGGGCGTCACCCTGATCAGCCCGCCGCCGCACCACGACATCTATTCGATCGAGGATCTGGCGCAGCTCATCTACGACCTGAAGCAGATCAACCCCGAGGCGCGTGTGACGGTGAAGCTGGTTGCACGGTCGGGCATCGGCACCATCGCCGCCGGTGTCGCCAAGGCGAAGGCCGACACGATCCTGATCTCGGGCCATAGCGGCGGCACCGGGGCCAGCCCGCAGACCAGCATCAAGTACGCCGGCATCCCCTGGGAGATGGGTCTCTCGGAGACGCACCAGGTGCTGACCCTCAACCGCCTGCGCGAGAAAGTGCTGCTGCGCACCGACGGCGGCATCAAGACCGGCCGCGACGTGGTGATCGCCGCCATGCTGGGCGCCGAGGAATACGGCATCGGTACGGCCTCGCTGATCGCCATGGGCTGCATCATGGTGCGGCAGTGTCATTCCAACACCTGCCCGGTCGGCGTCTGCACGCAGGATCCGAAGCTGCGCGCCAAGTTCGACGGCTCACCGGAGAAAGTCGTCAACCTCTTCAGCTTCGTGGCCGAGGAGGTGCGCGAGATCCTGGCGCAGCTCGGCTACCGCTCGCTGGTCGAGATCGTCGGCCGCTCCGACCTGCTGCGGCAGGTGAGCCGCGGCGCGCGCTATCTCGACGACCTCGACCTCAACCCGCTCCTTACGCGCGCCGATGGCGGCCGCGAGGTGTCGCATTGCACGGTCGCGGGCCGCAACGAAGTGCCCGACACGCTGGATGCCCAGATGATCCGCGACGCCCAGCCGCTGTTCACGCACCGCGAGAAGATGCAGCTCCAGTACAGCGTGCGTAACACGCACCGCGCCGTGGGCACGCGGTTGGCCGCGATGATCACGCGCAAGTACGGCATGTCCGGCCTGCAACCCGACACCATCACGGTGCGCCTGCGTGGCACGGCCGGCCAGTCGCTCGGCGCCTTCGCCGTGCGCGGCATGAAGCTGGAAGTGTTCGGCGACGCCAACGACTATGTCGGCAAGGGACTGAGCGGCGGCACCATCGTGGTGAAGCCCACCATCTCGAGCCCGCTGGTGCCCGAGCACAACGCCATCATCGGCAACACGGTTCTCTATGGCGCGACGGCCGGCAAGCTGTTTGCCTCGGGGCTCGCCGGCGAGCGCTTCGCCGTGCGCAACTCCGGCGCCGATGCCGTGGTCGAAGGGCTGGGCTGCAACGGCTGCGAATACATGACCGGCGGCACCGTCGCGATCCTGGGTCCGGTCGGCGTCAATTTCGCCGCCGGCATGACCGGCGGCATGGCGTTCGTCTACGACCCGGCCGACGCCTTCAAGCTCAAGGTCAATCCCGAGACGGTGGCGTGGCAGCGCCTCGACCATCCGCATTGGGAGGGCGAGCTCAGAAAGCTGGTCGAGGAGCATGTCGCGGAGACCAAATCACCGCTCGGCGCCCGCCTGCTGAACGACTGGGATCGCGAAGTCGAGCGCTTCTGGCAGGTCATCCCGAAGGAGATGCTGGCGCGCCTGCCGGAACCCCTGACGCTGGCGAAAGCGAAGAGAGCGTGAACCGGTGTCGTCCTGAGCGTAGCGAAGGACCTGAGGCCAGCAACACAGGTCCCTGCCTGATCATTCGGCGAGATGCTTCGCTACGCTCAGCATGACAAGTAGGCCTGTCGCACGCATCGCGTGGCTGCAGCTTGCCGCCAACATCATCCTGTTTGGCCTCAGCTGGCCGATCATCAAGATCGGCCTGGAGGCGTCGACGCCGCTGTGGTTTGCGGCGGCGCGCGCGACGCTCTCGGCCACCACCGCCTTCATTCTGCTGGCCTGCCTTGGCCGTCTGGCCTGGCCGCATCGCGCCGATTGGCCGATCGTCCTGTCGGTGGGGGCGCTGCAGCTCTCCTGCTTCTTCGCCTTCTCCAACCTCGGTGTGCAGAGCCTGCCGGCGGGCCGCTCGAGCGTGCTCGCCTACACCACCACGCTCTGGATCGTGCCGCTCTCACTGCTGATCGGCGAAAAGGTCGGCTGGCGCGCTGTCGTGGGCGTCCTGCTCGGCCTCGCGGGGATCGTCGTTCTGGTCGATCCGCTGCGCTTCGACTGGAGCGACAAGGCCATCATCTGGGGCCATGTCTGGCTGCTGCTGGCAGGCTTCACCTGGGCCATCGCCATTGTCCACATCCGCCGGCACCGCTGGCAACTGACGCCGCTCGACGCGCTGCCCTGGCAGATGAGCGTGGCGACGGTCCTGCTCTGGATTCTGGCGCTGGTCGCCGAACCCGCGGGCCATCTGGCGTTCGACCGGACGGAACTCTGGATGTCGCTGCTCTACATCGGCGCCTTTGCCGGCCCGATCGCGACCTGGGCCGCGGTGTCGGTCGGCCGCGCGCTGCCGCCGGTCATCGGGTCGATGAGCATGCTGGGCGTGCCCCTGCTCAGCATCGCCTCGTCGGTCGTCCTGCTGGGCGAGACGATCAC
Organism: Reyranella sp.; assembly: GCA_052386855.1. Lineage (GTDB taxonomy): Bacteria > Pseudomonadota > Alphaproteobacteria > Reyranellales > Reyranellaceae > Reyranella. The sequence continues at coordinate 8,386 of JBQTJT010000004.1, forward strand.
GGTGCCGCTCGCCATCGGAACCGCCCTGGTGATCGCGGGCATCGCCGTCGTGATCCTGGACAGGCCCCAAAGCTGACGCGTTGACAGCCCGTGACGGCCTCCCGCATATGCGGAAGGTACGGTCCTTGCACGGAACGAGGCTATGGCAAACAAGGTTTACAAAGACGCGAAGTCGGCGCTCGACGGCGTGCTGCACGACGGCATGATGGTGATGTGCGGCGGCTTCGGCCTGGTCGGCATTCCCGACAAGCTGATCCGGGCGATGCGCGACGCGGGCGTCAAGAATCTGACATGCGTCAGCAACAATGCCGGCATCGACGGCGCGGGCCTCGGCCTGCTGCTCGAGGCCGGCCAGGTGAAGAAGATGATCTCGTCCTACGTCGGCGAGAACAAGACCTTCGCCAAGCTCTACCTCGAGGGCAAGCTTGAGATCGAGTTCAACCCGCAGGGCACGCTGGCCGAGCGCTGCCGCGCCGGCGGCGCGGGGATCCCCGCCTTCTACACCAAGACCGGCGTGGGCACCGAAGTGGCCAAGGGCAAGGAGACCAAGGTCTTCGATGGTCAGGAATATGTCATGGAGCGCGGCCTGGTCGGCGACCTGGCGCTGGTCAAGGCCTGGAAGGGCGACGCCTCGGGCAACCTCGTCTATCGCAAGGCGGCGCGAAACTTCAATCCGATGATGGCGACGGCGGCCAAGATCTGCGTCGCCGAGGTGGAAGAGCTGGTGCCGGTAGGCGCGCTCGATCCCGACCACATCCATACGCCCGGCATTTTCGTCAATCGCATCCTCTGCGGCGCTCCCTACGACAAGCAGATCGAGCAGCGCACCATTCGCAAGGCTTAGGAGAGTCTGACATGGCCTGGACCCGCGAACAGATGGCGGCACGCGCCGCCAAGGAACTGAAGGACGGCTACTACGTCAACCTCGGCATCGGTATTCCGACCTTGGTGTCGAACTACGTGCCTGAGGATGTCGACATCACGCTGCAAAGCGAGAACGGCATGCTGGGCGTCGGCCCCTTCCCGCTCGACAACGAGGTCGACGCCGACATCATCAATGCCGGCAAGCAGACCGTCACCGAACTCAAGGGCACGTCCTACTTCTCGTCGGCCGACAGCTTCGCCATGGTCCGCGGCGGCCACATCGATCTCTCCATCCTGGGCGCCATGGAAGTGGCGGAGAACGGCGACCTCGCCAACTGGATGATCCCGGGCAAGATGGTGAAGGGCATGGGCGGCGCGATGGATCTCGTGGCCGGCGTGCGGCGCGTCATCGTTACCATGGAGCATGTCTCCAAGGACGGCGCCTCCAAGCTCCTGAAGGAATGCTCCCTGCCACTGACCGGCCGGCGCGTCGTCGACATGGTGATCTCGGAACTCGGCGTCTTCGCCATCGACAAGACGGGCGACGGCGGTGTCACGCTGATCGAACTCGCCGACGGCGTCACCGTCGATGAGGTCAAGGCGAAGACCAAAGCCAAGCTCTCGATCGACGCCAGCTTGAAGGTCGCCTAGGGCCACCAATTTGAGCAAGCCGACAAGAAGAGCCCTCCTGCCGTTGCTGGCAGGGCTCGGCTTGTCGCACGGGACCTTCGCGCAACCGCGCTCGTGGCTTCCCGGATTGCAGCTCTTCACCGTCAGGGACGCACTCGCGGCCGACCCTGACAGCACGCTGCGGCGGGTCGCCGACACCGGCTATCGCGAGGTCGAGCTCGCCGGATTGGCCGGCATGACGGCTGCCACCTTCCAGGAAAGACTGAAGCGCCACGGGCTCGCCGTGCCGTCGATCCATGCCGGCTACGACAGCCTGCGCAGCGACATCGACGGAGTACTTCGCGAGGCCCGCACCTTCGGCGCAAATTTCATGGTCTGCCCGTCGGTCGACGCCGAGGACCGCCGCACGGCTGACGACTGGAAGCGTGTCTGCCAAACGCTGGCCCAGGCCGGCCGGGCCGCCCGCAGCCATGGCCTCGCGCTCGCCTATCACAATCACGACTATGAGTTCGTCCCTTTCGCGGACGGCACCACGCCGTTCGACCTGCTGCTGCGGGAAACCGATCCTGAAGACGTCAAGCTCGAGCTCGATATCTATTGGGTCGCCAGGGGCGGCCTGGACCCTGTCCGCTGCCTAAGGGACAACGCCGGGCGGATCGCGCTGCTGCACCTGAAGGACCTTGGGCGCGATGGCGCGACCGTCGAGCTGGGCGCCGGCGTGCTTGCCATGGAACAGATCGTTCGCACGGCGCTCGCGATCGGCACCAAGCATCTGTTCGTCGAACAGGACGACTCCGCCGATCCGCTGCGCAGCATCGCCATCAGCCGGCGGTTTCTCGAAGGGCTGCCGGCCGACGTCAGGCCGCGTTAGCTACCACTTGGCCCCTACCATTTGGCGAGGAATTTCCGGAGCGGCTCGGCGCCGGGATTGCTGAACTTGCGATCGAGCGCGATCGCCTTGGCCGTGGCGCCCTGGCCGTAATAGAGCGCGTTCCAGTCGCTGTCGGCGTCGAGGTACGAGCCTTCGATCGAGGCGCCCGCAAAGAGACCGGCGGAATTGGAGAAGGCCACGATGTCGGCGCCGCCTGCCGCTGTCGAGGCGCCTTCCAGGCCGATGCCCACCGCCACCATGGTGACGCCGGCCTCGGCGCCGAACTTGAACTTGTGGTCGAGAATCGCCTGCAGGCCCTTCTCGGTCCGGATGATGAACACGATCTCCGAGACCTTGCCGCCGATCTGCAGGCCGATGCTGCCGGAGCCCATGCCGTAGAACACCGGATAGCTCCAATCGTTGGGCTTGGTGCGTGCGACCAGAACGCCGCGCCCGCCCGCCGCGCCCAGGATGAAGCCGCCCTGAACGAGTTCGGGAATGATCAGCACGCCCCTGGCGCTGGACATGAGTCTGACGGCGTCGGGGAAGTCCTTGCCGCTCAGGACCTTGGTGGCAGAGGCGAGACAACCATCGACCAGCGACTGACGCTTGGCGTCGGCACGGGCCGGCTGGGTGAGAATCATCGGGGTGGCGAACGCAGCCGCTGCGCCCGCAAGAACGGCTCGGCGATCGAGCTTCATTTTCTGCTCCTTGGCTGGGGGCCGACGCCGGGGAAGCGCCTGGATGGCCTCAACAGGCGGAAATATACCATGTTTCGCGGCGGAATTGCGGCCCCAGGGCGGGTCACCCCGCCCCTCAAGCGCGGGGGGCCGGGCGGTCCTTCATCAGGAGCGGCAGGCCGGCGGCCATGAAAATCACCCGGTCGGCGCGTTCGGCCACAGCCATGTTCATCCGCCCCATGGCGTCGCGGAAGGAACGGCCCAGCGGAGTCTCCGGCACCAGCCCCAGGCCGAGTTCATTGCTCACGAACACCACCGGCATCCTGTGATCATTCAGTGCCCGCAGCGCCTCGTCGGTCGCCTCGTCGACGTCGGCGCCGGCATGCATGAGGTTGGAGAGCCAGAGCGTGAGGCAATCGACCAGGACCGGCTGGCCGTGCGCTGCCGCCGCCTCGAGCGCGGCGGCGAGCTTCAAGGGCTCCTCGATCGTGGTCCAGGCGCCGCCGCGGCGGGCGCGGTGCGCCATGATGCGGGTCGCCATCTCGACGTCGCCGGCTTCGCCAGTGGCGATATAGACCGCGGGCCGCGGCGAAGCACCGAACAGCGTGCCCGACACGAGCTTCTCGGCGTGGGTGCTCTTGCCCGAGCGGGCGCCGCCCAGCACGAGGCTGACCGGCGGCAGGGAATAGGTCGGAATGTGTTCCATCAGCCAGCGCTGGCGCGCACCAGCCAACAGGCGCCGGACAGAACGACGCCAGCAGCGCCCTTGTGCGGCGTGATCGCTTCGGCGATCGCGACCTTGGCCTTCTCGATCTGCTCGGGCGTCGCCTCGGCGGAGGCGCGGGCGACGGGGCCGAAGCGGCCGATATTGTCGACCGCCTCGGCCACGTCCTTGCCCATGAGAATCGGCAGGTCGACGGCCTCGATGCCGGGCACACCAAACCCCGACTCCTTCAAGATGCGTTCGACGCGGGCGCGATCGCCAAAGGAATACTGGCCGGGATCTTCCGGGCCGGGCCGGGGAATCGGCGGCAGATGAGGTGCTGCGGCACGCAACGGCACCAGGCCCCAGGGGTTTTCCGCGGGCGTCCGCCAACAGATGAACACGAGCCGGCCAGTGGGCTTCAGCGCGCGATGGAGATTGCGGAACGCGGCCACCGGGTCGCCGAAGAACATGACGCCAAAGCGCGAGAACACGAGGTCGTAGGAAGCATCCTTGAACGGATGCGTGCCGGCATCGCTCACCACGAAGGTGGCGTTGTCGACCCGCTCGACCCGCGCCGCCTGCACCAACACTTCCGCAATGTCGGCGCCCAGCACATGACCCTTTGGCCCAACCGCCTGCGCTAGCGCCTTGGTCGTGACGCCGGTGCCGCAGCCGATGTCGAGCACATGCTCGCCTAACTGGACCTTGGCCGCAGCCAACGCCGCCTCACCGAAACCAGCGATGGTGCGATCGATGCGTTCGTAGGAGGCGAGCCAGACCTGGCCGCCCGGGCCGTTCCAGAAGGCAGCCTGTTCAGCGGCAAGATCGGCAGGGCTTTTCACGCAGCGCTCCCGCCGTGCGCAATCACCAGTTCGCGCGGCATGTAGTTGGTGAAGGCGACGCGCCAGGCGTGCGCGGGATCGGCCTGCTCGAAATGTTCGATGAGCGTGATCGAGACATTCTCGATCTCGAACCGCACCGCCGCCTCGGGATGCATGTCGAAGGCATGGCTGAGCGCCGCGCGGATCGTGCCGCCATGCGCCGTCGCCACGATGTCGCGGCCGCGATGCTCGGCCGTGATCTTCTCGATGCTCGACACCGTGCGTTCGCGGAGATCGATGAAGCTCTCGCCGCCGGGCGGCCGGAACTCTGGCGGTCCCAGCCAGAACAGATGGTTGCTGCCGTGGTTCTGGGCGATCTCGGTGTAGGTGAGGCCCTGCCATGAGCCGAAATGCTGCTCGGCCAGCGCCGGATCGATCAGCAGATGCCCCATCTCGGCGCCGGCCCTGGCGAGTTCCTCGGCCGTCTTGCGCGCGCGCAAAAGATTGGACGAGTACCAGACCGCGCCCTTGGGCAGCAGCGCTGCCTGGTGCTTGAAGAGAGCCTCGTTGCTGACGTCGCAGTCCTTGTCGGACTGGCCGTAGCAGCGCGCCTCGGGATTGGGGACCGGTGCGTGCCGCACCCACCACCAACGGGTGATGGCACCCGTAACCTTTGCTCCTGTTGCCATGCAGAGCTTCTAGCCGTCGATGAAGAGCACCGCCAGCACGAGAAAGGCAACCTCCGCCGCCTGCTGCACCGCGCCCAGCGTGTCGCCGGTGTAGCCGCCCAGCCGCTTGGCGATCCAGTGCGAGGCGGCCCACGCCGCCGCGACGGTGAGGGCCGGCACCAGGAGGGCCGCGAAGAAGCCCTTGCCGAGCAACAGCAGGAAGGCCAGCACTACCCCGATGCCGATCGTGAGCCAGACGTCGTTGTCGGTGGGCTTGCCCACCCGCGCGCCCAATCCATCGTCCTGGGCCGGAGAAAAGGCGAGCAGCGGCCAGGCGATCACGGCACGCGACAGCGCGTGTGCCGCGATCAGAACGACCAGCCCCGTGGCACTTCCGAACTGCGCCAGGCAGGCGACCTTGATCAGCACCGAGAGCGCGATGGCCAAAACACCGAAGGTGCCGTTCCGGCTATCGCGCATGATTTCCAGCCGCCGCTCGGGCTCCACCCCGTGCGGGCCCAATCCATCGGCGGTGTCGGCCAGACCATCTTCATGCAGCGCGCGGGTGATCAGCACGGCAGCGCCGACGGCAAGAACGGCGGCGAGCCAGTCCGCATCTGTAACGCCACGAACAACGGCGAAGACAAGGCCGGCGGCCAGGCCAACAAAGGCGCCGATGAACGGCAGCACCTGAAGCACGTCGGCCAGTTGCCAGCGCGGGATGCCGACATCGAGTTTCACCCCGGTGAAGAACGAGGCCTGCTCACGGAAGGCAGCCAGCCACTCGTCAAAAGACGAAGGCCGGCCCTGGGGTGCTTGGTACTCGTTGGGGCTGGTCATGATCCGGTGAATATAGGATGGTCCGCCCCCATCATGAATGCCCCTGTAGCCACTTTCGACGAAATGCGCCGGATCCTGCGCGAACTGCCGGGACCGGACCTCGCCGCCCAAACCGAGGTGATCCGCCGCCAGGTCGAGCTCACCAAGCCGCCGGGCTCGCTCGGCCGGCTGGAGGAGATCGCGGCCTGGCTGGCCGCCTGGCAGGGCCGCGCCCAGCCCCGCGTGGAACGGCCCCGGATCGCGGTCTTTGCCGGCACCCACGGCATTGCGGCGCGCGGCGTCTCGGCCTACCCGCCCGAAGTCACGCAGCAGATGGTGAAGAACTTCCTCAATGGCGGTGCCGCCATCAACCAGCTCGCCGCCGCCATCGACGCCGACCTCCGCATCTACGAACTCGACCTCGACCACCCGACCGCCGACTTCACCCAGGGCCCGGCCATGAACGAGGCCCGCACCGCGAACGCCATGGCCTACGGCATGATGGCGGCGGAACCCGGCATCGACGTGCTGTGCCTGGGCGAGATGGGCATCGCCAACACCACCACCGCCGCCACCCTGTGCGCCGCGCTCTTCGGCGGCACCGGCGCCGACTGGGCCGGCCCCGGCACCGGCGTCAAAGGCCAGGCCCTCCAGAACAAGATCGCCGTCATCGACGAGGCGCTGGCCTACCACAAGGACACGATCGCCGCGAAGGAGCCGCTCGCCATCCTGGCCGCCGTCGGCGGCGAGGAGCTGGCCGCCATCGCCGGCGCCATTGCCGCCGCCCGCATGGGCCGCATCCCGGTGCTGCTCGACGGCTACGCCAGTACGGCCGCCGCCGCCGTGCTCTTCGCCAGCGACCGTCGCGCACTCGATCATTGCCTGGTCGCCCACCGCTCGGCCGAGCCCGGCCATACGCGGCTCCTGAAAGCCATCAACCAGGATCCTCTGCTCGACCTAAAAATGCGCCTGGGTGAGGCCTCGGGCGCTGCCCTCGCCGTGCCGATCCTGAAAGCCGCCGCCGCCTGCCACAACGGCATGGCGACCTTCGCCGAAGCTGGCGTCAGCTCGAAGGATGCATAGACGCATTTGCCGACGCCCCGGTGTCGGGAAAATCCTGTCGGAAAATTCAAGGCATTGATCGACAAGGCTTTTCGCCGGCCGTTTTCCGACACCCGCGTGTCGAAGAATGACCGCGCGCCGCTCCTTCGGCGGGCGAAGAATCTCAAGCTGGCAAGCGTCAGGTCCTTCGCTTACGCTCAGGACGACAGGAGAGGTCCATTCCGTGCTCAGACGTTCGCTTCTCGCAGCCGCCGCCCTGATGCCCGCCACGGCAGCGCTCGCCCATCCCGTCCAGGCGCCGACGGGGGCCGAAGCCCAGCGCATGATCGACGAGGTCACGGCGTTCCGCGCCAAGCTCGCCAAGGCCGTCGAGACAAAAGATTTCGCCACGCTCCGTGCCTCCTATGCAGAGAATTACAGCCACACGCATGGTTCCGGAAAATTCGACAACAAGGACGCGCGCCTGGTCTCGGCGATGGCGGGCGAGCCGCTGATCGAGGCGGCGCCCGCAACTGAACTCGTGTTCCGCGTCTTCAGCGGACCGACCGTGATCCTGACCGGCAAGAGCCCGATCCTGAACATGAAGGAACAGAAGACCTACGACTTCCGCTGGGTCTGCGTTTACGTCACCGCGGCAGAAGGCTGGCAGCTCGCCGTAAGCCAGGCGACGCGGCTCGCCTAGCAGCGCGATGCACTTCGTCGCGACGCATCCCTCTGTCGTCTTCGTCCTGTCGTTCCTCGTCCTGTGGGCGGCGACGGCGGCGGGCGTCGCGCTCCGCAAACGCAAGCCGCTCGACGAGGCGCTGCGCCAGGACTTCAACATCATCCTGGCCGCCACGCTCACCCTTCTGGGCTTGCTGATCGGCTTCAGCTTCTCGATGGCCAGCACGCGCTACGACCAGCGCAAGATCTACGAGGAGGCCGAGGCCAACGCGATCGGCACCGCATACCTGCGCGCCGACCTCCTGCAAGCCGACGCCGGCGCGAAGGTGCGCACGCTCCTGAAGCAGTACACGGAGCTGCGCGTGCGCTTCTACACGGCCAGCGAGGCCGACGTGCCCCGCATCAACGCCGAGACCACGAAGCTGCAGGGCGAGCTGTGGGCCGCCGTGCTGCCGCCTCAGGGCGGGCCGCCGCCCAACGTCACGACGGTGCTGACCGTGGGCGGCATGAACGACGTGCTGAACGCCCAGGGCTACACCCAGGCGGCGTGGTGGAACCGCATCCCCGCCTCGGCCGGCCTGCTGATGGTGATGATCGCCTTCTGCTGCAACGCGATGATCGGCTTCAGCCTGCGCATCGCCACGCATCGCAGCAGGCTGCTGCTCATCCTGCCCCTCGTCGTCTCCATCGCCTTCGCGCTGATCAGCGACATCGACACGCCCCGCCACGGCCTGATCCGTGTGGTGCCGCAGAACCTCACGAGCCTGCTGGCGACCCTCGGCCCGCGCTGAGTGGCGTCGTTTTTTGGCTCAAACTGCATGACAGTTTTTGCCGCCAAAATACGCTTACAAGACAGCAAACACAGGCCTTTCGGCGCGCACCGGGGCCCACCTGAACGCCCCGTGTGTTGTGCCCCAAGTTGAGCCCACACGTGTGCCCTTGGCGATTTCCAATCTCCTTCATAGCTGGGAGCGCGCCACTGAAGGGCGGGGACTACCCCCCACCCGGAGTGGCGCTCAGCGCGTCACAACCAACCTCATCCTGAGGAGGCCGCGAAGCGGCCGTCTCGAAGGATGGGCAACCCGAAAGTTCCTCCCGCCCCGTCAGGCGAGGCCGCGACTCAGGAGCCGCGGGCGGCCGTTGAAGAAAGACAAAGGCGTGCGCGTTGAGCCGGCACGTCCGTCAGCGCCTCAAGCCGAACGGCCGTCGGCGAGCGCTGCGAGTTGTTGTTGTTCCTTCGGCCGACGGCCTCAGGACACGCCACGGGTCAGGACCCGCGGTGGCGCCCCATCTCCTCAAGGGAGTGTACCCGGCAGGGCGGGCGGGGCTTTGCCAGAAAGTATGCCTTCGTTTCAAGCTTTTAGTGGGAGACGATCATACCGCTTTTGGAGCAGGTTTCTTTCGACGCAACACTATTGTCCCGGCAGTGTTCAGAGCGTTTCCCCAATTTCGGTTCGTCCAATAAATTCCATGAAGTTCGGGACGCTTGTTGCTCTTCACAATGTCCAAGCTGCCGGCCCCGAGGTGAAATTGCTCGTCGGTCGGCTTAGGATTCCTAGTCTTATTCTTAAAGACATAAACGATTTGGTCACTACCCGATTCGGGGTCTCGTCGTAGGCGCACACTCAGGGTTTCGGACTCAGAATACCGGCCTTCCGACACGAGTTGCATCGTTACGTAGAGCAGGCGCGCCTTTATCAGCACTTCGACAGGCACCTCCTGCAGTGGGGCTAATGTGGCAGCCCCCGGCTCTCCAGAAGATTTGCCGGCGGTTCGCTGCTGAATTCGCGGCCAGTTAGAAGCTGTATGCCCAAACCATTCGCCATCGATGTCCGGCATCAGACGTCGAATACCCGGTAACCGGCAAATCCAAGGGAACAGCCCAGTCTGACCCAGAATTCCAAATATCAAGGCCGCGGCTGACGCCCCGGAAGTTGCCGGCCCAAACCAGCCTTTGAAGCCCAACACATCTGAGTTCAGCGCCACACCCACGGCGATTAAGCCCGCGAGCGTCGCGTACCAACCGAGCAAAGCCGTTAGACCATAAATCTTGTACATAAGGCCTTGTACAACGGGTGCCAGAGCCCAACATGTAGGCGGGGTCTTTCGTTCGGACAAGAGATACTCATGAAAACCAAGCTGAATTGTCACCAAGTCCTGGCTGGGCGTTCCAGCCGTGGCGGCTATCTTCAGGCCCTCAATATTGAGGAAGCTACAGATAAAGAGCTTTGCCGAGCGCGGGATCGAGTTCGGGATTGTCTCAGAGTAGGGCTTGGTAATTGGGACAAGCTGATCTCCCGCCGCGACCTATTTGAGGACGCAAGCGTTGCACTCGGCTCGACAGCGCGGGTACTCCGGCCACGTTTTCGTATGCAAGGCAGCAAGGTTTACCTAACACTGAACGAGCCAGCTCACGTGCCGCCCCAATATATAGATCTCGACGATGGCCTTTATCTGCCCACTTCGTTCGTAACGCTTCGAGGCGGACTTAGACCCGCGCTCGCCAGTCGTGGCTTCTTTTTGGCCGTCGAGAAAATTCTTGAGCCGCTCTGCGACAAGGAAGGCTGGACACTAGAGCGGTCAAAGCCAAGTTGTATCCGCATTGTCATTGCTGAAGGCGCCCATATCGATTTGCCGCTGTATGCGATTCCCGATGACGAATTTCAGACATTGGAGGAATCTGCCGCAGCAATAGCCGCAGATTCTCTGATGAAATCCGTCACGGTTGAAAGCACAGAACTAGAAGACGAGATCTACCAGCAACTGCTGGAGGATCGCATCATGCTCGCGCACCGCAGCGAAGGTTGGATACGGTCTGATCCAAGAAAAATCGAAGACTGGTTTCGTGATGCCATCAAAGATCATGGCCCGATACTTCGCCGACTTTGTCGCTATCTCAAAGGTTGGCGGGACTTCCAATGGGTCGAGGGCCCACTGTCATCCATCGCCATCATGGCGACGACGGTCGCTGCGCTCGACAACCTGCGAGGAACATTGCCTGAGGGACGAGACGACGTTGCGCTCCTCGAAGTCGTCAGCGCTTTGCCGGCCCTGCTGAACCGCCAAATTTCCAACCCCGTCCCTGATCTACCGCCACTCGATGAAGGTTGGTCACCCGATGATCGCCGGGACATGGTCGAACGCGCCCAGCACCTGTACGACGAAATTTATCAGGCGCTGCACGGAGGCTACCACAAGAAGGTCGCACTACAGCGCTTCAGCACCATCTTTGGCGATCGAATTCCGAGCGACGAAGCGATGATTGCTGTCAATGATGAGGAAGCGGAAGTCCTCTCGTATCAGCCCGCCAGAGTCTCCTCACCCATGGTGACGCGAACTACGTCGGGCTAAATGGTTGCCGACGAGCATCTAGATCTTCGTCGGACGCTCGTAGCTAATGGCTTCGACCGCGATCGCCAGTACAGGCGTGGCTTTCGCTACACTGGTACTTTATCGATCAATCGACAGCCAATCGACGTTGCGTTGACATTCGAAGATCTTGAATTCACACGCCCGCCGATCCTAACACTTCGAAATCCAAAGAGAGACTGCCCCGACGTCGTAGCCCATCTGGGGCACGATCACGAATTCTGCTACGCCCGCAAAGAGCAGGTTGTGCTCGACAGATACAATGTCGGTGGGTCAGTTTTGGCTTGTCTCGACATGGCCAAGAAGAGTCTAGAGCGTGCGTTAACCCACAAAGACTTCTCAAAAGAAGTTGCCCTGGAACTTCCACAGCATTGGTTAGGAGACATCGTTGCTTTGGTTGATTATCGCGGAAGCCAGAGTGGCTCTGCTGGCCTCTACCGCGTACCTCGTTCAACCAACACTCAAGTTACTTTTCTAACTGATGTTCGAGAGTCCCTCCGCGTCTTCGACCTTTCTTCCAGCGTATTTGCGGCAACAGCGAAATCACATACGCCGGCATACGTCTACCGAACGAATCGAGCCCTGACCTTTGCGAGCGGAGTCCGGCAACCAAAGACGTTGGCGGAATTTCTGACATGGGCAGAGTCTATTGAAATTGGACTTGCCGACAAATTAATTGCGGCCGCGGTAGAAAAGTATCCGAAAGTGAGCGCACTTTTCCTTTTTGCGCCAAACGGATGCGTGGGCATCGACCTCAAACTCTCGATAGCGCCGGAAAAATTCCAGAGTGGGCGCGCATTAGCTATTCACTTGAAACAGCATGCCTCAACGTTGCCAATCAAACGGATTGAGTGCGGTAGGATGGACCCCGACTTCGTCTTTTCAAGAAACGAGAATAGGGCACCGCCCCTGGCGGCGAAACGTATTGTCGTCATCGGCTGTGGCACCATTGGCAGTCATCTCGCCAAGCTGTTGGCACAGAGCGGCGCGGGCTGGAATGGCGGTTCTCTAACGCTCATCGATCGAGAGGCACTCGCACCTGGAAATGTTGGGCGGCATTTTCTAGGCTTGCAACATGTAGCCGAGAACAAAGCCGAGGCGGTAAAAGAAGAGCTTCTACGGCTTTTCCCGGAGAGTGCAATCTCAGCTCGTCGCGACGACGCCATCAGGCTACTGCCCGTACTTTCTGGTGCCGACCTCATCATAGACGCGACGGGTGAGGAAGCTCTCTCCCGATCAATCAACGACTACTTCGTATCACAGCGACGCAGCCGACGGGCACCCGCAGTCATCCATGTTTGGCTCATTGGCTACGGAGATGCTGCGCAAACCTTGCTAGTCGAGTCTACGGATAGCGCGTGCTACAAGTGCCTTCGCGTTGGCCATGATGGAAAGTGGCGTTTCTCTCCTTTGTTGCCTGATCGCAAACCTGAGCTGGTCTTTGGCCCATGCGGCGACGGTATGTTCATGGCCTATAGTGTTGCCGCTCCAGTAATTGCCGCAGGTCTTGGTCTACAAATGGCGATCGATTGGGCAGTTGGCGATGCTAAACCATATTTCCGGACCATCTGCATCGACACAAGAACCACGCACCCGGTAAGAAATCAGAATGTCAGCCGGCTCGAAGGATGTCCCGCATGCGGCGCCGCCGCATCGCATGATGACGCCCAAGGTACTGGTACGCACAGCGGTCTGTAACCACTTCGACGCGCTCTCCACGAATTGTGCCGGGCGGAAAGAGACCGGCGGAATTCTGATTGGGCGATACCGCGGACCACATCTTGAGGTTAGTGAGTTTACGCTAGCGGGACCTCGGGATGTCCGATCGCAAACGTATTTCATCAAGCAAGATGAGGTACACGCCCAACGCGCTCGGCAAGTGTGGCGAACTTCTGGAAAGACAGACACGAATATTGGTGAGTGGCACACACACCCATCGGGCGGGGTGTCGCCATCGCTGCTGGACATTCGGACTTGGAGTGAGCTTGGGCACCTCGTCGATCGACCGATGGTGTTCGTCCTAGTCGCACCAGGCGAGTGGGGCTTATTCTTCGTCGGTGCTTCAGCATTGGGGCAAGCACCAACCCGGCTGTCACATCGACAACGTGGAACTGTCGGAATTGTGTTTGGATTACCCCTTCGATAGACCGACGTTGCGTAGGAGGCACGCCTAAGTGTCCTGTCTACTCGTCATCCTTCGGCGTCGGCTTCAGGTATTTGTCGAATAGGCGCTGGAGCAGCACTACAACCGGGTCAATTCCAAGCGTTCCAGCAATGCCAATCAAGAAGATCAATTGAAGAAGGAAAAGCGGAATCGCTATGAATCCGACATGCGGCAAGACTGCCATGTCGAGCAGCAGCATAGTCCCAAATATCCAATAGAAGCGCTCGGTCCGTCGATCGCCGCGCTCCTGCTGAATCTGCCGTTCAAGGATCGCTGCCGTTTCATCCTGCTTCGTGGCAGGAAGATCCGGGGCGCCTAGAACCTCAGGCAGGTTTGGCGTTATCTGAGGCGGCTTTTCTGATTCGGTATTCATCGAGTATGTCGGCGTCCGGTATCTCAATTCCACGAACGCCCGGCTGATAATTGCGCTCCCATGCGCCACCCTTGCGGTGAGTGATCGCAACGAGTTGCGCAGGTCTCAGCTTCAGCAGCGCGTCGCAAGCCTCGACAAGTGTATCTGCCTCAGGTGTTCCCCTGATGGACGGCTCGGTCGAAAACACATCCTGAATCGGGTCCGCACCAAACGCACGAACATGGCGATACAGCTTCGGCTCCACAGGGCCGTATTCCCACGCCTCAAAGGGCCGCTTAACGAGGCGGTGACCAGTTCGGCCATAGTGAACCATATGAGCCATATAAAGAATCTTTTGCAGCGCAAGGTTAGTGACCTGCCAATCGCCTCGGCGGCAGATGAATTTTGCGGCTGCGTGGGTGCGTACGGACATGACAGGAGTCTCTGATGCGCTGGAACATGATATCGTGATTCTATAAGGTTTTTCAAGGGTTTACATTTGTTCAATCTTTTCAGAGTCTTAGTTTGTTCTCACGCGCCCTAGGCGCGCGTCTGCGCAATGCGATCGCCTAACCCGTTCGTTGACCGGGTTAGGCTCTCTAATCGGTAGTTATGAAGTAACCACCGACACGTTTTCCAAATGAGAGGAAGGGCTTTGATGCCAAATGCCGCTTACTTTTCGTCCCCTCCCCTCAAAGATCATGAAACATGTCGTACTCATGATCCTCGTCCAGAATCCGCACCCTGGGCGGCGAGTCCCAACCCCAGTCCGCCCGCACCGGATGCGCAAACGTGAGCGCCAGCGCGTCGCCGATGTCGGGTGAGGCGAGGCCGCGCTTCTTCATGTCCTCCTTCTTCTCGAGCTGGATCTCGCCCGTGGCGGTGTAGCCGTATTCGACGCCGGTGAGGTCGGCCCGCAGCTCGGGATCGTCGGGCAGCGCGCCGCCGCCGCTCAGCCAATGCCTGAGGTTGCCCCACATCCCGGCGCGCTTGTTGGCGTAGCGCGGCTTGGCGCCTTACTTCACCGACCGCAGTTCGTCGGCGAGCCTCACCAGTCCGATCGCCTCGACTTTCCCGCCCAGGGAAAAGCGCTCCGTGCCGGGATAGACGACGAACCGCTTCTTCGGATCGAGGTCGGCGCAGGCAAAGTGGAAGCCCTTCTCGACCTTCGGAGCGGAACTGCGCTTCACTTCGATGGCCCACAGCCGGCCGCCGGGAAGCTGCAGTACCAGGTCGATCTCGGCGCCGGCGGAGGTACGATAAAAGCTCGCGTCGGTTCCTTCCGGCGCGGCGGCGATCAGCGTTTCGACGGCGAGCGTCTCCCACGTCTGGCCGGCCACGGGATGGCCGAGGATGTCTTCCTTGGTGCGGAGCCCCAGCAGGGCGTGGGCGAGCCCGGTATCGCGGACATAGACCTTCGGCGACTTCACCAGCCGCTTGCCGTCGTTGCGATGCCACGCCGGCAGGCGGCGCACCAGCAGCAGATCGACCAGGAGATCGAGATAGCTGGCGACCGTGACGCCGCTCACGCCCAAGGCGCGCGCCAGATTGGCCGCATTCAGGAGCTGGGCCTGATTGTGCGCCAGCATCGTCCAGAAGCGGCGCAGCGTCTCGGCCGGAATGCGCGGCCCGAGCTGCGGGATGTCGCGTTCGAGATAGGTGCGGATGAAGTCCTGGCGCCATTTGAGGCTCGACGCATCGTCATGGGCCAGGAAACTGTCCGGAAAACCGCCGCGTACCCAGAGCCTGTCGAGATCCTTTGCCGGCACTTCCAGCGCATCGAACGGCGCCAATTCGAGGTAGGAGATACGGCCGGCCAGTGACTCGCCGGATTGCTTCAGGAGGTCGATGGCGGCGGATCCGAGCAGCAGGAAGCGGCCCGTCTTGCGGCCGCTCCGGCGCCCGCGGTCGATGACCCCGCGCAGTGTCTGGAAAAGTTCGGGAACGCGATGCACCTCGTCGAGAACGACCAGTTCGGCCTCGTGATCGGCGAAGTAGCGGTCCGGATCGGAAAGGCGGGCGCGGTCGGGAGCGGATTCGAGATCGAGATAGACGGCGGAACGATCCTCCGCGATCTCCAGCGCGAGCGTCGTCTTGCCGACCTGCCGCGGGCCCAGCAGACCCACGGCGGGGGTGCGATCCAGCAGATGGACCAGGCGGTCTTTCAGGCGGCGTTCCATCATCATTGTAATTATAAAGTGTAAAGTTACCTTTACAAGGTTGTTGGCCGCCGTTTCGGACGGGGCATGGGGCCTCCGGGGTTTGGGCATGAAAAAGCCCGTCTCGAAGCCCCTTGATTACAAGGGGCGGGACAGGCTGGGGGGCGGACGGACGTTCCGCGACTATGACAGAATTTCTAGCATATCCTTGCTGAACTTGCAACTTTGAGAGTTAGTGGCCACGAACCCCCAGGTGCCAGCAAAGTGCTGTCATCGAGGGCTACCCCGCGATGGCATCCTTCCGCAGGATCTTCTCCATCGCCTTTCCCTTGGCCAACTCGTCGATCAATTTATCCAGGTAGCGGATCTCCTGCATGGTCTGCTCCTCGATGTCTTCCACCCGGACACCGCAGATCACGCCCTTGATCAACGCGCGCGAGGGATTGAGCCGGGGCGCTTTCGCGAAGAAGGTCTCGAAGTCCGTCTGCTTCTTCAGCTGGGCGCCCAGCGCCTTCGGGCCGTAGCCCGTCAGCCAGCGAATGATCTCGTCGACTTCGGCTTTCGTGCGCCCCTTCCTCTCCGCCTTGGCGACGTAGAGCGGGTAGACGCGCGCGAAGCTCATTCCGTAGATCCGATGCTTTGCCATGATGCCTCGCAGAGTAGCCAACGCGCAGGGGGGCTCTCAAGGCAAGCTTCCGACCCCCTTCGCCCCCTTCGGGGGCACTTGGCGGCTATGGCCGATGCTGCCATAGCCGCGAACCGCTACGCGGGGGCAGGGAAGAAATCGAAATCCTCCCCCTTCAGAGGGGGATGTGGCCCGCGGGGCCGGAGGGGGGCTAGACTGCCGCCGTGACCGACAAGTTCTCCCTGCTGGCTGGGATCGCCGCCGACTGGTGGTGGGAGATGGATGCCGAGCTCCGGTTCACCTTCCTGTCTGAACGGTTCGTCGAGATCTTCGGGCTGCCGCCCTCGATCGCGGTGGGCAGGCTCTGCACCGAGGTCGTGCCCGCCGACTATGACGATCCGGCGTGGCAGGCCCATCTCGACGATCTCGCCCACCGCCGGCCGTATCGCGATTTCGAGGTCACGCTCACCGATGCCGGCGGCACGGTGCGGCCGATCAAGATGAGCGGCACGCCCCTGTTCGCAGCAGACGGGGCGTTCCAGGGCTATGTCGGAGTCGGCCACGACCTGACCGAGCTGCGCCGCCAGGCCGCGAACGTCGACTCGATCCTCGAGAACATCGAGCAGGGCGTCGCGCTGCTGGACGACGATTTCAGGATCGCGGCCTACAACCATCGCCTGGCCGAATGGCTGGAGATCACCGACCGCGACCTGCACGGGCTGCCCTATGAGCAGTTCATCCGCGACCTCGCCGAGCGCGGCGAGTTCGCGAACGAGGACAAGGAGACCGCCATCGCCAGCCGGCTGGGCCGGGTCCCGTGGCGCCAGCGGTTCGTGAAGGAACGGCGGCGCAAGGACGGGCGGATCATGTCGATCACCTTCAACCCGCTGCCGACGGGCGGCGGGGTGATGACCTATACCGACGTGACCGAGGCGCGCAATCGCGAGGCCCAGCTGGCGCTGAGCGAGGAGAACTTCCGCCATCGCTTCCGCAACCTGCCGCTGCCGCAATGGGTCTACAGCATCGAGACGCTGCGGTTCCTCGAGGTCAACGACGCCGCCCTGGCGAAGTACGGATATAGCCAGGAAGAATTCCTGTCGATGACCGTGGCGGACATCCGGCCGCCGGAGGACGTCGAGAGGATGATGCATTGGATGGCGCCGGAGCGGATCGGCAGCGCCCACACGGTCGAGTGGCGGCACCGCTGCAAGGACGGACGGATCCTCGAGGTCGAGGCGTTTGGCCGCAATGTCGATTTCAACGGCGAGCGGGCACGGATTGTTCTGATCATCGACAACACGGCAAGACGGCAGGCGGAGCGCCAGACCGAGCGCATCATCGAGACGTCGCAGGACCTCATCCACGTCAACGACAGCTACGGCAAGTTTGTCCGCACGAGCCCCAGCACGACAGCGGTCCTCGGTTACCGGCCGGAGGAACTGCTGGGCCGCGGCGCCAACGAGTTCATCCATCCCGAAGACATCGAAACGGTGCGCGGCGCGATGCGGTCGGCGCGACAGGGCAGCGGCAGCGGCCGCTTCAGGTGCCGCTACCGTCACAAGGACGGCCACCTGGTGCCGCTGCTGTGGTCGGGCGTGTGGTCGGAACGCGACCGCAACTACTATTTCATTGGTCGCGACATGACCGAACACGACCATACGGAGGAACAACTGCGGCGGTCGCAGCGGATGGAAGCGGTCGGCCGGCTGACGGGCGGCGTGGCGCACGATTTCAACAACATCCTCACGATCATCCTCAGCAACGTCGAAGCCCTCGATGAAGACGAGGGCCTTGGCCCGCAACTGCGCAACCGGGTCAAGGGCATCGCCGCCGCGACCGAGCGCGCCGCCGACCTGACCCGCCAGCTGCTGGCCTATTCGCGCAAGCAGGCGTTGCGGCCGCAGCGCATCGACATCAACGAGCTGGTCGCCACCACGGCCAGGCTGTTGGGGCGCACGCTGGGGGCCGCGATCCGGGTCGAGTCCACCCTCGCCCACGATCTTTGGACGGCCGAGATCGACGGCGCCCAGCTCGAATCGGCCCTGGTCAACCTCGCTTTCAACGCCCGCGACGCCATGCCGGGGGGCGGCCGCCTGCTGATCGAGACGTCCAACGCGTCGCTCGATGCGACCTACACGGCGCAGAACCCCGACGCCGCCGCCGGCGACTATGTGATGCTGGCGGTCACCGACACCGGCACCGGCATGGAACCCCATGTGGTGGCGCGGGCCTTCGAGCCGTTCTTCACCACCAAGGAGGTCGGCAAGGGCACCGGCCTCGGCCTCAGCATGGTCTATGGCTTCATCAAGCAGTCCAACGGCCATCTCAGCCTCTACAGCGAACCGGGCCGCGGCACGACGGTGAAGCTGTTCCTGCCGCGCGCCGCCGCCGAGCGGCAGGCCGCGGCGGCCCCGCGGCCTCAGCCGCTGCCGGGCGGCAACGAGCGGATCCTGGTCGCCGAGGACAACGACGATGTGCGCGAGGGCGTCGTGCGCCAGCTGCAGAGCCTGGGTTACGACGTTGCGGATGCCTCCGACGGCGGCGCGGCACTGGCCGCGCTTGAGGCGGCATCACCGCCCTACGATCTGCTGCTGACCGATGTCATCATGCCCGGGGCGATGAACGGCAAGGGGCTGGCCGACGAAGCGGCGCGCCGCTGGCCGGAGACGAAGATCGTGTTCATGTCGGGCTACACCGAGAACGCGATCCTCCGCGAGGGCCGGCTCGATCCGGGCATCCTGCTGCTCAACAAGCCGTTCGCCAAACGCGACCTGGCGGCGATCGTCCGCAAGGCCCTCGATAGTACGGGGGATGGCGTGAGAGAGTCAGCGACTCCCTGACGCCTGCCTGGCCCGCACCTCGTCGCTGGGCTTGATGTCGGCGGCGCGGCTGTAGGCCAGGAGCGCCAGCAGCAGCACGCCGCACATGAAGCCGAACAGGGCGCGGTAGGCCTCTTCCGAGCGCGCGCCGTCGGGCAGGGGCGTGAAGGCGCCCAGAATGATTCCCGACAGGGTCTGCATGCAGGCGACGCCCAGCATGACGCTGGTGTTCATGGTGGCCATGCCGCGGCCGATCAGGCGGTCGGGGAAGATGCCCCGCCCGTGGGTCATGACCATGGTGCTGGAGGCGCTGAGGAAGCCGATGCCGACGATGGCGCCGATGACGAGCCAGAGCGGCGGCTGGCCCCAGAGGGCGAGCACGCCGAGGATGGTGGCGATCGCCGACGTTCCGGCGATGGCGATCCACTTGCGCGTGTCGAGCACGCGGTCGAGCGGGCCGAACACCAGCATGCCGATCTGGTAGGCGATCACCGCCACCAGCAGCACGTTGCCGGATTCGATCCGGCTGAGACCGTGGACCTCGCGCAGGAACGGCCCGCCCCACAGGCCCTGGACGGTGAAGGTGCAGGCGTAGTTGCAGAAATTGAGCGCGAGGATGTAGGGCAGCGCCTTGTTGCGCAGCACTTCGCCCAGGCCGCGCATCATCTCGGCCGGCGATTCGGCCTTGCGCTCCAGGAACGGATGGCCGGGCGGCGCGTCGCGGACGATCAGCCAGACGGCCAGCGTCGCTACGCCCGAGAAGGCGACCACTATGCCAAACACGCCGCGCCAGCCGATCTGCTCGGTGCCCCAGGCGAGCGGCGTGGTGGCGAGCAGATTGCCCAGCAGTCCGATCGACAGCACCATTCCCGCCAGGGTCGAGAAGCGGTCGGGCGGGAACCAGCGCGAGATCACCACCATGGTGCCGATCAGCATGACGCCGAAGCCCGCGCCCATCAGCGCCCGCCCCGCCAGCAGCAGCTCCCAATTGGGCGCGAGCGTGAAGAGCGCGGCGCCGGCCACCGCGATGAGCAGCATGCCGGAAACCGTGCGGCGTGGCCCGTAGCGGTCGAAGAAGAAGCCGCAGGGGATCTGCATGGCCGAGAAGCCGAAGAAGAAGGCGCCGGTGAGCGCGCCCAGGGCTTCCGGCCCGATGTGCAGATCGCGCATCAGGTCGAGCCCGATGGTGACGTTGGCTGCCCTGAAAAAGTGACTGGCGACGTAGGCGATGGCCAGGGTGGCGACAATCGCCAGCCCCTGCCGCCGCAGCGCAGGGGACATCAGGGAGGAGCCTTCATTGCTTGCTCTTGCGGACCGCGAGCCTCCGGCTCGCTCATGATCATGAGGCGGGCGCGGGCGGAGTAACCTCCGCCCTGTGAGGCCCGCGGTCCACAAGAGCATGAGCGCGCAATATGCGCGCGGTCCAGAAGATTCATGATCTTCTGGACCGCGAGCGTCCCGCTCGCTCATGCCGGCGTCGACTGAATTCACGCCCTCTGGAGTGGCGCGCTCCCGGCAAGGACACGCGCTAGTGCCGGCTGATCTCGGCGCGCCCCACCACCATGTGATGCACCTCGTCCGGCCCGTCGGCGAAGCGCAGATGCCGCTGGTTGACGTACATCTCCGACAACGGCGACCACTGCGAGATGCCGGTGGCGCCATGGATCTGCATCGCCTGGTCGATGATGGTGCAGACCTTCTCCGGCACCATCGCCTTGACCATGCTGACCCAGACGCGGGCTTCGCGGTTGCCCAGCACGTCCATCGCCTTGGCGGCCTTCAGCACCATGAGGCGCATGGCCTCGATCTCGATCCGGGCGCGCGACACCAGCTCGAGGTTCTTGCCGAGCTGGATCAGCGGCTTGCCGAAGGCGGTGCGCGTGGCGCCGCGCTTGACCATCAGGTCGAGCGCCTTCTCGGCCGAGCCGATCGAGCGCATGCAGTGATGGATGCGGCCGGGGCCGAGGCGCACCTGGCTGATCTCGAAGCCGCGGCCCTCGCCCAGCAGGATATTCTCGGCCGGCACGCGGCAGTTGTTGAACTTCAGGTGCATGTGGCCGCGCGGCGCGTGGTCGTGGCCGAACACGGTCATCGGCCCCACGATTTCCAGGCCGGGCGTGCCCATCGGCACCAGGATCTGCGACTGCTGGAACTGCGGCGAGGCGTCGGGGCTGGTCTTGACCATGACGATCATGATCTTGCAGCGCGGATCGCCAGCGCCGGAGATGTAGTACTTCTCGCCGTTGATCACCCACTCGTTGCCGACCAGCTCGGCGCGCGTGGCGATGTTCTTGGCATCCGACGAGGCGACGCCGGGCTCGGTCATGGCATAGGCCGACCGGATCTCGCCGTTGAGCAGCGGTTTTAGCCACTTCTCCTTCTGCGCCGGCGTGCCGACGCGCTCCAGCACTTCCATGTTGCCGGTGTCGGGCGCGGAGCAGTTGAGCGATTCGGAGGCCAGCGGATACTTGCCGAGCTCGGCCGCGATATAGGCGTAGTCGAGGTTGGTGAGCCCGCGGCCGATCTCGGAATGGGGCAGGAAGAAATTCCAGAGGCCGGACTTCTTGGCCTTGTCCTTGGCCGTCTGCAGCAGTTCGAGCTGGCCTGGCGCCCAGCTCCAGCGATCCTTGCGGCCTTCGCCGAGCTTGAAGAACTCCTCGACGATCGGCGCCACGTTCTCGTCGATGTGCTTCTTCACCGCCTCGAACAGCGGCTTGGCACCCTCCGACATGGCGAGGTTGTTGAGTTCGGCATCGAGATCGGGGCGGACGGCGGCGACCTTCTGGCTCACGGACTTGCTCATGGACGTTTCCTCGGTTGACTCGGTTTCTGCTTTTTCAGACAGCCCGCTTGCGATCCCGCAAGGCGGCGCCAAACGCTTTGAACAGGGCCCGGTTGATCGGATTGCTCTGCGGATCGTACTCGGCGTGCCACTGGACGCCCAATGCGAAAGCCGGCGCATCGGCGACGCTGATCGCCTCGATGGTGCCGTCTTCCGCGACGCCCTCGACGGTGATGCGGGCGCCGGGCTCGAGGATGCCCTGGCCGTGGAGCGAATTCACGCGGATGGTCTCGCAGCCGAGAATGCGGGCGAACGCTCCTTGCGGCGCCAGCGTCACCTCATGGCGGTCGGCGAACACGACCTCGGGGTCGGGGTGGACCTCGCCATTCTCCAGCCGCGGCATGCGATGGTTCATCCGGCCCGGCAATTCGCGGATCTCCGGATGCAGCGAGCCGCCGAAGGCGACGTTCATTTCCTGGAGTCCTCGGCAGATGCCGAACAGCGGAACGCCGCGCGCCACGCAGGCATCGATCAAGGACAGGGCCATCGCATCGCGATCCTGGTCGTAGGGTTCATGCCGTGCATGCGGCTCGACGCCGAAACGGGTCGGATGGACGTTGGCGCGACCACCGGTCAACAGGATGCCGTCGACAGCATCCAGCAACGCGTCGATGTCGGTGATATCCGGCGTGCCGGCAAACATCAGGGGCAGCGCGCCAGCCACCTCGGCGACCGCCCGCAAGTTGCGCTGGCCCACGAGCTGCACATTGTGCCGGTCGTTGACGACACCCGAATTGCCGATGACGCCGACGACAGGCTTCGACACGCTAGGCATTCATGCTCACTGTAAACCCTTCAGGGAATGCGATTATGCGGGTTCAGAGGCCAAGGCGATAGACCCGAGACGCCGTGCCATGGAAGAGATCGGCCTTCTCGGTCGCACTCGCGCCCTGGGCCAGCCGCTTACAGGCGTTCCAGAAGACGCCGTAGCCGTAGGAGCCCTTGTCGACGGGGAAGTTGCTCTCGAACATGGCGCGGCTGGGACCGAAGGCCGAAATGCAGGTTTCTATATAAGGCCGCCAGGCCATCGCGAGCTGTTCCGAGCTGGGCGGCAGTTCGCCCTCGTGGACGTCGAAGCCGAACATCTTCATGCCGAGGCCACCCAGCTTCACGTGCACATTCGGGCACGCCGCCAGGTCGCGGATGCGTGCGCTCCAGTCGGCAAAGACCGCGTCGCGCTTGGTCGTGTAGCGGCCGAGCCCGATCGGGCCGCCGACATGGTTGAGGACGATCGTCGTTCCCGGAAAGGCGCGCGCCAGGTCGACGAGATCGCCGAGCTGGGGATGGTAGAGCCAGGCATCGAAGCTGAGGCCGAGCGGCGCCAGTTGCGCAAAGCCTTCGCGCAGCCGCTTGTCGCGCAGCAGCCCCTCCGGCCGCACGGCCGTGGCGCCCCATTGCGCCTGCTCCGGATCGCTCGAGGCGATGTAGCGGATGCCGCGGAAGCGGCCGCCACCGGCCGCGATCATCGCCTCCAGCACCCCGGTCACGCGCGCGCCCAGCATGAGGTCGGCGTGGCCCACGATGCCGGCACAGACGCGCGGCACGCCATAGCTGCCGCTGGCGCTCATGGCCGCGACGCCGTTGGCGAACTCGATCTCGCCCACGGGGCGCATCTCCTCCGGCCCGTCGGCGCGGTACATCGACAGCCATTCCAGATAGACGGTGGCCACGATCCTGTGACCGCTGGCGATATCGGCCAGCAGGTCGGGCAACAGGTATGTCCCGCTCTCCGGCCGGTCGATCAGGTGATGGTGCGGGTCGACGATCGGCAGGTCGGGCTCGAGGATGTCCTCGCGGCGCCGGGCGAGCCAGTCTTTCCGCACGGCCAGATGGGCGCTGATCGCCGTCGACGATGGTGTGGCGTTCATTGTTCCCCCTTACTAATAGCGCGCGATCACCTGCTCCGCGAAGTCGCGGAGATTGCGGCGCGCCTCGGCCATGGCCGGCAGCAACGTGATCTCGCCCAGGCCCATCGCCTCGCGCTCGCGCAGCATGGCGATGATCTCATCCGGCGTGCCGACCAACCCGCCGGTGGCGCGTATCAGATCCTCGGTGATGAAGCGGCGTTCTTCCGGCGGCAGGAAGGCGCAGTGGCCGAGATGGACCTGCTGGTAGCGCCGCTCGGGCGGCGTCTCCATCTTCTCCGTGAAGGCGAGATATTCATCCCACAGGTTGCGGCAGCGGCCGGCCACCGTGCTGGTGTCACCGTCCTTCTGGTAGAGTTCCCACCAGTAATGCAGCGACGCCGCGGCCATCGGGCCGATCTCGTCGATGACGCGATCGGAGGTCATGCTCTCACCGGGCTTCAACACGCAGGCGTAGCCGAGAGCGGCCGTGTGGAAGTCCTCGGGCAGGACACGGCCGACGGCTGATGCGCCCTCGCGCATGACCTCAAGACTCTTCTGCAGCCTGGCGCGCGTCTGGTTGTGCGAGCACACCCGCCCGTCGCCGTAGGCGCCGGCCGTCTTCAGCGCCAGCGGACCGTCGGCGGCGACATAGATCGGCACCGGATGATCGACATCGATGAAGCCCTCGCCGGGGTGCAGGAAGCGGATGTCGGTTCGTTCGCCATCCAAGGCATAGTCGACTTCCTGGCCATGCAGCAGGGCGCGCAGCACACGCAGATACTCGCGGAAGGCCGCGGCCTTCATCGGATCCTTGCCCATGACGCGCATCGCGGTGTGGCCGGTGCCGATGCCGAGGAACACCCGGCCGGGGGCAAGCTTGTTGATGGTGGCGATCGAATGCGCGGTGACCGGCGCCAGCCGCACGCCCGCCACCGACACGCCGGTGCCGAGCCGGATACGCGAGGTATGTTCCGCCGCCAGCGCCAGCACGGCATAGGCGTCGGAATAGAGCATCTGCGAGTCCGCTGCCCAGGCCGCGTCGTAGCCCATCGTCTCGAGGTCGACGAACAGCTTCCAGTCCGAGACGCGCGGGACGACGGTGACCCCGAATTTCACGCCGCACTCCTGCGCGCTGCAGCGGCCGCCAGCACCATCTCGGCGCATTTCTCGCCGATCATGATCGTGGGCGCATTGGTGTTGCCGCTGGTCAAGGTCGGCATGATCGAGGCGTCGGCGACCCGCAATCCTTCGATGCCGTGGACCCTGAGCTCAGAGTCGACCACAGCCAGGGGATCGCCGCCCATCCGGCAGGTGCCGACCGGATGGTAGGTGGTCTCGGCATTCCTCCTCACCCAGTCGAGCAGCTCGTCGTCCTTCTGCAGATGTGCGCCGGGCGCGATCTCCTCGCCCGTGACCTCTTTCATCGGCGAGGTCGCCATCAGCTCGCGGCCCTTGCGGATGGCGGCCAGCACGCCGGCGCGGTCGTGCTCAGTCGAGAGGAAATTGAACCGAATGGCCGGCGGTTCGGCCGGATCCGAAGACTTGATGTGAATCGAGCCAGTGCTTTCGGAGCGCAGCACATTCACGTTCATGGTGATGCCCTTGCGCTTGGAAACGCGGCGCTCGTGGCCCACCATCTCGTAGAGGAAAGGCGCGATCGACACCGTCGCATCGGGGGTCTCCAGCCCGACCCGGGTGCGGAAATAGAGGCGGATCGGCACCGAGGTCGAGGCGAGGAAGCCTTCGCGGAACAGCGCGTACTTCAATGCCTCGCGCGCCAGCCGCCAGCCACGGGCATTGTCGTTGAAGGTGAGGTTCTTCTCCTTGATCGCGAATTTCACGCGCGGCGAGTAGTGGTCGCGCAGGTTCTCGCCGACGCCGCGCAACTCATGCACGGGCGTCACGCCCCTGCTGCGCAGCAGGTCGGCCTGGCCGATGCCGGAGAGTTCCAGCAGCTTGGGCGAATTGATCGAACCGCCCGAGACGATGACTTCGCGCGTGGCCCTTGCTTCGCGCTTCTCGCCGCCCACGGAATAGCGCACGCCGACGCAGCGCTTGCCTTCCAGGATCAGCTGCTCGGCCATCGCGCCGCGATCGATGGTGAGGTTCGGCCGCCCCGCGGCCGGATCGAGATAGCAGTAGGCCGTGCTCTGCCGACGTCCCTTGGCGATCGTCACCTGCGACATGCCGATGCCTTCCTGGGTCTCGCCGTTCAGGTCGGGATTGAAGGGCAAGCCCATCTTTTCCGCTGCCGCAATCATCTTCTCCAGCAGCGGCACCTTGTGGCGCGGCGTGTCGGTGACACGGAGCAGGCCCTCGCGGCCGCGGAATTCGTCGGAGCCGCCGTCGTAGCGCTCCATGCGCTTGAAGACCGGCAGAACGTCCTGGTAGCTCCAGCCGCGGTTGCCGAGCTGCGCCCAGTGATCGTAGTCCTGCGCCTGGCCGCGGATGTAGACCATGCCGTTGATCGAGCTCGAGCCGCCCATCATCTTGCCGCGCGGCACGTCGATGCGCCGCCCGCCCGAGCCTTCGTCCGGCTCCGAGGCGTAGCACCAGTTGACGGCGGGATCGTCGATCATCTTGGCGACGCCGACCGGCACACGCGACCAGAAGAAGTTAGAGCCCTGTGTCCCCGCCTCCAGCAGCAGCACGCGATAAGCGCCGCTCTCCGTCAGCCGGGACGCGACCACCGCCCCTGCCGAGCCCGCGCCGACGACGATGTAGTCATAGGCGGGGTCGCTCGGCATGGCGTGGGCATTCCTTTTCCTTGGGAAGATGAAAGAGACCAGCGTCCGATCATCGTGGCAAGGCTTGCTGCATTGCGAGATGCCCGTGGTGGGCGTATCCATTTCGCCAACCGGATGGGGGAACAGCATGGCCGTCAACAAAGCGCATCAGGAATTCCACACGCTCGACATGAGCAGCGGCTGGGAAACGCCCGAAGGCTATCCGCCCGGCGTGCAGCAGAAGATCCTCTCCGGCGCCCTCGATGAAAAGCAAGGCAGCGGCACGCGGACCCGGCTTCTCCGCTTCGCACCCGGCACCTATACGACGGCGCCCGTCTGGCACAATTACTGGGAAGAGGTTTTCGTGCTGTCAGGCGAGTTCATCGTCGGCAACGACGAGAACGGGCAGGGCGGCGAGAAATTTCCGGCCCAAACCTATTGCTGCCGCCCACCCCTCGTCGTCCACGGCCCGTTCAAGTCGGAGACCGGCTGCATGTTGTACGAAATCCACTACTTCGATCCGGCCTGACGCAATTCCTCGAACAGGCGGGCGCAGCCGACCTCGATCAGGTCCAGCGCGCGTTCGTAGTCCTGGGCCGTGCCACCGAAAGGATCGGGGATGTCCTCGGCCGCGAACAGCCGCGGCCGGTCGGCCAGGTCCGGCGGCGTCAGCGCGCGCATGACCGCGAGGTGCGTGCGCTCCATCGCCAGCGGATGATGGAAGCGTGCGATATCCGAGGCGGTCAGCGGACGCGACCGGAGACTGGCGATGTCATGGCCGCGACGGGCGGCGGCGTCCAGCGCGTGCCGGTTCGGCGGCTCACCTGCGTGGCGCACGCCGGTGCCGGCGGAGTCGACTTCGAAGACATGCGCCAGGCCGGCATGGTGCGCGAGGGAGCGCATCACGCCCACCGCCATGGGCGAGCGGCAGGTGTTGCCCGTGCAGACGAAAAGAATGCCCGTGGTCATGAATCCTGTCCGTTATGCTCGGATGGCAGAGGTTTTGCAGATAATCTCGGGCAATGGCAAAGCACCCTTTCCACCTCGCCTGGTTCCTGTCGCAGGGTTTTGGCCCCAAGAACTGGCGCTCGGCCTGGCCCGGCGCCGATGTCGGGCGCTGGATGATGCCCGACCTGTTCATCGACCTCGCCAAGGGCATGGAGCGGGCGTGCATGGACTACATGATCATCGAGGATTCCTCGATGCTGCCCTATACCTACCAGGGCAGCCACGACACCTACCTGAAGTACGCCGCCAGCACGCCCAAGCTCGATCCTGCCGTGCTGGTGCCCTATCTCGCACAGGCGACGAAGCATCTCGGACTGGTGCCGACGCTTTCCACCAGCGAATACCCGCCCTTCCTGCTGGCCCGGCTGGTCAACACGCTCGATCACGTGACCGAGGGCCGGATGGGCTGGAACTGCGTGACCAGCAGCAACGATGGCGCCGCGCAGAACTACGGCCACGACGCGCAACGCCCCCACGACGAGCGCTATGACGTGGCCGACGAATTCGCCGACCTGGTGACGAAGCTCTGGGAGGCGTGGGAGCCCGACGCCGTGGTGCTCGATCGCGACAAGCCGATGTTCGCCGACGGCTCGAAAGTTCATCCGGTCTTCCACGAGGGCAAATACTTCAAGTGCCGCGGGCCGCTCAATGCACCGCGTTCGCCGCAGGGCCGGGTGCCGATCTGCCAGGCCGGCGGCTCGCCGCGCGGCCAGGCCTTCGCCTCGCGCTGGGCCGACACCATCATCACCGACGGCGGCGGCAGCGTCGAGGCGATGAAGGCCTATCGCGAGGACGTGCGGCGCCGCGCCGTGGCGCTGGGCCGCGATCCCGACGGCATAAAGGTGCTGTTCCTCGCCTACCCGATCGTCGACACCACGATGGAGGCAGCGCGCGAGCGGCGCGTACTCGAGCGCCAGGCCGCGGAAGAGCACATGGACATGCAGCTCTCGGGCATGTCGCGCCTGACCGGTATCGACTTCTCGAAGTTCGACCTCGACACGCCGCTGCCGGAACTCTCCACCAACGGCCACCAATCGTCGCTGGCCAAATGGATCGGCAAGACGCCGCGCTCGATCGTGCAGAGCTATGCCAGCAAGGCCGGCATCGACTTCACCGGCACCTCGGACCATGTCGCCGGCATGATGCAGGACATCATGGAGGAGGTCGGCGGCGACGGCTTCCTGCTGTTCAACGGCTATTTCGACCGGCGCTACATCATGGAAGTGTGCGACGGGCTGGTGCCGGAGCTGCAGCGTCGCGGCCTCACGCGCAAGGCCTATGCGCACAAGACCTTGCGCGAGAACCTGCTGGAGTTCTGATCCCTACTTCCTGGCACCCGGCAGGAAATCGTCGAGCGGCACGCCGAAGCTGTTCAGCGCCCACGAGACGAGATTGTACTGACCGATGGTGAAGACCACGTCCATGAGCTGCTCGGTCGAGTATTTCTTCGACAGCACCGCCCAGGTGGCGTCGGAGACCACGGAGTTTTCGTAGAGATCGTCGGCCGCCTGCATCAGCGCCGCCTCGTGCTCGCTCCAGGCGGCGGTGGGGCCTTTCTTGACGTTCTCGACGTCGGCCTCGGTGACGCCGCCCTTCCTGGCGATCAGCTCGTGCTGGGCGAATTCGTACTCGGCCTGGTTCAACCAGCCGATGCGCAGGATCAGCAGCTCGCGGTCGCGGAACGCCAGGGTCTGCTTGCCCAGCACGTGGCCGGCGAACGGCGTCCAGCGCTTCACCAGCTTGGGATGATGCGCCAGTACCTTGAAGATGTTGAAGATCTGGCCGTTCATCGCATTCTTCTCGACGGTCTCGCGATCCTCGGGCGCCATGGTCGCGAGGTCGCGCATGGGAATGCGTTGCTTGCGCTTGATCATCTCGCTTCCTCTCTAACGTCCTTTGATTTTTCGCCAGGCGGCGAAGTCGACTAGCGTCTGCTCGTTGGTTGCCGGATAGAGACCATAGATGGCAAGCCCATTGTTTACCTGCTCGGTGACGAAATCCTCGAAGGCGGTCATTTCGTAGGCCTCCTCGGCGATCTCGTCGGCGAGGTTGGCGGGAATGACGACGACGCCGTCGCTGTCGCCCAGGATCACGTCGCCGGGGAAAACCGGCGCATCGCCGCAGCCGATCGGCACGTTGATGTCGATCGCCTGGTGGAGCGTGAGGTTGGTCGGCGCGCTGGGGCGATGGTGGTAGGCCGGGAAGCCCAGGCGGGCGATCTCGGCGGAGTCGCGGAAGCCGCCGTCGGTCACGACGCCGGCGACACCACGCTTCATCAGCCGCGTCACCAGGATCGAGCCCGCGGAGGCGGCGCGAGCGTCCTTGCGGCTGTCCATCACCATGACGGCGCCGGGCGGACAATCCTCGATCGCCTTGCGCTGGGGATGGCCGCGGTCACGAAACACGGCCAGCTGATTCAGATCCTCGCGCGCCGGCATGTAGCGCAGGGTAAAAGCCTCGCCGACCAGCACCGGCTGAACGGGCGACAGCGGATGGACATCCTGGATGAACTGGGTGCGAAAGCCGCGCTTGAACAGCGCGGTGGAGACGGTGGCGGTGCTGATGGTTTTCAGTTTGTCGCGGGTCTCGTTCTTCAAGGCCATGACGTTGCCCTCAGTAGATCGACGGCTCGGCCACCGGGGCGCCGAAACTCGTCTCGAGGAAATCGAAGTCGCAGCCTTCGTTGGCCTGCTTGATGTGCCGGGTGAACATCCAGCCGTAGCCGCGCTCGTAGCGTGGCTCGGGCTTCTTCCAGGCCGCCTTACGCTTGGCGAGCTCCTTGTCCAAGACGTTCATGTTGATGGTGCGCTTGTCGACGTCGAGCGAGATCATGTCGCCCGTCTTCACCAGCGCCAGCGGCCCGCCGATGTAGGACTCCGGCGAGACATGCAGGATGCAGGCGCCGTAGCTGGTGCCGCTCATGCGGCTGTCCGAGAGCCGCACCATGTCGCGCACGCCCTGCTTCACCAGCTTCTTCGGAATCGGCAGCATGCCCCACTCCGGCATGCCGGGCCCGCCCTGGGGACCGGCATTGCGCAGGATCAGCACCGTGTCTTCCGTGACGTCGAGATCGTCGCGGTCGATCGCCTCTTTCATCGACGGATAGTCGTCGAACACCAGTGCCGGGCCGGTGTGCTTCAGGAATTTCGGGGCGCAGGCCGACGGCTTGATCACGCAGCCGTCGGGCGCAAGGTTACCCTTGAGCACCGCGAGCGCGCCTTCGGCGTAGATCGGGTTCTTCACCGTGCGGATGACGTCGTCGTTATAGATCTCGGCACCCTTGATGTTCTGGCCCAAGGTCTTGCCGGTGACGGTCATGGCCTTGAGATGGAGCTGGCCGCGGATCTGCTCCATCAGGCCGGGCAGTCCGCCGGCGTAAAAGAAATCCTCCATCAGATACTTGTCGCCGGAGGGCCGGATGTTGGCGATCACCGGCACCGTGCGGCTGGCGCGCTCGAAATCGTCGAGGCCGATGTCCTGGCCGGCGCGGCGCGCGATGGCGATCAGATGGATGATGGCGTTGGTCGAGCAGCCGACGGCCATGGCCACGGTGATGGCGTTCAGGAAAGCGTCCCGGGTCATGATCTTCTTGGGCGTGAGATCCTCCCACACCATCTCGACGATGCGGCGGCCGGTCTCGGCGCTCATCCGGATGTGGTTGGCATCGGCGGCCGGAATCGACGAGGCGCCGGGCAAGGTCATGCCCAGCGTCTCGGCCATGGCCATCATGGTGGCGGCGGTGCCCATGGTCATGCAGGTGCCGTAGCTGCGCGCGATGCCGGCCTCGACATCGACCCAGTCCGAGTCGGAAATCTTGCCGGCGCGGCGCTCGTCCCAGTACTTCCACGCGTCGGAGCCCGAGCCCAGCACCTTGCCCTTCCAGTAGCCGCGCAGCATCGGCCCGGCCGGCAGGTAGATCGTGGGCAGGCCCATG
Source organism: Reyranella sp. (assembly GCA_052386855.1). Taxonomy (GTDB): domain Bacteria; phylum Pseudomonadota; class Alphaproteobacteria; order Reyranellales; family Reyranellaceae; genus Reyranella. Next base: position 40,015 of record JBQTJT010000004.1, read on the forward strand.
CTGATGGCGCCCAGCAGCAGGGCCGGCGTGGTCTTGTCGCAGCCGCCCATCAGCACGACGCCATCTACGGGATGGCCGCGCAACAGTTCCTCGGCGTCCATCGCCAGGAGATTGCGATAGAGCATGGTGGTGGGCTTCAGGAAACTTTCCGACAGCGACAGCGCGGGCAATTCCATCGGAAAGCCGCCGGCCTGCAGGATGCCGCGCTTCACGTCGTCGACGCGGGTCTTGAAGTGCATGTGGCAGGGCTGGGCGTCCGACCACGTGTTCAGGATGGCGATGACCGGGCGACCAGCCCACTCCTCCGGCGCGTAGCCCATCTGCATGGCGCGCGAGCGGTGGCCGAAGGCGCGCAGATCGTCGGGCGCGAACCAGCGCGCGCTGCGCAGATCAGCAGATTTTTTTCTTTTGATGCCAGTCATTGGTATTCCCTCCGCCCCCGAGGGAATAGATTGGCGTGGCCGCGGTCAAGCTACGGCATTGCCGGCCTCTCGGCCGCCGGCACGGGATGCAGACGCGCCGCGGCCAGTTTGGCATGGCCAGGCGTGGTGAATTGCACACCGTCCAGCTCGAAGAAGGGACGGGCGACCGCATGGAAGCGGAAGGCATTGCCCTCCTTGAGGACGATACCCGCAGGCTCGCCCCAGACTTCGACGACGAAGGGTTCGGACATGGTGTTCTCCCTGGTCTTCCCTGAGATGGTTCCACTCCAGCGATTCGGCAATGGTCGTGATTGTCGAATCGCCCTCAGGGCGCAGAAGAGACCTCGCGTACGGCATCAATATGGCGGAAGATTCTTTCAATACTGCTATTGAGGACTCCGTCGCGGAGCAATGTGACGCTATCGTTTCAACAATGACCCTGACTCGCTCCACCCTCCTCGGAATCGCTGGCGCCGCCGTGTTGACCGCGGGGCGGAGCGTTGCGCAGACGGCTCCGGGAGCACGCATGCATCAACGCAAGATCCCGTCGAATGGCGAGATGCTGCCCGTCGTCGGCTGCGGCACCTGGCGGACTTTCGATGTCGGCGCCAAGCCGGAGGATCGCGCGCCGCTGGCCGAGGTGCTGCGCATCCTGTTCGAGGCCGGCGGTTCGACGATCGACACCTCGCCGATGTATGGCTCGGCCGAGGCGGTGGTGGGCGACCTGTTGGCCGCGTCCAAGACTCGCGACAAGGCTTTCATCGCCACCAAGGTCTGGACGTCGGGGCCCGACAGCGGCATCGCCCAGATGCGCCAGTCGCTGCGGCTGCTCAGGACCGACCGCATCGACCTGATGCAGATCCACAATCTTCTCGACTGGCGGGCCCACCTGCCGACGCTCCGCGCCTGGAAGGCGGAGGGCCGCATCCGGCTGATGGGGGTCACCCACCACACGCAAAGCGCGCACGGCGAACTCGAGGCGGTGATGCGGGCGGAGAAGTGGGACTTCGTGCAGCTCAATTACGCGCTCGACGACCGCGCGGTCGAACGCCGCCTGCTACCGCTTGCCGCCGAGCGCGGCATAGCGGTCATCGTGAACCAGCCGTTCGGTGGCGGCGGGCTGCTGCGCAAGCTGCTCAGCCGCAAGCTGCCCGACTGGGCGGGCGAGATCGGCTGCGCAAGCTGGGCCCAGATCCTGCTCAAGTTCATCCTGGCGAACCCGGCGGTCACCTGCGTCATCCCCGGCACCGGCAAGCCCGAGCACATGAAGGACAATGTGCAGGCCGGCTTCGGCGCCTATCCCGATGCCGCCATGCTGAAGAAGATGGTGGCCGAGATCGCGGTCTAGAGTTTCATGCTGGGAGCGCGCCACTCCAGAGAGTGTCAGTTTATTCGACGTCGGCATGAGCGCGTGGAATGCTCGCGGTCCAAAGGATCATGAATCTTCGGGACCGCGCGCATCTTGCGCGCTCATCGTCATGATCAGAGCAGCCTCAGGGTGAGCTGGGGTGGCGGCGTGGCCTCGTCCGGCCGGTAGAGATTGTGCAGCGAGACGCCGAGTAGTCTGATCTTCTTCCCCAGGGGAAACACGGACCGCACCAGCTCGATGCTGACCCGCTCTAGCACGGCCTTGTCGGCAGGCGGTTCGAGCAGCGTGCGGCTGCGGGTCACGATCTGGAAGTCGGCATATTTGATCTTCACCGTCACCGTCCGCCCGGCGATGCCGTTCTTCTCACAATAGCTCCAGACATCTTCGAGCACCGAGGCGATGCCGGCCTCGACCTCGGCCGGCTGGCCGAGGTCCTGCATGAAAGTCGTCTCTGAGCCGACCGACTTGCGCGGCCGGTTGGGCACGACCTGCCGCCCGTCCTGGCCGCGGGCGATGGCAGGGGAATCGGCCCCCGACTTGCCGAAATACCCCTGCAGGAATTCCAGCGACGGCGCCATGAGATCGGCCCCGGTGTTGATGCCGAGCCGCTTCATCTTGGCCTCGGTCGCGGGCCCGACGCCGTGGAACCTGCCGACCAGCAAGCTCTCGACGAAGGCCGGGCCTTTCTCGGGCGGGATCACATATTGCCCGTTGGGCTTGCGTTGGTCCGAGGCCAGCTTGGCCAGGAACTTGTTGTAGGAGACACCGGCCGAGGCGGTGAGACCGGTCTGGTCGAGGATCCTGGCGCGGGGCGCGCGCGCGAGCTCCGCGGCCAGCGGCAGGTCC
>JBQTJT010000005.1:0-21014 GCA_052386855.1 Reyranella sp.
TCCGCTCCGGGGGGCGCCCCGCCGTCTATTTTTCCGGCGGGGGGGGCACGCCCGCGGTCCGTATGACTATGATGAGCCGCATGCCCTTTGCCTCGCTGCGCGACTTCATCGACCGACTGGAAAAAGCCGGCCGCCTCGTGCGCGTGAAGGCGCCGGTGTCCCCTGTCCTCGAAATGACCGAGATCCAGACCCGGCTGCTGGCCGAAAAGGGCCCGGCGGTGCTGTTCGAGAATGTCGTCGGCTCGGATATGCCGGTGCTGGTCAATCTCTTCGGCACCGTGGAGCGCGTGGCCTGGGGCATGGACCGCGAGCCCAGTCAGCTTCGCGCCGTGGGCGAGACGCTGGCCTTCCTGCGCCAGCCCGAGCCACCCGGCGGCTGGCGCGAGGCGCTCGAGATGCTGCCGATGGTGCGCACCGTCATGGCGATGAAGCCCAAGACGGTGAGCTCCGCGCCCTGCCAGGAGGTGGTCCTCACGGGCGACGACATCGACCTCGGCAAGCTGCCCATACAGACCTGCTGGCCGGGCGAGCCGGCGCCGCTCATCACCTGGCCGCTGATCGTGACGCAGGGCCCGAACCCGAAGGGCGACAAGCAGGACAGTTTCAACCTCGGCATCTACCGCCTGCAGGTGACCGGCAAGAACACGACCCTGATGCGCTGGCTAAAGCATCGCGGCGGCGCGCAGCATCACCAGCGCTGGAAGGGGTCGGGCAAGCGCGAGCCGCTGCCGGTGGCGGCCGTCATCGGCGCCGATCCCGGCACCATCCTGGCCGCGGTCACGCCGGTGCCCGACACGCTCTCGGAGTACCAGTTCGCCGGGCTCCTGCGCGGCAAGAAGGTCGAGCTGGTCGACTGCAAGACCGTGCCGCTGAAAGTGCCGGCCGAGGCAGAGATCGTGCTGGAAGGCCATGTCAGCCTCGACGACTACGGCGACGAGGGCCCCTACGGCGACCACACCGGCTACTACAACAGTGTCGAGAAGTTCCCGGTGTTCACCATCAGCGCGATCACCATGCGCCGGAAGCCGATCTATCTCTCGACTTTTACTGGCCGGCCGCCCGACGAGCCCTCGGTGCTGGGGGAAGCGTTGAACGAGGTGTTCATCCCCCTCTTCCAGCAGCAGTTCCCCGAGATCGTCGATTTCTGGCTGCCGCCCGAGGGCTGCAGCTACCGCATCGCCGTGGTCTCGATGAAGAAGGCCTACGCCGGCCACGCCAAGCGCGTGATGATGGGCGTGTGGAGCTATCTGCGGCAGTTCATGTACACCAAGTGGGTGATCGTGGTGGACGCCGACATCGACGCCCGCGACTGGAAGCAGGTGATGTGGGCGCTCAGCACCCGCATGGACCCGGCGCGCGACATCACCGTGATCGAGAACACGCCGATCGACTATCTCGACTTCGCGAGTCCCGTCTCGGGCTTGGGCTCGAAGATCGGTCTCGATGCGACCGATAAATTCCCCGGCGAGACGAATCGCGAATGGGGCCGGCAGATCAAGATGGATCAGGCCGTTGTCGACAAGGTCGACGCCATGTGGAGCGAGCTGGGACTGCCGGGCAGCGGCAAGAAGATCTGGCGTTAACAGAGGAGAGCGGACAATGATTACTGGCGGCTGCCATTGCGGCTCCATCCGTTATCAGGCCGAAGGCCAGGCACTCACCCATGCGCTGTGTCATTGCAAGGATTGCCGGCGCCACGCCGGTGCGCCGATGGTTGGCTGGACGATGTACCCGAAAGACGCCGTCAAAGTGACGACGGGCGCACCCAAGGTCTACGCATCGTCGGAACATGGCCGGCGACATTTCTGCCCCGATTGCGGCACCGGACTCTTCTACGAAAATGCAGAAATGCTGCCGGGGATCATCGATATCCAGAGCGCGACCTATGACGATCCTGGCTTGGTTCCGGCGCAAGCGCACATTCAGGTTGCCGAGCGGATCGGCTGGATGGAGCGTGCCCATGAACTGCCAGCGTTCGAGCGCTACCCGCCGCGGGAGTAATCCCGAAGGTTAACAAGGTTCCGGTGTCACTGCCGCATGCCGGGCAGGACCTTTTCCGCAACAAGCTGGCGGCTCACCGCCGCGTCTTCCGCCGAGGCGCCGCGCATGCCGCCGCTGATCGCTACCTTGTCAAGGCCGAGCGCCTTCAGCGCCCGCAGGCGTTCGATGCAGCGGTCGGGGGAGCCGACGATGGCGAAGCGGTCGACGAAATCATCGGTGAGCGTACCGGCCTGGCGCGAATCGCCCTGGGTGTGCTTGCGCATGTCGTAGTTGCTGCGCAGCTTCTCCAGCACCGCGGCATCTCCCGTCGAGACCGGGCCGTTGGCCTTGCCGTGCATCACCGAGAAGCGCGCAAACGTCGTGAGGCCGCCGCGCACCAGGCCGCGCGCCGCCGCCACATCGGTGTGGCAGCCCAGGTTCACATAGGCGCCGAAGGCGATGGCGTCGGGATCGAGGCCGGCGTCCTTGCGGGTCTTCTTGGCCAGAGCAATGCCCCAGGCCAGCCGCTCGGTATCGGCGCCGAGGGTGAACATGATCCGCTCGGAATGGAGCGCGGCCATGGCGATCACCTTGGGGCCGCTGGCCGCCACCTCGACCGGCACCTTGGCGCTACCCTTGGCGCCGCCCTTCAGCCCCTCGGCGATCCAGCCGATGCGGCTGGCCGGCGGCGCATCGTGCAGGTGCAGCGCCGACAGCGGCGGCGCGACGTCGGCCGGGATGTCGATGTCGTCGAAGCCCACCGAGTCGCCCGCGAGATAGAGCTGGAGCTGGCGCAGGTAGCGCTCGAACTGCGCAAGGCGCGCCGGCGCGCGGCCGAGATGGGCCAGGGCGGAATCGCCGCGGCCGATGCCGAGCACGGCGCGGCCGTTGGAGATGCGGTTGACGCTGGTGATGGCCGTCGCGGTGGCCGCGGCATGGCGGGTGACCGAATTGGTGACGCCGGTGCCGAGGCCGATGCGGGTGGTGACGGTGGCGGCCAGCGCCAGCGAGACATAGGGATCGCCGGAGAGGTTCTGCGAATCGACGACCAGCATGCCGTCCCAGCCGGCCGCCTCGATTTCCTGCGCAGCTCGCGCCGCGCCGCGCGCCGAGGCGACGCCGGTGATCCAGAGTTCCATTTTTCGCGTCTCCGCCCGACTTGTCCGTTCCTCTGGCGGTCAGTACCGCATCGTGAGCTTGTTGCCCTCGGTGGTGAGCGGCTTGAAGCCCAGGCGCTCATAGAGCCGCTGCGCCGGATTGTTGGTCATCACTTCCAGAACGAGATCCTTGCGCTTGCGGTCGGCCCGATCCTTCATCCAGACGAGGAAGGCGCTGCCCAGGCCGCGATTGCGCATCGGCGCCGCCAGATAAAGATGGCGAAGCTGCACGGAGCCGCCCGTTTCCTCGACCTGCAACCAGCCGGCATCGGCGTTTTCGGCCTTCAGGATCGACGTCCCGGCGTGCCCGACGGCCTGTTCGACCAGCTTCCGCTGGGCCGCCTCGTTCCATTGCGTCAGCGCCTCGGTCAGCGGCTGCATCGGCTCCCGATAAATCGGCCAGCAGAAGTCCAGGTCGGACGGGCGTGAGGGGCGCAGTTCAAAAATGAGAGCCATGACCGCATCCGGCCACAAGGACGGGCGCGACGCAACGCATAGCTTCTTCCTATTGTTGCCCGGCTCCTTAATGTAAACTCGCTTAACATGAGCTGGAAGAAGCGAGCCGAGGGCGCCTACCACCACGGCAATCTGCGCGAGGCGCTGATCCAGGCCGCGCGCGACCTGATCAAGGAGAAGGGCCCGGCGGGCTTCACCTTTGCCGATGCCGCGCGCTCGGCGGGCGTCAGCCCAGCCGCGCCCTACCGCCACTTCCGCGACCGCGAGGCGCTGCTGGCCGACGTGGCGCGCGAGGGCTTCCAGCGTTTCGAGGCGATGCTCGCCACCGGCTGGAACGGCGGCAAGCCCGACGCGATGACGGCCTTCAACAACGTGGGCAAGGCCTACCTCGCCTTCGCCCGTGCCGAGCCCGCCTACTACGCCGCCATGTTCGAATCGGGCCTGCCGCCCGACCTCAGTCCCGACCTGCGCGCGGCGTCGGAGCGCGCCTTCGGCATGCTGCGCACCGCGGCCGACGGCGTGGTCGCGTTGCTGCCCCAGGGCAAACGTCCGCCCGCCTTGATGATGAGCCTGCACATCTGGTCCATGGCCCACGGCATCGCGTCGCTGTTCGGACGCGGCGACGCCGGCCGCCGGACGCTGCCCATGACGGCCGAGGAACTGCTGGAATCGGCCATGCTGATCTATCTGCAGGGCCTGGGTTTTTCACAGAAGCCCGACAGAACCTAAGGCGGGCCCTTGACTCCCGGGGGCGGAATGCCCAATGTAAATGTCGTTAACATTTACATCGTTAACAGCAGCAAAAGGGGGGCCGCATGGGCCTGATCTCGAAAATAGACGACATCGGCAAGCCGGCCTGGATCGCGCTGATGGTCCTCAGCTTCATCCTGTTCTGGCCCATCGGTATCGCCCTGCTCGTTTACCTGAAATGGAGTGGACGCATGTTTTGCTCGAAGCGCTATGGCCACTGGAACACGCCGGACGGCAGCACCGCCCGCGCCGAGTTCCGCGACTGGAAGCGTCGTCATCGCTGGGGCCGCGATGCCTCGAGCGGCAACGTCGCCTTCGACGAGTACCGCGAGGAGACGCTGCGCAAGCTCGACGAGCAGCAGCGCGAGTTCCGCGAGTTCCTCGACCGGCTGCGGGCCGCCAAGGACCGTGCCGAGTTCGACGACTTCATGGCCGAGCGCCGCAATCCGCCCCCGGCACCGAGGGCGACCGAGCCGCCGCCGGCCGCGTCTCCCACGGCCTGATCTCTCCTCCCTGACGGGAGGAACCGACCGCCCGCAACGCCACAAGCGCTGCGGGCGGTTTCGTTTCAATAGTCGATCTTCATCGGCAGGCGATGATCGACGGCGTGCTGGGTGGCTTCCACCATCGCCGCGAAGCCGTAGCGGGCGCGCAGTTCCAGCGGCGCATTGTCGGCCGGCCGCCGGCGGCCCCATCCGGTTACCGTACGGTCATCGGCTTTCCAGGTCGCGGCATTGAGATCGGCGAGCTGGCGTCGCAGCGTCGGCGCCGAGCCGATGACCACCCGGTGGCCGCCCACATCCTCGCCGTCGAAGGTGAACAGAAACGGGCTGGGCAGCCACAGCTCGGCATGGCGCACGAGATGCGAGTAGCGCGAGCGGAAACCCTCGGCATTGCAGCGCGCGAGCGCCGGATCGTTTTCCCATTCGTCGGGCAAGGTGTTGGGACGCCCCAGCACCGGATGCTCGGCATAGGCCGCCCACAGGACCAGCGCGGCCCAGCCATCCCACCCCGGCCGGCCGGCAAAGTGCGGCGCCGCGGGCGTTTCGTCCCAATCCAGCGGCACGGCGATATTGTCGCCGAGCCTCTCGCTCAGCGCCGCGCGCCACGCGAGGACAGCCGGATGAAGATGCTCGGGGCCGTTCGCGAAGGCCACGAGCTGTTTACCCACACCACCATAGTATCGCGTGAGCGACCCGACGTAGACGTCGAGGGCCATGAGTCCTCTTCAGGTTACCAGGCGCCAAGGACGCCATACAACTTTCAGTTGCTCTACACGTTCTTTTTCGCCGTGCCTACAACTGAAAGTAAATACCTGAAGACCCAAACGCGGACGCCGCCGTAAGGCGGGGCTTTACTCAGGGCTTATTGCGGCTCGAGATTCAGATCCTTGACCAGCTTGATCCAGACCGGGCCCTGCTCGGCCATGAACTTCTCGAAAAAGGCCTGGTCCTGGGCCGCGCGGTCGATGCCGAACGTGTCCAGGATCTTCAGGATGCGCTCGCTCTTGCCGGCCTCGACCATCAGGTCGGAGAGTTTCTTCACGATCTCCTTGGGCATGCCGGCGGGGCCGACCAGGCAGATGAAGCCCTGGACCTGGAAGGCGATGTCGGTCACGCCCTGCTCGTAGAAGGTGCCGACGTCCGGCAGCTTCTTCATCCGCTCCTTGGTCGGCACGGCGATCGCCCGGCCGTTGCCGGTCTGCAGCACGCTGGACGCGGCGGCAAAGCTGCCGCTGCCGGCCTGGATCGCGCCCGACATCACGTCGGTCCACATCGGCGCCTCGCCGCGATAGTGAACGGCCTCCATCTTCAGCCCGTAATGGCGGTTCAGCGCCTCGACGGCGACGTGGCTGTAGGAGCCCGCGCCGTAGGTGCCGACGCTGACCTTGTTGTTGCGGGCATACTCGGCGAATTCCTTGAGGTTCTTGGCCGGCACGTTCTTGTTGACGATGAACGGCAGGTGGCCCGCGTCCATCCACGAGATCAGCGCGAAGTCCTTGTCCGGGTCGTAGGGCAGCTTCTTGAACAGCACCTTGTTCATGATCATCGTGGTCGAGATCGTCCACATCAGCGTGTAGCCGTCGGGGGCTGCGTTCTTCACCTGCTCGGCGGCGATGGCGCCGCTGGCGCCGGCCTTGTTCTCGACCGAGACCGGCTGGCCGGTCTTCTGCGAGATGAAGTCGCCATAGGCGCGGGCGAAGGTGTCGGTGAGGCCGCCGGCCGGAAAGCCGACGATGATGCGGATGGGCTTGCTCGGCCACGGCGCCTGGGCGATGGCGGTAGCCGGCAGAGCCGCGGCGGCGGCGGCAACGGAACCAAAACGCAGCACTTCACGCCGCGACGGACGAACGGTCATTCTCTTCCTCCCTGCGGCGCGACGGGTTTACTGCGACGGTCTATGCCGTCTTTGTCGCGCCAGCTTGCAGCATGGCTGCGATTGCGGCGGCCGTAAAGGCGGCTTCAAGGCAGAGTTGTGGCAATTGCGCTTGCGGCCCGGTGAGAGAGCCCGACGGTCATGCCGTCTTGGTCGCGCCGGTTTTCAGCATGGCGTCGATCTCGCCGGCCGTGAATCCCGCCTCGCGCAGAACCTCGACACTGTGCTCGCCCAACCGGGGCTGCAGGCGCGTCACCTCGGGCCTGGTCTTGCTGAAGCGCGGCGGGATGTCGGTCATGCGCAGCCGGCCCTCGGTCGGATGATCGACTTCCTTCCAGAAGCCCGTCGCCTCGAGCTGCGGATCGACGAACAGATCGTCGAGCGTGTTGACCGGCCCATGCGGCACGTTGGACTTGCCGAGCAGCGCCACCCATTCGGCATTGGTCCTGGTGGCGCAGATCTCGGCCAGGGTCGAATAATAGTGCTCGACGTTCTTCAGGCGATTGGCGAGCGAGGTGAAGCGCGGATCGGCGGCGAGCTCGGGCCGGCCGATCAGGCCGCAGAATTCCTTCCAGTGCCCGTCGGTGTAGGGCAGCAGCGCGAAATAGCCGTCCTTCGACGGATAGGGCCGCCGCTCCTTGTTGAGCACGCGCTTGTAACCCGCCGTTTCGAGCGCCGGCCGGAAGGTCTCGCCGTAGAGATGCTCGACCATCACGAACGAGACCAGGGTTTCGTACATCGGCACTTCGACCGACTGTCCCAGTCCCGTCTTTTCTCTTGCATAAAGAGCCGCGAGCAACGCCGAGACGACGCCGTTGGAACTCGTCTTGTCGGCAACAATCGTCGGCAGGAAGCGCGGCTGGCCAGCCACGACGCTCTGCAGCGCGGCAAGGCCGGAGCCCGCCTGGATGATGTCGTCGTAGGCAGCCTTCGGCCCCATCGGCCCGGCGGCGCGATAGCCGTAGGTGGCGAGATAGACCAGGCGCGGATTGATCTTCTCGAAGGCCTCGTATTCGACGCCGAGGCGCCGGGCAGGATCGGGCCGGTAGTTGTGCATCAACACGTCGGCGGTCTCGGCCAGCTTGAACAGCGCCTGGCGGCCGGAGTCCTGTTTGAGGTCGAGCACGATCGAGCGCTTGGAACGATTGCAGCCGAGATAGAAGGCGGCCATGCCGGGATTGCGGCCCGGCCCGAGCTGGCGGGTCGTATCACCCTCGGGCGGCTCGATCTTGATCACATCGGCGCCGAGATCGCCCAGCTGCTGCGCGGCCCACGGTCCCAGCACCACCGTCGTGCAATCGAGAATCCTGACGCCGGCCAACGGACCCGCCATCGCTGCTTCCTCCTCTGCTTTCCATCCGACTACCACAGCTTGGTCACAGGCGTCGGCGAAACTTAACGCCAATATGGAGGTTACCAACCCAGCGGCTTTTTGGGGTTGATGGAGGTTGCGATGCGCGATGACCTGAACAAGATCCCGAGTGGACGGAAGGGGCCGGGCATTCTCGCGGCCTTGGTGGCCGGCGTCTCCATCCTGGGCGCAGCGGCCAGCGCAGAGGCGGGCGAAGGCCGCGGCAAGAAGCATCGCCACTACTATTACGGCCCCGGCTACATCGCGGTCCCGCCGGGCCACGTCCACTATTACGCGCCCGCGCCCGTTTACTATGCGCCGCGTCCGGTCGTGGTCTATCCCGCGCCGGTGATGTATGCGCCGGCCTATCCGGTCTACGGCCCGCCCGGCGGCAGCGTGAACCTCGGCATCAGTCTGCCGTTGCGTTGATGCTGCAGGGCGATGTCAGAGGGCGATCAACGCCAGGCGCCACGCCTGAAATCATGGTGTTGCAATGAAAACCCTGACCTTCCTGGCGAAAGCATCGATTGTCGCCTGTGTCAGCGCAGCCTTCTTCTCTGCCGGCAGCGCCCAGGCGGATGATGACGACGACGACGGCTGGAAGAAATCCAGACGGCACCACCACCATTACTATCAGCCGCGCTACTACAAGCCGCCGAAGCCGCGGGTCTATTACTATGCGCCGCCGCCCGTTGTGGTCTATCCGGCGCCGAGTTACTACGCCCCGGCCTATCCGGCTTATGGATATGGACCACCGCCGGGTGTGAACCTGAACATCAACGTTCCGCTGCGCTAGGCGACATTCTCCGACAACCGCCACGCCTCGGGGGTGGCGGTTGACGTGCGCGCCCAAATCGGGGAAATTGCGCCCAACATGCTGCGACTGACGACGCTTCGACTTATCGGCTGATCCGCCGCCCCACACCCGGGGCCCTGCGGGTCGCGTTGTCGTCCGTCTCTCTACCTTCACAAGTCGCCGCCAGCCCCTTTCCATCGCAGTAGATCGCCAGAGCCTTTTTTGGCCGGCAGCGGCGCGAGGAGTTTCAAATGTCCGTCCAGAAACCGATGATGCCGTCCGCGGCCGAGAAATACGTTCCGTTCAAGCCGATCGACATCAAGGACCGCAAGTGGCCCGGCGTCGTGATCACCAAGCCGCCGATCTGGTGCGCGGTCGACCTGCGCGACGGCAACCAGGCGCTGATCGAGCCCATGGACTCCGACCGCAAGACGCGGATGTTCAAGCTCCTCGTCCAGATGGGCTTCAAGGAGATCGAGGTCGGCTTCCCGGCGGCGTCCGAGACCGACTTCGAGTTCGTGCGCGAGCTGATCGAGAAGAAGATGATCCCGGACGACGTCACCATCCAGGTGCTGACGCAGAGCCGGCCTGAGCTGATCGAGCGCACCTTCGAGGCCTGCCGTGGCGCCAAGCGCGCCATCGTCCATCTCTACAACTCGACCTCGACCCTGCAGCGACGCGTGGTGTTCGGCACCGACTATGCCGGCATCATCGAGATCGCCGTGTCGGGCGCCAAGCTGGTGAAGCAGCTCGCCGACGCCGATCCCAAGACGGAGTGGGTGTTCGAATATTCGCCGGAGAGCTTCACCGGCACCGAACTCGAGTTCGCGCGCGACATCTGCGCCGCCGTGGGCGACGTCTACAAGCCGACGCCTGCGAAGAAGATGATCATCAACCTGCCAGCCACCGTCGAAATGTCCTCGGCCAACATCTATGCCGACCAGATCGAATGGTGCCATCGCAACTTCAAGTACCGCGACTCGATGATCCTGAGCCTGCATCCCCACAACGACCGCGGAACGGGAGTCGCCGCGGCCGAATTGGGCTTCATGGCCGGTGCCGACCGCATCGAAGGCTGCCTGTTCGGCAACGGCGAGCGCACCGGCAACGTCGATCTCGTGACGCTGGGCTTGAACATGTTCACCCAGGGCGTCGATCCCGAGATCGACTTCTCCAACATCAACGAGATCCGCCAGACGGTCGAATACTGCAACCAGCTCCCGGTCCATCCGCGCCATCCCTACGGCGGCGACCTGGTGTTCACCGCCTTCTCGGGCTCGCACCAGGATGCCATCAACAAGGGCTTCAAGGCGCTCGAGGCATCGAACAGCAAGGTCTGGGAAGTGCCCTACCTGCCGATCGATCCGGCCGATCTCGGCCGCAGCTACGAGGCGATCATCCGCATCAACAGCCAGTCGGGCAAAGGCGGCATCGCCTACATCCTGAAGAGCGACTACGGCATCGACATGCCGCGGCTCCTCCAGGTCGAGTTCTCCAAGGTGATCCAGCAGATCGCCGACGAGACCGGCAAGGAGATCCAGCCGGCGCTGATCTGGGACACGTTCCGCAAGGAATATCTCGAGAACGCGACGCCGGTGGCCTTTGCGAGCCACACCACGGTGCCGGAGCCCGGCCATCCCGACGTGCGTCTTCTCGACGCCAAGGTGACGTTCAACGGCAAGGCGCAGACGATCAGCGGCCGCGGCAACGGCCCGATCGCGGGCTACGTCGATGCGCTGGCCAAGAACTGCGGCGTCACGATCAAGGTCCGCGACTATCACCAGCATGCCGCCGGGGCCGGCTCGGACGCCACGGCGGTGAGCTACATCGAGGCCGAGACCCGCGACGGCCGCGTGCTGTGGGGCGTCGGCATGGATGCCAATATCGTCACGGCCTCGCTCAAGGCCGTGAGCTGCGCCGCCAACCGCGCCCTTCGCGCCCAGCGGTAGGCCTTGGCCAAGCCACGCCCGGCGGTCCCGCCCGACCCCAGCTCGCCGCTCCGGCGGCGGGAGGGTCCGGTCATGCGCGGCGTGCGGTTCGTCTGGAACGTGGCGATCTCGCTGATGCTGGGCACGATGATCGGCCTCATCGGCCACCAGTTTGCGGCCGACGCCATCGCCCGCCTGTGGCCCGAGTTCGAATTCGTGGCCGATGCCGCGCGGGTCTTCTTCTGGCTGCTCGGGCTCGGCGCCTCGGGCGTATTGTTCTTTTCGTACTATCTCGACGACACCGCCCGTTAGCGCGTAGAAACGGCGTCATGGCCAAAGCAAAGAAATCCGCTCCTGACGCCGATCTCCTCTCCGATCTCCTGAAATGGGCAAAAGCCGCCGGCGCCGATTCGGCCGATGCGCTTTACGTCCATGGCGAGTCGATCTCGGTCGCCCAGCGGCTGGGCCGCCGCGAGAAGCTCGAGAGCAGCGAGGGTCGCGACCTCGGTCTCCGCGTGTTCGTAGGGACCCGCCAGGCCTTCGTCTCCTCGACCGACTTCGCGCCCAAGGCGCTCCGGACCGTGGCCCAGCGCGCCGTCGACATGGCGCGCGCAGTCCCTGAGGACCCGGTCTGCGGTATCGCCCCCGAGGAACTTCTGGCCCATTCCTGGCCCGACCTCGATCTCGACGACAAGGGCCGGCCGTCGGCCAAAAAGCTTCTGTCCCTGGTCGCCGAGGCCGAGGACGCCGCCCGCGCCGTCAAGGGCGTCACCAATTCCGAAGGTGCCGACGCTGGCTGGGGCCGCTCCTCCGTCATGCTGGCCGCCAGCAACGGCTTTTCCGGCGGTTATAGCCGCGGCGGCTGGTCGCTCTCCTGCTCGGTGGTGGGCGGCGAAGGCACCGGCATGGAGCGCGACTACGAATGGACGAGCGCGGTCCACTTCGAGGATCTGATGTCGCCGGCGCGGGTCGGCCGCAACGCCGGCAAGTTCGCGGTCCGCCGCCTCAACCCGCGCAAGGCTTCGAGCGCGCGCGTGCCGGTGGTCTACGACCGCCGCGTCTCGGGCGGTCTGATCGGCCATCTCGCGAGCGCCATCAACGGCCGCGCCGTGGCGCGCGGCACGTCCTTCCTCAAGGACGCGATGGGCAAGAAGGTTTTCGCCGACGGCATCCGCATCCTCGACAATCCCTTGCGCAAGCGCGGGCTGGGCAGCCGGCCATTCGATGCCGAGGGCTTGGCCAGCAAGCGCATGGCCGTGATCGACGACGGCCGCCTCACCACCTGGCTGCTCGACCTCGCGGCCGCCCGCCAGCTCAACCTGAAGCCGACCGGCCATGCCTCGCGCGGCGTCTCCGGCCCGCCCTCGCCCAGCACGTCCAACTTCTACCTCGAGAAGGGCAAGCTCTCGGTCGACGAGCTGATCGGCGACATCAAGAGCGGTCTTTTCATTACCGACCTGATCGGCTTCGGCATCAACGGCGTCACCGGCGACTATAGCCGTGGCGCCTCGGGCTTCTGGATCGAGAAAGGCAAGCTCGCCTGGCCGGTGAGCGGAATCACCGTCGCCGGCAATCTCAAGGACATGTTCTTGAACATGACTCCGGCCAGCGACCTGCAATTCAAGAGCTCGACCAACGCCCCGACCGTGAGAATTGAAGGGTTGACCGTCGCCGGGTCGTGATATCCTCGGCGCCATGACCCCCTTCACAAAACTGACGCTCCTCGCCGCAACGACGGCGCTCCTTTCCACTCCGGTATTCGCCCCCGCATTTGCTCAAGGGGGCGACTTCCGCGACTGCCTGCAGGGCATCAAGACCGAGGCGACACGCCAGGGCGTGCCGGCGGCCGTCGCCGACAAGGCCTTCCAGGGCCTGACGCCCGACCAGAAGGTCATCGACCTCGACGGGCGGCAGCCGGAATTTTCGCTGACCTACGGCAAGTACGTCGGCGGCACGGTGTCGGCCGACCGCATCGTCAAGGGCCAGCAACGCATGGCGCAGCACCGCACGCTGCTCGATGCGCTGCAGACCGAGTACGGCGTGCCGCCGCAATACATCATGGCTTTCTGGGGCGTCGAGACCAACTACGGCAGCTACATGGGCGACTTCCGTGTCGTCCGCTCCGTGGCGACGCTCGCCTGCATGACCAAGCGCACCGTCTTCTTTTCGAACGAGACCGTGCAGGCGCTGCGCATCCTCAACATGAACCACATGACCAGCGAGCAGATGCGCGGCTCCTGGGCCGGCGCCATGGGCAACATGCAGTTCATGCCGTCGACCTTCACCAAGTGGGCGGTCGACCGCGACGGCAACGGCCGCATCGACATCTGGAACAGCCTGCCCGACGCCTTCGCCTCGGCATCCAATTTCCTGCGCGGCATCGGCTTCAAGCCGGGTCTGCCGTCGAGCGAGGAAGTGGTGCTGCCCCGGGGCTTCGCGCTCGACCAGGCCGACGCGTCGATCGAGAAGCCGGTGCGGGCCTGGACGGCGATGGGCGTCAAGAAGGCGGGCGGCGGCGCCCTGCCGGCGTCCGACGAGCCCGCGTCGATCATCCTGCCGGCCGGCTTCCGCGGCCCCGCCTTCATCCTCTATCCGAACTTCAAGGCGGTGATGAACTGGAACCGCTCGACGCTCTATGCACTGTCGGTCGGCATCCTCGCCCGCCAGATCGCGGGCGGGCCCGGCGTCCAGCAGGCGCCGCCGGCCGACGACGAGCCGCTGTCGCGCGACACCGTGATCGACATCCAGAACCGGCTGGCCCGGCTCGGCCTCTACAAGGACGACACCGACGGGCTCCTGGGGCCCAAGACCCGCTCGGCGCTGCGTCTCTTCCAGCAGCAACAGGCGCTGCCGGCCGACGGCCACCCCTCGGCCGAGACGGTGCGCAAGCTGCAGGCGATGCGTTAAGGACCCGATTTTTCAGACAGCATCTGTCTGGAATCTGTCTGTCTGGAAATTCGCAAAGTGCCGGCCGGCTTGAACGGAACGATTCTTTTCAACGCAGCCCCGAATCGCGGACCTGTCTTGAAATTCGGCGCCCTTGTCATCCCGAGGCCGAAGGCCCGAGGGATCCTTAAGGCCACAGCAAGGATCCTTCACTTCGTTCGGGATGACAGCATGGCCACCGGCCACGAAAAAGGCCGCTCCGGGCAAGTGACCGGGCGGCCCGCGCAATAGATGCACGTCGTGGCGACGATATCAGGAATATAGCCTAAAATCTGCTGAACTTGCAACTCTATCTTTTCTGCCGTCACGCCGCCGGCCGCAGCAGCCGCACGGCGCCCGACGCAAGGGCGATCGACACCGGTAGCGTCAGCGCATCGTCGCCGTCGATCTGGACCGGCTGGCGGCGCGCCTCGCCGGCATCGCTCAGCACCGACACCCGAATGTCGTGGCCGGCGATCACGCGATAGCCCGCGGTGCGCGGCAGCCGGCCCAGCAGCAGCGCCAAACCGAAGCGCAGGGTCTGCGAGCGGCCCCAGCGCTCGAACAGGCAGACATGAAGAAGCGGAAGGCCGAGGGCCGCGTCGGGTGCCACGACATAGGGCCCGGCATAGAGACGGCCGTGGGTCACGATCACCGATGCCACCTCGTGGCGGACGCCGTCGATCTCGACGGCATAGCGCACCGGGCGGTAGCGGCGGGCCTCGACCAGCGAACGCCAGACATAGGCCGCCCGTCCGAGGCGGCGTTTCAACGGCGCGCTGACGCCCGCCACGACCTTGGCGTCGAAGCCCGCGCCCGCCATCAGCGAGAACTGCCGCGTCCGGCCGGCACCGCTGGCCTCCCCCGGCTGCATCAGGATTTCCTGGCCGGCCGTCAGAGTCTGCGCCAAAGCGGCAGCCGAGAAGCCGAGACCCAACTCGTGCGCCAGCACATTGGCGGTGCCCAACGGCACGATGCCCAAAGCTGGCCCTGCCCCGCCGCGGCTGGCGAGCCCGTTCACCACCTCGTTGATGGTGCCGTCGCCGCCGGCCACGGCGATCACCGCGTAGCGGGCAGCATCGCAAGTCTCGGCGATCCGCCGCGCATCGCCGGCGGCGGCGGTTTCGACCAGATCGACCGTCCAGCCCAGCGCCCGCACGCGGCACACCACGGCATCGACCAGCCCGCGGCGGCGGCGGCCGGCGGTTGGATTGAGAATGAGCAGGACGGCGCGATTTGAGGCGAATGTCATCTAACTGTCACAACCGATTCACGGCCACGCAACGGCCTCCATACACAATCTGCTGCGTGTCGTGCAATCGCGCCCGACAGATTTAGTACCGGCCGGGTTTTATCCACATGACCGTGCCCTCATGACGATCATCGAGCGTCATCAGCCTGCCCGCCACCGCGCCATCTTCCTGTCCGACATCCATCTCGGGACACGCGGATGCCAGGCCGAGCTGTTGCTCGACTTCCTCAAGAAGAACGAGAGCGAGCATCTGTTCCTCGTCGGCGACATCGTCGACGGCTGGCGCCTGAAGCGCTGGTGGTACTGGCCGCGGAGCCACAACGACGTCGTCCAGAAGATCATGCGCAAGGCGCGCAAGGGCACCAACGTCGTCTATATCCCCGGCAACCACGACGAGGCCGCGCGGCAATACTGCCAGCTCACCTTCGGCGACGTGCGGGTCGAGGACGAGGTGATCTACGAGACGCCCGAGGGCCGCAAGCTGCTGATCATCCACGGCGACCAGTTCGACGGCATCGTGCGCTATGCCCGCTGGCTCGCCATCACCGGCGACTGGGCCTATTCCGCCGCGCTCCGCCTCAACACCTGGTTCAACTGGGGACGGCGCCGGCTCGGCCTGCCCTATTGGTCGCTGTCGGCTTTCCTGAAGCACAAGGTCAAGAACGCCGTCCAGTTCATCGACAACTTCGAGCATGCGGTCGCCAACGAAGCCCGCCGGCGCGGCGTCGATGGCGTCGTCTGCGGTCACATCCATCATGCCGAGATCCGCGACATCGACGGCGTCCTCTACTGCAACGACGGCGATTGGGTCGAGAGCTGCACCGCCCTGGTCGAGGATTTCGAGGGCCGTCTGCGCATCGTGCACTGGGCCGAGGAGAGCGCGCGCCAATCCTCCAGGCTGCCGACGCGGCTCGAGCCGGTCCGGCTGGCCGCGGAGTAGCCCGGTTGCGCATCGCCATCGTCTCCGATGCCTGGCGGCCACAGATCAACGGCGTCGTCCGCACCGTCGAGACGGTCTCGCAGATCCTGGGCGCCCAGGGCCACGAGGTGGAGGTTTTCGGGCCCGACCGCTTCCATACCCTGCCCTGCCCGACCTATCCCGAGATTCGCCTCTCGCTGTTCCCCTCGGGCCGCCTGGCCCACATGCTAAAACTGTTCGCGCCCGACGCCATCCACGTGGTGACCGAAGGCCCGCTCGGCTGGGCCGCCCGTGCCTTTTGCCTGAAGCGTGGCATTCCCTTCACCTCGGCCTATCACACGCGCTTCCCAGAATACGTGCACGCCCGCATCCGCCTGCCGATCTCCTGGAGCTACGCCTTCGTCCGGCGCTTCCATGCGCCGTCGGCGGGCGTGCTGGTGGTGGCGCAGACGATCCGCGACGAGCTGGCGGCGCAGGGCTTCAAGAACCTCGTGCCGTGGTCGCGCGGCGTCGACATCACGGCCTTCAAGCCACGCCCCCCTGACGCGCATCGTGACGCGCACGAAGGCGAGCGGCCGATCTGGCTCTATGCCGGCCGCGTCGCCATCGAGAAAAACATAAAGGCCTTCCTCGATCTCGACCTGCCCGGCACCAAGTGGGTGGTGGGCGGCGGGCCGCAGCTCGCCGAACTCAAGCGCCGCTACGGCGGGGCCCAAAACAAGGGCATAGAATTCTTCGGCTCCGTCGGCACCGAGGAGCTGTCGATGCGCTATGCCCAGGCCGACTGCTTCGTCTTCCCCAGCCGCACCGACACGTTCGGCCTCGTCATGGTCGAGGCATTGGCCTCGGGCGTGCCGGTGGCGGGCTACCCCGTGCCCGGCCCGCTCGATGTCGTCACGGTCCCTGAGGTGGGCGCGGTCAACGAGGACCTGCGCGCCGCCTGCCTTGCCGCCGTTACCGGCGATCCGGAGGCCTGCCGGCGCCATGCCGAGAGCTTCACCTGGGCAAAATGCGCCCAGCAGTTCCTGGCCAACCTGCGCCAGATCCCGCGCAGCGTCTGGCAGCCGCTCAAAGGTCGCGTCATGCCCGACGCGGCCGCGTCCTGACACGGTGCCGCCGGCGCTCAGGGCAGGCGCATGAGGGCGCGGCCGGCCCGGAGCACAGTGCCCTCGCCGATGTCGTCGCAGAGCCTGAAGCCTTTCGGCGCAAACACGATGATCGTCGAGCCATGTTCGAACCAGCCGAGTTCCTCGCCCTTTCGGGAAGGCGCATCGCAATCGATCTCGGCGGCGCCGCGGTAGTTCATGTTCATCGTCACGTCGAGGAAGTGCAGCCGGATGCTGGCGACGAGGATCGCCGCCACCGGCACCAGGGTCACGAGATGACCGGAACCGCGGAGCCGCGTGCGGATCACCGCGCGCTCGTTCTTGCAGAACAGCTCGGCGACGCGCTTGAGCGCAATCGGATTG
Organism: Reyranella sp.; assembly: GCA_052386855.1. GTDB lineage: Bacteria > Pseudomonadota > Alphaproteobacteria > Reyranellales > Reyranellaceae > Reyranella. The sequence goes on from JBQTJT010000005.1 coordinate 17,360, forward strand.
ACGTTCCAGGTATCGCCCGAGATGTAGGTCACGTGCTCCACCGTGCCGTCGCCGGGCGCGTGGAACCGGTGATACATGCTCGACGTCAGCCGGATCGTCACATAGCAGCCATCCCGGTAGGCATCGACCAGTGCCGGATCATGCAGCAGATCGCGCAACGTGTAGGGAAACCCCTTGGCCTGGAGCAGTTCGGTCCCGGCGATGGTGCCATGAGCGCCGACAATGCCGTCGCACGGACTGGCCAGGACCTGCGGGTCGAGATCGAACGGTCGGGCTCCAGGTTTCAGTTCGCGCGTAAAACAGGCGTGGAGACTCTTGAAGCTCCGCGATTTGGCCTCGCTGAGATCGAGATCGGCGAACAGGCGCCAGATCGCGATCGACGCCCGCGCCACATAGGGGTTTTCGATCTGGCTGAACCAGCCGAGGAACCGCGTCGCGAGCCGGCGCGGAATGCGGTTCGTCAGCAGGAAGTTGATGTCTTCGTGCTGCAGCACCTTCGCGAGTTCCGAACGAATTGTCATTGCCTACAAGGGAGCTAGGGAGAATCGATGGGAATCGAGTGGACTGTTTCCTCGGCAATCGGCCTCGCCCTTGCAGCTTTGCTGCTCGGCGTGCTGATCCTGAAGCTCAAGGCCCGGCTTGCTCTTTCACGCGCCAAGCACCGCTCGCTGGGCGGCCATTCGCGCCTGTCACGCCGCATCGCCGGCCTGGTCCCCAACTACAGCTTCGATGAAGCGCGGTTCTTCCGCGCCGACGACGCCACGACGGAGATCGCGAGTCGGCGGCGCGCCGAATTCGAACGCCTCTCGCGCCTCTTCCGGACGCGGTATCAGCGGACCCTGGAGCAGACGAAGCAAGCGGCGCGGCACATCTCCGACCTGCAGTTCACCGAGGTCTATCGCGTGCCGTTCCAGTTCAGTCCGTTGGCGAAGGCGCAGTTCCCGATGGGCTCGTTTCTCGCGGCATCGGACGGCGTCATGGTCACCGACCTCGACGGCAATGCCTGCTACGACCTTGCGGGCTCCTACGGCGTCAACCTGCTGGGCTACGATTTCTACAAGGAATGCCTCGACCGCAGCGCCCGGCGCGTCGATGCCCTCGGCCCGGTGCTGGGCTCCTACCCCTCGCTGGTCGGCGACAACGTCGCGCGTTTGGCGCGCATCTCCGGCAAGGACGAAGTCTCGTTCCACATGTCGGGAACCGAGGCCGTCATGCAAGCGGTCCGCCTCGCGCGCTACCACACGCGGCGCTCCCATCTCGTGCGTCTCTGCGGCGCCTATCATGGCTGGTGGGGCGACGTGCAGCCCGGCGTGGGCAATCCTGTTCCCGCGCACGACACTTACACCCTCGCCGACATGTCCGCGGCCACGCTCGAGGTGCTGCGCCGGCGCAGCGACATCGCCTGCGTCCTCGTCAATCCATCGCAGGCGCTCTACCCCAACCAGGCCGCCCCCGCCGATTCGACCCTGATCCACAGCCGGCCAAACGCCAGCGTCGCCCGCGCGACCTATGCCGCGTGGCTGAAGGAGCTGCGCGCGGTCTGCAGCGAACGCGGCATCGTGCTGATCTTCGACGAGGTCTTCGTCGGCTTCCGGCTGGCGCTGGGTGGCGCCCAGGAATATTTCGGCGTCGAGGCCGACCTCGTGACCTACGGCAAGACGGTTGGCGGCGGCCTGCCCGTCGGCGTCGTGTGCGGCCAACACAAATATATGAAACGCTTCCGCGACGACCGCCCGGCCGACGTCTGCTTCGCGCGCGGCACGTTCAATTCCCATCCCTACGTGATGGCGGCGATGAACGAATTCCTGCGCCATCTCGAGACGCCGGACATGCAGTCGATCTACCGCGATCTCGACGCCACCTGGGACCGCCGCACCGCCTCGCTCAACAGCCGGCTCGCCGCGCTCGGCCTGCCTTTGCAGGTGGCGCACCTCTCGTCGATCTGGACGGTCTGCTACACGCAGCCGTCGCGCTACAACTGGATGTTCCAGTACTATCTCAGAGCCGAGGGCCTGGCCTTGAGCTGGATCGGCACCGGCCGCCTCATCTTCAGCCTGAATTACACCGATGCCGACTTCGAGGCCGTGGCCGAACGCTTCATTGCCGCCGCCGACGCGATGCGCCGCGGCGGCTGGTGGGAGATCGGTGCGCTGGGCACCGACCGCGCCATCAAGCGGCGGATCCTGCACGAGATGCTGGCCCACTATACCACGCCCTGGCTGCCAAGATGGCTGCCGGGCCGCCAACCGACGGATCTCGTCGGCACGCGTCCCTTAGACGCCTGACTTTGAGGGCCCCGGCGAGATCTCCTCGGAGATCTCGTCGACGATTTCGTCGATCTCATCGACGATCTCGTCAACGACCGGATGGCCCGCCAGCAGTTCGAGCGGCGCCTTGTGGTAGAGCTTGATGTCGTGGAACGGGTCGGTCGCGATCTTGGTGACCCACACCAAGCCGGTCTGGACATCCTGCAGGACGAACAGCTGGAGGGCGCGAAAGGCGATGCCGGCAATGCCTACGGCCAGCCAGAGCTCGCCGGTGTGGCGGATGAACTCTGCGGTGTCGACGTGGGGCGTGAAGAGCCCGAGCAGCGTCGGGTCCAGCACGAGCAGCAGCGGTGACAGCGCCCAGATCGCCAGCAGCACGATCTTGCGCTTGATGTTGTAGCCGACTTTGATCTCTTCCTTGAATTCGTCGGTCGCCTGGTTGAGCTGGTCGTAGCCCCTCGGCTCGAAGAACAGGTGCCCAATCTGGCGGCTGGTCATCGCGACCAGCCAGGCGAGCAGGGCTGCCATCGCCGGGTCGGAAAACATCATCACATAGGCGCAGACGAAGGTGGCGGCGCTGAACAGATGAAGGGATTGGTTGATACGGCTGTGGTGATAGTAGCGATGATCGTCCCAGCGCTGCACTTTCAGCGCCGTCATGAAGCCACTCATTGGTGCTTTCCTTGTTTTTTGGAGAGGGGGCAGCACACCGTCTGACTTTGTAACGCCGGCTCGTTACAATTGAGCGACGGCGTAAGGAGGTCGCATGGCAGCCCTCAACCACATCATCGTTCCGGCCAGGGACAAGCACGCCTCGGCCAGGTTCCTGGCCGACATCCTGGGCGTCGAGCCCGAAGCGCCCTGGGGGCATTTCGTGCCGGTGCGCACCAGCAACGGCGTCGCCCTCGACTTCATCGACTCCCAGGACGTCCGGACCCAGCACTATGCTTTCCTGGTCGACGACGCGGAATTCGATGCCGGATTCGCCAGGATCAAGGACCGCGGCATTCCCTACTACGCCCGCCCCGACAAGAGCGGCCCCGGCGAGATCAACCGCTACTGGGGCGGCCGCGGCGTCTACTTCGAAGACCCCGACGGCCACCTGCTCGAGTTGATCACCAAGCCCTACGGCGATCTGGCCCTGCGCTAGTGGGTGTCGAGAAGCATGGAACTTCAGCGAGTACCAATGCTCAGTCTTGTCGTTGTCCTGTCGTCCTGCGCGCAGCGACGGACCTCGCCGAACGGCCAAAGGCGGACCATCGACACCGAACCCCCGGCCGGCGTGAGGTCCATCGCTGCGCTCAGGACGACAAGTTTCCTAGATAACCAACCCTCCGATCGCCCAGCCCCCCGCGGCGATGACCGCGGCGCTGAACCCCCGCGGAACA
>JBQTJT010000006.1:0-89978 GCA_052386855.1 Reyranella sp.
AGTGGCGCATGCGGTCGATCTGCTCGTTGATCGACGAATCCTTCTCGATGTAGGTGTCGGTCCGCGCGACGTAGGCTTCGGGCTGGTAGTAGTCGTAGTAGGAGACGAAATACTCGACCGCGTTCTCCGGAAAGAAGCCCTTCATCTCGCTGTAGAGCTGCGCCGCCAGTGTCTTGTTGGGCGCCATCACCAGCGCCGGCCGGTTCTGCGAGGCGATGACATTGGCCATCGTGAAGGTCTTGCCCGAGCCGGTGACGCCCAGCAGTACCTGGTCGCGCTCACCGCCCTCGACGCCGGCGATGAGCTGCTTGATCGCCTCGGGCTGGTCGCCTGCCGGCGTGTAGTCGGACACCAGCTTGAAGGGCTGCGCGCCGCTTTCGAGTTCCGGCCGCCGCTGGATGTACGGCATGAGGAGCGGCACGGTCGAAACCGCGAGATTCTTTGAGGGCATGGCCTGCATTATATGATGCTCGAATGACGGTCCGGCAATGCTAGCGTGGCCGGCTGTCATGCCCGACCTGTTGGCTTCTTCCTTCCTGATTTCCGCCGCCGTTGCCTGCATTGCAGGCATGGTGCGCGGATTCGCGGGCTTTGGCGCCGCGATGTTGATGACCCCGGTGTTTTCGGCCCTCTACGGGCCGGCGACCGGCATCGCGCTCTGCCTGCTGCTCGAGATTGCAGTTGCCCTGCCGCTGCTGCCGGCCGTGGTGCGCCTGGTCGACTGGCGGCAGCTCGGGCTGCTTCTGGCGGCGGCCGTCGTCCTCGTGCCGGTCGGCACCCACGTCTTGACGTTGACCGAGCCCGAGCCGATGCGTTGGGCGATCTCGGCCATCATTCTGGTGGCGGTCGCCCTGCTGGCGAGCGGCTGGCGGTATCCCGGTCGGCCGCGCCCGGCAACGACTCTCGCTGCCGGCGCCGCCAGCGGCTTTCTCAATGGCCTCTCGGGCATGGCCGGTCCGCCGATCGCCTTCTACTATCTCGCCGGCCAGGACACGGCGGCGCACGTTCGGGCCAACCTCACGACCTACTTCGTTTTCGTCGACCTGGCGGCGATTGCCATGTTCGCCTCGCGCGGGTTGATCGGCTGGGATACCGGCGTGCACGGCCTCGTTCTTGCACCGGCGGTGATGCTGGGGGGCCTCCTGGGGGAGCGGCTGTTCCCGCTGGCCAGCGAACTCTTCTATCGCCGCCTGGCCCTCGGGCTTCTGGTCGGCGTGGCGATCGGTTCCTTGATATTGTAAGCGAGCGGACATGAGCATCTGGGACATCATCGCGGACAAGGCGGCGCAGCTCGGGATCGGCGGCTCGATCGGCGCGCTGCTGGGCGTGGCGCCGCCACAGGCGGACGAGGGCACACATCCCGGCCTCCGGCAGATCGGCTTCACCATCGGTGTCATCGCGCTGGGCGCCAAGATGGCGCGGGTCGACGGCAAAGTATCCGACGTGGAGGTCGCGGCCTTCCGTGCGTTCTTTCAGGTGCCGCCGGGCGAGGAGCGCAATGTCGAGCGCTTCTTCGATCTCGCCAAGCGCGACGCCGCCGGCTTCGAGACCTATGCCCGCCAGGTGGCGAACCTGTTCCCTGATGCACCGGAAATCCTCGAAGGCGTGATCGAGGGCCTGTTCAGCATCGCGCGCGCCGACGGTTCGGTCGACGTCGCGGAGGCCGACTATCTTGCCAAGGTGGCGCGCATCTTCGGCCTCGACAGCGCCCGCTTCGAGCGCGCGAAGGCGTCGGCATCGGGCGTCGTCGAATGCGAGCCGTGCGTCATCCTGGGCATCGATCCGATCGCGACCGACGAGCAGATCCGCGAGGCGTGGTTGCGCCAGGTCCGCGCCAACCATCCCGATCGGCTGATGGCCCAGGGCCTGCCTCAGGAAGCGATTAACATCGCCAACCGCAAGCTCGCCCTGATCAACGATGCCTACGACCGTCTCAGGCGCCAACGCGGCCTGGTGGCGGCCTGACCGTGAACATCGTCGATCGGCCGTCGCCCAATCACGCGCCGCGGCCCGATGATGCCACTGTCGATGTGCTGGTCCTGCACTACACAGAATTGCCGCTGCCGGAGTCGCTCGACATTCTCTGCGATGAGACACGCGAACATCGCGTGAGTTCGCACTATGTCCTGGCGGAGGACGGCACGGCCTATCGCCTGGTGCCGGAGGATCGCACCGCCTGGCATGCCGGCGTCTCGCACTGGCGCGGCTGCGAGGCGCTGAACACCACATCGATCGGCATCGAGATCGTGAACCTGCACGGCGATCGCCACGATTATCCGCCGCGCCAGATCGCGGCGCTGATCGAACTCTGCAAGGCCATCCTGACGCGCCATCCGGCGATCGAGTCGCGCAACGTCGTCGGCCATTCCGACATCGCACCCAAACGGAAGATCGATCCCGGCCTGCGCTTTCCGTGGGCGACGCTGGCCGCGGCCGGTATCGGGCTCTGGCCGAAGGGTGGCGGGCGCCCGCTCGATGGCGACTTCCACAAGGCGCTGCAGCGCTTCGGCTACGCGCCGCCGATCGCGGTGCCGCCCAGGGACATCGTGAAGGCATTCCAGCGGCATTTCCGGCCGGCCCAGGTCGACGGCATGCCCGACCCCGAGACGCGGACGCGTCTGGCCGGGCTGCTTGACCAGGTCGGGGGAGCCGCCTAGCTAGGGCCCGCGGGTCAGACGGCTGGATGGCTGCGCTGTCGCGGGCAACCGCGGCGGTGAGGAAAGTCCGGGCTCCACGGAGACACGGTGCCGGCTAACGGCCGGCGGGGGCGACCCCAGGGAAAGTGCCACAGAAAACAAACCGCCGGGTTGGCCCACTTTCGAGTGGCAAGCCAGTCAGGCAAGGGTGAAACGGTGGGGTAAGAGCCCACCGCGCGACCGGCAACGGAAGCGGCAGGGCAAACCCCACCGGGAGCAAGACCAAATAGGGGTGACACGCCGGGCGACCGGCAGCGGTGTTTCCGCGTCGTCGCCCGGGTCGGTCGCGCGAGGCGTTCGGCAACGGACGTCCCAGAGGAATGGCCATCCATCGTCCCGGCTTGCCGGGGTGAGGACAGAACCCGGCTTACAGGCCGTCTGACCCGCATTTCCTGCTCGAATCGAGCAAAATCTCAACCTGTTGTGGTTTTTAGCCAATAGTGCACAATAGATGTTGTGGCTAAGGTCTTCAGATTCCTCACCGAATCCCGCTTTTCGACATTGCGTCCCGGAAAATCCCATGATATCCCATAGCATCCCGTAAACAGGGATCCGCAGGGGCGTGGGGCACCTGTCGTGGATTTAGGGGGACAGGGTCGTGGCCTTTCGGTCCGAAATCCTGATCAAGCTCGACAAGAAAGGCCGGGTCCTTCTGCCCGCCGCCTTCCGCGACGAGCTGCCGGCCGACGACCGCGAGGCCTTCGTCCTCTACCGCTCACCCAATGTCCCGGGCGTCGTGAACGGAAATTCGCGTCTGGGGTTCGACGCCATGCTCGAGCGGCTCCGCGTCGAAGCGCTCGGTCCCAAGGGCTCGCTGAAAGTATCGCTCGACGACGAGGCCTTCGATCCCGCGGGCTACCTCTCGGCCAGCGCCCGCACCATCGCCATGGAGCCGGATGGCCGCTTCTCCCTGCCGGCCGAGTTTGCCCAGGCCCTCGACGCCGACGCGGGCGTCATGCTGGTCGGCAAGGGCGACAAGTTCCAGATGTGGAATCCCAAGCGCTGGCAGGCCCGCCGCGACGGCGATCGCGACAAGATGGCAGCGTTCGTGCGCAGCCTCGCCAATTCGGATTCAGAGAGGGGCGACGCATGAGCGGCGCCGCTGGACATATCCCCGTTCTCGCGCGCGAGGTGATCGAGGCGCTGCAGCCACGTGACGGCGGTCGCTACGTCGACGGTACCTTCGGCGCCGGCGGCTATACCGCCGCCATGCTGGATCGCGCCGACTGCCAGGTGATCGCCATCGACCGCGATCCCGATGCCATCGCCGCCGGCCAGGCATTGGCCGCGCTCTATGCGCCGCGGCTGCGCCTGATCGAGGGCCGCTTCGGCGACATGGCCGAACTGCTGTCCGCGGAAGGCATCGACGACGTCGACGGCGTGGCGCTCGATCTCGGCGTCTCCTCGATGCAGTTCGATCAGGCCGAGCGCGGCTTCTCCTTCCGCAACTCGGGTCCGCTCGACATGCGCATGGAAAAGAACGGCTCGTCGGCCGCGGATCTTGTGAACCAGGCGGACGAAGTCGAGCTTGCCGATATCTTCTGGCGCTATGGCGAGGAACGCCGCAGCCGCCGCGTCGCGCGCGCCATCGTCGAGGCCCGCAAGGCCAAGCGCATCGAGACGACCGGCGAATTGGCCGAGATCGTTCGCCGCGCTGTCGGCCCCTCGGCCAAGGACGAGAGCGACCCCGCGACGCGCGCCTTCCAGGCGCTGCGCATTGCCGTGAACGACGAGCTGGGTGAGCTGGAGCGCGGCCTTGCCGCCGCTGACTCCGTCCTGGCGCCGGGCGGCCGCCTGGCCGTTGTGTCGTTCCATTCGCTGGAAGACCGCGCGGTCAAGGAATACGTGCGCCAGAGGGCCGGCCGTACGCCCAGCCCGTCGCGTCACGCACCGCCGCGCGCCGTCGAACGCGAGACCACGCTGCGCGATCTCACACGCAAGCCGGTGCTGCCGACGGCCTCCGAAGTAGCCGCCAATCCGCGTGCCCGTTCGGCCCGCCTGCGTGTCGCCGAGAAGCTCGGCGTCCCCGGAGGCCGCGCATGATCCATCGCGGGCTCGTCTTCTGGTCGATTGCCGCCGTCGCCACGGCGGTGGGCCTGTTCACCGTGAAGTACAAGGTGCAGGACCTCGAGGAGCGGATCGACCGCACCAATCACAAGATTGTCGAGAGCCAGCAGGCCACGCACATCCTGCGGGTCGAATGGGCTCACCTCAACGAGGCCGAGCGCGTCGAGAAGCTCGCCCAGAAGCATCTGAAGCTCGAGCCGGCCTCGATCAAGCAGGTCATCCGGCTCGACTCGCTCAAACCCGAATCTGTCCCCCCGCGGCGCGAAGCACCACTCCCTTCCCCCCCACGTACGGGCAACGACGTCCCCTCGTCGACTTTGCCCGGTGGTGCCCGCGTCGCAGCGGAGGCCGGCAGCCCCTCGCCGGCCTCCGCACCCCTTTCAGCACGTTCCACCGGGCCCACGACGCCCCCTCGACCGGCCGTAATTCAAGAGCCGGCTACATCGGGTCCGGTAGGCGACAACCAGGGCGTTGCAGCCTCGATCGACGAAATCCTCTCGCGAAACGACGGAGGACGCCGGTGAGGCTGTGGCGCAAGTCTGGCTCGCCCGAACCGGCCGCCGCGGCAACCGCGGCGGCCGGCGCGCGTTACAGCTCGCCGCAGGACCGTCTCAAGGGCGACGCCCAGGAGACGGCGCGGCAGCGCCTCGTCATCGCCTCGGCAATCTTCGTGATCGGCTTCGTCGCCGTCGGCCTGCGGATGGGCTACGTCTCGCTGCTGCGCGACGGCGCCGAGCCGACCCAGCGCGTGGCGGCCCGTGGCGGCTCGATCCAGTCGGAGCGGGCCGACATCGTCGATCGCCACGGCGCCGTGCTCGCGACGTCGGTCCCGGTGATGTCGGCCTTCGTCAATCCGCGGCTGCTGCTCGATCCCCAGGAGGCTGCGCGCAAGATCGTGGCCGCCCTGCCGGACCTGAAGTACGACGACGTCAGGGAAAAACTCGAGGGCGACAAGACCTTCGTCTGGATCAAGCGCGGCCTCAGCCCGCGCGAGCACAATCTCGTCAATCGTCTCGGCATTCCGGGCCTCGAGTTCCAGGCCGAGGAGCGGCGCATCTACCCGCAGGGCTCGGCCGCGGCGCACATCATGGGCTACGCCAGCGTGGACAACGCAGGCCTGGCCGGCGTCGAGCGCTTCTTCGACCAGCAACTCCAGAGCGGCGAGACGGTGCAGCTTTCCATCGATCTCCGCCTGCAGCGCATGGTCGAGCGCGAGATCGCACGCGCCGTCCAGAAATTCTCGGCGATCGGCGCCACTGCTGTCGTCATGGACGTGACCAACGGCGAGGTCCTCGCCATGGCGTCGCTGCCGACGTTCGATCCCAACAGCACCAAGACGCTGACCAACGAGGCGCTGTTCAACCGCGCCACCCTGGGCGTCTACGAGCAAGGCTCGACCTTCAAGATCTTCAATACGGCGATGGCGCTCGACACCGGCCGGGTGACGATGAGCAGCGTCTTCGATGCGACGTCGCCGATCAAGATCGACCGTTTCACGATCAACGACGACCACGCCCAGCGCCGGCCGCTGACGGTGCCGGAGATCTTCAGGTACTCGTCCAACATCGCCTCGGCCAAGATGGCCGTGGAGATGGGCCCGGAAACCCAGCGCGCCTTCTTCGACAAGATCGGATTCCTGAAGCCGGTTTCGACCCAGCTGCCCGAGGTCGCCTCGCCGCTCTATCCCCGGCAGTGGCAGAAGATCAGCACCATGACCATCGCCTTCGGGCACGGCATCTCGGTGACGCCACTGCACGTGGCGACCGGCTCGGCCGCCGTGGTCAACGGCGGCATCCTCTACCAGCCCAGCCTGGTGAAACGGAATGCGGCCAGCGACCAGGGCCGGCGCGTGATCCAGGCCAAGACGTCGCTCAGCCTGCGCCAGCTCCTGCGGCTGAATGTTGCCGAGGGCACGGGCAAGAATTCGAATGTCGCGGGATACGAGGTCGGCGGCAAGACCGGCACGGCGGAAAAGCCGGCCCGCGGCGGCTACCGCCAAAAAGCCCTAATCAGTTCGTTCGTTGGCGTGTTTCCCATGAACGATCCGAAATTCGTCATTGTGGTTTCGCTCGACGAGCCCAAGGGCCTTCCCGAAACCGGCGGCTACGCCACGGCCGGCTGGGTGGCCGCGCCGTCGGTCAAGGTCATCATCGAAGGCATCGTGTCCCTGTATGGCATCCTGCCGGGTGACCTCAAGGAGGGCCTGCCGCCGCTCGAGATCGCCTCGACGCCAGTGCCGGCCCCGGTGGTGCCGCCGCAGTTCGTGCCGGCCAATGCGCGTCATCGCGGCTCCGAACAACGCAAGGCCGTGCCGGTACGGCCCGGTGCAGCGCAGACCGCAGCGGCCCCCGCAGCGGGAGTGCGTCGCGTTGCGGCTGAGTGAGCTCATGCGCCACAGCGCACATGACACCGCGTTCCCCTCCGCGTTGCCGCGCGATCCCGTACTTGCCGGCCTGACCCTCGATTCGCGCAAGGTCCGGCCGGGCTATCTGTTCGCCGCCATGCCGGGCACGCACCAGGATGGCGCAGCGTTCGTCGCCGACGCAGTCGGCCGCGGCGCCGCGGCGATCCTGGCCGCCCCCGATGCATCGTTGCCGGCGCTCGATCCCGGCATCGTCGTCGTGCGCGATGCCAACCCGCGCCGCCGCGTGGCGCTGATGGCGGCAGCGTTCGCCGGCCTCCAGCCCGTCACTATCGCCGCCGTCACCGGCACCAACGGCAAATCCTCGACCGTCCATTTCGTGCGCCAGATCTGGCAGGCGCTCGGCCTCAAGGCGGCGAGCGTCGGCACGCTGGGCATCGTCTCGCCGGGATTGACGCGGGAAGCCGGCCTGACGACGCCCGATCCTGTGCAACTGCACGAGGATCTGGCGACACTTGCCCGCGAGGGTGTCGCGCATCTGGCGATCGAGGCTTCCAGTCACGGTCTCGACCAGCACCGACTCGACGGTGTCCGGCTCGCGGCAGCGGCCTTCACCAACCTCACGCACTAGCATCTCGACTATCACGCCTCGATGGAGACCTACTTTGCGGCCAAGGCGCGGCTGTTCGACAGTCTGTTGCCGGCAGGCGGCACGGCGATCGTCAACGCCGACAGCGACCGTGCCGAGGCATTGGCCGCGATCTGCCGCCAGCGCGGCATTCGATTCTGGACCTATGGCGCCAGGGGCCGGGAAATCCGTCTGATCGGCGACGATCCGACGTCGACCGGCCAGCACCTCACGATCGACGTGCTGGGCGCGCGCCATGAAATCGATCTTCCCCTGGTCGGGGGCTTCCAGGCATCCAATGCGCTCGCGGCCCTCGGCCTCGTCGTGGCGACCGGCGGCGATCCGGCGCGCGCGGTGGCGGCGCTGGCGAATCTCACGGGAGCGCCCGGTCGCCTGCAACTCGTTGCCCGCCACCGTTCAGGCGCGCCGATCTATGTCGACTATGCCCACAAGCCCGAGGCGCTGGAGACCGTACTGGACACGCTTCGGCCGTTTGCGCGCGGCAAGCTGGTCGTGGTGTTCGGCTGTGGCGGCGATCGCGATCGGGCCAAGCGGCCGGTCATGGGCGAGATCGCCACCCGGCTCGCCGATCTCACCATCGTCACCGACGACAATCCGCGCAGCGAGGAACCCCAGGCGATCCGCGGTGAGATCCTGCGCGGCATCGCCGCCGACCGGAAGAACTGGATCGAGGTCACCGACGGCCGCCATGCCGCCATAGAAGCCGGCATGGCCGCCCTCGGCAGCGCCGACGACCTGCTGCTGATCGCCGGCAAGGGCCACGAGACCGGACAGACCATCAAGGGCGTCACGCATCCCTTCGACGATGCCGAAGTCGCGCGCGAGCTGGCGGGAGTAGCCGCATGACCGCCCTCTGGACCTCCGACGAGGTGAGCAAGGCGCTGTCGCCGGTCGCGGCCGTCGCGCCCTTCGCGGCGGACGGCGTGACGTTCGACAGCCGCGCCGTCGGCAGGGGTGATCTCTTCTTTGCGCTCGGTGGCGAGACCACCGACGGTCACGGCTTCGTGGCCGATGCGCTGGCGCGCGGTGCTGCCGCTGCCGTCGTTTCGCGCGACGTCGAGGGCGCACGCGGCACGTTGATTCGCGTTCCCGACACGCTGAAGGCGCTGGTTGACCTCGGTCGCGCCGGTCGTCGCCGCAGCAAGGCGCGCATCGCCAGCGTCACCGGCTCGGTCGGCAAGACCAGTACAAAGGATGCCTTGCGGGCGATGCTCTCGGCCCAGGCGCCGACCTCGGCCAGCGTGGCCAGCTACAACAATCATGTCGGCGTTCCGATCAGCCTGTCGCGCCTGCCGCGCGAGGCGCGTTACGGCGTCTTCGAAATCGGCATGAACCATCCCGGCGAGATCGAGCCGCTGGCCCGCCAGGTCGAGGCGCATGTCGGCGTGATCACCAACGTGGGCGCGGTCCACATCGGACACATGGGCAGCGAAGAGGCGATCGCCGATGAAAAGGGCTGCCTGTTTGCCGGCATGGCAGAAGGTGCAGCCGCCGTGCTCAATCGCGACAGCCGCCACTACGAGCGGCTCGCGGGCCATGCCCGTCGCTTCGGCGTTTCCCGCATCGTGGGCTTTGGCCGCAGCGAGGCAGCCGAGGCGCGGCTTCTCGCCTGCGACCTGCAGGATTCGGGCAGCGACGTTACGGCCTTGATCGATGGCCGGCGGATCGAGTATCGGCTGGGAGCGGCGGGCGAGCATTGGGCGCTGAACAGTGTGGCGGCGCTCGCCGTCGTCGAGGCTCTGGGCGCCGATGTGGCAATAGCGGCGGCGACGCTGGCGCAGGTCAAGGCGTCGCCGGGTCGGGGCGCGCGCCGGATGCTGAAGTTCGGGCCAGGCGCGATCGAGCTGCTCGACGAGAGCTACAACGCCAACCCGGTGTCGGTTCGCGCCATGCTGGCCGTGCTGTCGCGCACCGAGCCCAAGCCTGGCGGACGTCGTGTCCTGGCGCTGGGCGACATGCGCGAGCTGGGTGAGGGCGTTGATGCCGACGCCTATCACGCCGGCCTGGCCGACGCGGTGGCAACGAGTGGTGCAGCGCAGGTGTTCCTGTGCGGGCCCCACATGCAGGCGCTGTGGCAATGCCTGGCGCCGGCGCAGCGCGGCGTGCATCGGCCGGATTCAGCCTCGCTCGCGGGTGAGGTCGCAGCAGCGCTGCGCGCCGGCGACGTGGTCGCAGTAAAGGGTTCGCTGGGTTCGAAAATGAAGATCGTCGTAGACGCCATCGTGGCGGCAAGCGGCGGCGAGGTGGGACTCTAGGGATGTTCTATAACCTTCTCTATCCTCTGGCGGACGTATTCAGTCCGTTCAATCTGTTCCGCTACCTGACGTTCCGCTCGATCGGCGCGTTCATCACGGCGTTGATCCTGAGTTTCCTGATTGGCGGTGTCCTGATCCGCTGGCTGCGCAGCAAGCAGCAGCAGGGTCAGCCGATCCGCGACGACGGTCCCGCCAGCCACCTCCTGACCAAGAAGGGCACGCCCACCATGGGCGGCCTCCTGATCCTGATCACGCTCACCGTCGCCACGCTGCTATGGGCCGACCTCAGCAACCGCTATGTCTGGATCGTGCTCGCCGTCACCCTGGCATTCGGCGCGATCGGCCTGTGGGACGATTTCCTCAAGGTCACCAAGCGCAACTCCAAGGGCGTGCCGGGCAAGGTGAAGCTTGGTCTGTCGATCCTGGTGGCCGGCGTCGCGACCTATTTCATCGCCCAGGCGTCGCCTGCGCCACTGCGCTACACGCTGGCCTTGCCCTTCCTGAAGGACGTGTTGCTGCCGCTCAGCCTCGTGGGCTTCGTCGCCTTCGGCGTTCTGGTGATGGTCGGAGCCTCCAACGCGGTCAATCTGACCGACGGGCTCGATGGTCTGGCGATCGGTCCGGTGATCATGGCGTCGGCTGTGTTCGGCTTGATTGCCTATGTCGTGGGCAACACCATCCTCACCAACTACCTCTATCTTCATCACATCCCGCGTTCGGGTGAACTCGCGGTGCTGCTGGCGGCGCTGGTCGGCGCCGGGCTCGGCTTCCTGTGGTTCAATGCGCCGCCCGCGATGGTGTTCATGGGCGATACGGGTTCGCTCGCCATCGGTGGCGCGCTGGGCGCCGTGGCCGTCGTCACCAAGCACGAGATCGTGCTGGCGATCGTGGGCGGGCTGTTCGTGCTGGAAACCGTCTCGGTGATCGTCCAGGTCCTGTCCTACAAATGGACGGGGCGCCGCGTCTTCCGCATGGCGCCGCTGCACCATCATTTCGAGCAGAAGGGCTGGGCCGAGCCCACCATCGTGTTCCGCTTCTGGATCATCGCCGCCATCCTCGCGATGGCGGGCCTGGCCACGTTGAAGCTGAGGTGAGCGGATGATCGACCTCGCCGTCCTCAGGGGATCGTCCTTCGTCGTGCTGGGGCTCGCGCGCTCCGGCCTGGCGACGGCACGCGCCCTGACGGCGGCGGGCGTCGGGTGCGTTGCCTGGGACGACAATGCCGCCTCGCGCGCGGCCGCTGTCGCCGCCGGCGTGGCGCTCGCGGACCCGGCCTCGATCGACTGGTCGCGCACGACGGCGCTGGTCATCAGCCCCGGCATTCCCAGCCGTCTGCCGGTGCCGCATCCCGTGGCGGCGGCGGCGCGCGCGGCGGGCAAGAAGATCATCTGCGACGTCGAATTGCTGGCCCGCGCCGCCCCGAAGGCATGCTTCGTGGCCATCACCGGGACCAACGGCAAGTCGACGACGACGGCGCTGATCGGCCATATCCTCGCCCAGGCGGGCGTTCGCTGCGAAGTCGGCGGCAACATCGGCCGGGGCGCACTCGATCTCGGCACCCTGGGCGAGGGCGGCGTCTACGTCCTCGAACTGTCGTCGTACCAGCTCGAACTGCTCGAGACCTTTCGTGCCAACATCGCTGTCTGGCTGAACGTCACGCCCGACCATATCGACCGCCACGGCGACATGGCGGGCTATGTCGCGGCCAAGGAAAACATCTTCGCCCGCCAGCAGGCCGGCGATTGCGCGGTGATCGGCATCGACGACGAGCCTTCGCGCGCGGTCCACGACAGGATCTCGGTGCGGCCAGGTGTTGTTGCCGTTCCGGTGGCCTTCGATCGACCGGTCGCCGGCGGCGTCTCTTTCCGTGCCGGCCACCTGATCGATGCCGACGGCTACGCGGTCGACTTCTCCGATGTGCCGACCCTGCCGGGCGACCACAACGCGCAGAACGCTGCCTGTGCCTGGGCCGCCTGCCGCTGGCTCGACGTGCCGCGCGAGCGGATCGTCGAAGGCTTGCGCAGCTATCCCGGCTTGCCGCATCGCCAGGAGCGGGTCGCTTCGGTGGGCAACGTCGTCTACATCAACGACAGCAAGGCGACCAATGCCGAGGCCGCGGCGCGGGCGCTTTCGAGCTATCACGACATCTATTGGATCCTCGGCGGCCAGGCGAAGGAGGGCGGCGTGGCGCCGCTCGCGTCCTACTTCGACCGTATCCGCCATGCCTTCCTGATCGGCGAGGCAACCGAGCTGTTCGCCGGCCAGCTCGAAGGCAAACTGCCCTACAGCCGCTGCGGCGATCTGCAGTCGGCGCTCGATGCAGCGTACGCACGCGCGCAACGCGACGGTGGTGGCGAAGCTGTGGTCCTGCTCTCGCCGGCCTGTGCTTCGTGGGATCAGTGGAAGAGTTACGAGCATCGCGGCGATGCATTTCGCGCCATGGCGCGAGCATTGCCGGGTGCCCAGCGTTTGGGGATGGCGGCATGATCCAGGTTCCACGCGACGACCGCAGCGTGATCGGCCAATGGTGGTGGACGGTCGATCGCTGGTCGCTGGGTGCGATCCTGGCGATCATGGCATTCGGCGTAATGCTGACTCTGGCGGCATCGCCGCCGGCGGCCGAGCGCATCGGCGCCGACTCGTTCATGTTTGCCAAGCGCCAGTTCATCTTCCTGCCGATGGCGCTTCTGGTGATGCTGGCGATTTCATTGGCCTCGCCGCGCCATGTCCGGCGGCTCGCCCTGCTGGTGTTCTGCGGCAGCGTGGTGCTGCTGGCCGCCACTTTCGTCATCGGCGTCGAGATCAAGGGCGCGCGGCGATGGATCTCCGTGCCTGGTCTTTCCAGCCTGCAGCCCTCGGAATTCGCCAAGCCCAGCCTCGCCGTGATCTCGGCCTGGCTGCTGGCGCAAAGCCGCACCGAACGCCGGGTGCCGGGCTACTTTCTCTGCACCCTGCTGGTGGGCACGGTTCTCGCGCTGCTGATCCTGCAGCCGGATCTCGGCATGAGCGTCGTCGTCGCCGCGGTCTGGGGGGCACAGCTCTTCGTCGTCGGCCTGCCGATGTGGATCGCGGGCTTCGGCGCGGTCGGGGCCGCCGGTGCCCTGGTTGGCAGCTACTTCGCGTTCAGCCACGTCCGCAGTCGCTTCGACCGATTCCTCGACCCCACTTCGGGCGACAACTATCAGGTCAATACCTCACTCGAAGCCTTCATGAATGGCTCGCTGTTCGGGCGCGGCCCGGGCGAGGGCACGGTCAAGGCGCAGCTTCCCGACGCGCACACCGATTTCGTGATGGCCGTTGCCGGCGAGGAGTTCGGTCTCGTCGTCTGCCTGCTGATCCTGGGTCTATTCGCCTTCGTGACGCTCCGCTCTATGTCGCGGGCGTCGAAGGAGACCAGTCTCTTCATCACCCTGGCGGCCACCGGCCTCGCCGTGCAGTTTGGCCTGCAGGCAGCCATCAACATGGCCTCGACCATCCAGCTCATCCCCGCCAAGGGCATGACGCTGCCGTTCATCTCTTACGGCGGCTCCTCGGCGCTCGCCATGGCGATCTGTCTCGGCATGTTGCTGTCGCTGACGCGCGAGCATGCTGGCCTCCGGGAGGCGGTGTGATGGCCGAAGGCCACACTCCCTTGGGTCCCGTGGTTCTGGCGACCGGCGGCACGGGCGGGCATGTGTTCCCGGCCGAGGCGCTGGCTGGCGAGCTCGAGGCGCGCGGCCTGCCGTTCGCGCTGGTGACGGACTCGCGCGGCCGGCAATGGCAGGGCGCGCTGTCGCGCCGGCCCATCCACTATATCCATTCCGCGAGCCCCACCGGCTCGTTGCGCAAGCGGCTCGCGGCGATGTTCGCGCTTGCCTTCGGCCTGTTCGATGCGTGGCGTGCGCTGGGACGCATCGGCCCGTCCGCCGTCGTGGGCTTCGGTGGCTACGCCTCGGTGCCGACCCTGATCGCGGCCCGCCTGCGCCGATTGCCGGCGATGCTGCACGAGCAGAATGCCGTTCTCGGCAAGGCGAATCGCCTCGTTCTTGGAGGTGCCGCGCGCGTGGCGACGTCGTTCGCCCGAACGCAATATGTTGCCGCCGACGATCGGCGCGCCTGCCTGGTCGGCAACCCCGTGCGCGAGCCGGTGCGCCTGCTGCGCAGTTTGCCCTACCGCGCACCGGGCGAGGGCCGCGTCATCGACCTTCTGGTGTTCGGTGGCAGCCAGGGCGCCGCGTCGTTCAGCCAGGTCATCCCCGAGGCGATTCTGTTGCTGTCATCGACGTTGCGTGCGCGCGTGCGGCTGGTGCAGCAGTGCCGGCCCGAGGATATCGAGCGCGTGCGGGCGACCTACACCGCAGCCGGTATCGTGGCCGAGCTGGCGCCATTCTTTGCCGACCTGCCCGCCAGGCTGGCCGCGGCGCATCTCGTGATCGGCCGTTCCGGCGCCTCGACCGTGGCCGAACTGGCCACCATCGGCCGGCCGTCGATCCTGATCCCCTATCCCTATGCCGCCGACGATCATCAGAGCGCCAATGCCCGTGCCTTCGAGGCGACGGGCGCCTGCATCGTCATTCCACATGCCTCGTTCACGGCCGCTGCTCTGGCGTCGCATTTGAACGGGCTGTTCGAGGCGCCGCAGCGCCTGGCGGCGATGGCCGCCGCCGCTCACGCCGCCGGACGGCCCGATGCCGCCGCACGGCTTGCCGATCTGGTCGTCGAGATGACCGGCTTCACCCTTTCACCGTCAGGAGTCGCCGCATGAGGGCGCTGCCGCTGGATATCGGTCTCATCCACTTCGTCGGTATCGGCGGCATCGGCATGTCCGGCATCGCCGAGGTCCTGCACAATCTCGGCTACAAGGTGCAGGGCAGCGACGTTGCCGAGGGCGCGAACACGCGGCGCCTCGCCGATCTTGGCATGAAGGTGATGATCGGCCACCGCGCCGACAATGTCTCCAACGCCCAGGTCGTGGTCGTCTCCAGCGCGGTGAAGAAGGACAATCCCGAGGTCATGGCCGCGCGCGCCCGGCTCGTGCCGGTGGTGCGCCGTGCCGAGATGTTGGGCGAGTTGATGCGGCTCAAGTGGTCGATCGCCGTCGGCGGCACGCACGGCAAGACCACGACGACCTCGCTGGTGGCCGCCATGCTCGACACCGGCGGGCTCGATCCGACGGTGATCAACGGCGGCATCATCAACGCCTACGGCACCAACGCGCGGCTGGGCGACGGCGACTGGATGGTGGTGGAGTCGGATGAGTCCGACGGCTCGTTCCTGCGGCTTCCGGCGACCATCGCCGTTGTCACCAACGTCGACCCCGAGCATCTCGACCACTACGGTACCTTCGACGCGTTGCGCGAGGCCTTCGTGCGCTTCGTCGAGAACATCCCGTTCTATGGTTTCGCCGTGCTGTGCTCGGACCATCCCGAGGTCCAGGCGCTGATCCCGCGCGTCGCCGACCGCCGTATCATCACCTACGGCATCGGCGCCAATGCCGACGTGCGGGCGATCAACCTGCGGCTCGACCGCAGCGGCGCCGATTTCGACGTCCACGTCGAGCATCGCACCACCAACGAGTCGCGGACCATCACCGGCCTGCGCCTGCCGATGTTCGGACAGCACAATGTCCAGAACGCCCTTGCCGCCATCGCGGTGGCGCAGGAGATGGGCCTGTCCGACGACACCATTCGTCGCGCGTTGAGCACCTTCGCAGGCGTCAAGCGCCGCTTCACCAAGACCGGCGAGGCGCACGGCATCACCATCATCGACGATTACGGCCACCACCCGGTGGAGATCGCCGCGGTGCTGCGCGCCGCCCGCCAGGCCTATGGCGGGTCGGGCCGGGTCATCGCCGTCATGCAGCCGCACCGCTATTCGCGCCTCGCCTCGCTCAAGGCCGAGTTCGCTGCCTGCTTCACCGATGCCGACGCGGTGATCATCGCCGACGTCTATGCCGCCGGCGAAGCGCCGATCGAGGGCGTCAACCGCGACATGCTGGTCAACCTGGTGAGCCGCGCCGGCCATCGCGACGTGACGCCGCTCGGCGCGCCGGGCGACCTGCCGACGCTGATCTGGCAGGCCGCGCGGCCGGGCGACGTCGTGGTCTGCCTGGGCGCCGGCAACATCACGGCCTGGGCGCACGCCTTGCCTGGCCAAATCCAGCAGCTTGCCGCCGAGCAGGCCGGCCCGCGCGCCATTGCGAACGATTCAGGCCCCTATGGTGGATCGGCGGCATGATGGCACTCGCGACATCCAAGCCCCACCTGATCGACCGGCTGCCCAAGCCGCGCGGTCGGCTCGCGGCCGATGCGCCGCTCGGTCCGCAGACCTGGTTCCGCACCGGCGGGCCGGCGGAAGTCCTGTTCCGGCCGGCTGACGTCGAGGATCTGGCATCGTTTCTGGCAGCACTTCCGGCTGACGTGGCGGTCACGGTGCTGGGTGTCGGCTCGAACCTTCTGGTGCGCGACGGCGGCGTCCGGGGCGTGGTCATCCGACTGATGCGCGGCTTCACCGGCATCGCCGTCGAGGGCAACGAGTTGGTGAGCGGCGCCGGCGCGCCGGATCTCAACGTCGCCCTGACCGCGCGCGATCATGGTCTGGCCGGACTCGAATTCCTGAGCGGCATTCCCGGCACGATCGGCGGCGCCATCGCCATGAATGGCGGCGCCTATGGCGGCGAACTCTCGCAGGTCCTGCTGTCGGCCGAGGCGGTCGATCGCCGTGGCGCCGTCCATCGCGTCGGTGTCGCCGACCTCGGCTTCAGCTACCGTCACAGCGCCGCGCCGGCCGACTGGATCTTCACCTCGGCCCGGCTGCGCGCCACGCCGGGCGACCAGCTCGCGATCGCGCGGCGCATCGCCGAGATCGATGCCGCCCGCACCGAGTCGCAGCCGCGCAGCCGCACCGGCGGGTCGACCTTCGTCAATCCCGACGGCCACAAGGCGTGGGAGCTGATCGACGGCGCGGGTTGCCGCGGCTTGCGCATCGGCGAGGCGCAGGTCTCGGAGAAGCATTGCAACTTCCTGATCAATCTTGGCGCCGCGACCGCTGCCGATATCGAGGCTCTGGGCGAGGAAGTGCGCCGGCGCGTGCTCGTGCACAGCGGCGTGCAACTGGCCTGGGAGATCAAGCGCATCGGGGAGGCGGCATGACGCGCACCGTTGCGGTCCTGATGGGCGGCTGGTCACCCGAGCGCGAGGTCTCGCTGGTGAGCGGCAAGGCTTGTGCCGAAGGATTGCGCGACGGCGGTCACAAGGTCGTCGAATACGACGTGAAGCGCGACCTGCGCGCCCTGGTCGAATTCCTGCGGCCGGCTGTGGGCGGTGGACCGGATGTCGTGTTCAACGCGCTCCATGGCCGCTACGGCGAGGACGGCTGCATTCAGGGCGTGCTCGAGATCATGGCGATTCCCTACACGCATTCCGGCGTGCTCGCCTCGGCAATCGCCATGGACAAGCCGCTGGCACGGCACGTCTTTGCGTCGCTTGGCTTGCGTGTGGCCGACGGCCGCGTGATCGAGCGCCGCTCGCTCGCCGCGGGCGATCCGATGCCGCGGCCTTATGTCGTTAAGCCGATCGACCAGGGCTCCAGCATCGGCGTCCATATCGTGCGCGACGGCGACAACCTCGCCGCGGTCGAGGCCGCCGAGGCGGCGTTTGGCGAGCGCGTGCTGGTCGAGAAGTTCGTGCCGGGCCGCGAGCTCACGGTCGCGGTGATGGGCGACAAGTCCCTCGCCGTGACCGAACTGCGCCCGCGCACCCGCTTCTACGACTACGAAGCCAAGTACACCGACGGCATCACCGAGCATCTCGTGCCGGCGCCGATACCGGCCGACGTCTACGAGGCGGCGAAGCAGTGGGCGCTCGCGGCGTATCAGGAGCTTGGATGCGAAGGTCTCAGCCGCGCGGACTTCCGCTGGGACGATTCGAAGCCCGGCACGTCGGGGCTCGTCATCCTCGAGCTCAACACCCAGCCCGGCATGACGCCGCTGTCGCTGGCGCCGGAGCAGGCCAAATGGGCCGGCATCTCGTGGTCCGACCTCATGACCTGGATGGTCGATCACGCGAGGCATCCGTCGTGAGCGCCGCTTCCGCAAAATCGCCGGCAAAGGCAACCGCGAAGACGGCGGCCCCGAAGCGCGACTACGACCGCCGCAAGAAGCGCGGCCCCATGCGCAAGACCGGCCGCCCGCTGTGGCGGCAGCCGATGATGCTGGGCCTCGTCGTCCTGATGCTGGGCGGCGGCGCCGGCGGCGGCTGGTGGGCCTGGCGCGAGGGTTGGCTGGTCGAGGTCCAGAGCCGGATCGATTCGGTGGGTCGCAGCATCGTGGGCGCGATCACCCCGTTCAAGCTCGCCGACGTCACCGTCGAGGGGCGCGACTATGTCGAGCGCGAAGCCATCCTGGCTGCCCTCAACGTCAAGCCCGGGGACTCGCTGCTGGGCGTCGACCTGCAGGCTTCCCGCCAGCGTCTCGAGGCGATCGACTGGGTGGCGGGCGCCACGGTCGAGCGGCGCCTGCCGGACACGCTGTATGTGACCTTGCGCGAACGCCGCGCCGTTGCACTCTGGCAGAACGGCGCGGAATACACGCTGATCGACCGGAACGGCCGCACCGTTCGCGCCAGCCGCATGCCGCCCGGCGCCGAGCAGCTGCTGCTGCTGGGGGGGCCCGGCGCGCCCGAGCATGTCGGCGAACTGCTGCTGCTGCTGGCCTACGAGCCGGCGCTTACCCGCCAGTTGCGCGCCGCCGTTTGGGTCGGCCAGCGCCGCTGGAACCTGGTGTTGAACAACGGCGTCGAGATCTGGCTGCCCGAGGAGGACGCGGTCGCGGCCCTCCAGCATGTCGCCAAGCTCGAGGGCCAGCACAGGCTGTTGTCGCGCGAATACGGAGTCGTCGACCTCAGGCTGCCGGACAAGCTTTATCTGAGGAAACGCGGACCGGGCGATGCGTCCCCCGGTCCGGTGTGACGTCCAATGAAACCTAGAGTGTACGCGTAGAGACGGGGGACATCGTGGCGAAGGCAAGAAATGGCGTCATTGCGGCGCTCGACATCGGAACCAGCAAGGTCGTCTGCTTCGTGGCGCGAGTCGACGGGCAGGGATTGCGCGTGGTCGGCATCGGCCACCAGGCCGCCCAGGGCATGCGCTCCGGCAACATCATCGACATGGAGGCCGCCACCCGCGCGATCTCCTCGGCGGTGTCGACGGCCGAGGAGATGTGCGGCGAGCACGTGCGCGAGGTCATCGTCGGTGTCAGCGGCGGCTCGGCTGCGTCGCACAACCAGAGCCTCGAAGTCGCGATCGGCCATCACGAAATCGGCGAGCGCGACGTCCGCCGGGTGCAGACCCATATCCATCTGCCGGCCGAGACCGCCGACCGCGACATCATCCACTCGGAGGCGATCGGCTACACCGTCGATGGCGTCCCGGTGCGCGATGCCCGGGGCATGTTCGGCGAGCGCCTGGGTGTCGACGTGCACCTGGTCACGGCGACGAGCGGCGCCATGCGCAATCTCCAGGTCTGCGTGCGCCGTGCCCATCTCGAGATCGCCGAGCGCGTGGTTGCCTCTCATGCCGCCGGCCTGAGTTCGCTGGTCTCCGACGAGCGCGACCTCGGTGTCACGCTGATCGACATGGGCGGCGGCACGACGTCGATTGCCGTCTTCTATGAAGGCCATCTCGTCCACGTCGATTCGATTCCGGTCGGCGGCGAACACGTCACCCGCGACATCGCCCGAGGCCTGGCCACGCCGGTCGCCCATGCCGAGCGCATGAAGACCCAGATCGGCCGTGCCGTCGCCAAACCCAACGACGAGTACGATATCATCGACGTGCCGTTGATCGGCGAGGAGGATCGCACGCGTCCCAATCACATCCCGCGTTCGATCCTGGTCGGTGTCATCCGGCCACGCATCGAGGAGACGTTCGAGCTGGTGCGCAGCCGCCTCGAAGCCAGCGGTGTGGATAAGTTGGCGGGCGGGCGGGCCGTCCTGGTCGGTGGCGGTTGCCAGCTCGACGGCGTGCCTGAGGTGGCGGCGGCCATTCTCAACAAGAAGGTCCGAACGGGAGCCCCTCTACGCCTTGCCGGGTTGGCCGATTCGACCGGCGGGCCAGCCTTTTCGGCGGCCGCCGGGCTGCTTTCGTTTGCACTGCACCATCACGCTGCCGCCCAGGCCCAGCCGACGTCGGCAGAAGCACAAGCGAGTCGGATTGGTCGCATTGGCAGTTGGATTAGAGAGAACTTTTAGGCAATATGTTGTGTGGGACATGGCAATCCCCAACAGGCTGTAGTCAACGATAAGAAAAAGCCCGGTGGCGGTGAAGGGTCTTTCCTTAAAAGGGTCCGCGTCGCTACTCCGAGCAGATACCCCCCTCGTTTGCGTGGAGAAAGCCGAATGACAATCAACCTCAGCCTCCCCCAAAAGGAGTCGGAGATTAAGCCGCGTATCACCGTTGTCGGTGTCGGTGGCGCCGGCGGAAACGCCGTCAACAACATGATCAGTGCTGCGTTGGAAGGCGTCGAGTTCATCGTCGCCAACACCGACGCGCAGGCGCTCGGCCAGTCGCTCGCCGATCGGCGGGTGCAGCTCGGCATCACCATCACCCAAGGTCTGGGCGCGGGCGCACGGCCCGAGGTCGGCCGTCAGGCGGCCGAGGAAGCCTTGCCGGAGATCCTGCAGCTTCTCGACGGCGCCAACATGGTGTTCGTGACCGCCGGCATGGGCGGCGGCACCGGCACTGGTGCAGCCCCCGTGATCGCGGCGGCTGCGCGCGAACAGGGCATCCTCACCATCGGCGTCGTCACCAAGCCGTTCCACTTCGAGGGCCGGCGCCGCATGCAGTCGGCCGAGCAGGGCATCCTGGAGCTGGAGAAGGTGGTCGACACGCTGATCGTCATCCCCAACCAGAACCTGTTCAAGATCGCCAACGAGAAGACGACCTTCGCCGACGCCTTCAAGATGGCCGACGACGTGCTGCACATGGGCGTGCGCGGCGTCACCGATCTCATGGTCATGCCCGGCCTCATCAACCTCGACTTCGCCGATATCCGCACCGTGATGGGCGAGATGGGCAAGGCGATGATGGGCACCGGCGAGGCCGAAGGTCCCGACCGCAGCCGCGTGGCCGCCGAGTCGGCGATCTCCAATCCGCTGCTGGAAGACCATTCGATGAAGGGCGCCCAGGGCGTCCTCATCAACATCACCGGCGGCCTCGACATGACCCTGCACGAGGTCGACGAGGCGGCCAACCGCATCCGCGAGGAAGTCGACGCCGAAGCCAACATCATCTTCGGCTCGACCTTCGACGCCACCATGCAGGGCCGCATGCGCGTGTCGGTGGTCGCCACCGGCATCGCCGCCATGGCAGCGCAGCAGCCGGCGCCGAACTACCTCTCGCTCGACATGAACCGGCCGATGCAGACCGGTCAGCCGGCGCTCAGCCGTCCGGCCGCGCCGCCGGTCGGTCGCGTCGCCATGCCGACCGCGGCGACTGCCGCGCCGATCCCCGCGGCGCCTGTCGCGATGGCTCCCATGGCGCCGCCGGCTGCTCCCGTCGCGCCGCCGGCACCGCCGATGATGGCAACGGCGCCGATGGCCGAGGTCGCTCCGGCGCCGATCGCCCACGCCCCGATCGCCCCGATCGCCCAGGCGCCGATGGCCGAGGCGCCCATTCCGGCGCAGATCATGGCGGCGGCGCCGATCGAAGCTCCCGCCATGGTCCCGCTGGCCCCGCCGGCTCCGGCGCCCGTGATGGCGCAGTCTCCGGTTGCCCCTCCGATCGCGGCGGCGCCAGCTCCCGCGCCGGTCGCTGCTCCCGCCGCGCCCCAGCGGCCGTTGGTCGACGAGAACGACTGGCGCGTCAGCCGTCCGCCGATGAAGGCCGCTGTGCGCGCGCCGGAACCCAACGCGCGACCGATGGCCGCGCGCCCTGCCGGCGGCGACAGCCGCTCGCCCAACCTCTTCCAGCGCATCACCGGCGCGTTCTCGGCGCCCAAGCCGATGGCCGCGGCGGCTGCTCCCGCCGAGCCGCCGGCGGCGGCTCGTGCAATGCCGGAAAACGTCGTGCCCGTCGCGCCCAAGCCCGTTGTTCGGGCCGCGCCGGTCCAGACCTCGATCAGCCTCGATGTCACCGAGCGGACCAAACCCGCCCGAGATGACGACGACCTGCAAATTCCCGCGTTCCTGCGTCGGCAAGCCAACTGACGCAGATTTTTCGGGTTCTCCACGCATCCTATCGAGGGGCCGTTCGGCCCCTCTTTTTTTGGCTTCAGCGTGATATAACCCGGCGGCACTCTGGTTTGACGGATGGGAAATGTCGAAAGCGGGCGTAGGTATCACTCGGCACGTGGCTACAGGACTGGCGCTGGTGTCGATGGCGCTGGGGCTGGCTGGCTGCGGCTCGTCGGACGACGACAAGAACTACGTCGAGAGGCCGGTGGAGCAGCTCTACAACCAGGCGCTCGATGAACTGGGCGCCCAGGAATACAAGAAGGCCGCCAAGGGCTTCGAGGAAGTCGACCGCCAGCATCCCTATTCGGTATGGGCCACCAAGGCCCAGATCATGGCCGCCTTCGCCTACTATCAGTCGAACAAGTACGACGAGGCCATCATCGCGCTGGATCGCTTCATCCAGCTCCATCCCGGGCATCGCGATCTCGCCTACGCCTACTACCTGAAGGCGCTCTGCTATTACGAGCAGATCTCCGACGTCGGCCGCGACCAGCGCGTCACGCAGCAGGCGCTCGAGGCGCTGGCGGAAGTCGTCAAGCGCTTCTCGGGCTCGCCTTATGCGCGCGATGCGCGCCTCAAGGTCGAGCTCGCCATCGACCATCTTGCCGGCAAGGAGATGGCGGTCGGCCGCTACTACCAGTCGAACCAGCAGTATGTCGGCGCGATCAACCGCTATCGCGTCGTGATCGAACGCTACCAGACGACCACGCACGTGCCGGAGGCGCTCCATCGCCTCGTCGAGAGCTATCTGGCGCTCGGCGTGAAGAGCGAAGCCAAGGAGAATGCCGCCGTGCTGGGGTTCAATTTCCCGGGCAGCGAATGGTATCAGGACAGCTACTTCCTGATGACCGGCGAGGGCCAAAGGCCGCCCGACGAGAAGAGTAGCTGGTTCTTCGGACTCTTCTGACCGGGCATGCTGGTTTCGCTTTCGATCCGTGACTTCGTCCTGATCGAGAAGCTCGACCTCGGTTTCGCACGCGCCGGCCAGGGCGGCCTGGGCGCACTCACGGGTGAAACCGGTGCCGGCAAGTCGATCCTGATCGATGCCCTCGGCCTCGCGCTGGGCGCGCGCGCCGAGTCGTCCGCCGTGCGCCGCGGGGCGGCGCAGGCGTCGGTCGCCGCCTCCTTCGACCTGGCCAAGGCGCATCCGGCCCATGCGATCCTGGCCGAGCAGGGCCTCGGCGACGAGGATGTGCTGACGCTGCGCCGCACGGTCGCCGCCGACGGCCGCGGCCGCGCCTTCGTCAACGACCAGCCGGCGTCGGTCGCGCTGCTGCGTCGCCTGGGCGACACGCTGGTCGAGATCCAGGGCCAGATGGAACAGCACGGACTGCTCGATATCGCGACCCATCGCGGCTCGCTCGATGCCTTCGCCGGCCTCGACAAACAGGCGAATGCGGTGCGGACGGCGTGGCAGGCCTGGCGCGCGGCCGAACAGGCGCGCGCCGATGCCGAGGCCGCCGCCGAGGCGGCGCGGCGCGACGAGGATTTCCTGCGCCACGCCGTGAAGGAACTCGAGGCGCTCGCGCCGAGGCCCGACGACGAGGAGACGCTGGCGTCGGAACGTCAGCTGTTGCGCGCCGGCAGTGCGCTCGGCGAGGCCGTCACACAGGCGCTGGCCGAACTGGAGCAGGGCCGGGGCACGATCGCATCGCTCGGCACGGCGCATCGGCTGATCGAACGCAATGTCGACAAGGCTGCCGGCCATCTCGATGCGCCGCTGGCCGCGCTCGACCGGGCGCTGAGCGAGACGACGGAGGCGCAAGCGCAGCTTGAGGCGGCACGAGACGCGCTGGAGTTCGATCCGGCGCGGCTGGAGAAGATCGAGGAGCGGTTGTTCGGGCTGCGGGCGCTCGCGCGCAAGCACAACGTCGCGGTGCCTGAACTGGCCGCCCTCGCGGAGAAGATGGGTTCCCAGCTCGCAGCTCTCGATTCCGGTGAGGCCAGCCTGAAGAAGCTCGCCGCCACGGCCAAGGGCGCCCGTACCGGCTACGTCGTGGCGGCCGAAGCGCAGGCCGCGGCACGCCGCAAGGGCGCCGTCCGGCTCGACAAGGCGGTGGCGGCCGAACTGGCGCCACTCAAGCTCGAGAAGGCGAAGTTCGTGACCGAGCTTGCGCCACTGCCCGAGGCCGACTGGTCCGAGGCGGGCACCGATCGCGTGCAGTTCACCGTCGCCACCAACCCCGGCACGCCGCCGGCGCCGATCGCCAGGATCGCGTCGGGCGGCGAGCTGTCGCGCTTCCTGTTGGCGCTGAAAGTCTGTCTCGCCAAGGTGGGCGATGCCGCCACCATCGTGTTCGACGAGGTCGATTCCGGCATCGGTGGCGCCACCGCGGCGGCCGTGGGTGAGCGGCTGAAGCGGCTGGCGAAAGATGTGCAGGTGCTGGTGGTGACACATTCGCCCCAGGTCGCCGCCGTCGCCGACCGCCACTGGCTGATCCAGAAGACGACGACCCGCAATTCCGCCAGCACCGACGTGCTGGCGCTCGACGCCAAGGGCCGCCGCGAGGAGATCGCGCGCATGCTGTCGGGCGCCGAGGTGACGGCGGAGGCGCGCGCTGCCGCCGATCGCCTGCTGGCGACTGCGGGCTGACATGTCGAAAGCAGCAAAAGTCGTTGCCGCGCTGAAGGTCGAGGATCTCACCGAGCGTCAGGCGCGCGCCGAAAACATGCGGCTGGCCGACGAGATCGCCCGTCACGACAAGCTCTATCACGAGAAGGATGACCCCGAGATCTCGGATGCCGAGTACGACAAGCTGCGCCAGCGGCTGAAGGCGATCGAGACGCGCTTCCCGCAGCTCGTCGACATGTTCAGCCCGACGCAGAAGGTGGCGCCGACGTCGACCACGGCCTTCGCCAAGGTCCGGCACGGCAGGCCGATGCTGTCACTCGACAACGCCTTCACCGACGAGGAGCTGCAGGGTTTCCTGGATCGCGTGCGGCGCAGCCTGGAGCGCGAGACCGACCTCAAGCCCGACGCAGAGATCGCGCTTTCGTGCGAGGCCAAGATCGACGGGCTGTCGATCAGCCTGCGCTACGAGGATGGCGAATTTGTCCAGGGCGCCACGCGCGGCGACGGCACCACCGGCGAGGACGTCACTGCCAACCTCAAGACGATCAAGGACATCCCGCAAAAGCTGAAGGGCAAGGGCGTGCCCAAGGCGTTCGACGTGCGCGGCGAGGTCTACATGGAGCGCAAGGCGTTCATGCAATTGAACGCCCGCCAGATCGCAGCGGGCGAGAAGGCCTACGTCAATCCGCGCAACACTGCCGCCGGTTCCCTGCGTCAGCTCGATCCGGAGATCACCGCGAGCCGTCCGCTGCGCTTCTTCGCCTATGCCTGGGGCGAGGCCGAGCCGCGCGCCTGGAAAACGCATAGCGAGTATCTCAAGCTCCTGAAGGAGTGGGGCTTCAAGATCAATCCGTTGACCAAGCTCTGCCGCACCGCCGACGAGGTACGCGCCTTCTACAGGAAGATCGGCGAGGAACGGCCGTCGCTGCCCTACGACATCGACGGCGTCGTCTACAAGGTCGACCGCATCGACTGGCAGGAGCGCCTGGGCTTCGTCAGTCGCGCGCCGCGCTGGGCGATCGCCCACAAGTTCCCCGCCGAGCAGGCGCGGACCCGGCTGAACGACATCGTCATTCAGGTCGGCCGCACCGGCGCGTTGACGCCGGTGGCCGATCTCGAGCCGGTCAATGTCGGCGGCGTCGTGGTGGCGCGCGCCACCTTGCACAATGCCGACGAGATCGAGCGTCTCGACGTCCGTGTCGGCGACACGGTGACCATCCAGCGCGCCGGCGATGTCATTCCGCAGGTGCTGGGTTTCGTTCCCGAGGAGCGGCCGAAGAAGACGCACAAATACGAGTTCCCCACCCATTGCCCCTGTCCGCTCAAGACCAGGGTGGCGAGCGAGGAGGGCGGCGTGGTGCGGCGCTGCTCGGGTGGCCTCGAGTGCCCGTTCCAGCAGGTCGAGCGGATGCGCCACTTCGTGTCGCGCTACGCCTTCGACATCGAGGGCCTGGGCGGCACCCACATCGAGAACTTCTGGCGCGATGGACTCCTGAAGACGCCGGCCGATCTCTTCCGGCTGAAGGACAAGGCCCCGGACATTCAAACGCGCGAGGGCTGGGGTGACCTGTCGGTGCGCAACCTGCTGGCGGCCATCGAGGTGCGGCGCACCATCCCACTCGACCGCTACATCTATGCCATCGGCATCCCGCTGATCGGCGAGGCGACCGCCAAGCTGCTGGCCCAGGAATATGGCGACGCCGACACCTGGCTGGCCGAGATGCTGGCGGCGACCGGGGAACGGAAGAAGAAGCCCGATCCGGTGAAGAAGGAGAAGGCGGCGGTCGAAGTCGGCGAAAGCTACGGCCGGCTCTGCAACATCGAGCAGATCGGCGTCACCACGGCCGACGCCATGTGTGCCTTCTTCGGCGAGGGCCACACCGTCGACATCATCAAGGACCTGCGCAAGCAGCTCACCGTCGAGCCGGTGACGCGCCGCGTGATCGCGGCCGATGCGCTGCTCAAGGACAAGATCGTGGTCTTCACCGGCGAACTCAGTTCGATGACCCGCGATGCCGCCAAGGCGCGCGCCGAGGAACTGGGCGCCAAGGTGACGGACTCGGTGTCGAAGAAGACCAGCCTCGTTGTGGTCGGCGAGAACGCCGGCTCCAAAGCCCGCAAGGCGGCAGAACTCGGCGTGCAGACGCTGACCGAGGAAGAATGGGTGAAGCTAAGCAAGTAGAATGCTAGACATTGCGCTGCTCAATGAAGGTTTGCCGTCGGAGTTGATTTAATGGATTTGGCCCGTTTTCCGCGTCGTAGCTACACCCATGCCCCCACGCCGATTGAACTGCTTCCGCATTTCACCAAGGCGCTGGCGGCGAGCTGCCCGGGGGGCGTCGGTCCGGAGATCTGGATCAAGCGCGACGATCTGTTGGGCCTCTTTCCCGGCGGCAACAAGACCCGCAAGCTCGAGTTCCTGGCGGCCGATGCGCTGGCGCAGAGTGCCGATACGCTGATCACCTGCGGCGCGCCGCAATCGAATCATTGCCGTATCACCCTCTCTGCCGCGGTCAAGGAAGGGATGAAGTGCCGCTTCGTGATCGAGGAGCGCGTCCCCGGCAGCTACAGCAAGACCGCCGGTGGCAACAATTTCATGTTCGAGTTGATGGGCGTCGAAGCCATCACCGTAGTGCCTGGGGGTTCCGACATGGGCGCTGCCATGTCCAAGGTCGCGCAGGAAGTCGCTTCGCTCGGCCGCAAGGGCTACATCATCCCCGGCGGCGGTTCGAACGCGATCGGTGGCCTGGGCTATGTTGCCTGCGTGCAGGAAATGCAGCAGCAATGGATGGACATGGGATTGGCGCTCGATGCCGTCGTGGTCGGCTCGGGCAGCTCAGGCACCCATGGCGGCATGGTCGCGGGCTTCTTCGGCAACAGCATCAAGATCCCGCTGATCGGTATCGGCGTCAGCCGCGATCCCGCCGACCAGGAACCGTTGGTACACAAGGAAGCGCAGGCCGTGGCCGACCTGCTCGGCATCGGCAAGATCCCGCGCGAGGCGGTCAAGAGTTTCGGTGGCTTCTGGCAGCCGAAATACTCCGTGCCCAACGCCAAGATGGTGGAAGCCGTCCAGATGCTGGCGCGGACCGAAGGCGTCCTGCTCGACCCGGTCTATACCGGAAAGATCATGGCCGGCCTCATCGGCCTCGCGCGCCAGGGCCACTTCAAGCCCAATGCCAAGGTGCTCTTCCTGCACACGGGCGGGCTGCCCTCGCTCGACGTTTATCAGGACGTCGTGCTCGGCCGTGTGGAGCTGAAGGACTAAGCAACTCTGTCGTCCTGAGGCGGAGCCGAAGGACCTAAGGCTTCAACAGCGCGCTGCTGCCCGGCAAGGTCCTTCGCTTCGCTCAGGACGACAAAAGCTAAATTGCGCGGGTCGCCTCGGCGAGCCACGCGCGCGTCGGCTCATCGACGTCGGGCCCCACCGCCTCGCGCACACGCCGGTGATAGGCGTTCAGCCAGTCGCGTTCCGGGCCGGTCATCAGGTCGAGATCGACACAGGCCAGGTCGATCGGCGCCAAGGTGAGGGTCTCGAACTCGTAGTAGCGGCGGTCGGCGCCGTCGATCGTGGCCTCGCGCACCGCCACCAGATTCTCGATGCGGATGCCGTAGGCGTCGGTCTTGTAGTAACCGGGCTCGTTGCTGACGATCATGCCGGGCAGCAGGGCCACGTTGTTGGCCATCTTGGAAATGCGATGCGGCCCCTCGTGGACCGAGAGATAGGCGCCGACGCCGTGCCCGGTGCCGTGGTCGTAGTCGAGGCCGGCCTGCCAGAGATGGAACCGCGCCAGCGCGTCGAGCTGCGAGCCGGTGGTGCCGGCCGGGAAGCGTGCGGTCGCGAGCGCAATATGGCCCTTCAGCACGCGCGTGAAGCGGTCGCGCATCTCGGGCGAGGGCGTGCCGATGGCGACGGTGCGGGTGATGTCGGTGGTGCCGTCGCGGTATTGCCCGCCGGAGTCGACGAGGTAGAGGCTGCCCGGCTGCAGCGCCCGCTCGGTCGCTTCCGAGGCGCGATAATGCACGATCGCGCCGTTGGGGCCGGCGCCCGAGATGGTGTCGAAGCTGAGATCGCGCAACTTGCCGGTCTGCTCACGCAGGGCCTGCAGGCGGTCCGACACCTCGATCTCACGCAACTTGCCACCTTTCGACTCGCGCGCCAGCCAGCCCAGGAACCGGCTGACCGCGCCGCCGTCACGGTGATGCGCCGCCCGGATGCCGGCCAGTTCGACGTCGTTCTTGCAGGCCTTGGGCAGGGCGGCCGGATCGGCCTCGCGCACCAGCGCGGCGCCGGCCTGCTGCAGGCGGGTCGCTGCCCAATGCGGCGCCGTCGCGCTTTCGATCAGCACGCGCTTTTCCATCTTGCCCAGCGTGTCGAGTGCATTACCCAGCTCGTCGGGCGGCGCCAGGGTGACGGCGTTGCCGAGCCAGGCCAGCGTGCGGTCGGGCACCTTGCGGCGGTCCATGTAGAGGTCGACGTGACCGTCGCCGTGCAACAGGGCGAAGCCCAGGGCGAACGGCGTACGCGGCACGTCGCCACCGCGCACGTTCAGCAGCCAGGCGATGGAATCGGGGGCCGTGATCAGCGCCACGTCGGCGCCTTTCGAGGCCACGATCTTGCCGATGCGGGCGCGCTTGGCGTCGCTCGTCTCGCCCGCGAACTCGACAGGATGCGGCAGCACGGGCGCCAGCGGCGCCGGCGGCCGGCCGTGCCATACCGTGTCGATGGGATTGATTTCCACCGGAACGAACGTGCCGCCGGCGCGCTCGCAGGCGCGGGCAAAGCGGTCGTAGCCGTCGACGGTCTGCAGCCAGGGATCGAAGCCCAGGCGGCCGCCCTTGGGCAGGTTCCTGGCGATCCAGGCTTCGGGCGATTCTTCCGGGATCTGATGGGGCACGAAGGCCGCGACATCGACCTGGCCACGGACGGCCAGGGTGTAGCGGCCGTCGATGAAGATCGCCGCGCGATCGGCCAGCACGATGGCGAGGCCGGCCGAGCCGCTGAAACCGGTGAGCCAGCCCAGGCGCTGCGAGCGGCGCGGCACGTACTCGCCCTGATGTTCGTCGGCGCGTGGCACCACGAAGCCGTCGATGCCGCGGCGCGCCAGTTCGGCGCGCAACAGCGCCAGGCGCTCGGCCGGGGCCGGCGCCACGTCGAGCCCGTCGTCGGCCGTGGCGAGTTCCGCCCGCCAGGCCGTCAGTGCCTTGGTCAATTCGGCGTCGGGATCGGAGGTGATGAGCTCGACCCATTCCGGGCCGGCCAGCCCTTCGGGGGCGGCGGCCACGCCGCGCATCAGGGCATCCAGGGCGGAGGGGTCTGCCGCGCGGCCACGCCGGCGCAGGAGCTGAAGAACGTCGTCGGGAGCTGAACTCATGGTGCGCCGGACCCTACGCGGGGCGTCCCACGGAGGCAAACTGAGCAATATTTGTTCGTTCGCGACTGCGAAATGCTAAATTGTTGTGCGTCATGCATTCAGCGCATAGCAGGAGTTCAACCTCCAGACTTATCGTTGTAACTCAAGGCTCTATATTTGCTTAGTGCGATGCAGCATCGCGTACCGCGTCGCACAATTGAAGGAGATGACGATGATGACCCAGCCGATTCAGATGTTTGAAAATCTGACCAGCGAAACTGCGCCGGCGGGGAGGAAAGACGACGTGAAGGCCGGCTTTACCCTTGCCGACCGCCACATGATCGAATTGCGCGCGCGATATGCGCGTGCCGAGTTCGTCGCCAATGCCTTGGGCGACGGCCTGCTGTGGATTGGCCGCCAGTACGGCCGCCTCGTGGCAGGGATCAAGGCCGACCTCAAGCTGCGTGCCGCCGAGGCCCAGCTGTTCCGGATGAGCGACCGCGAATTGGCCGACCTCGGGCTTGCCCGGGGCGACATTCAGTTCGCCGTTCGCGAGGCCGCGGAAGGTATTGCGCCACAGATCGACGCCGTCACCGGCACCGTGATCGCGGCCAACCAGAACCTGCACCGCGCCGCATAAACGCCTTTAGCGTAGCGTAAGCGTACAAAGGGCCGGCGAAAGCCGGCCCTTTTTCGTTTCAGGATTTGCGCAGCATCAACGTCCGCCACCAGGCGCCGCCGGTTTCTAGATCGAGGCGTCGTTCGAAGGCGAGGCCTCGGTGGGCGTAGGCCGAGAGGATGAGAGCGGCCTGCTCGACGAGCAGGCCGCTCAGCAGCACGCGGCCGCCCGGCCGCACCGAAGCTGCGAACGACTCCGAAAGATCGACCAGCGGGCCGGCCAGGATATTGGCGACGATGAGATCGTAGGGCGTGCGCGCGGCGAGTTCGGGCGCCTGCAGGCCCGACGCCACGGTGAAGCGGCAGAGATCGCCGACGCCGTTCAGGCCGGCATTCTCATCCGCCACGGCGACCGCCTCGGCATCGTTGTCGCCGCCCCACACGGGGCGCCGCCACAGCTTGGCCATGGCGATGGCCAGAATGCCGCTGCCGCAGCCGACATCGACGGCATTGGCCGTCTCAGACGGATCGATCGTCGCCAGCAGTTCCAGGCAGCCGCGCGTGGTGGCATGCGTGCCGGTGCCGAAGGCGAGGCCGGCATCGATACGAAGAGGCAGCAGGCCGGCGGGGATGCCATCGGCCACATGTGAGGGATGGACCCAGAAGGGCCCGACCGCGAAGGGCCGGAACGAGCGCTGGTTCTCCGCCACCCAGTCGATGTCGGGCAGCTCCTCCCAGGCCCAGGCCGGTTCGGCGACGCCCAATGCCTGCGCCGCCGCTCCGATCGCCGCCTCGACCAACGCCGCGTCGCCATCGCCGAAGACATCGATGCGCCAGGGCCCGTCGCGCGAGACCTCGCAGCTCGCGACGATGAATCCCTCCTCGCCCAGCCGCTCCTCGAGGAGCGCTTCCCAGGCCGCGCGCTGCGCCGCCGGGGCGACGAAGCCTGCTTTTCTCACGGTGCTCATGCCGGCAGGTAGAGCATGCGTTCAGGCGGCAAGGCCACACCGACCATGTCGCCTACGGCGCGCAACTCAGCCCCGGACTGGAAAGGTGTCTCGACCAGGATCTCGCTGCCGCCGATCCGCACGCCGTAGCGCACGGTGGCGCCCAGGAATTCGCGATGCGTGACCGGGCCGCGCAAGGGCACGCCATCGACCGACGACAGGGTGGCGTGCTGCGGCCGGAAGACCAGCCGCTTCCCGGCCGGCACCGATATGCCGTCGCCGTCGCCCAGGATGTTGGCCGAGCCCAGGAAGCTCGCGACGAAGAGATTGGCCGGGTTCTCGTAGAGCTCCATCGGCGTGCCCACCTGACGGACCGTGCCGGCGTCCATGACGGCGATGCGGTCGCAGATCGTATTGGCCTCTTCCTGGTCGTGGGTGACGAAGATCGTGGTGAGGCCGAGGCGCTGCTGCAGCGCGCGCAGCTCGCGCCGCACGCTCACCCGCATCTTGGCATCGAGGTTCGACAGTGGCTCGTCGAGCAGCAGCACCTTGGGTTCGATGGCGATGGTGCGCGCTACGGCGACGCGCTGCTGCTGTCCGCCCGAGAGTTGCGCCGGACGGCGGCCGGCGAAGGCCGTGAGGCCGACCAGGTCGAGCGCCTCGGCCACGCGGCGGTCGATTTCTACGCGCGGCAGGCGGCGCTCTTCCAGGCCGAAGGCGACGTTCCTGGCCACCGTCATGTGCGGCCACAGCGCGTAGCTCTGGAACACCATGCCGACGTCGCGCTTCCATGGTGGCAGCGGCGCCACGTCCTGGCCATCGAGCAGCACCCGGCCGGTCTGGGCCTGGGCGAAGCCTGCGATCAACCGCAGCAGGGTGGTCTTGCCGCAGCCCGAGGGGCCGAGGAAGGCGAAGAACTCGCCGGGATGGATTGTGAGGTCGACATTCTTCAGCACATGCGTCGACCCGTAGGAGAGGTTGACGTCCGCGATCTCGATGCCCACGGCCCGTGCTGGTTTCGACATGCTCATGCCCGTCATATATCGAGCCCGCGGGCGCGTTGCGAGCGGTCGGCGGCAAGTTGTGCCAGCCCCATGCAGATCGCCACGATGATCACGGCAATCACGCCCAGCGCCGCACCCGCACCGCGTCCGGCCGGCGTCTGCATCAGCACATAGAGGCCGTAGGCCAGCGGCGCATCGGAATTGGACTGGACCAGGATGAGCACCGCCGAGAGTTCGACCGCGGCGGTGGCGAAGCTGGTGACGAAGCCCGCCAGAAGACCGCCGGTCATCAGCGGAATCACGATCCGCCGCACCGTGCGCGCCTTGGTGGCGCCGAGGTTCTCCGCCGCCTCCTCGAGCGACACCGAGATCTGCTGCAGGGCGGCGTAGGCCGCGCGCAAGGCATAGGGCAGGCGGCGGATGGCGATCGCCAGCACGATCACGATCCAGAGGGTGGCGAGCGGCGTGCCGTCGGGCAGATTGACGCCGTAGAAGGCGCGGAGGTAGCCGATGCCCAGCACGATGCCGGGCACGGCCAGCGCCGTGCTGGCCGCCCAGTCGAGCCACTGCCGGCCGGGCAGCTTGGTGCGCAGCACCAGATAGGCGATGGCGCCGCCGATCACGACGTCGATCCCGGCGGCGAGGCTCGCGTAGAGCAGCGTGTTCTTGATGTAGACCGAGCTGTCGCCCAGCACGCGCGCGTAGTGGGCCAGCGTATAGCCGTCGGGCAGGGGGCTGAACGACCACACGGTGGCGAACGACAGCAGCAGCAGACCGACGTGTGGTGCCAGCACCAGCGCCAGGATCAGGATCACGACGCCATAGGCCAGCGCCTGCTCGCGCGGCTTGAGCTTGCGCCGGGCGAGGCCGCCGCCGCCGCGCTGGGTGGTGGCGTAGTCCTTGCCCTTCAGCACCAGCGCCGAGGCCCACATGGTGGCCACCGCGACAACGATCAGGACGACCGAGATCACGTAGCCCATGGGATCGTCGATGCCGATCGAAGTGATGCGGAGATAGGCCTGCGGCGCCAGCATCTCCTTGACGTTGAGCAGCAGCGGCGTCGCCACGTCGTCGAACACCTTCACGAACACCAGGCTGGCGCCGGCGATGTAGCCCGGCAGGGCGAGCGGGAGCGCGATGCGCCGGAACAGGCGGAGGCCGTGGGCGCCCAGGTTCTGGGCCGCTTCCTCCATGGAACGATCGATGTTGCGCAGCGCCGCCGACAGATTGACCAGGATGAAGGGGAAATAGTGGATCGCCTGCAGGAAGATGACGCCGTTCAGCCCTTCCATGAAGCCGATCTTGAAGCCGAACCACTCGTCGAGCAGCAGGTTCGCGCTGCCGTTGCGCCCGAACAGGAGCTGCATGGCGACGGCGCCGACGAAGGGCGGCATGACCAACGGCAAAAAGCCCAGGGTCTGCACCAGCATGGCGCCTCGGAACTCGAAGCGCGTCGTCAGGTAGGCAAGCGGCAGCGCCAGCGCCGAGGCCCACACCACCGTCATCGCCGATACGTAGATCGAGTTCCAGAACGAGCGCACGAACAGCTCGGTGCGGGCAAAGTCGAGGAAGTTGACCAGAGTCAGCGCGCCGCCGCCCTTTTCGGTGAAGGCGACGTAGATCACCGTCGCCACGGGCACGACCAGGAAGACGCCGAGGAAGAGCGCGATGGCCAGCGCCAGCGCGGCCTGGCCGGCCGAACGCGTGCCCGCCAGCGCCATCAGCGGGCGAGCTTCAGCGCCTCGTCGGCCTTGGCCTTGGCGGCGGCGTACTTCTCCTTGGCGAAGGCCGCCCACTGCTGCTCGAGCTCGGCCTGGCGCGCCGACTTTTCCTTTCCGCCGGTGAAGGCGGCGCGGATCTCGGGCGAGGCGGCTTGGGCCGCGGTGATCGGCATGGCGGCGATCAGCTCACGGGCCTCCTTGGCCAGGGCGCGGGCCTGCGCATTGTCCTTCTTCGCCAGCGCCGCATCGACCTCATGCAATGTCTTGGTCGCGGCCTTCAGCGGCTCGAGCTGGAAGGTGATGAGCTGGTCGAACAGCGTATCGACGGCGGCCGTCCGGCTCTCCGACAGTTCGGCATTGAAGGTGAGCAGGCCCTGCAGGTTCTTGTCCTTGAAGGGGTTGGGATAGCCGGCCGGTGCCTTGGCGTAGGTCTCGGGCCGCACCGGCAGGCGGCGGATGGTGGGTTCGAGCAGCGCCTCCTGGCCCCCAGGTGAGAGCAGGAACTCGATGAAGGCCTCGGCGCCCGCCTTGTTGGGGGCGTTGGCGACGATGCCGACATTGGCTGGCACCAAGGTCGTCACCGAGGGATAGACGAATTTCACCGGGAAGCCTGCGCCCTGGGACGAGAAAGCGAAGAAGTCGATCACGATGCCGTAGCCGACCTGGCCGGAGTTGACGCCTTCCGGCACGCCGAACGAGCGGTCCGTCACCTGCCGCAGGTTGCCCGAGATCTCCTTGGTGGTGCGCCAGCCCTTGTCCCAGCCCTCGCCCTGCAGGACCGTCTCGATGGTGAGATGCGTCGTGCCCGAACGCGACGGTGCCGAGATCGAGACATGGTCGAAGTAGGGCGCGGTGGCGAGGTCCTGCCATTCCTTGGGTTCCGGCAGCTTGTTGGCCTTCACGTAGCGCTCGTTCCACATGATGCCGTAGCCCGACGCCGCGAAGCCGGAATAGAAACCGTCCTTGTCGTTCACCGGATAGGAGCCGACCTTCTCGGCGATGCCGGTGGCCTTGGGCTTGTAGGGGCTGAGCAGCTTCTTGCTCTTCAGCACCTCGAAGGCGTCGGGCGCCGAGGCCCAGAACAGGTCGACCTGGTTGTTGGCCTTGGTCTCCTCGAGGAATTTCACGCCGGCATTGGTGTTGCGGTTCTGCACCTCCAGCGTGGCCCCGGGCACGGCCTTCTCGAAGGCCTTCTTGAGCGGATCGGTCACGTCCTTGGAGAAGGAGGTGACGACCGTCACCTTGCCGGTCTGCGCGAAGGCGGCGCCAGCGGCGAGGATGAGGCCCAGGGTGAGACCCACGCTGAGGGCGGACAGACGGATCATGGTGTTTCTCCCGTGCGTTTCTTGATCACGCGGCCTCGATGAAGCTGTCGAGCACCTTCTTGGGGCCGGCCTTCTCGAAGTCGATGTCGAGTTTGTTGCCATCGACCGCGACGATGCGGCCATAGCCGAATTTCTGATGGAACACGCGCTGGCCGACATTGAGGTCGGGCTTGTCGCCTTCCACCGCGCGGCGATCGTCCAGCGTCTCGTCGCGATAGCGCGTGCGCCGCGCGCCGCCGCTGCCGAGGCTCTCGTAGTCGAAGCCGCTGGCCTGGTCGCGCAGGCCGCCGTGATGCCCGGCGGAATAAGTGGCGTAGAGCCCGGCGTCGCTGTTCTCGGCCAGGCGGTCGGTCGGCAGCTCGCGCAGGAAGCGCGAGGGGATCGAGGACTGCCACTGGTTGAAGATGCGCCGGTTGGCGGCGAAGGAGACATAGGCCCGCCGGCGCGCGCGTGTCAGGCCGACATAGGCGAGGCGACGCTCCTCCTCGAGCCCGGGCAGTCCCTTGTCGTCGAGCGCCCGCTGGTTGGGAAACAGGCCTTCCTCCCAGCCAGGCAGGAAGACGGTGTCGAACTCCAGGCCCTTGGCGGCGTGGAGCGTCATGAGGCTCACCATGTCGGTGTCGCTGCGATCGGCCATGTCGGTCAGCAGCGCCACATGCTCGAGGAAGGCCGGGAGCGAGTCGAATTCCTGCAGGGCGTTGGTCAGTTCCTTCAGGTTCTCCAGCCGGCCCTCGGCCTCGGGCGAGCGGTCGAGCCGCAGCATGTCGGTGTAGCCCGACTCGTCGAGCAGGGTTTCGACCACCTCGACATGGCCGATGCCGTCGAGCATGGCGCGCCAGCGTTCGAAGTTGACGATGAGGTCCCCCAGCGACTTGCGTTGCCGGCCCTTCAGCTCGTCGGTCTCGAGCGCGCGCCGGGTCGCCTCGAACAGGGAGATCTTCTGGGTGCGCTGGATCAGCCGGAGCGTCCGCAATGCCGATTCGCCCAGGCCGCGGCGCGGCGTGTTGTAGATGCGCTCGAAGGCGAGATCGTCGTCGTGCTGCACCGTCACGCGGCAGTAGGCCAGCGCGTCGCGGATTTCCTGGCGCTCGTAGAAGCGCGGGCCGCCGATCACGCGGTAGGGCAGGCCCATGGTGATGAAGCGTTCCTCGAACTCGCGGGTCTGGAAGCCGGCGCGCACCAGGATGGCGATCTGCGCCAGCTTGTGCTTGTCGCGCTGCAGCGCCTCGATCTCCTCGCCGATGCCGCGCGCTTCCTCCTCGCCGTCCCACACGCCGCGCACCGCGATTCGCTCGCCTTCCTTCATCTCGGTCCACAGCGTCTTCCCGAGGCGGCCCTCGTTGTGCGAGATGAGATGCGAGGCGGCGGCCAGGATGTGCGGCGTCGAACGGTAGTTGCGCTCCAGCCGCACGATGGTGGCGCCGGGGAAATCCTTCTCGAAACGCAGGATGTTGCCGACCTCGGCGCCGCGCCAGCCGTAGATCGACTGGTCATCGTCGCCGACGCAGCAAACGTCCTCGGTGCCCTGCGCCAGCAGACGGAGCCAGAGGTACTGCGCCACGTTGGTGTCCTGGTATTCGTCGACCAGGATGTGGCGGAAGCGGCGGTGATAGATCGCCAGGATATCGGGATGCTTCTGCCACAGGGTCACGCAATGCATGACGAGGTCGCCGAAGTCGACAGCGTTCACCTCGGCCAGGCGCTCCTGGTACTGGCGGTAGATGTCGGCCGCCTTGCCGCCGGCGAATTCGCCGGCATCCTCGCCCGACACCTTGTCGGGGGGCAGCGCGCGGTCTTTCCAGCGCTGGATGATGCCGCTCAGCACCCGCGCCGGCCATTTCTTGTCGTCGATGCCCTCGGCCTGCAGGAGTTGCTTGATCAGTCGCGTCTGGTCATCGGTGTCGAGGATGGTGAAGTTGCTCTTCAGGCCGACCAGCTCGGCATGGCGGCGCAGCACGCGCACGCCGATGGCGTGGAAGGTGCCCAGCCACATGCCGTCGGCGGCGCCGCCGATCAGGCTCGCCACGCGGTCGAGCATTTCGCGCGCCGCCGTGGTGGTAGAGGTGACGGAGAGGATCTGCGAGGTCCGGGCCCGTCCGGTGATCAGCAGGTGGGCGATGCGCGAGGTCAGCACACGCGTTTTGCCCGTGCCGGCGCCGGCCAGCACCAGCAGCGGCCCGCCCTGGTGGGTCACGGCGACCCGCTGCTCCTCGTTCAGCCCGTCGAGATGGGTTGTGGACGCAACGGCGCGCCGCGCCGGCTCGGGCGTGGCCGGAGCGGGTTCGTCGGTGATTTCGAACGGGTCGGCGGGGGGCGCCATGCACCGTCATATAGCAATCGGCGCGGCGGACGCCTATCTTCCAGACTGTGGACGCGCCCACGGCAAATTTAGGGGTGTAGGTATGGCCCGAGGGTTGAACGGCTCCGCCAACGGTACGGGACACTGGCCGGCCGGCCAGGAAGGCGTCGAGGCGCGGATCCCGGGCCAGTCGTCGAACGTGCCGTCAGCCATCGCCGAGGTGCTGCCGGCCGTGGTCGGGTTGAAAACCACCATTCCGGAGAACCGCCGCTCGGCCCAGACTCTGGGCTCCGAACGCGAGGGCCACGGCATCGTGATCGACGACGAGGGCCTGATCGTCACCATCGGCTACCTGATCATGGAAGCCGACACCGTCACCATCACCGACATCGAAGGCAGCGAGTGGCCCGCTCACATCGTGGGCTACGACTATGAAAGCGGCTTCGGGCTCGTGCGCGCCGATGCGCCGCTGGCCATCAAGCCGATGTGCTTCGGCGATTCCGACACGCTGTCGCTGCGCAGCGAGGCCGTCGTCGTGGGCTATGGCGGCGAGAAGGCGACGCTCAAGGTCAAGGTCGCCAGCCGTCGCGAGTTCGCGGGCTACTGGGAATACCTGCTCGACAACGCCATCTTCACCGTTCCCGCCTATCCACTGTGGGGCGGCTCGGCGCTGGTCGGCCCGGATGGCGCGCTGCTGGGTGTCGGCTCGCTGCTGGTGCAGGAAGCGCTGGGGCCGGGCGCGCCGGCCTTCCCCGGCAACATGTACGTGCCGATCAACCGGCTAAAACCGATCTTCTCCGAACTGGCCACCAAGGGCCGGCTGTCGACGCCGCCCCGGCCCTGGCTCGGCGTCTATACCGTCGAGCACATGGGCCAGCTGGTGATCGGCGGCATTTCCGACGGCGGCCCGGCCGATCGCGCCGGCCTGCAGCGCGGCGACGTTCTCCATGCCCTGAACGACGAGGTGCTGGACGATGTCGCCGACTTCTATCGCAAGCTGTGGGAAAGCGGCCCCGCCGGCACGACGATCAGGCTGCGCATGGAACGCGACAACGACGCCTTCGAGGTCGCGGTCCGCTCGGGCGACCGGAGTCGTTATCACAAGTACGGATCGGACTGACATCCCGCCCTGTGAATAGTCCGGAGCGTCGCGCTTTGACTTGAGCCGCGCGCGCTGCATAGGTTCCTTGCAACCATCGAAAGCGCAAGGAGACACACCAATGGCCAGGGCCTTCGCCTCGCAAGCGGACATGGTGGACAAGAAGATCACCTTCAGCCGCCTGTCCGAGCACGCCTACGCCTTCACGGCCGAGGGCGATCCCAACACCGGGATCGTGGTCGGCGACGACGCGGTCATGGTGATCGATGCCCAGGCGACGCCGAAGATGGCCGAGCAGGTGATCGAGCGCATCCGCACCGTCACCGACAAGCCGATCAAGTATGTGGTGCTGTCGCACTACCATGCGGTCCGCGTGCTGGGGGCCAGCGGCTATAGTCCCGAACACATCATCTGCAGCGAGGCGACGCGCGAGATGATCGTCGAGCGCGGTGCCCAGGACTACAAGTCCGAACTCCAGCGCTTCCCGCGCCTGTTCCAGGCCGCCGAGACCATTCCCGGTCTGACCTGGCCCACCATCACCTTCAACGACCGCATGACGCTGTGGCTGGGCAAGCTGCAGGTCGACATCATCCATGCCGGGCGCGGCCATACGAAGGGCGACACGATCGTCTGGTTGCCCGAGGAGCGCACCCTGTTCAGCGGCGACCTCGTCGAGTACGGCGCCACGCCCTATTGCGGGGATGCCCACTACAAGGACTGGCCCGAGACGCTGCAGAAGCTGCGCGATCTCAAGGCCGAGGCGCTGGTGCCGGGGCGCGGCGATGCGCTGATCGGCGAGGGCGCCGTGGAAGATGGCATCGCCGGCACGCAGGGGTTTTTGGCCGATCTCTACAAGGCTGTGTCGGCCAGTGCGGAGG
Organism: Reyranella sp.; assembly: GCA_052386855.1. GTDB lineage: Bacteria > Pseudomonadota > Alphaproteobacteria > Reyranellales > Reyranellaceae > Reyranella. Next base: position 40,056 of record JBQTJT010000006.1, read on the forward strand.
CCGGGGATTCGCTGAAAGATGCCTATGACAAGGCCATGGCGGCGCTGCAGCCGCGCTACGGAAACTGGGTGATCTTCGAGCACTGCATGCCGTTCGACGTGAGCCGCGCCTACGACGAGGCGAAGGGCCTCGACCATCCGCGCATCTGGACTGCCGAGCGCGACATCGAGATGTGGGCGGCGCTGGAAAAGGCGGACTGATCATGCTCTTCCGGTCTGGAAGATGATGAGTTCGTACGAATACCGCCCTTATCCCTATCGTCGGCCAATTGAACTCGACGGCAAGAGCAGGCGCCGGCCGGTCGTGATCGTGGGCGCAGGGCTTGCCGGCCCGACATTGGCGCTGGCGCTCGCGGTGCGCGGCGTGTCCTCGGTGCTGCTCGACGAGGACGACACGGTCAGCAACGGCAGCCGGTCGATCTGCCAGGCCCAGCATAGTCTCGAGACCTGGGACCGCTTCGGCATCGCCCAGCGCATGGTCGACAAGGGCATCACCTGGGAGCAGGGCGAGGTCTATCTCCACGACACGCCGATCTACCACTTCAATTTGGCGCCCGAGCCCGGTCACAAATTCCCGGCCTTCGTGAATCTGCAGCAATACTATGTCGAGGAATACCTGTTCGACCGCTGCCTCGCCGAGAAGCTGATCGACCTGCGCTTCCGCAACAAAGTCGTGGGCGTCCGATCCAGCTCCGGGGGCGTCTCGCTCGATGTCGAGACGCCGGACGGGCGCTATACGCTCGAAGCCGATTGGTTGGTCGCCTGCGATGGCGTGCGGAGCGCCGTGCGGCACCTGCTCGACCTGCCGTTTGCCGGCGAGGTCTTCCACGACCAGTTCCTGATCGCCGATATCCGCTTCACCAGCGACCTGCCGAAGGAACGGCGCTTCTGGTTCTATCCGTCGTTTCACCCGACTAATTCCGTGCTGCTGCATCGCCAGGCCGACAATGTGCTGCGTGTCGACTTCCAGCTCGGCCGCGATGCCGATCCGGAAGAGGAGAAGAAGCCCGAGAATGTCGATCGCCGCCTGCGCCAGATGTTCGGCCCCGATGCGACCTGGGAGCATGAGTGGAGCAGCGTCTACACCTTCACCTGCCGCATGATGGAGCGCTTCGTGCAGGGCCGCGTGATCTTCGCCGGCGATGCCGCCCACGTCGTCTCGCCGTTCGGGGCGCGCGGCGGCAATGCGGCGGTGGCCGATGTCGACAACCTCGCCTGGAAGTTGGCGCGCGTGCTCGGCGGCACGTCGCCGGCCTCGCTGCTGGAAAGCTACTGCAGCGAACGCCGCGCCGCGGCGCAGGAGAACATCCTGAACTCGACACGCAGCACCGATTTCATCACGCCCAAGTTCCCGGCCTCGCGTGCCTTCCGCGATGCCACGCTGGCGCTGGCGCGAGAGTTTCCGTTCGCCCGGTCGCTGGTCAACAGCGGCCGGCTCTCGGTGCCGACAATCCAGCCGGGCTCATCCATCGATACGCCGGAGGGCGACTCCGATTGGCTGCGGGGTCCGGCGCCCGGGACGGCGATGGTCGACGCGCCCGTCGTCAATGGCCGCGGCGGCTTCTTGGTCGATCATGTCGGGCCCGGTTTCACGCTGCTCTCCTTTGCTGCCCGCGCCGTCGATCTGCCCGATCTGCCGGCGGGAATGGCAGGTGTGATGGTGGCGCGCGAGGGCGCGGCGCCCTCAGGCTGGATCGCACTGCAGGACCGCGACGGGCTGGTGCGGCAGCGCTACGACGGCCGCGCCGGCACGGCTTACCTGATTCGCCCGGATCGCTATGTCGCGGCGCGCTGGCGCCGGCCCGACGCCAGGGAACTGGCGGCGGCGCTGCGGCGCGCGACGGGCCACGGTTGAGGGAGAAGGCGATGGCGGACGCGGCAACAGGAGCGCTCCGGCGCACGCTCAATCTTAAGCGGCCCGACGAGGTCTACAACGCCATCATCGACGCGCATCGCGACTTGAATGACGACCAGTGCCGCGCCTTCGACGCCGGGCTGATCCTGCTGCTCGCCAACCATGTGGGCGACGCCGAGGTCATCGGCGAGGCCCTGGCCGCCGCCCGCCTGTCGCTGAATGGAGGTTCCCGTGCCGGCTAACCAAGCATTGGTCGCCGTCCGTCCCGCCACCGTCGACGACGTCGATCTTCTTCATCGCTTCTCGATCGACCTCGCGACCTATGAGGACGAGCCCGACGCCGTCACCTCGACGCCCCAGACGCTGGCCCGCGACGGGTTCGGTACCGATCCGAAGTTCGCGGCCCTGATCGCCGAGCGCGGCGGCGTGCCGGTCGGCTTCGCGATCTACACTTTCAACTACTCGGTATGGACTGCGGCCCGCGGCATCTTCATCGAGGACATCTGGGTCGTACCCGAGGAACGCCGAGGCGGCGTCGCCCGCGCGCTGATGGTGACGCTGGCCCGTGAATGTGCCGCCAAAGGTTTCAAGCGCATCGATCTCAACGTGCTCGACTGGAATCCGGCGCGCGGCTTCTACGAGCGCATCGGCTTCAAATGGATCCGCAATTGGCTGCCCTATCGCTTGAGCGGCGAGGCGCTGGCGGCGCTCGCTACGACGTCTTCTTCGAAAGACCCATGACCCGGCCGGCCTTGGCCGGCTTGGGCAACAGGTGGTGGGTTGCCCACAGCGACTCCAGGCGCCCGGCGACCGGCACCGGCCAGGGCGCGGAGCGACGCGAGGCGTAGTCGATGTTCATTACGATGGTTTCGTTGGTCGCCGCCAGGTAGCCCTGCTCGGCGTGGAACATCTCGTGGAAGAGATGGACCTTCTTGGCGTCGCGTTCGAGAAGCTGGGTGGCAAAGCGCATGGGCGCGCCTTCCTTCATCTCGCGATCGTAGGTGACGTGGGTTTCGAGCACGAACGTCATGCCGAGCTTGCCGTCGACGTAGCGCCGACCCAATCCCATGTTGCGCATGAAGGCGCCCGAGGCCTGGTCGAAGGCCGTGACATAGAAGGCCACGTTCATGTGGCCGTTCCAGTCGACCCATTCCGGCAGCACGGTCGAGCGATGCGTGTCGAGCGGCGCCGAGGTGACGAGCTCCGGCAATTCGTAGGGCAGTGATTCGAGCATGGACGCTACTTCTTCTTGATGCCGATGAGTCGGCCAGCCTGTTTCGGCTTGGGCAGGGTGGCGTGTGCCGCCGCCAGCCGCTCGATGCGTTCCATGGCGAAGTCAGGCCAGGGGGCGGAGCGGCGGCTCGCGTAGTCGATGTTCATCAGCATGAGTTCGTTGGTGGCGGCGAGGTATCCCTCGTCGGCGTGATGCATGGCGTGGATGTAATGGATGCGCTTGGCGTCGTGGTCGAGGATCTGGGTGGTGATCCGGAGTGCATCGCCTTCCTTGACCTCGCGGTCGTAGGTGACGTGCGCCTCCAGAACGAACGTCATGCCGATCTTGTCGCGCGTGTACTCGAAACCGCAGGCGAACTGCTGGCAGAGCGTGTCGGTCGCCTGGTCGAAGGCCACGACGTAGTAGCCCACGTTCATGTGGCCGTTCCAGTCGATCCAGTCCGGTTTCACGGTGGCGCGATGACGATCGAGCGGCGCGCTCAGATCGAGTTCGATCATGGGGTAGGGAGCTAATTTCATGCGGCGGGACCGTAGCGAAGAGCCCATGCGCACCGCAAGTTCTCTTCGTACTCGTTTCAAGGAGTGTCGAAATGGCCAAGAAGCCGAAAGCCGTGGTCCTGGGTGTCGGAGCGGAACGCGGCGTGGGCGCGGGTCTCAGCCGCCGCTTTGCGAAAGAGGGATATCACGTGCTGGTCGCCGGACGCACGGCAGCCAAGATCGAGAATGTCGCCGAGACCATTCGTGCCTCAGGTGGCTCGGCCACGGCTATCGTGACCGATGGTACCAGGGAAGCGGACGTCATTGCGCTTTTCGATCGCGCGATGGCCGACGATGCCGAGGGATCGCCGGCCGACCTGCTGGTGTTCAACATGGGTAACAACCAGGCCGTCGATTTTCGCGAGATGACGGCCCAGCATTTCGAGGACTCCTGGCGCGTCGGCTGCTTCGCCGGCTTTCTGTTCGCCCGCGAGGCTGCGCGGCGGCTGGCGCCGCTCGGCCGCGGCACGGTGATCTTCACCGGCGCCTCGGGCTCGCTGCGCGGCCGCCCGCGCTTCGCCGCCTTCAACGCCACCAAGGGTGGGCTGAGGCTCCTGGTCCAATCGATGGCCCGCGAGTTCGGGCCGCAGGGCCTCCATATCGCGCATGTCATCATCGACGGCGGCATCGAGGGCGAGCGGCTGCTGTCGCGCATGCCTGATCGCAAGGAGAAGGCCGGTGCCGACGGGCTGCTGGGCATCGAGGCGATCGTCGAGAACTACTGGCATATCCATCGCCAGCCGCGCAGCGCCTGGACGCACGAACTCGATATTCGACCTTATAAGGAAGCGTTCTAAGGCGCGGTCGTTCCCGTCCGCGCGCCTTCGTACCAGCGCGACATCAGTTCGATGGCGAGCCAGGTCAGGATCGAGCTGGCGAGCAACGCGTACAGCGCATTCTGCCAGCCGACCAGATCGACGATCAGCGCGAACAGCGCTGGCGAGAAGGCGTTGACCAGCAGAATCGGTGTCGCGATCAGTCCCAGCACCGCGCCATAGCCCTGGGTGCCGAACAGCGCTAGCGGCACGGCGCCGCGGACGATCGTGACCACGCCTTGCGAGGCTCCAAGCAGCAGGGTGAAGGTGACGAGCAGCCAGAACTCGCCGCGCGCCAGCATGAGCAGCAGCAACGCGGGCGGCAGGACGCCGATCGCGATACGGGCCACCGTCATGGCCTTGAGGTTCTTTCCGAAGAAGATCTCGACCAGGCGGCCGCCGAACTGGCCATGGCCCTTGAGCGAGGCGACCCACACCGCCGCGGCGCCGGCCAGGCCCGCCGCCTCGAGCAGCGGCACGAGCTGCAGCGACACGACGCCGAACACGAACCCGTTGAGCGACATGATGAGGGCGAACAGGGCGATGCCGACCGTGCGCCGCCGCCCCTCCAGCGCCGGGCCGTCCTGCGCGCGCTCGGGCCCCTTTGTCGCTGCGGTTTCCGTCGCCGACTCGCGCCGCGAAAGGCCGAGCCAGTTCAGTGGCAGGCAGACGACGAGGTTGATGGCGGCGAAGACCAGCAGCGTCCCCCGCCAGCCATAGGCCTCGTTCAGATAGTGGCCGATCACCCAGAAGACCGTCGAGGCGTAGGCGCCATAGAGGGTGAGGTAGGAGATGGCGGCACGGCCGCGGCTCGGCACGGCCTGCACCAGGGCGGCGAACGCCGCGTCGTAGAGGCAGCAGCGCATGCCCACGCCGATCACCAGCCACGCCACCATATAGGCGGCGACGTCGTGGACCTGCGACAGGCCGAGCAGGCCCGCCGAGACGATGACGGTGCCGATCGACATCACGGAGCGGGCGCCGATCCGGTCGATCAGCCGCCCGACCCAGGTCGAGATCACCCCCATCGTCACCAGCGCGACGCTGAAGCCCAGGAAAATCGTGCTGATGCTCCAGCCGGTCTCGGACGCGATCGGCTTCGCCAGCACGCCCAGGCAATAGTAGCTCGTGCCCCAGGCGGTGATCTGAGTGATGCCGAGCGCATTGACGGAGATGACCAGGGGGTTGCTGCGCCAGCTCATCGGTGGCGCTCCGCAATTTCCGACAGGTCGCGGAAGATACGCTTTCCGAGACGTTCACCCATTGCCACCACGTCGTCGGCGCCGGTCGACGGCCCGCCGATGCGCAGTACGGCGTCGCACTTGCCGATAAGTTCGCCGGCGATGGGATGGAAGATCTCGTCGAGTACCGCATCGCCGATCTTCTTCGAGCCGGCTTGTTTCAGCAGCGGCAGGGCGAACCATTCGCCGAGGACCGGCAGATGGCCGCGCCGGAAGACGGCGAGCGCCATGTCCTCCATGGCATCGACGTTGCGCTGAATCAGGACCGGATCGTCGCTGGTGCCGGAGCGATAGGGGCCCGCGACCAGGATCATCATCTGTCCGCTCATCGCGGGATCTCCAGCAGTTCGTGCGCCACGAGGTCGGGCGCGGAGAGGATGCAGTTGTGGCCGGCCTCGATCGGCCTGTAGCGGATGTGCGGCATCGCCTGGACCTTCTCGTGCATGCCCGCCGACACGGGATAGCGGGGCTTGGTGCAGGCGATGTAGGTCATCGGCCGACCGTTGCCGGCGGCGTGGAACAGGCGGATCGGCTTGGTGTAGCAGGCGAGCGGATGCGGCGTGAGCTGGCGATGCGTCCAGGCGGCGAGTTCGGGGTCGTCGATGATCAGGCTGCCGACCGGCGCGAAAGGCAGAACCTCGGTGCCGTCGACGATCTTCACCAGCTTCTTCCGCTTGGCCACGATCTCCGCCGGAATGCGGCCGAAGATCGACTGGCCGTCCTGCGCGATGCCACCGTCGATGATCGCCAGATGGCCGATTCGCTCGGGGACGCGATCCGTCGTGAGGCTGGCGATCAGGCTGCCGAAACTGTGGCCGACCAGCACGATGTCGCGCAGGTCTTCCGTCTCGAGATAGTCGATCGTGTCGGCCAGCAGCATGTCGTTGTCGATCTCGGGCGACAGTTCCGAGGCGCGTTCGCCGACGCCTCGAAAGGGCAGCGCGCGGACGTCGTGTCCTTCAGCGGCGAGTCGCTCGACGACGAATTTCCAAGTCCAGGCGCCCATCCAGGCGCCGGGAAGACAGACATAAGTGCGAGGCTTGGTCATTCAGCGGCGGCCCGCGGCTTCGAGGATCGCCACGATCTCGCGATGGCCACGCTGGCGGGCATGGGCCAGCGGCGTGAGCCCTTGCTTATCGGCGATATTGACGTCGGCCTTGTGGGCGACCAGCAGGCGCGCGATCTCGATATAGGTCGCGCTGCCGTCACCCAGGATTACCGTCTCCAACAGCGCGGTCCAGCCGAGGCGATTGACGTGGTTCACGTCGATCGCGGTCTTCAGCAGCTCTCGCACCGTCTCGAGGTGGCCGTGATGGCAGGCCGGGATCAGGGCGGTGCCGCCGTAGCGGTTGGTGCTCTTGAGGTCGGCGCCCGCCTGCAGGGTGAGTTTTAGGATTTCCAGCCGTCCCTCGGCACCGGCCAGCAGGAAGGCGCTGTCGCGATTCTCGTCCTGTGCGTTCACGCTGGCGCCTGTGCCGATCAGGCGCCGCGCCGCCTCGACGTCGTTGCGGCGGGTGGCGTCGATCAAGGCTCGGTCATTTGCGGAAAGCGATTGAGCGGACACGATGCCACTCCATAGCAGAAGCCCGCCCAGCGCGATCATCCTGGCCCACATCATTCCGCACCCCGGTTCACAGTGCTACGGTGCCGCAAACAACCGGAGGATTCCATGGCCACCAACCGCCGCGTGCTGCTGAAGTCGCGCCCCGAGGGCGAGCCGACCCACGCCAATTTCGACGTGGTCGAGCATCCGATCCCCGAGCCCAAGGAAGGCGAGTATCTCTCGCGCACCATCTGGATGTCGCTCGATCCCTACATGCGCGGACGCATGGCGGAGACCAAGGGCTACGCCGCCAACGTCAAGCTGGGCGACGCCATGGTCGGCGGCACGGTGGGCCAGGTCGTAAAATCGAAGAATCCGCGATTCAAGGAAGGCGACTATGTCGCCGAATATGCCGGCTGGCAGAGCTACGCCGTGTCCGATGGCGCGATGAGCATGAAGCTCGACCCCAACGCGGCACCATTGTCGCTGGCGCTTTCCGTACTCGGTATGCCAGGCATGACCGCCTGGTGGGGGCTGATGCAGATCGGCAAGCCCAAGGCGGGCGAGACCGTCGTGGTTTCGGCGGCCTCAGGCGCCGTCGGCTCGGTGGTGGGCCAGCTCGCCAAGCTGCACGGCTGCCGCGCGGTCGGCATCGCCGGCGGCAAGGACAAGTGCGACTACGTCGTGAAGGAACTGGGCTTCGACGCCTGCATTGACTACCGCGCCGCCGGCGCCAACCTCTTCAAGGAGATCCGTGCCGCCGCGCCCAAGGGTATCGACGTCTACTTCGAGAATGTCGGCGGCGCCGTGCAGGCCGCCGTCGTGCCGCAGCTCAACGACTTCGCCCGCGTGCCGCTCTGCGGCCTGATCTCGCAATACAACGAGATGCAGATGAACCCCGGTCCCGACTGGCGGCTGCTGCTGGTCAAGCGCGCCACGGTGACGGGCTTCATCGTGTCCGATCACTTTGGCCAGATGGCCGATTTCTGGAAGGAAGTGCCCGCTGCCGTGAAGGCCGGCAAGATCAAGTATCGCGAGGACATTGTGCAGGGCATCGAGAATGCGCCCGAGGCCTTCATGGGGCTGCTGAAAGGCAGGAACTTCGGCAAGCTGCTGGTGCAGGTTGCCGAAGACCCGACGAGGCGTTAGCGGCGGGTTTACGCCCGCTTCTTCAGCGCCAGGCCCATGGTGATCCAGCCGGCACCGATGAAGATCAGGTCGATGCCGAGGAAGACGCCGAGCACGAACAGGCTCGAGGCCGGCCACTGGACAACAATCATGCAGCCCAGCGCAAAGGTGATGACGCCCGACAGCGCGACCCAGGCCCACGGTCCGCCGGCGCTCTTCATTTGGAAGGCGAGGAAGATGCGCAGCACGCCGCCAACCGCGAGCGCGACGCCCAGCATCAGGGTTAGGTAGGCCGCCGCGAGCAGCGGGTTCATGATGGCGATCATGCCGGCGGCGACGTAGAGCACGCCCAGCAGCAGCCAGAACAGGAACTTGCCCCAGCTCTTCACGCCAAAGGCGGCAATGATCTCGGCGACGCCGCCCATCAGCATCATGATGCCGACGACCAGCACGGCTGTTTCAGTGGCGGCGACGACGCTGCCCAGCGCGATCACGCCGGCGACCAGGAAGACGACGCCGAGGGCGACGATCCAGCCCCACTTGCCGCGCAGCGTCTTGAGGCCGTCGGCCAGGCTCTGGGGTCCTGATTTGTCTGCCGTCATGGACATGGCGTCCTCCTTCAGTGCGAAACGCACGCACCGAGAATACACTCGGCCAATGACTCTGTCGCCGGTTGTATGGGAAGCTCGGCACCTCACGGAGACAACGGATACAAATGACCGACACATCCAAGAAGGAACCGGCACCGCCGCGTCCCGCCACCACCGTCCTGCTGCTGCGGCCGTCCAGGCGCGGCGACAAGGCCTCGCCGCTCGAGGTCTTCATGGTGGTGCGTCATCACCAGATCGATTCCTTCTCCGGTGCGATCGTGTTCCCCGGCGGCAAGCTTGAGCAGGCCGACGGCGATAAGCGCCTGCGCGCCCGCTCTGGTGGTCCCGACACGATCAGCGACGATGAACTCAAGTTCCGCATCGCCGGCGTGCGCGAGGCGTTCGAAGAATGCGGCGTGCTGCTGGCGCGCAAGCGTGGACAAAGGGTGCTGATCGCTGCCGCCGACCTCAAGCCGATCGAGGATCGGTGGCGCGCCAAGCTCGCCAAGGACGAGGCGAGCATCCTCGATCTCGTCGAGGCCGAGGATCTCGAACTCGCGACCGATCTCATGACGCCCTACGCGCACTGGATCACGCCGACCTTCGTGCCGAAGCGCTTCGACACCTGGTTCTTCCTGGCCGAGGCGCCGGAGGACCAGGTCGCGCTGCACGACGGATCGGAGTCGACCGACTCGGTCTGGATCGGTGCCCAGGAGGCGATCGACGAGGCAACGGCGGGCAAGCGCACGCTGGTCCATGCGACGCAGAAGAACCTCGAGCTGTTGGCCGAGGGCGGCACCGTCGCCGGGGCCATCGCGGCGGCGGCGGCGCGCAAGATCGTCACCGTCCAGCCCTGGGTCGAGACCAGGGACGGCAAGCGCTACCTGCACCTCCCGCCCGACGCCGGCTATCGCGGCCTGTCGCGCGAGATGCCGGCCCAGTCCGGCACAGTTCCGCAGACCGGAAGATAATTCTGCGCTCTGGGCAGGTATGCCAAAACCGGCTCGCACGGGGCGGGCCGGCGCGCTAAGAGCCAGTGAACAAGCATTCATGAGCCGGCGGGCTCCCGCCGGGCAATCGGAGGAAAGACAAGAATGGTCGGAATCGTCGCCTTCGGCGCCTATGTGCCGCGCCTGCGCCTCAACCGTCAGGCGGCGTACGACGCCAACAAGTGGTTCGCCCCCGGCCTGCGCGGCCTCGCCAAGGGCGAGCGCTCGATGGCCAACTGGGACGAGGATGCGATCACCATGGCGGTCGAGGCCTCGCGCGACTGCCTCACCAGCCACAAGGCCGAAGACGTCCGCAACATCTACTTCGCCTCGACGACGCATCCCTTCAAGGATCGCCAGAACGCGGGTGTCATCGGCACGGCGCTGAATGTCGAGCAGAACCTCTCGGCCACCGACATCGGCGGTTCGCTGAAGGCCGGCACCTCGGCGCTGATCGCCGGCCTCAACGCCTCCAAGGACGGCGCGCCGTCGCTGGTGGCGGCTGCCGACAAGCGCATGGCGCGCGTCGCCTCGGCCAACGAACTCAACTATGGCGATGGCGCCGCGGCGCTGCTGTGCGGCACCGAGAATGTGATCGCCAAGCTGGTCGGGCACCATTCGGTGTCGATGGATTTCGTCGATCACTTCCGCGGCGAGGAGTCGGAGTTCGACTATGGCTGGGAAGAGCGCTGGATCCGCGACGAGGGCTACTCGAAGATCGTGCCGCCGGCGATCAAGGCCGGCCTCGCCGCCTGCAAGCTTAAAGGCGCCGACATCACCCACTTCATCATGCCGAGCCTGATGCCGGCAGTGCCCAAGCTGATGGCCAAGATGGCGGGCATCGGCGAGGGCGCGGTGCGCGACCTGCTGGGCGCCTCGCTCGGTGACACCGGCGCCGCTCATGCGCTGGTCATGCTGGTTGACGCGCTCGAGAGCGCCAAGGCTGGCGACAAGATCATGGTCGTGGCGTTCGGCCAGGGCGTCGACATCCTGGTGTTCGAGGTCACGGCCGAGAACGCCAAGCTTGCCAAGCGCAAGGGCCTGTCGGGCTGGATGGCGCGTCGCAAGGAAGAGAAGAACTACATGAAGTTCCTCGCCTTCAACGACATGCTGCCGATCGACAAGGGCATGCGCGCGGAGTTCGACAAGAAGACGGCGCTCTCGGTCCTGTGGCGCAAGCGCGACATGATCTACGGCCTGGTCGGCGGCAAGTGCAAGGTCTGCGGCACGGTGCAGTTCCCGCGCAGCCAGGTCTGCGTCAATCCCAACTGCCACGCCATCGACAGCCAGGATCCCTATGCGATGGCCGGCCTCGAGTGCAACGTGATGTCGTTCACCGCCGACTCGCTGGTCTATTCGCCCGATCCGCCGGGCTACTACGGCATGATCACCTTCCCCGAGGGCGGCCGCTTCATGGCCGACTTCACCGACAGCGACAAGGATCAGGTCAAGGTCGGCGCCAAGATGCGCATGACCTTCCGTATCCGCGACAACGACACGATGCGCGGCGGCTTCAAGCGTTATTTCTGGAAGGCGGCTCCGGTCTAAATCGCCTTCCACCGATCAAAGGTCTAGAATTCCAACCCCACTACAGGAGGCCTGCCATGGCTCGGGGCATCAAGGACAAGGTCGCTATCATCGGCATGGGCTGCTCGAAGTTCGGCGAACGCTGGGACAGCGGCGCCGAGGAGCTGATGCTCGAAGCCTACAAGGAGTGCCTGGCTGACGCCGGCATCGACCAGAACCAGCTCCAGGCGGCGTGGTTCTCCACCGCCATCGACGAGGTTCACGTCGGCAAGTCGGGCATCCCGCTCAGCACCACGCTCCGCCTGCCCAACATCCCGGTGACGCATGTCGAGAACATGTGCGCCTCGGGCACGGAGGCCTTCCGCGGCGCCTGCTATGCCGTGGCCTCCGGCGCCGCCGATTTCGCGCTGGCCCTCGGCGTCGAGAAGCTGAAGGACACCGGCTACGGCGGCCTTCCCGGCGGCCGCGGCGGCCCGCTGCAGGCCCTGTGGAATGCCAGCGGCACGGCGCCGGGCAACTTCGCTCAGCTCGCCACCGCCTACATGACCGCCCACGGCGTGAGCGGCGAGGACCTCAAGAAGGCGATCGGCCACGTCTCGTGGAAGAGCCACCAGAACGGTGCCAAGAACCCGAAGGCCCATCTGCAGAAGGCCGTCGAGATGGAGACCATCCTGAACGCGCCGATGATCGCCTCGCCCTTAGGCCTGTTCGACTGCTGCGGCGTGTCGGACGGTGCGGCGGCAGCCATCGTGACCACGCCCGAGATCGCCAAGGCGCTCGGCAAGAAGGACATCGTCTCGGTCAAGGCGCTGCAGCTGTCGGTCTCGAACGGCTCCGAGTCGGGCCACAATTCGTGGGACGGCAGCTACTTCCACACCACGCGCATCGCCTCGAAGAAGGCCTATGAAGAGGCCGGCATCAAGAGCCCGCGCGACGAAGTGTCGATGTTCGAGGTCCATGACTGCTTCTCGGTCACCGAGCTCGTCACCATGGAAGATCTGCACATCTCCGAGACCGGCAAGGGCTGGAAGGACGTGCTCGACGGCTTCTACGATGCCGACGGCAAGATCCCCTGCCAGATCGACGGCGGCCTCAAGTGCTTCGGCCATCCGATCGGCGCCTCGGGCCTGCGCATGCTCTACGAGATGTACCTGCAGATCCAGGGCAAGGCCGGCGCGCGCCAGCTCAAGAACCCGCGCATCGGCATGACGCACAATCTGGGCGGCGCGCCGCGCGAGAACATCTCCAGCGTGGCCATCGTCGGCCGCTACGAGTAATTGCGAACGACAGGGCCCTCTCTCTCGACTCGGCGTAGTCGGGGAGAGGGCTTTTTCTTTGAATCAGCCCGGGAGGGAGCTGCCATGGAGCTCGACAAGAAACTTATCGGACACACGTTCAAGCCGTTCTCGACCACCGTCGAGGCCGGCAAGATCCGCCTGTTCTGCAAGGCCATCGGCGAGGAAGACGCGATCTACAGCGACGAGGCCGCGGCCAAGGCCGCGGGCTATCGCGGCATCACCGCGCCGCCCACCTTCCTGCGCGCCCTGCAGGCCGACGATCCCAACAAGGGTGGGCTGCTGAAGCTGCTCAACGTCGACATCGGCCTGATCCTGCACGGCGAGCAGCATTTCGAGTATTTCGCGCCGGTCGTGGTCGGTGACAAGGTGACCTGCCAGGAGAAGGTGGTCGACATCTACGACAAGAAGGGCGGCGCGCTCTGGTTCGTCGTCCAGGAGATGGAGATGAAGGACCAGACGGGCAAGCTCGTGGCCAAGGGCAAGGGCGTGACCGTCGTGCGCAACCCAGACGCTGCGAAGAAGTGAGGGAGGCAGAGATGGCAACCATTCCCAAGTTCGACCAGGTCAAGGTCGGCGACGAGCTGAAGCCGCTGGTGCTGCCGCCGGTCAGCCGCCACCAGCTCGCGCTCTATTGCGGCGGCTCGGGCGACCACAATCCGATCCACGTCGATCTCGACTTTGCCAAGAAGTTCGGCTTCAAGGACGTGTTCGCCCACGGCATGCTGTCGATGGCCTTCCTCGGTCGGCTCGTGACCAGCTACGCGCCGTCGAACAAGGTGCGCAAGCTCGGCACGCGCTTCACCTCCATCACCTGGGTCGGCGACGTCATCACCGTCAGCGGCAAGGTCACGGGCAAGCGCGAGGAGAACGGCGAGAAGCTGATCGATCTCGAGGTCAAGTGCACCAATCAGAACGGCCAGGACACGCTGCAGGGCAGCGCCACCGTGGCGGCCGCCTAAATACGTTTCAGGAGAAATCAGATGGGTCAGATGGATGGCAAGGTGGCGATCGTCACCGGTTCGGGTCGCGGCATCGGCAAGGAGATCGCGCTCCGCCTGGTGCGAGACGGTGCCAGTGTTGTGATCAACGACATCGACGATGCGCCGGCCCAGGAGACCGTGGCCGAGATCGTGAAGATGGGCGGCAAGGCGGTGGCCTGCAACGGCGATGTCGCCAAGCCCGATTTCGGAGACCGCATCGTCAAGACCGCGGTCGACGCCTTCGGCGATTGCCATGTCGTGGTCAATAACGCCGGCTACACGTGGGACAGCGTCATCCAGAAGATGAGCGACGAGCAGTGGTACGCCATCCTCGACGTTCATCTGACGGCGCCGTTCCGCATCCTGCGCGCCTTCCAGATCCACCTGAAGGAAGCCGTCGAGAAAGAGCGGGCGGCTGGCAAGCGCATCGTGCGCAAGGTCGTGAACATCTCCTCGACCTCCGGCGTCAACGGCAATGCCGGCCAGTCGAACTACTCCGCCGGCAAGGCGGGCATCGTCGGCCTCACCAAGACGCTGGCCAAGGAATTCGGCCGCTACGACGTCACGGTGAATGCCGTGGCCTTCGGCTACATCCAGACGCGTCTCACCAAGCCGCTGTCGCAGGGCGAGTCGGGCGAGATCGAAGTGCAGGGCCGCAAGGTCAAGATCGGCGTCCAGGGCGGCCGCATCGCCGCCATGAACCAGATGATCCCGCTCGGTCGTGGCGGCCTGCCGGAAGAGGCGGCGGGCTCTGTCTATCTCTTCTGCAGCCCCGACAGCGATTACGTCAGCGGCCAGTGCCTGGTGGTCAACGGCGGCCTTTGAGTTCTGTTGGAACGCTGGAAGTCGGGGTTGTCGGATGTGGTGTCGCCGGCCAGGCGGCCGCGACGCTGCTCGCCGATGCCGGCCACCGCGTTGCCGTCTTCGAGCGCTTCGCCGAAGCCAAACCGTCGGGAGCCGGTCTGCTGCTGCAGCCGACCGGCCTCGCGGTTCTGCGCCGCCTCGGCCTCGATGAGCAGGCGGAGCGGCTGGGTGCCCGGGTCGATGGTCTGCTGGGCCTGAACCATCTCAAGCACACGGTCCTCGATCTCGCCTACGCTGACCTGCATCCGGCGGCCTATGGGTTGGGTATCCACCGCGGCACGCTATTCGGGCTGTTGCATGGCCGGCTGCGGCAATCGACTGCCCGCCTGATCACCGACGCAGAAGTCGTCGACATCGAGCGTGATGGCGGCCGGGCGACGGTGGTGGACAAGGCGGGAGGCCGGCACGGTCCATTCGATCTCGTCGTGGCGGCCGACGGGGCACACTCGCGGTTGCGCGAGCGGCTCATGCCGCAGGCGCGGGCGCCGCTTTATCCCTGGGGCTGCATCTGGGCGACGGTCGCCGATAGCCGGGACGTCATCACCGCGCCCGCCATGCTGCAGCAGCGCGTGCGTGGCACAACGACCATGATGGGACTGCTGCCGGTGGGGCAGAATCAAGTCACCCTGTTCTGGAGCCTGCCAGCCGAAGAACTGGAGCCGGGCCGGCCGATCGACATTGAGGCCTGGCGGTTCGAGGCGCTGGAGCTTTGGCCGGAGGCGGCGGCGCTGATAGAGCAGGCAGCCAACGCTGGCGACTTCGCGCGTGCAACCTACCGGCACGTCGCCCTGCCGCGCTGGAACGACGGGCCGGTCCTGTTCATCGGCGATGCCGCGCACGGCACCAGCCCGCAGCTCGGCCAGGGCGCCAATCTCGGGCTGCTCGATGCCCATGCCTTGTCGCAGGCCTTGGCCACCAGTAGCGATCTTGCGGCAGCATTGGCCTTGTTTGCACGCCGGCGTGGGCCACCTTCGCGCTTCTATCGCCAGGCCAGCCATCTGCTGACGCCGTTTTTCCAGTCGAATCAGTCGTTGCTCGGGGTGGCGCGGGACGCGCTGATGGGCATCGCCTGCTTCGCCCCGGTCCTGCGCCCGATGATGACATCGACGCTGGCTGGCTTGCGGCGCGGCTGGCTGTCGGCCGACACGCTCGACGCCGAGGGCCGCTACCGGCTCGATTCCTAGGCCCCGCTCGACGTCTAAGCACTCGCGCGCGACAGCGCAGCCCACCGGCCAGGGGTCAGGCCGAAGCGGGCGGAGAAGTGCCGGGTGAGGTGGCTCTGGTCGGCAAAGCCCGTCGCGGCGGCGGCTTCCGACAGCGCCATTCCACCGGCGATCATCGTTCGCGCCCTGACGAGGCGCTGCCCGACCCGGTAACGATGCGGCGAGGTGCCGAACGCGGCGCGGAAGTGCCGGGCGAGCGCGAAACGGTCGAGACCGCTCAAGCGTTCCAATTCTTCCGAGGCAATCGTGCGGGACGCCTCGGCCGTGAGGAAATCGCGGACGCGCCCGACGGCGCGGATGGCGGTCGCCTCGCGTTTCATCGCTCGCCCGGAGTCGGCACGCGCGGCCAGGCCTTCTGCCAGCCGTCCGACGACGGCATCGACCGCCAACGGCTCCAGGCTGCGCGGAAAGTCGGCGAAAGCTTCGTGCAGGACGGCGGCGAGGGAGGGATCCTGGGCCACGGCGTCGGGCACGAAGGGCGGCGGCACATCGCCCAGCGCCGCCGAGATCGCGCCGGGATCGATGTAGAGCATGCGGTAGGCGAAGCCGTCGGCAACGCCCGCGTGGCCGTCATGGGCCTCGTCGGGATGAAGCACGATCACCTGTCCGGCCCGGCTCGCCGTTCGCGTGCCGCGATAGTGGAAGGCCTGCACGCCGCGCAAGGTCAGGCCGACACCGTAGGTCTCGTGGCGGTGCAGGTCGTAGGCATGGCCGCCAAACCGAGCCGCCAGGCGCTGCAGCCCGGCGTGCGGTTCGTCGAAACGGATCTGATCCGGCTTGGTCATGCACAAACCTTCAAGACGGGCGGGTCACGATGCCTCATATGGGAAGCATGATCTACGACACCAAGACCGTTCTCGTACTGCGCCGCGACCTCGCTGGCTGGCAGGCGGCCAACGTCGCGGCCTTCCTGGCTGGTGGCCTTGCCGGAGCCCATCCCCACATCCTGGGCGCACCTTATCTTGACGGCGGCGGCCGGACCTATACGCCGCTGATCCGCGAGCCGGTGTTCGTCTACGGCGCCACGCTCGAGGAGCTCCGGCGCACGCACCAGCGCATCCTGTCGCGCGAACTGGTGCCTGCCATCTACATCGAGCCGATGTTCGTCACCACCAACGATGCCGACAACCGCGCCGCCGTGGCCGCGGCGCCCGCCGATGCGCTGGATTTCGTCGGTATCGGCGTCCATGGCCCGCGCAAGACGATTGACAAGATCGTGAACGGGCTGAAGTTTCTGTCCTAGAAGCGGCTGACGTGGGCCGACACGCAGCGCCAACCTTCCGGTCGCCGCTGCCAGTCGTCGGTGTAGCGTCCCGCACCCGTCGTGCCGTCGGGCTTCCTGTAGGTCGTCCGGGCGTGAATGATGGCGAAGTCGCCGAGCAGCCGGATCTTCACGTCGTGCTCGCGGATATCGGTGACGGGCGAGCCGCGGCCGATCTGGGCCAGGAAGGCCGTCCGGTCGATCAGGGTGCCGTCGGGATTGGTGTTGTGGAAGTCGTCGGCCAGGTGCGTGTCGAACCAGCGCACATCGGCCTCGTCGACCGAGCGAATGTAGTTGCGGTTGAGGTCGGCCAGGACGGCGATGTCGTTCATGTCGCCTTACTCCGCTCAATGTACTCGCCGAGCAGCTCGAGCGAGCTGCCCCAGCCTTCCTCGTGCGACAGGCAGGCGGCGGCCGACGGGAAGTCGGTCTGGCGGAACGATATCTCCGTCCTGCCGCGACGGTCGGCAAAGTCGACCGTCACCAGGGTAGGGTGGGTGAGTGTGCCGTTGAGGCGGACCCAGGAGTGAGTGAAGGACAAGCACTCGGGCGCTCGGATCGTCCGGTAGATACCGCCCTCCGACAAGATTTCACCGGTCTCCTCGGATTGAATGCGCATCCGCCAGGTGCCGCCTTCGTGCAGGTCGAGGGCGCAGGACAGCATCCGATAGCCGCGCGGTGCCCACCATTGGTGCATCTGCGCCGGCTCGATGAATGCCCGGAATACCCGCTCGCGCGGCGCGTTCACGATGCGGGTCAGCGTGAAGTCGCGGGGCTCGCGGCGCGACGCGTTACTTTCTCGTCCGGTCATGGGCCTCGATCGCCTTTTGTTAACCAAATGGTTAAATAATATTCGGTCACCGAACTGTCAAGGCACAGGCGGCGTCAGGCCAGGAAGAGGCGGGCGCCGGTCGGCGAGGCGCGGGCCTTGTCGAGGCATTCCATCGTGGTGCGGTAGCCGACCTCCACCGCCGAGTCGAAGCTCGTCCAGTCGAGCAGGTCGATATGGTTCATCGGTGGCACGATCAGCAGGTCGGCGACGGCGCGATCCTCCTGCGCCCGCTCGGTGCTGGCAACCAGGGCCGAGCGCAGAAGGATGCGCACGATCGACGGGATCGGCAGCGTCTCGTCGCGCTTCCACAGCAGGCGCCGGAAGAACTGCCAGGCCGACCAGGGCTCCATGGCGTCTGCGCCGGCAGCCAAAGCGCCGCCGGTGTCGATGTCGACGCCGATGGTGACGCCACGGCCCATGCGGCGCATCGCGCGCACCGGGAAATTGTCGATCACGCCGCCATCGACATGGACCTCGCCGGCCTGATTGAAGGGCGGCAGGACGCCGGGGATCGACACGCTGGCCCTGAGCCAGCGCCACAGCCGGCCGACCGTATGGATGTCCGCGCTGGAGGTCGTGAGGTTGGCGGTGACGCAGAAGAAGGGGAGTGCCAAATCCTCGATGTCCATCTCGTCGAACGCGGTGCGCAGCAGGGCGGCAACGCGGCGTCCGGCGAACAGCGAGATCGCGGGGATGGTGTAGTCGCTCAGTGGATTGGTATCGACGAACGACCGTCGGAACCGGGTCACCAATTCCTCGTCGGTCCAGCGCGCCGCCACGCCGGCGGCCACGATGGCGCCCATGCTGGTGCCGCCAATCAGGTCGATCGGTACGCCCGACGCACGCATCGCCTTGACGACGCCGATGTGGGTAAAAGCCCGCGCGCCGCCGCCCGCCATCACGAGGCCGACGGCGTGGCCGGTGAGCAGCCGGCCCAGCCGGTCGATGTCGGCATGCAGGTCGAGCCGGATGTGATGGTGCTGGCCGTAGAGTCCGCCGGCCAGCAGGGGCGCGGTCGAGCCGGGCGAGGGCTCATGTCCCTCGTGCAGCAGCACCAGTTCGCGGCGGCGATGGAACACCGCGCCGGCCCGCGCCATCTCGATCTCGAACGGCAGCTTGGTCGGCAGGTCGGAATCGGCACTGCGCACCACCACCAGGCAATCGGCCTGGCGCAGGCAGAGTTCGGTCCAGGGCGTAAGCGTCGGATCGGCGCGATAGAGGACGAAGGACGACTCCATCTCGCAGCGCGCGAACCACTCCGGCTCCTGTCCCAGGGACTCTGCGCCCAGAAGCTGGACCTGATTGCCGATCCGGCCCAGCGCGCCGGCCAGCAACACCGCGAACCGTGCCGCCGGCACATCGGGACCAGATGGCAGGATGGCAAAGGTCCTGGGTTGCCGCCGGCGCTTGCCGGGCGGGACGGCGTTGCGCGCCGCGACGTAGCGCATGAGCGTCGGCAACACCTCGTGGTGCAGCGCCGTCAGGGCGTCGAAGTCGGCCCGCGCCAGGCGCCAGACCTCGCTGTCGCGCAGCGCCGCGACGCTGCGGGTGCGCTCGCTTTCGGACAGCAGGGACATCTCGCCCACGATGTTGCCGGGCGTGATCTCGGCGATCAGGATCGGCTCCTCACCCTCGCCATCCTCGTGTCGGAACACGCCCAGGCAGCCGCTTGCCACCAGATAGACGGCATCGGCGGCCTCGCCCTGGCGGAACAGCGGCGCGCCGCCCGGCAGAACGAGCAGCGTGAGCTGATGCTCGACGGCCATCAGGCTCTTGGTGTCGAGGTCGGTGAACAGGGGCGCGTGCTGAAGCGCCCGGCGGAGCCGCAGCCGGGAGGCGTCCTCGCTTGGGGCGACGATGCTCACCGGCGGCGGCTCATGGCCCGGTGAGGCCTTTTAGCGCCCAGCCGATCGTCTGGTCCGCGCGGGCCCACACCATCTCCCGCCATTTGTCGCCCGACGGGAAGAAGCGCTCCTTCATGTCGGCCTTCAGCGCGCGACCCTGCGCCGAGCCCAGGTCGCCGCGCTGGTGCAGCCAGTTGTCGGCCCGCACCGCGCCCAGCACCTCGGGTACGGAATAGGTGCCGTATTCCAGCGCGATCGACGTCACTTCGGCGTCGGGCAGTTCCTGCGGAAAGGCGTCCGTCATGCAGCCCACCACCACTGCCGAGGTCGAGGTGCCGCCCTCCGGCGAGGTCATCTCGTCGCCGTACCAGGCCTTGGAGCGGGCGAACGACTTGGCCTGAGGCGACACCGAGCAGATCAGCTCGCCGTGGCCGAACGGGCCGAGGCCGGTATGGAAGTCGATGATCCCGACGCGGCGCGCGTGCGCGAGTTCCTTGCGGGCGATGGCGCGAACGGTGCGGTTGCTCCAGGTCGGCGCATTGCCGCCGAAGAAGACGCCGTCGGGATGGCTGTACTGGCCGGCGCTGATCGCGCTCTGCAGCCCGAAGGCGCCATGCTTCTGCGCGTAGGCGGCGAACACGGCCTCGGACTTTGCGGTGCTGGCCTCGTTCCATTCATGCGGCAGGACGGCGTCGGCGATGGCGCGGTAGCCGTCGTTGGCTGGATAGGCCTTGTCGTGGTCGACGAAGTTGCGATTGAGGTCGACATTGTCCTCGGTCACCCGCCGGCTCCAGGCGAAGCCGTAGGGATTGATGGCATGAATCACCAGCGCGCCGGTATCCTTGGGCAGCTGGCCGGCGCCGCCGGTCCGCAGCCAGGCGATCTCGGCGCCGGAGCCGCAATGTCCTTCGACGCCATGCGTGCCCGCGATCAGCACCAGCATGTTGGTGGCATCGGCCGGACCGAACCGCGCCGTGTCGAGATAAAGGGCTTCTCCGTTGGGCCCGCGCGTCTTGGGATTGAGCCAGGAGCGCAGCGCGCCTCCCGCCTGTGCCGCCGCGGCGCAGAACTTGGGGCGCGCTTCGGCATAGCTTTCGGAAAAGCACTCTGGAACTGACGTCATTTATTCCTCCCGCCGCCATCGTAGCCGGTTTGACGGTGGCGCGGGAAGCCTGTGCCTAGCTGTCGTATTTGAGCAGAGTTTCGACCGGCACATTCAGCCGCTTGCGGCCTTCGAGGAAGGTGAGCTCGATCACGCAGGCGGCCGCCGGGACCACGCCGCCGACCTGCTCCAGCAGTTTCACTGCCGCGGCCAGGGTGCCACCGGTGGCCAGCAGGTCGTCGACCAGCACGACGCGCGCGCCCTTTTTGATGGCGTCCTGCTGGATCTCGATCGTATCCGTGCCGTACTCCAGCGCATAGGTGTGGCGTATCGTCGTGCCGGGCAGCTTGCCCTGCTTGCGCATCATCACGAAGCCGGTACCCAGCGCCAGCGCCAGCGGCGCCGCCAAGAGGAAGCCGCGCGATTCGATGCCGGCCAGCACGTCGGGCTTGTAGGGCCGCAGCATGTCGGCCATCCGCTCGATGGTGGCGTGCCAGGCCTTGGCGTGCGCCAGCAGGGTCGAGATGTCGTAGAAGAGGATGCCCGGCTTGGGAAAATCCGGGATCGAGCGGATGTGCTTCTTGAGATCGATGTCCTTGCTCATGACTCTTCCTGATCAGCTGTAGGCCGGCGGCGGTTCGAAGCTGCGGTATTCCTTCTCCAGCAGCTTGGCGAACTGGATGCAATCGTAGTCGCCGTACTGCGGGCCGATGATCTGCACACCGATCGGTAGCCCTTCCTTGGACTGCCCGATCGGAGCCGCCGTCGTTGGCAACCAGGTGACGCCGGAGTAGCCCGCCCAGAAGATCTGGTCGACCACCGGCACCTTCTTGTTGTTGACCACGATGGTGCGCAGATGGCGCAGGCCCTTCTGGTCGTGCGGAAAGGCCGCCGTCACGGCCACCGGGCACAGCATCAGGTCGTAGTCCTTGAAGAACTCGTCCCAGGCCCAGCGCATCTTGTGCCGCTTCTCGTTGAGCTGCAGCCACTCCCGATGCGCCAGCGAATTGCCGCGCTGCATCTGGGCGAAATAGCTCATGTCGTCGGACGGCAAGGCGGCCGCGTCCTTGACGGCCTGCTCGTAGACGGCATCCGTCATGCGGGCCGAGGTCGCCGCGCGCAGCAGGCGGATGTAGACGTCGTTCAGCTCCACCGTGCCGATCGCCGGCCGCGCCTTGTCGCTGACCTTCGCCTTGTTCTTGGCGAGGAACGACGCGAGCTTGGAAATCTGCTCCTGCACCGAATCGTCGACCTCGGCGTTGGGATCGGTCAGGAGCACGGCGACCTTGAAGTCGCGCAATTTGGTCTTCTTCGAACGCGGCAGGCTGAGCGACCAGCCGCGGCCGTCGAGCGCATCGGGGCCGGCCATCGCGTCCATGGCGATCTCGAGGTCTGCCGCGCCGCGCGCCAGCGGGCCCACGACACCGATGTCGCCATAGGCCACGGCACCGGCCAGCGCATGGCCCTTGGGCGAGACGACGCCCCAGCTCGGCTTGTGGCCCCAGACGCCGCAATAGTGCGCCGGATTGCGGATCGAGGCGCCGATGTCGCTGCCGGCCTCGATGCCGGTGAGGCCGGCGGCCAGCGCCGCGCCCGAGCCGCCCGACGAGCCGCCCGGCGTGCGGCCGAGGTCCCATGGATTATTGGTCGAGCCGTAGACCTCGTTGTAGCTCTGCCAGTCGGCCAGGTTCAGCGGGACGTTGGTCTTGCCGAACAGCGTCACGCCGGCCTTCTTCATGCGCTGCACGACCAGCGAGTCGGTCTTGACGATGGCGTCCTTGAACGCCGGATCGCCCCACGTCGTCGGGTAACCCGCGATGTCGAAGGACTCCTTGATGGTCATCGGCACGCCGTGCAGCGGCCCCAGCTTTTTGCCGGCCTTGACCGCCTTGTCGGCAGCCTTGGCCTGCTTGCGGGCGCCCTCGATGTCGGTGGCGATGATGGCGTTGAGTTCGGGGTTATAGGCCTCGACCCGCTTGAGATAGAGGTCGAGAAGCTCGACGCAGCCGATCTTCTTCTTCCGGACCGCGGAAGCGAGCTGCTTGGCGGTCTGGAACGGGAGGGCGAGGGACATGGGCGGGATTCCGTGCGGGCGATGGACGAGACCTAAGCCCGTACCATATTGTCCTGCCCGACGTGAAGAAACTCCCCGCCCACGCCTACAAATTCGCCCTGCCGATCGGCACGACCTTTTTCATGACCTTCCTGGTCTCGGGTGTGGCGACCTATCGTGTCCTGGGTTGGGACGAGCGCATGGTCACCAACTGGATGGAATCGTGGATGATCTCGTGGGTCATCGCTGCACCCACCATGTATTTCGTGATGCCGATGGTCCGCCGCCTGCTCGACCGCTTCATTGCTCAAAATTAGGAGCGCGGCCGCGGGTGGCGCACCCGGGCCGTCGGCTCGGCGATCAGGGGGTCGTCCGGCCAGTAGTGGCGCGGGTAGCGACCCTTCAGCTCTGCCTTCACGGATTTGTAGCCGGTGGCCCAGAAGCTCGCGAGATCGCGCGTCACCTGCACCGGCCGCCGCGCCGGCGACAGCAGGTGGACAGTGAGCGCCACCTTGCCGCCGGCGATCCGCGGCGTGTCGCTGAGGCCAAACATCTCCTGCAGGCGTACCGACAAAGTGGGTTCGGCCGGCTTGGTGTAGTCGATGGCCACGCGCGAGCCGCTCGGCACCTCGATATGGGTTGGCACCAGCCGGTCGAGGTCGCGCTGCCGGTCCCACGGCACCAGCGCCTTCAGCGCCGCCGTGAGATCGACGCGCGCCAGGTGATCGCGGCGCGAGGCGTTGTCGAGGAAGGGCCCCAGCCATTCTGCGAGGGAGGCGAGCAGCGCTGCGTCGGAAAGATCGGGCCAGCTCTCGTCGTGGGCGCGTATGAACGCCACGCGCTCCCGCCATCGGGCGAGATCGTCGCTCCACGGCAGGGCTTTTAGGCCGAGCTGGCGGATGCCGTCGACCATGGCGGCCTTCACGGCGTCCGCGTCGGGCTTCTGGAGCGGTTTGTCCTCCAGCAGCAGCGCGCCGAAGCGCCGCCGTCGGCGGGACAAAACGGCGCCGTCGCGCGGGCTCCACTGCACGATCTCCTCGGCCACGATCCGATCGGCGTAGAGCTCCTCGATCTCGCCCGCGGTGACGGGGGCGGCGAGGAAGATGCGCGAGTCCTGGGTCGAGCCGTCGAGATCGGCCACGACCAGGAACTCCTCGTTGGCCATCGGGTCGCCTTCGGGCAACGCAGCGCCGCGACCGCCCGATAGCAGATACCGTCCCGCCGTGGCGGCGCGACGGCGGCCGATGCGATCGGGATAGGCCAATGCCAGCAGCGCGCCGGTCATGGAACTGTCGGAGTCCTTGCCCTGTGTCAGTCGCCGCGCCACCTCGAGGATCTGTCGCGGCGCCTTGCCCGACAGGGCGATATCGACGCGGTGACGCAGGTCGGCATCGCGCTGTCCTGGCGGCAGGCGCAGGAAATCGCGCTCGCCCAGGATGGCGACCAGTAACGCCGCCACCTTGCCCTGTTCCAACTCGCGGCCCTTGAGCACGAGGTGGGCGAGGCGCGGATGCAGGCCGAGCCGCGCCATGGCGCGGCCGTGTGGCGTGATCGCGCTGGAATCATCGACTGCGCCGAGATCGGCCAGCAGCGCCCTCGCGGTGGCGAGCGATGCCAGAGGCGGCGGTGTCAGCCATGGCAGGCTCACCGCATCGCCGACGCCCCAGGCGGCAAGCTCCAGCGCCAAGGGCGCAAGATCGGCATCGAGAATCTCCGGTGGCGTGAACGGCAGCAGCCCGCGCTCGGCCTCCGCTGTCCAGAGGCGGTAACATACGCCGGGCTCCAGCCGGCCGGCGCGGCCACGACGCTGGTCGGCCGAGGCCTGGCTGACGCGCACCGTCTCCAGCCGCGTCATGCCCGAGCGCGGCGAGAAGCGCGGCATCCGCATCAGACCCGAGTCGATCACGATCCGCACGCCCTCGATGGTGAGGCTGGTCTCGGCAATCGAAGTCGCCAGCACCACCTTGCGTCGGCCGGCGGGTGAGGGCGCGATGGCGCGATCCTGGTCGGCGGGCGAGAGATCGCCGTAGAGCGGCGCAATGTCGATCGTGGGCCCCAGTCCCTGCAGCCGCTCCTCGACGCGGCGAATCTCGCCGACGCCGGGCAGGAACACCAGCGCGCTGCCGCTCTCCTCGGCCAGTGCCCGGCGAATGGCGGCGGCGACCGCGTCCTCGATCCGGCCCGCCGCCTCGCGGTCGAGATGGCGCGTCTCGACCGGGAACATGCGGCCCGCACTTTCGATCACCGCCGCGCCGCCCAGCCGTTCGGCGACCGGCCCGGGATCGAGGGTCGCCGACATGGCCACGACGCGCAGGTCCTCGCGCAGCGCCGTCTGCGCCTCGCGCACCAGGGCGAACGACAGATCGGAGTCCAGGCCGCGCTCGTGCAGTTCGTCGAAGATCACGCAGCCGATGCCGTCGAGCGACGGATCGTCCTGCAGCATCCGCAGGAACAGCCCGTCGGTCACGACTTCGATGCGCGTACGCGGGCCCACCTTGCTGTCGAAGCGCACGCGATAGCCCACGGTCTCGCCCGCCGCCTCGCCCAGGGTCGCGGCCATGCGGCGCGCGGCGGCGCGGGCAGCCAGCCGCCGCGGCTCCTGCATGACGATCTTGCGGCCGCCCAGCCACGGCGCATCGAGCAGCGCCAGCGGCACGCGCGTCGTCTTGCCGGCGCCCGGAGGGGCGACCAGCACGGCGGCAGTGCGCACGGCCAGCGCCTCTTTCAGGCGCGGCAGGGCCTCGTCGACGGGAAGGTCGGTCAAGAATCGATCAAGGGATTGACGACCGAGAAGCCGGCGAAGCGGCTGAAGTCGCGATCGGCCGACCAGAGTTGCCGGACGCCGTGCTGGCGGCAGAGCGCGGCGACACGCGCATCGTGCACGCGCGGACCGGAAATTCGACCTTCCGAAAGCATGGCTCGCAGCGTCGCCCAGTGCGTTGCCGATTCAGTCAGCAGCGCCACCGTGGGCGCGCCAAGCCACGCGTCGACCTGCTCGGTCGCCCGCACCAGCGGCGTCGGCGGTACATAGATGCGGGAATGGGTGACGATGGCCAGGAATTCGTGCAGGCAAGGCCATGGGATCGCCCAGTTCGACGACCCTTCCGCCAGTTCGGTAACCCGTGCAAGCGCAGCCTTGTGAAAGGGCGAATCCTCGCGATGGGCATAGACGAGGATGTTGGTGTCGACGGCAATCAAGTGCCACGACCCTCATAGGCGAGGTCGCGCAACTTCTCCCAATCGGCGTCGCGGAGCCCGGGCTGAAGACCCTTCCCCTTGAAACTGGCGCGAGGCAGCTTGAAGGGCTTGCCTTGTTTGGTCTCGGCAACGACGCGATGCAGGCCGCGCTCGATCAGCGTTCGCAGCGTAACGCCCTCCCGCGCGGCAACCTTGCGTGCCTCGCGCAACAGGGGATCGGAAATATCGACGGTCGTTTTCATGTAGGCATCCGTATGGGCATACCGATATAGGTACCCATACTACGACCTTCAAGAGGGATCATCAACCCTAGAGCGGGATGGCGACCAGCGTGTCGAAGCGCGCGCCGTCGCACACGACGATGCGCTCGGCAAACTGGAGCGTGCCCGCGGCATCGGCCGCGACCTTGTCGCGGTAACAGCCGGTGGCGAACAGCGTCATCGTCCCGTCGCGCATGATGCGCACGATCAGGAACGGCGTCTCGGTGACAGCTGCGCCGCTCTCCTGGCCGAGGATCACCGGCAGGCCGACGATGTGGCGGTAGCGCTGCTGCTCGTAGATGTTGGCCTTGCGCAGTGCCGACACGCGGTCCTGCAGCATGGCGCGCGAATCGGCGTAGATGATGCCGGCCTCGTAGCCCTTGGCGACATTCTCCGCCGTGGTCACTTTGTAGAGGCAGGGATCGGTGAACAGCTCGGGCCACTGCTCGAACTGCTCGCTGTCGATGGTGCGCGCGTAGGCGGCATTCAGCTCGACCAGTCGCGCGACATCCATGCCGGCGGCCTCCTAGTAATTCATGTGGCGGCGATAGGCCTGCCAGAAGCCGCGCACGGCAGACTCGGTGGCGCGCGTCGCCTGGCTTTCGGCGGTGTCGCCGCCCATCTCGACGACGGAGATCTTGTCGCCGGCCTCGGCGATGCCGCGCTGCACGAAGCCACCGACGCAGCCGTCCTCCATCGACACCAGGCCGGCCGGGCCCACCAGGTTCTGCTGTTTCAGCCGCCGCTTGTTCATTTCCGGGGTGTCGTCGGCGAAGCCGAAGTAGGTCCAGCGCAGTTCCATGCCGCCGGTGCCCTTGGGCACCACCTGGCGCACGGCGAGGCAGTTGTGGACCTGCTGCAGCACGGTGCTGGGGAAGATCGTCAGCATCTGGAGCTGGATGCGGTCGCCGAACTCGTCGACGGGATCGAGCATGCTGGGATCGGCCAGCTTGTAGTCGTCGCGCTCCGACCGGAGGTCCTTCTCGCGGAAGGCGGCGGCGCCGGGCGCGTCCTCGCTGCCGATGGTGTAGCTCGCATGATGGCCGCCGTCGGGACTGACCAGCACGCCGCCGGCCTGGGTCAGGCGCGTGATGCGGAAGGTCGCGAAGAAGAGATGCAGCAGGCTCGCGTGATAGGTGTCCTTCACGTTCTCGACGTAGAGCTTCCAGTTGTTGGGCAGCGGCTGGGTGAAGCGGCCCATGATCCGGATCGGGCGGCCCAGCACGCGACGCACGCGGCCGGCGATCTCGGTGCCGAGATATTCCTCGATCGGCGGCGTGTCGTCGGAGAGGGTTGCGAACACCAGGCCGCACAGGCTCGTCGTGCGCAGCTTGCGCGGGCTGTGGGTCTCGCGCTTGAAGTCCTTGGGCATGCCGCCGGCGCCGTTCACGCCGTGCTCGAAGGCGATGCCTCTCAGGTTGCCGGCGAGGTCGTAGCTCCAGGCGTGATAGATGCATTTGAAGTTGTTCTGGACGTTGCCGCCGTCGTCGAAGGCGATCAGGGCGCCGCGGTGCGCGCAGCGGTTCTCGAAACAGTTGATCGAACCGTCGGCGGCGCGGACGACGATGACGGGCAGGCCGCCCACCTGGTTGGTGCGGTAGTCGCCCTTTTCCGGAATGTCGGTTTCCAGGCAGACGAAGTTCCAGGTGGCGCCCTCGAAGATGCGGCGCTGCTCAAGGGTGTAATTTTCGGGGTCCTGGTAGACCCAGTAGGGGACGCGGGCGAGCGAGTCCTCGGGCCATGGTCCGTGCGGTGTAGTTGTGAACTCGTGAACGGACGCGTCGTGTCGGATGTCCATGGCGGACCCTCCTGCTGATCGCTCGCTTTGCTCCCTATGCTAGCCTATTTCCGCCGCCGCCCCTACAGCAGGCCAGCACTCTAAAGCAGGAAGGTGTGTGTCCGGTCGAGATAGTCGTGCATGTGCACGATCATCTGGTCCTCCTCGAGCAGGCAGACGCCGTAGGCCGGCGGCTCGTGACTGCCGGGAATACGGCCTTCGATGACGAAGTCGAGGGCGACCTGGTGGCTGGTGGCGCGCAAGGTCGAGATCGGGATGCCGCGCCAGGCGCCGGCGATCGGCCGGTGCAGGTGGCCGAAGAACATGTGGCGGATGTTGCGCCGCCCCTCGAGCGTCGCGATCAGATGCTTCGGTTCCAGCAGCGAGATGTCGTCCATGCGCCGGATCCGCACCTTGAACGGCGGATGGTGGATGAAGACGATCACTGGCGCAGTCCCGAGCTTGTCGAGCGTGGCCTTGAGCCAGGCCGCGCGCTTTTCGCAAAAAGTGCCCCAGGGCTTGCCGGGTTCGTTGGTGTCGAGGCAGACGCCCGTCACGCCTTCGCCCATGTCCAGCGTGTACTGGACGAAGCCGTTCTCGTCGAATTTGGCCTCAGGGAATGTCGCGTGGAAATTGGCGCGGTCGTCGTGATTGCCGACCAGCAGGTGGTAGGGGATCACGAGCTTGTCGAGTTCGCGCTTCAGCGCCGCATAGGCTTCCAGTTCGCCCTTGTGCGCGAGGTCGCCGGTCAGGATCGCGAAGGCCGCGTCCGGGTGGTTGCGGTTCACGTCGGCGACGCAGAGCGCCAGCCGGTCGATCGGGTTCAGCCCGTAGAGCAGGTTGCCCGGCGGAACGAAGTGCGTGTCGGTGATGTGAATGAACTTCTGCATGTCTTCCTTGGCCCTCTCCCCGTGGCGCGGGGAGAGGGTAAGGGCGGGAGGCGTTACTTGGGAAGCAGCGCCTGCGTATCCGTCGTCATCTTCTTCAGCGCGTCTTCCGGCTTGGCGCTGCCGTTCACGACGCTCTGCAGATGGTCCTTGATCACGTCGGTGATCTTCAGGCCGTTCTCGCCGGGGAAGGCGTACCAGGCGGTCATGCTCGGGAGCTGGCCGATGGCGACGCGGTGGTTGGGGTTCTGGACGTAGAAGTCGCCCAGCATCGCCGCGTCCTTGGCGGGCAGCGCGTTGGCCGGGAAGTATCCGGTGCCCTTGACCATGATGGTGGCGCCGACCGGGCCGGTGGCGAACTTGATGTATTCCCAGGCCGCCTTCTGCCTGGCCGGATCCTTGGCCAGCATCATGGCGACGTTGCCGCCGGCCGGCAGGCGCGAGTCGGCGCCGGCGCCCAGCGGGAAGGTCGCGGTGCGGAGCGGGAACACGCCCTGGCTCTGCTTGGTGACGCCGCCCAGCCGCGAGGTCGAGTGCGCCCAGATTCCGAGGCGCCCCGAGACGAAGTCCTGCAGCGCCGTGGCCTGGCTCACGTCACGCATCGTGCCGTCGGTCATCATCAAGCGGAGCGTGTTGATCGCCTTCTGGCCGGCCGGGCCGTCGAACGCCACCTTCGTCTCGTCCGGCGTCAGCATGGTGCCGCCGTTGGAGAAGACCAGCGCCTGCCACATCCAGTTGCCGGTGATGTCCCAGTCGAAGTGGAAGCCGGCGATCTTGTTGGCCGGGTCGTTGATCTTCTTGGCGAGCGCAAAGATGCCTTCCCAGGTCTTGGGGAAGTTGTCGGGGTCGCCGCCGGCCTTCTTCACCAGGTCGGCGTTGAAGTAGATGATCGGCGTCGAGAGCGAGAAGCCCATGCCGTACTGCTTGCCCTTGACCTGACCGAGGGTCAGCAGCGCGCCGTCGTAGCCCGCTTTGGCCCAATCCTTCTCGGCGGCGATCAGCCCGTCGAGCGGCTGGGCGATGTTGCGGTCGGCCAGGATGCGCTGGCGGTTGAGTCCCTGATAGGTGACGTCGGGCAGCTGGCCGGTGACGGCGTTGCGCAACACCTGCTGGGTGGCGTCCTCGTATTCCTTTGCCGGCTGCAGGAACCTGACCTTGATGGTTGGGTTCGCCGCCATGAACTGCTTGGCGACCTCTTCGTGCACCTCCTTGAAGAGATCGGGGATGGCGTACTGAACGACGATCTCGGTCTGTGCCCCGGCCGTCCCGACGAAGGGCCCCGCGGCGAATGCGGCCGCTGCAGCCGCCAGTACCATGAACTTGCGCATTCTTGTCTCCCTGTCTGAAGCGTTCCTCCATTACGCACGGCTCTGTTGCCGTTTTCTTTCAGCCCTTGATGCCGCTGAGTGTAACTCCCTCGATGAAGCGTCGTTGCGCGGCCAGGAAGAGCAAGACCAGCGGCGCGGTGATCACCACAGTGCCGGCCATCAGGGGACCGAAATCGCTGCCCGCCTCCTCGTTGCGGAAGAACAGCGTGCCGAGAGGCGGCGTGGCGAGGTCTCCGGTCTGGATGACGATCAACGGCCAGAAGAAATCGTTCCAGTGGGTCACGATCGAGATCACGCCGAAGGCCAGCATGGCGGGCATCGCCTGCGGCAGCATGATGCGCCACAGGATCTCGAACTCGCCCAGACCGTCGAGACGGGCGGCATGCATCAGGTCGTCGGGCACTGTCCTGAAGAACTGGCGCATCAGGAAGATGCCGAACGCGGAAAAGACGAAGGGCAGGATCAGGGCGGCGTAGGTGTCGAGCAGGCCGACCTGATAGAGCATGACGTAGCGTGGAATGGCCGGCGCCTGGGCCGGGATCATCAGGCCGATCAGCACCATGGTGAACAGGATATCGCGGCCCTTGAAGCGCAGCTTGGCCAGCGCGTAGGCGCAGGGCAGCGCCACGAGAAGCTGCAGGAAGAAGATGCCGCCGGTCACGATCACGCCGTTCAGCAGGTAGCGCAGCAGAGGCACCTTGGTGAAGGCGTCGCGGTAGTTCTCGATCGCCGCCCAGTTGGTCGGCAGCAGGCTGAGCTTGGTCGAGAAGATCTCGTTGGGCGGCTTCAGCGACGTCGACACCATCCAGACGAACGGCGCCAGCACGATCGTCAGCCCGGCGAGCAGAACGACGTGGCGCAGCACGTGCCCCAGGAGAGTCCCGCGCCGGGTCATGAATAGTGCGTCCGCTTCTCGCCGGCCTTCACCTGCAACAGCGTGAGGGCCAGGACCACCACCAGGAACACCACGGTGATGGCCGAGCCGTAGCCGGTGCGGAAGAAATTGAACGCCTCGGTGTACATCGTATAGAGCAGCACCTCGGTCGACTTGTTCGGTCCGCCCTTGGTCAGCACCTCGACGGTGTCGAAGACCTGGAACGAGCGGATGCCCGACACCACGGTGACGAACAGCGTCGCCGGCCCCAGCATCGGCCAGGTGACGCAGCGGAAGCGCTCCCAGACCGAGGAGGCCCCGTCGATCTCGGCGGCCTCGTAGAGATCGGGCGGGATCGCCTTCAGCCCGGCCATGAACAGGACCATGTTGAGCCCGGCCGACTGCCAGATGCCGATGCCGGCCAGGGTGAACAGGGCCTTGTTGGGGTTCTTCAGCCAGTCGCCGCCGGTGATGCCGACCTGCTCGAGCACGATGTTGATCAGCCCGACGCTGGGATGGAGCAAAAACTCCCAGACCACCGCCATGGCGATCAGGGTCGAGGTGACGGGCAGGAAATAGGCGGCGCGGTAGAAGGCGCGGCCGAAGGTGGCGCCTTCGATCAATAGCGCCAGGCCGAGCCCCAGGAACACCGAGCCCGGCACCACCACCAGGCAATAGACGAAGGTGTTGCCGAACGACTTCCAGAAGACGCGGTCGGCGAAGAGCTGCTCGTAGTTGCCGAGGCCAATGAAGTTCAGTGTCGGCGCGCCGAGTTGCCAGTCGGTGAGCGACAGCACGACCACCGCCAGCGACGGCCCCGCCAGCAGCACGACGAACATCGTCCACGCCGGCGAGATCAGCGCATAGGCGGCACGGCGCTCGCCAGGATTGCCGCCAGGATTGTTGGGGGGATTGCCGTCAACCACGCACCCGTCTCCCCGACGGATCGAACGCGAGCACACGGCCGGGCAAGGGCCGCAGCCCGACCGCCTCGCCGCGCCGGGGATCGCGCGCGCTCATGGCTTCGAGCCGGGCGATCAGCGGCAGGTCGAAGCCCGGCACCTCGACGTGCACCAGGCTCTCCGAGCCGAGATGCTCGACCAGGCGGATGCGTCCGGCGATCGCACCCGGGGCGTCGGCGGCCACGACCTCCATCGCCTCGGGGCGCACGGCGTGAAAGCCGCCGCCCTTTTCGGGCGCCACCGGCAGGACGTTGATCTTGGGGCTGCCGACGAATTCGGCGACCTGGAGCGTCTCGGGATCGTCGTAGAGCTGCCGGGGCGGCGCCACCTGCTGCAACTTGCCGGCCAGCATGACGGCGACGCGATCCGACATGGTCATCGCCTCGGATTGGTCGTGCGTCACGTAGATCATCGTGGCGCCCAGGCGGCGCTGCAGCTCGGTGAGCTCGGACCGCATCTGCACGCGCAGCTTGGCGTCGAGGTTGCTGAGCGGCTCGTCGAGCAGGAAGGCGGCGGGATGGCGGACCATGGCGCGGCCCAGCGCCACGCGCTGCTTCTGGCCCCCCGAGAGCTGCGACGGCTTGCGCTGCAGCAGCGGGCCGATGTCGAGCGCGTCGGCAGCCTCGGAAACATCCTTGGCGATGCTCTTGCGCGCCACACGCGTGCCGGGCAGGAGCACACCCAGCAGGGGCAGGCGCTGCCAGGCATTCATGCGCCGCATCGCGAGCGGCAGGCCGATGTTCTCCGCCACCGTCATGTGCGGATAGAGCGCATAGCTCTGGAACACCATGGCGATGTCGCGATCGCGGGCGGGCAGGGCGTCGACCCGACGCGTGCCGATGGTGATCGAGCCCGCGTCGTTGTGCTCGAGGCCGGCCACGATCCGGAGCAGCGTGGACTTGCCGCAGCCCGAAGGGCCCAGCAGGGTCAGGAATTCGCCGTCGGCGATGTCGAGCGAGACGTCTTTCAGGACTTCGACGGCGCCAAAACTCTTGCGCACGTTTTCAAATGAAATTGCGGCCACGCCCCGATCACCCCCGAATCAGGGCAGGTTTAGCCGGCTTCCGTTACAGTCCCGATGCGGTCGGCGTTTCGCTAGTAGAGCCCGTGCTTGGTGGGCTTGCCGACATGCTGGACGCAGAGCATCTGGGTGGCCGCGTCGCCGCCGATCTTGGCGCGCTCTTCCTCGCACTTGTCGTACGACATGGGTCCGGCGAAGACCCTCGGTCCCGCGACCACGAGCAGGTAGGGCTTCTCCAGGTACCAACCCGGCCCGGTATAGGCTTCGCTCGCACCTTTTCCGGAGCAGGCGGCCAGGGTGGCAACCAGCGTCAGGGCGGCGGCAAAAGCCGACATGCGACGAATGGACCTGACCGACATCTCTTTCACACCTTCGAAGACGACTGCGACCAAGTTACAGGGCCTTTTGCGCCGCAACAATTGCTTTCATCCGGCCCCGCAGCCGGGCTAATAATGCCCGGACGGACGCATCCGGGGGGATGCTGCGCCGAGCGCCAGCAGGACAGAGTTGATGGGATTGCCCGAGAAGCAGGGACTGTACGACCCGCGCAACGAGCACGACTCGTGCGGCGTCGGGTTCGTGGCCGATATCAAGGGCCGGAAGACCCATGCCATCGTCCGCCAGGGCCTGCAAATCCTGGTCAATCTCGACCACCGTGGCGCCGTCGGCGCCGACCCGCTGATGGGCGACGGCGCCGGGGCCATGATCCAGATCCCGGACGCCCTGCTGCGCGATTGGGCGCGCCGGGAAGGCGTCGACCTGCCCGAGCCCGGCCACTATGCGGTAGCCATGTGCTTCCTGCCGCAGGACGAGGCGGCGCGGAAATTCGCCGTCAAGCGGCTGGAGCATTTCGTCAAGGTCGAGGGCCAGAAGCTGGTCGGCTGGCGCGACGTGCCGACCGACCTCACGGGGCTCGGCAAGTCGGTCATCGAGAAGATGCCGGTGATCAAGATGGCGATCGTCGGCCGTGGCGCCAAGGTCGCCGACCAGGACGCCTTCGAGCGCAAGATCCTGGCCATCCGCAAGCAGACCCAGAACCCGCTCGCCGACCTCGAGAAGAAGCACAAGCTGCCCGGCCTGGCGCAGCTCTACATGCCGTCCTTCTCGTCGCGTACCGTGGTCTACAAGGGCCTGCTGCTGGCGCCCCAGGTCGAGAGCTTCTACGCCGACCTGCGCAACCCGCTCTGCGAGTCCGCGCTCTGCCTCGTGCACCAGCGCTTCTCGACCAACACCTTCCCGTCGTGGAAGCTGGCGCATCCCTACCGCTTCATCGCCCACAACGGCGAGATCAACACGGTGCGCGGCAACGTCAACTGGATGTACGCCAGGCGCCGCACGATGGAGTCGGACCTCATCGGTGCCGACCTCGACAAGATGTGGCCGATCATCCCGCACGGCCAGTCCGATACCGCCTGTCTCGACAATGCCCTCGAGCTGCTGGTCGCCGGCGGTTACTCGCTCAGCCACGCGATGATGATGCTGATCCCGGAGGCCTGGGCCGGCAATCCGCTGATGGATGCCAAGCGCAAGGCCTTCTACGAATACAACGCGGCCCTGATGGAGCCGTGGGACGGCCCGGCCTCGATCGCCTTTACCGACGGCCGCCAGATCGGCGCCACGCTCGACCGCAACGGCCTCCGGCCGGCGCGCTTCCTCATCACCGAGGACGATCTCGTCGTGATGTCGTCGGAGTCGGGCGTGCTGCCGATCCCCGACGAGAAGATCGTGCGCAAGTGGCGCCTGCAGCCCGGCAAGATGCTGCTGATCGACCTGGAAGAAGGCCGCATCGTCGAGGACGAGGAGCTGAAGCGGACCCTGGCCGAGGCCGAGCCCTACGAGGAATGGCTGAAGGAAACGCAGTACAAGCTCGAGGAACTCAGCGAGCTTTCCGAGCCGCCGGTGCCGGCGCCGTCGAACGATCCGACGACGCTGCTCGATCGCCAGCAGGCCTTCGGCTACACCCAGGAAGACATCAACTTCTTCCTCGAGCCGATGAGCAAGGAGCCCGACGATCCGATCGGCTCGATGGGCGCCGACACGCCGATTGCCGTGCTCTCGAAGAAGCCCAAGCTGCTCTACAACTACTTCAAGCAGAATTTCGCCCAGGTCACCAACCCGCCGATCGATCCGATCCGCGAGGAGCTGGTGATGTCGCTGGTGTCGATGATCGGCCCGCGCCCGAATCTGCTCGGCCGTCATGCCGGCACGCACAAGCGGCTGGAAGTGGCGCAGCCTGTGCTCACCAACGCCGAGCTGGAGAAGATCCGCTCGATCGAGGAGCTGCTCGACGGCGCTTTCCGTACCGCCACCATCGATGCGACCTGGCCCGCGTCCGAGGGCGCCGCCGGCCTCGAGAAGGCGCTGGATCGCATCTGCTCCGAGGCGACCGACTGCGTGCTGGCCGACCGCAACATCCTGGTCCTGTCGGATCGCGCGGTTTCTGCCGAGCGCGTGCCGATCCCGGCGCTGCTCGCGACCGCGGCCGTGCATCACTATCTGATCCGCCGTGGGCTGCGTACCCAGACCGGGCTGGTGATCGAGACCGGCGAGGCACGCGAGGTCCATCACTTCTGCTGCCTCGCGGGCTATGGCGCCGAGGCGATCAATCCCTACCTCGCCTTCGAGACGCTGGAGCAGCTCCGCGTGCTGAACGGCCTGCCGCTGAAACCCTATGAGGTTCAGAAGAACTTCATCAAGGCGGTCGGCAAGGGTCTGCTGAAGGTCATGTCCAAGATGGGCATCTCGACCTACCAGTCCTACTGCGGCGCGCAGATCTTCGATGCCGTCGGCCTGCACTCGGGCTTCGTCGAGAAGTATTTCACCGGCACCGCCACCACCATCGAGGGCGCGGGCTGGAACGAGATCGCCGAGGAGACGGTGCGTCGCCATCGCGATGCCTATGGCGACAACCCGATCTACCGCACCATGCTCGATCCCGGCGGCGACTATGCCTTCCGCCTGCGCGGTGAGGATCATGCCTGGACGCCGGAGAGCGTGGCCAAGCTGCAGCACGCGGTGCGCGGCAACCTGCCCGACGAGTACAAGGCCTTCGCCGCCACCATCAACGAGCAGAGCGAACGGCTGCTCACCATCCGCGGCCTGATGGACTTCAAGTGGGCCGACAAGTCGATCCCGCTCGAGGAGGTCGAACCCGCGGCCGACATCGTCAAGCGCTTCGCCACCGGCGCCATGAGCTTCGGCTCGATCAGCCGCGAGGCCCACACCACGCTCGCCATCGCCATGAACCGGATCGGCGGCAAGTCGAACACCGGCGAGGGCGGCGAGGAGTCGGACCGCTTCAAGCCGCTGGCCAACGGCGATTCGATGCGCTCGGCCATCAAGCAGGTGGCGTCGGGCCGCTTCGGCGTCACGGCGGAATATCTCGTCAATGCCGACGATCTGCAGATCAAGATGGCGCAGGGCGCCAAGCCCGGCGAGGGCGGCCAGCTGCCGGGCCACAAGGTCGACGAGAACATCGCCCGCGTGCGGCGCTCGACGGCCGGCGTCGGCCTGATCTCGCCGCCGCCGCACCACGACATCTATTCGATCGAGGATCTGGCGCAGCTCATCCACGACCTCAAGAACGTCAATCCGGCGGCCCGCGTCTCGGTCAAGCTCGTGTCCGAGGTCGGCGTCGGCACCGTGGCCGCCGGCGTCAGCAAGGCGCGCGCCGATCACGTCACCATCTCGGGCTTCGAGGGCGGCACCGGCGCCTCGCCGTTGACCTCGCTCACGCATGCCGGCTCGCCGTGGGAGATCGGCCTCGCCGAGACGCAGCAGACCCTGGTGCTGAACGGGCTGCGCGGCCGCATCGCCGTTCAGGTCGATGGCGGACTCCGCACCGGCCGCGACGTCGCCATCGGCGCGCTGCTGGGTGCCGACGAGTTCGGCTTTGCAACGGCCCCGCTGATCGCGGCGGGTTGCATCATGATGCGCAAGTGTCATCTCAACACTTGCCCGGTCGGCGTGGCGACGCAGGATCCGATCCTGCGCAAGCGCTTCACCGGCCAGCCCGAGCATGTGATCAACTACTTCTTCTTCGTGGCCGAGGAACTGCGCGAGATCATGGCGCGGCTGGGCTTCCGCACGCTCACGGAGATGACCGGCCGGGTCGACCGGCTCGACATGCATCGCGCGCTCGACCACTGGAAGGCGGGCGGCGTCGATCTCACCAAGCTGCTGTACCAGATGCCGGCCCGCGCCGGCGTCGCGATCTGCAACAGCGAGCGCCAGGACCACGGGCTCGACAAGGCGCTCGATCACCGGCTGATCGAGGCGGCCCAGCCGGCTCTCGATAAGGGCCAGCCAATCCGGATCGAATTGCCGGTGTCCAACGTCAACCGCACCGTGGGCGCGATGCTCTCGGGCGAGGTCGCGCGGCGCACCGGTCATGCCGGCCTGGCCGACGACACCATCTCGGTGAAGCTGACCGGCACCGCCGGACAAAGTTTTGCCGCCTTCCTGGCACGCGGCGTATCGATCGAGCTGGTGGGCGACGGCAACGACTATGTCGGCAAGGGCCTGTCGGGCGGCCGCGTCGTGGTGCGCCAGCCCAAGCGATCGAAGCGCAACCCGCTGGAAAACATCATCGTCGGCAACACCGTCCTCTACGGCGCCATCGCGGGCGAGGCCTACTTCGAGGGCGTCGCGGGCGAGCGCTTCGCCGTGCGCAACTCGGGCGCGGTCTGCGTCGTGGAAGGTACCGGCGATCACGGTTGCGAATACATGACCGGCGGCGTCGTGCTGGTCCTGGGCGACACCGGCCGCAACTTCGCGGCCGGCATGTCGGGCGGCATCGCCTATGTCTACGACCCGCGCGGACGGTTCACGCCGCTCTGCAATCCGGCGATGGTCGACCTCGAGAAGGTCGGCCCGGCGACCGGCGAGGCTGACGATCCCGGCCGCCCACGCCAGCGTTCGCACGACGTCGAGGACAGCGGCATGGGCGACGTGCTGCGCTTCGACGCCGAGCGCCTGCGCATCCTGGTCGAGCGCCACCATCTGCACACCGGCAGTGCGCACGCGCGCGCGCTGCTGGAAGACTGGGACGCGGCGCTCGAGTGTTTCGTCAAGGTGATGCCGCGCGACTACAAGCGCGCGCTGGTGCAGGCACAGGAAAGGGCGGCGGCCAAGGCCGTCGCGGCGGAGTAGCGTCGATGGGTCTGCCGACAGGGTTTATGGAGATCGAGCGCAAGGACCGGCCCTACGAGAAGGTCGAGAAGCGGCTCAAGAACTGGAAGGAATTCGTGCTGCCGCTGCCGCCGGCCGAGATCGGCAAGCAGGGCGCGCGCTGCATGGATTGCGGCATTCCGTTCTGTCACAACGGCTGTCCGGTCAACAACCTGATCCCCGACTGGAACGACCTCGTGCGCCGCGACCGCTGGCAGGACGCGCTCGAGATGCTGCACTCGACCAACAACTTCCCGGAGTTCACCGGCCGCATCTGCCCCGCGCCCTGCGAGGCCTCGTGCACGCTGAACATCGACGACAACCCGGTCACCATCAAGTCGATCGAGTGCGCCATCGTCGATCGCGGCTGGGACGAGGGCTGGGTCGTTCCGCTGGTGCCGGCGAAGAAGACCGGCAAGAGGATCGCCGTCGTGGGCTCGGGCCCGGCCGGCATGGCTTGCGCCCAGCAGCTTGCGCGCGCCGGCCATTCGGTGGCGCTGTTCGAGAAGGCCGATCGCATCGGCGGGCTGCTGCGCTACGGCATTCCCGACTTCAAGATGGAGAAGCGGCTGATCGACCGGCGCATGCGCCAGATGGAGGCCGAGGGCGTCGAATTCCGCACCGGCGTCGAAGTCGGCGCCACGCTCTCGATCAAGTCGCTGCTCGAAGGCTATGACGCCGTCGCGCTGACCGGCGGCGCCGAACTGCCGCGCGACCTGGAAGTGCCGGGCCGCGAGCTCGACGGCATCCACTACGCCATGGATTTCCTGACGCAGCAGAACAAGCGCGTCGCCGGCGACGACGAGGCCCGCGCCGCGCCCAAGGGCACACTCACGGCCAAGGGCAAGCACGTCGTCGTGATCGGCGGCGGCGATACCGGCTCGGACTGCATCGGCACGTCGAACCGCCAGGGCGCCGCCTCGGTCACCCAGCTCGAGGTCATGCCGCAACCGCCGGAGCGCGAGAACAAGTCGCTCACCTGGCCGGATTGGCCGCTCAAGATGCGCACCTCGTCCTCGCAGGAGGAGGGTGCGGAGCGCGACTTCGCCGTCCTGACGAAGAGGGCTGTCGGCAAGAACGGCAAGGTCGAGGCGCTGGAATGCGTGCGCGTCGAGTGGGCCAAGGGCGCCGATGGCCGCCTGGGCATGCAGGAGGTCGCGGGCAGCGCCTTTCAGCTGAAAGCCGATCTGGTGCTGCTGGCGATGGGATTCCTGGGCCCACGCAAGCCCGGCATGGTCGAGCAGGCAACCGTCGCCTTGGATCCGCGCGGCAACGTCGCGGCCAGCGTCGTGGACTACAAGACCTCGGTGCCCAAGTTGTTCGCCGCCGGCGACATGCGCCGCGGCCAGTCCCTGGTCGTCTGGGCGATTCGCGAAGGGCGCCAGTGCGCGCGCTCGATCGACCAGACGCTGATGGGGTCGACGACGCTGCCGCGATAGGCAGTTCCGCATTCCGGTTGTTTCAGTTCGTGTGGAAATTGTTATAGGCTTCCCCGGAACAACCGACACGGGCTTGTGGGGGCCGCGTGCCGGGCACTTGGGGACGCGATGAAGCTGCTGCTGATTCAGGGCGCCAACATGGAATATCTGGGCCGGCGCCAGCCCGAACTCTACGGAACGACGACCGCCAAGGAACTCGACAACCTGCTGCGCCGGCAGGCCCGCGACCTCGGCGTCTCGCTCGAGATCCTCTACACCAACACCGAGGGCGCCGCGGTGTCGGCGATCTACAAGGCCGACCGCGCGGGGATCGACGGTGTCCTGTTCAACCCGGCGGGCTTCCTCCATGCTGGCCATGCGTTGCGCGATTGCCTGCGCTCGATCAATGCGCCGGCGCTCGAAATCCACATCACCAACATCGAGAAGCGCGGCTACGGCTCGGTCACCTCGGAGGCCGCAGTCGGCGTGATCGCGGGCTTCGGCGTCGACTCCTACGTGCTTGCGCTGGAGGCGATGGTCTCGCGCCTGCGCGCCGCGAAGTGAATCACCACACGCCGGTCTGGAGCGTCGTCGGCGCATAATCGCCGAAGGTCCAGGCGAAGGGGAAGGCGCCGCGTCGGCGCCAGCCGCGCTCGACCCTGACCCGCCACAGCCGCTCCGCGCCCGCCGGGCCCGAGTTGCCGGCAGCCCAGTCGATCTCGGCCCGACCCTGGAGCTGCAGCAGCTCGCCAGTGGCGAAGTCGATGAACAGCAGCCCCGCCCGCGGCTCGCCCAGCAGGTTGCCCAGGGTGTTGTAGAAGCGGTTGCCGCGAAAGTCGGGAATGGCGAGCATGTTGCCGTCGATGCCCACGAAGCCCGGCCGTCCGCCGCGGTGCGACATGTCGAGGCCGCCGCTGATTCCGACCTCGGGCCGGGAGCGGCTCGCAACAAAGAACGTGTCCGCCGCCGCGATCAGGGCCCGCGCCGCATCGTCGAGCCCGTCGAAGCGCTCGACCGGTGCCGCCGTCCGCGCCACCGCCGTCGGCTGTCGGGCCTGGATGTACTGGGCGCAATTGCCGAAGCTCTGGCCGATGCGCACGCCAAGGCCGCCCTCGTCGACTTCCGTCACCTGTCCGTTGGCACGATTGCGCCGCCGATTGGTGAGATCGAGGCCGAGCAGCCCGATGTCGCGACCCGCAGCAAGACCCTCGGCCTCGTGAACGCCCTCGATGCGCAGCGTCACCGGATCGGGCGACTGGATGAAGCCCGGCTGTCCTGAAAGCACCGAGGCGATCGGCCAGCCCTGCTCGTCCATCGTGGCGACGAACAGATAGGGCAGGCCGGCAAAGAACGCGCGATGCTGGTCGGGCATGAAGGGCCGGATGGGGGCGCTGCGGACGCCCTGGCCCGCCAGCGCCTGCGCCGCCAACTCGTCGCGATGGAAGGGCAGGAACTCCCCCAGGCGATCCTGCGGACTCATTAAAAGCCCTCCGGCTTCTCAGGCGACTGCTGCTTGGGGTCGTACCAGGAGGCCGCGTCCGACCGCCAGATATGGACCTGCGGCCGGTCGGCGACCCTGGTGTCGAGACAGCCCAGCCGCAGCAGTACATTGGGCTGGGCAGTGCGCTCGGCCATGAGGTGCGAGCCGCATTTGGTGCAGAAGCGGCGGAACTTGGCCGGCGAGGATTCGAAGGCGCCGAGCAGCTCCTGGCCGCGCACCCAGCGAAACTTTTCGCGCGGCACCGCGGTGACCGACGAGAAAGCCGTGCCATGGGTCTTGCGGCAGGTCTGGCAATGGCAGTGCACGATACGCTCCAGCGACGCGTCGGCCTCGTAGGCGACGCCGCCGCAGAGGCAGCTTCCCGTCAGCATGGTCGAACCTCCTCGATGTGGTCCCCACAAGGTAGGCGCCGGCGATTGCGCCGGAAAGAGCATGAATGCTAAAGTCATAATTCCATAATCTGGAATAATCACATGGATCGTCTCGACGAACTCGGCATCTTCGTGCGCATCGTCGAGGACGGCAGTCTGGTCCGCGCCGCCAAAAGGCTGCGGCGCTCGCCGCCCGCCGTGACGCGCGCGCTGGCCGCCCTCGAGGACCGTCTCGGCGTCCGCCTGGTCGACCGCACGACGCGCCGCCTCGCACCGACCGAGGCCGGCCGCGCGCTTTACGACAAGGCGCGGTCCCTGATGCAGGACTATGAGGCCGCGACCGCGGGCGCCCGCGAGGCGCCGGTGCGCGGTCTGCTGCGCATCACGGCGCCGGTGCAGTTCGGCCGCCGCCACATCGCGCCGATCGTCTCGCGGTTCCTCGATGCCCACGACGGGGTCGAGGTCGAGCTGCTGCTGAACGACCGCAACATCGACCTGATCGAGGAGGGCATCGACGTGGCGGCGCGCATCGGTGCGCTTGCCGATTCGACGCTCTCGGCGCGGCCGGTCGGCCATGTGCGCCGGCTCTGGGTGGCAAGCCCTGCCTATCTCAAGCGGCGCGGCACGCCCCGGGCGCCCGATGAACTCACCAAACACGAGGCCGTGCTCGGCACCTCGCGCGGCACGATCGACTGGGTCTTCGCCGGGGCGCGACGCGGCGCACCGATGCACATGACGGGGCGGCTCAGGGTCGACGATGTCGAGACGCGCCTGCGCGCGGCGCGCGATGGACGCGGCATCGCCCAGCTCCTGTCCTACCAGGTGGCCGAGGATCTCGCGGCCGGCCGGCTGGTGCGGCTGCTGGAAGCCTGGGAACTGCCGCCGCTGCCCGTCCATCTCGTCACCAAGGGGCGCGTCCATCGCGCCCCCAAGATAGAGGCGTTCCTGGCGTTCGCGGCCAAGCGATTGCTGGCGTTAGGTGTGCTCAAACCGGATTGACACGCCGTGTGCGTTTCCTTATCGCTTAACTATCAAGTTAAGTATCAGGAGGTAACGCATGTCTTATGTCGATGGCTTCGTGCTGCTGGTGCCGAAGAAGAACCTGGCCGCCTACAAGCGCATCTCGACCCGGGCCGGCAAGGTCTGGCGCGAGCATGGCGCGCTCGACTACCGCGAGTGCGTCGGCGACGACCTGGACGTCAAGTTCGGCCGGCCCTTCCCGAAGCTCGCCAAGCCCAAGCCCGGCGAAGCGATCGTGTTCTCCTACATCGTCTACAAGTCCCGGGCGCAGCGCGACAAGATCAACGCCAAGGTGATGGCGGACAAGCGCATCGCGATGGACATGAAAAAGATGCCGTTCGACGTGAAGCGCATGTCGTGCGGCGGATTCAAGACCTTCGTCGAGCTGTAGGCGGCGTCCGCTCACTGCGCTACAAGGCGGCATGATCGAGATCTCGCCGCTTCGACCCCAGGACCGCGCCGGCTGGCAGCCGCTCGCCGTGGGCTACAACACGTTCTACGAGCGGGTGCTGCCCGACGCCGCCTACGACCGCACTTTCAGCCGCCTGCTCGAAGCCGACGAGTTGCACGGCCTCGCCGCGCGGCTTGATGGCCGCGTGATCGGCATCGCGCACTACACGTTCCAGGCCAGCATCTGGTTCGACGATGTCTGCTACCTGGCCGACCTCTTTGTCGATGAATCCGTGCGCGGCCAGGGCGCAGCGCGCGGCCTGATCGAGGCGGTGGCAGCGGCGGCGCGCGCCCGTGGCTGCCCGCGATACTATTGGCTGACCCAGGCCAACAACGTTCGCGCCCGCGGCCTCTACGACAAGGTCGCACGCCACGTCGGCTTCATCCGCTACGACTATCCGATGGCGTAAGCC
Source organism: Reyranella sp. (assembly GCA_052386855.1). GTDB lineage: Bacteria > Pseudomonadota > Alphaproteobacteria > Reyranellales > Reyranellaceae > Reyranella. The sequence goes on from JBQTJT010000006.1 coordinate 83,619, forward strand.
AGAGCCTTCGCCTCTTTCTCCTCCCCTTGCGGTGCAAGGGGAGGAGAGAAAGCTACTTGATCGAATCGAGCGTCGGCAGCCTGTAGCGGTCCTCGGGATCGTTCCAGCCCTTGAAGTTGGGCTTGCGCTTCTCGGCGAAGGCCGCGCGCGATTCCATGAGATCGCTCTTGGCGCCGTGATCGTGCAGGGCGTCGGCCAGGCGCTCCATGTCGGCGCCTGCGGCGGGACGCATCTGGCGCATCATGTGCACGGTGTTGACCCGCGACGCCGGCGGCAGGGTCAGCAGATGCTCGGCCATGGAGAGCGCGGTCGGCATGAGCTGGTCGGCCTCGACCAGGCGGTTGATGAAGCCCACTTCGTAGAAGCGCTGGGCGGTGAAGCGGAAACCCAGGGCCATTTCCATGGCGATGGGATAGGCCATGTTGGCGATATGGCCATGGTTGTAGCCGCCCAGCAGCCAGCGCTTGGCCTCGGAGACCTCGAACACCGCCTCGCGCACCGCGACGCGGAGATCGGTGCGCTCGACCAGCATGAAGCCGCCGCCCATGGCAAAGCCGTTGATCGCGGCGATCACCGGCTTTTCGAGCTTGCCCGACATGAACGGATCCTCGATCGCCGGACGCTGTCCGCCGGCCACGCCCGTCTGCAGCGACTCCTTCATGTCCTCGCCGGCGCAGAAGCCGCGACCGGTGCCGGTAAAGATGGCGACTTCCAGCTCCTTGCTGTGGCGGAAGTCGTTCCAGGCCTTGGAGAGTTCCGTCCTCATCTCGTGGCTGAGCGCGTTCAGCCGCTCGGGCCGGTTCATGCGGACCACGAGCACTTGCCCGTGACGTTCGGTTTCTACAATGGCCATGTTTCTTCTCCTCGGAATCCGATTCGGGGAACCCAGATCGGCAGGCTGACGCGGCGGGCGGCGAAAGACAATGCCCGGCCCGGTCTATTGACGCGCGCGGCCTCGCCCCTCAAAACCGCCGCTCTGTTTGAACGGGAGACTTGCGAGAGCGATCATGGCGCCGCGTCAGGCCGTGCTGGGCATGGAGAATGCCAGTTTCTACTACGGGGCAGGGCGCGTCTTCGAGGGCGTGTCGTTCCTGCTCGATGACGCGCGCACGGCGCTGGTCGGCGAGAACGGCGCCGGCAAATCCACTTTGCTGAAATGCCTGACCGGCGAGCTGGAGCTGAACGGCGGCCAGGTCATCCGCTCCAGGGGCCTGCGCGTCGGAACCCTGCCGCAGGATATTCCCGAAGGGCTGGCCGGGCGGACGGTGCGCGAGGTGCTGGGCCTCTCACTCGAGCGCGCCGGTCTCGGCGGCGAGGACTGGCGCATCGACGTGCTGCTGGACGAGATCGGCGTCGCCCCGGAAATCGCCGATCAGGTTTTCGGCACGCTGTCGGGCGGCTGGCAGCGGCTGATGCTGATCGCGGGCGCGGCGCGGCTGGAGGAGCCCGACCTCCTGATCCTGGACGAGCCGACCAACCATCTCGACCTCGCCAACATCAACACGCTGGAGCGCTGGCTCACGGTCGAATTCAAGATCCCGATGCTGATCGTGAGCCACGACCGCGAATGTTTGGATCGCGTGACCGAGCGCACGCTGTTTCTGCGCAGCGACGGTGTCCATGCCTTCAAGACCCGGTTCTCGCTGGCGCGCGAGGAGTTGCTGCGCCGCGATGCGACGGCGGCGGCGCGCAGCCGGCTCGAAGCCAAGGAGATCGAGCGGCTGGAGCGGGCGGCGGCGCGCTACAAGGTCTGGGCGGTCAAGAATCCCGACCTCAACAAGCGCAAGAACGCCGTCGAGTCGCGGATTGCAAAGATTGAGTCCGAGCGGACCCAGACCTACACCACGCGCGAGCGCCGCCTGGAGCTGAGCGAGGGCGAGATCGATGCCAAGGTGGCGCTCAGGCTCGCCAACCTCGACGTCATGGTACCGGGCGGCGGCGCCAAGCTGCTGGCGATCGATCGGCTGACGGTGGCGGCCGGCGATCGCGTGGCGGTGCTGGGGGTGAACGGCGCCGGCAAGTCGACGCTGCTGTCGGCGCTCGCCGCCGCCTACGATCCTGCCCTGGAACATTACGACAGCACGGCCGCGATCCGCTTCAACCCGTCCTGCCGGCTGGTCTATTTCGACCAGAGCATGCGCGACCTGCCGCTCGCGGTGACGTTGCTCGACTATGTCGCCGGCGCGGAAGACGCCAGCGAAAAGGAGGCGATCCGGCTGCTCGCCCAGGCGGGCTTCGCCTTTGCGCGCGTCCGCCAGCCGATCGGCCTCTTGAGCCATGGTGAGCGCGCGCGGCTGGTGTTCCTGCGCCTGAAGCTGCTGCGGCCCAACATCTACCTGCTGGACGAGCCGACCAACCATCTCGACATCGAGGGGCAGGAGGCGCTGGAGGCCGAGCTGGAGCAGGGCGAGGTGTCCTGCCTCTTCGTCTCGCATGACCGCTACTTCACCCGCACCGCGGCGACACGCTTCCTGGAGATCCGCAAAGGCCGGCTGGTCGAGGTCGAGAGCGCCGACGCCTTCTTCGACGCGCAGCAGTGATGCTTCAGCGCTGCGAGCCGGGCGTTCGCGCGAGACGGTGAACCGTGCTCCCGTCTTCCACAGTGACGGCATGCTCGAAGCCCGGCTCGATTTGCCAGTCTGTCAGGCCCATGGCGCCGTTCCTCTGTCTCACGACCGTCGCGGTGGCGATCCGCAAGGTGCCGCCGCCCCGGCAGACATAGACGGCGGCGGTGCCGTCGCCCACGCCAACGGTGAGTTCCGTCGCCCGCACCAGGATGGCGCGGGCATGGGACCCGATCAGAGGCGCGTTTGACGGATGATCGACGACCAGACGCAGCTCGCCCTCGCGCGCGTAAAGTTCGGCGTGCTGTTCCCGGCAGAGGCCGATCGAATCGTTCCGGGGGATGGCTCGATCGGCTTTGGTTGTCTTGCTCAATCCGCGGCGACCTTGCGCAGCGCCTCGAGTGTCGTCTCCGGCTCGGGCCTGTATCTGTAATCGGGGTCGGCCTGCACCAGGCGTACGATCCCGGTACCGTCGATCACGAACCGCGCCGGAACCGGAAGACGCCACGACGGGTCGCCGTTGCGGACCGCGAGATCGTTGCCGAAGCCCATGTAGACGGCCTTGAGGTCGTCGGGCAGCGTGAAGGCGAGGCCGAAGGCTTCGGCAGCCGTCGACTTCTCGTCCCAGACGATCGGATAGGTGAGTTTCTGTTTGGCCGCCATGTCCGCCGTGCGTTCCGGCAGTTCGGGCGAGATCACGACCAGCGAGGCGCCAAGGCCCGCGATGTCGGCGTAGATGGTCTGCAGAGCGTCCAGCTCATGCCTGCAATAGGGTCACCAGGATCCTCGAAAGAACGAGAGGACCATGGGTCCGGCGGCGAGCAGCTCGGACGACGAAACCCGGCGGCCGTCGTGGTTGGCCAGTTCGAAGGCCGGTGCGGGTTTGCCGACCGGCACGATGCGGTCGAGTATCCCGGACTTCCGAAGATCGTCCGTCGCCCGATGCATGATCGCCGCCCGCTCGGGCGGAATCCGGCCCGCGCTCGCGGCGCGGGCTTCTGCCAGTTTGTCTGCCAGTGACATTTTCTACTCCTTGGACGGGGTGTTGATGAGCCTGTTGTAGGTCTCGCGGATCGCGAGGATCGTGTGCGCGGCGCAGCCGTTCTCGCGCTCGACATTGGCCCGGGCGTAGTCGGTCGATGTCATCATGGCGACGAAGGCGGCGCGCGACGGATAGCGAACCAGCGCCACATAGTCCCAGCGGTTGCCGTCGGGCAGTCCGAGCGCCACGGCCTCGGCCATGCCTGTCCATGTGATGGTGCCGCCGTGCGCCTTGATCGATTTGATGGCGAGCGCGCTGTAGCGAAGATAGGCGTCCCAGCCGCTGCCGTTGCCGTCGAGCGAGCGGTTGCGGAAGCGCATCAGGTTGAGCATCGTCACCGGGGCGTCGTCGGGCAGGGCCGACAGCGCCTCGATGTTGAGATGCTCGACGGTCGCGGGTTGGCCGCTCATGGCCGGCCTCTCGGTCTGACGGGAGGGTCCAGCAGATCGAGCGCCGGGCGGGCGATGCTTTCGAGAAGCGTGCGGTCGGGCCTGGTGCGTGCCAGCACCCGAATCCCGAGCAGAACACCCAGCAGGTGGGCGGACGCGGCCACGGCATCGAGGTTGCGCGGCATCTGGCCGGCGCGGCGGCCGGCCTCGATGTTGCGCTGGAAGAAAGCACGGATTTCGTCGAGGTAGCCGGCGACCACCCTGCCGATTTCGGCATCGTGTGGCGCCACGTCGAGCGCCGAGTTGACCAGCAGGCAGCCCTTGCGCGCGCGATCGTTCAGGGATTTCTCGATGATCTCCGCGAGAAAGGTCTCGATCGCCTGCTTCGGCCGTCCGCCGGCCTCCAGCCGGGCGATGCGCTCGCGCGACGAGCGGTCGGCGTAGCGCTCCAGCGCCTTGACGAACAAGGCGCGCTTGCCACCGTAGGCGTTGTAGAGGCTGGTGCCGCCGATGCCCATGTGTTCCGCGAGATCGCGAACCGAGGTCGCCTCGTAGCCGCGCGCCCAGAAGCAATCGACGGCGCCGTCGATGGCTTTGGCTTCGTCGAACTCTTTCAGGCGGCCCATTTCGCGACCAAAGCATGATTCTGGAGCGTTCGCTACAAAAAACTATGGATGCCGTCGCAGGTATGCTACCGCCCTGTCATGTCGCAGGCGATGGAGGCGGAACGAGCACGACGCCAGCGCTGGGGCATTCTGTCGGGGTTCACGATGGCGCTGGGCGCCTCGCTGTCGTTCGCCGCGGCGCGCGCCGGCATCGTCGGCGGCTTCGATGCGGCCGACCTGATCTTTGCCCGCTATCTCTTCGCCGGTGCGATCATGCTGCCCCTGCTGCTGTACTGGGGTCTGCCGACCCTGGCTGGCATCGGCCTCGGACGCGCCCTTGTTCTCACGGTGCTGGGCGGTGCGCCGTTCGCGCTGCTGCAGACCGGCGGCTACCAGTTCGCGCCGCTGGCCCATGGCGCCATCATCGCCCCCTCGACCGTGACCATCGTCAGCACCATCGGCGCCGCGATCTTCCTGCGCGAGCGCCTCGGTCGCGCCCACCTTGGCGGCGCGGCCGTTGTCCTGCTCGGCATCGGACTGATCGGCTGGGACGGGATCCTGCAATCGGTGGCCCACTCGGGTGGGCAGGCGTGGCTGGGCGATCTGCTGTTCTTTGCGTCCAGCCTGCTATGGGCCGGCTTCACCCTTCTGCTGCGCCATTGGCGGCTGTCGGCGTTGCGCGCCACCGCGGTCGTCGCCGTATTGTCGATGGTCGTGACGACGCCGGTCTATCTCCTGTGGACGGGCGTGGGGCATCTGATGGCGCTGCCCCTCGGCGCACTGGCCTTCCAGGGGCTCGTGCAGGGCGGCCTTCAGGGCGTGATCACCATGATCGCCTACAGCCAGGCGGTGGTGCTGCTGGGCGTCAGCCGAGCCGTGCTGTTTCCCGCCATCGTTCCCGCGATCTCCGTCCTGGTGGGCATTCCGATCGTCGGCGAAATCCCGGGTACGCTGCAGATCGGCGGTCTGGTGCTGGTCACGATCGGTCTGCTGATCACCATCGGCATCCTTGGCCGGGTGCGCTTCTGGCTGCGGACCGGGAAGAGCTAGGCGATGCCGGGGCCGATCTCGGCGGCATGAAGTCGAAGCGCCTGTTCGCCTGGCACGGTGTTTGCCATGATCAAGTCGCTTTCCGTGGCCTGACAAGGTGCATCGATAGGACAGAGCATGCAGCGCATACCCCGGCGTTACGGTCATTTCGTCTTTGCCGTCGTTCAGTCGGGGATGACCACCGCCATTGCCGCCGCCATCGCGAGCACGCCGTTTCTCGACAGGTCCACCTTCCTGATCCACTGGCTCACCTCCTGGCTGGTGGCGTGGGCTGTCATGATCCCGATCGTGCTGCTGGCCGCGCCGATCATCCGGCGGATCGTCCTTGCCCTGACGGTCGCCTCCGGATCGGACTGATGGTCGAAATCGGACACAAGAGTCCCATGAGCGCGCGGGGTCCTGGGCTATGGAGCGCACGCTTCTGGACACGGTACCTTCCGTGAGGTTCGATCCTCTAGCGCCATGGCGGCCATTGGACATTCTAGAAGGCCCTCAACACGTGGACGAGCTACATCGACGAAGTCGCCAAGACCGATATCGACTTTCCGGCCATCGCTCCGCGCCGGGCGGCTTGATCTTTGCACCTGCGGGTGTTTGCACTGGACCGGCCGATAGCCGGCGGCGCACGAGGCGGCGCCCGCGCTAAGGCGGGGCCGGGCGAAATCGGCCCATTGAGGGGAAAGCCCATAGGCGCCCGCCGCGTACCCCCC
>JBQTJT010000007.1:0-28055 GCA_052386855.1 Reyranella sp.
ATCCCGCTCCACGAGACGCGCGACTTCGTGCAGCGCGTGCTGGCGAACTACTGGCTCTACCAGGTCCGCCTCGGCCAGCCGACGCCGTCGCTCGACCAGATCGCGGCCCACGAATGGCCGCGCTACAGCGCCCAGGACAACCGGCGTTGACGACGTTGACAATGTGACCATATCATATGGTCACATTGTCAACCGGGTCCGGCCATGGACAGGAAGATCAACGCCTCCACCTTCAAGGCGCAGTGCCTTGCCCTGATCGATGAGGTCGCCGAGAGCGGGCAATCCATCACCGTCACCAAGCGCGGCAAGGCGAAGGTGCAGATCGTCGCCGTGCGCGAGAAGCCGAAGACGCTCTGGGGTGCGACCAAGGGCTCGTTCAAGATCGTGGGCGACATCGTCGGCCCGATCATTGATGACTGGGACGAAGATCGCGAATGGCGAAACATCACCGGGCAATTCGATGACCCTCCTGCTCGATACGCACACAATCCTGTGGATGACCGAGCAGGTGCCAAAGCTCGGAAGAGTGGCAAGACAAAGTTGCGACGTAGCCCTCGCCGCCGGTGAACTGGCAGTCCCAACGGTCGTCTTCTATGAAATGGGTTGGGCACTGAAGCGCGGACGCATCGAAGGGCCGGGAATCGTTCGTGATTGGCGCAATCGCATCCTGTCGTTGGGCGTACGCGAGATCGGCCTGTCGGCCGAAATTGCCCTGCGAGCGGTGGATCTGGAGGAACTGCACAGTGATCCCATGGACCGCATCATCATTGCCACGGCTCTTGCAGAGGACGCAGTATTGTTGACGGCTGATCGTCCAATTCTCGATTGGCCGGGAAAGATGCGTCGCCAGGATGCGCGTCGCTGAGGGGACGGAAAAACAATGCTGCCGCTGGCGGGGATAAAGGTCGTCGAGTTCTGCCAGGTCCTGGCCGGTCCCTACTGCGGCATGCTGCTGGCCGACATGGGCGCAGAGGTGATCAAGGTCGAGCCACCCGAGGGCGACATGATGCGCCAGTGGCCGCCGATCAACGACGGCTACAGCGAGAACTTCGCCTCGATCAACCGCAACAAGCGTTCGGTCGTGCTCGATCTCAAGAATCCCGCGCACAAGGCGGCGGCGCGCAAGCTGATCCTGTCGGCCGACGTCGTGCTGGAGAACAACCGGCCGGGCGTGATGGATCGCCTCGGCCTGGGCTACGAGTCGTTTGCCGAGGAGAAGCCCGGCCTCGTCTATTGCTCGATCTCGGCCTTCGGCCAGAGCGGCCCGCGCTCGGCCGAAGGCGGCTTCGACGTCACCGTGCAGGCGATGAGCGGCATCATGAGCGTAACCGGTGAGCCCGAAGGCGCGCCGGTGAAATGCGGCGTGCCCGTTTCCGACACCGGCACCGGCCTCTACGCTGCCTTCTCCATCGTCTCGGTGCTGCGCCGCGTGGCGGGCGGTGGGGCGGGCGCACACATCGACGCCTCGATGCTGGGCTGCAGCCTCGGCATGGCGGCGCTGCAGACCAGCGAATATTTCGGCACTGGCCGCGATCCGAAGAAACTCGGCTCCGCGCATCCACGCAACGCGCCTTATCAGGCCTTCAAGGCGAGTGACGGCCACTTCGTCATTGCCGCCGGCAACAACAAGCTGTGGGAAGCCGTGACCCAGGTCGTGGCTCGGCCAGACCTGCTCCAGGACCCGCGCTTCAAGACGACCTTGCAGCGCGCGGAGCATCAGGTGGCGCTAAAGGATCTGCTCGAGGTTGAATTTGCCAGGCAGGGCGTCGACCATTGGCTTACGGCCTTCGAGAGGGCCGGCGTGCCGCAGGGTCGCATCAACACTTATAGCCAGATCCTGGCCGACCCCCAGGTTCAGCACATGGGATGGGTCGAGGAGATGGAGCTGCCTTCAGGCGTGAAGACGAAGACGTTCGGCATGCCTGTAAAAATTTCCGGCACCGATATCAGCAAGCGGCGCGACCCGCCGGCGCTCGGCGCCGCCACCGCTTCTGTGCTGGGGGCCGCTGAATGAGCCTTCACCGCCTGCGCCGCTTCATCGGGGACATGACCTCCCTGGTCGGGGGCGCATGGCAGGACAAGGACGAGGCGGCGACCATCGAGGTGGGCGCCAAGCTGCTGGCCGAACTCGTGCGGCACGACGACTGGCTGCCCGAATCGATGGCCAGGTGCCCGCCGCACGGCTACGCGCAGAACCTGCTGTGGTGCGATCCGTTCGAGCGCTTCTCGGTGGTGAGTTTCGTCTGGGCGCCGTCGGCCTGCACGCCGGTCCACGATCATCAGATGTGGGGTCTGGTCGGCATGCTGCGTGGCTCGGAGACATCGCAGCGCTTTACGCGCGATCCGGCGACGGGGGCGCTGGCGGTGGGAGAGTGTTCGACCTTGGCGCCGGGCGATGTCGAGGCGCTGTTGCCGGCACTCGGCGACATCCATCAGGTGACGAATGCCTTGAGCGACTGCGGCTCGATCAGCATCCACGTCTATGGCGGCAACATCGGCGCCGTGCGCCGGCACACGTTCGATGCGGCGAGCGGTGACGCCAAGCCCTTCGTCTCGGGCTACACCAATCAGGTGCTGCCCAATCTGTGGGATCGCTCAGCCGAGGTCCGTGTGAACGCGCCCTAATGCTTGTGCGGATGGGGGTGGGTCGGATCGACCCAGTAAACCTCTTCGACCTTCTCGGCCGGCGTGATGTCGATGTTGATTGCCACCGCCTCGTTGTCGGAGCGGACCAGCACGCATTCCAGCGGCTCGGTCTCCGAGGCGTTGATCTCCTGGTGAGGAACATACGGCGGCACGTAGATGAAGTCGCCCGGCCCGGCCTCGGCGATGAACTGGAGCTGGTCGCCCCAGCGCATGCGCGCCTTGCCCTTCACGACGTAGATCACGCTCTCGAGATGGCCGTGGTGATGGGCGCCGGTTTTGGCATGGGCGTGGATGGTGACCGTGCCGGCCCACAGCTTCTGGGCGCCGACGCGGGCGAAATTGATGGCCGCGGCGCGGTTCATGCCCGGCGTCTGGGCGGTGTTGGTGTCGAGCGAGCCTGCGGGGATGACGCGGACGCCATCATGTTTCCAATCGGTCATACCGTCGATTTAAGCCGCCGACCTCGCCTCGGCAAGATGCCGGCGGTAGAATGACGCCATGAATCGCATCGATGAGACCAAGACCTTCAAGCCGGTCAACATCGCCGTGCTGACGGTTTCCGACACCCGCACGCTTGAAACCGACAAGTCGGGCGACACGCTGGTCGAGCGCATCGAGCGCGACGGCCATGTGCTGGCCGGCCGCGCCATCGTCACCGACGACGTGGCGCTGATCCGTGCCCGGGTGAAGACATGGATCGACGATCCCAACGTCGAAGTCGTGATCACGACGGGCGGCACCGGGGTCACCGGCCGCGACGTCACGCCCGAGGCGCTGGAAGCGCTGTTCGAGAAGAAGATCGAAGGCTTCGGCGAGACCTTCCGCTGGATCTCCTTCCAGAAGATCGGCACCTCGACCATGCAGAGCCGCGCCACCGCGGGCGTCGCCAACGCCACCTACATCTTCGCCCTGCCGGGCTCGACCGGCGCCTGCAAGGACGGCTGGGACGATATACTGCGTCAACAGCTCGACATCCGCTTCAGGCCCTGCAACTTCGCCGAGCTGATGCCCAGGCTCAACGAAGGCAAGGCGCCGCGGAGCGGGTGAGGGGCAGTGGCTGATGCTCTTCTGGCGGCGCTCAGGGAACGCCCGCGCTTCGCCAATCTCACGGCTGAAGATCTCGAACCTCTCCCGGCAACGGGCACCGCGCACGGCCATGTCGGTCTGCCCGGCGGCCTGATCGCGCGCGTGGCCTACGCCTATGCGGGCGATCCCGGCGCCGCGGCGCGGCTCGACGTTCAGGCGGCGGCGTTCCGTCTTCTGGCCCCCAGCAAATGCACGCCGGTCCTGCATGATGTCCTGCCGCCGCGCGAAGGCCTGCCAGGCGGCGCGCTGATCGTGGATCGCCTCGTCGGTCATGTTCCCACGCTGCCGCGCGACCTGGGCGCGATGGCCGTGTCGCTGGCCGTCCTGCATTCGCTCAAGCCGCCGCCGGCAAGCTCGCCGATCCCGCGCCAGAAGAATCCCTTCCGCGAGACGCTTGAGCTGATCGAGCAGAACGCGCTCCGCTTCCTCGACAAGGCCGTGCCCGACGAGGCCGCGCGCGCCGAGATCGCCGAGGAACTCGGTCTGATGTGCGGCATGGCATCGGTCGTCGCCGGGCGGCCACAGCCGCTCACGATCGCGCTGGCCGACACGCATCCCGGCAATTTCATCATGACGTCGGATGGCACGGCGTGGTTCGTCGACCTGGAGAAGGTGCACATCGGCTCGCCCGCCATCGATCTCGCCCACGCCACCCTGCCGACCTCGACGCTCTGGCATCCCGAGGTCGGCCAGATCCTGACCAGGGGGCAGGTGGCCGGCTTTTACGCGCAGTATCTCGCGCGGGTCGGCGAGGCGCGGGCGGCCGAACTCGAGCCCTGGCTGATGCCGATGCGCCGGCTCACCTGGTTGCGCACCACCATGTTCATGGCGCGCTGGCGGGTGCAGACGCGCCAGCCGCGCGATCCCGACGATCCCGGGCAGTGGAGCGATGCCGGGCTGGAGTCCGCGATGAAGGTCCATCTCCAGGCCCGCATCGACCAGTGTCTTGGCCGCGACCAGGTCCGCGCCATCCGCGCCGAGTGGCTATAGCGGCTTCACCATGCGCAGCGTCTCGGATCCGAAGCCTCCGCGCTTGTAGAAATCGACGGCGCGGCGATTGTCGGCGAACACGTCGAGGCTGAGAAACCGGTAGCCGCGTGCGCGTGCCCATTCCTCGGCCGCCGTCATGAGCCGTGTCGCCACGCCCGATCCTTCCGCCTCCTTGTCGACGGCCAGCAGCGAGACGTAGCCGCACGGCTCGTCGGTCACGCCGTCCTTGCCGGGCCGCATGTGGACATAGCCCAGCCGGCGTCCGTCGCCCGACCAGGCGACGAGCGTCTGTGCATTCTTGTCGGCTGCCGCGAAGGTCGCCGCCATGTAGCGCGCCTGGAAGCCTTCCATGGCGGCGAGGTCGTGCCACGCGGGGCCGGGCACGCCGGAGAGGCGGGCGGAGAGACTGGAGAGGAATTCCCGGTCCGAGGGTTCGGCCGGGTGGAGCGCGATTGCTGGCAATGACTGCATGATGGCGTAGCTATAGCGGCCTTCTATGGCGCGACTATGCTTGACTCGTTCCCTTTTTGTTCTATGAGTCGGGTCATGAGGCCGACCGCTCCGCCCGACTATCCCGACGACCCGATCGCCGAGCCCGCGCACAAGGGCCGCGGCGCGCTGTCGAACGAGACCAGCCGCTACGACAGCGAGAAGCGCATCCGCACCACCGACGGCTGGGAGGCCGAGGTGGCGGCCGCGGCGGAGGACGACGAGCTGCCGCCCTTGCGCACGATCCTGACGCGCGACGCCACCCGCACCATCATCGCGCGCAACAACTCTCCCGACATCGGCTTCGACCGCTCGATCAATCCCTATCGCGGCTGCGAGCACGGCTGCATCTACTGCTTCGCGCGGCCGACGCATGCCTATCTCGGCCTCTCGCCCGGCCTCGATTTCGAAACCAAGATTCTCTTCAAGCCCGAGGCCGCCAAGCTGCTCGCGGCCGAGCTGGCGGCGCCCAAGTACAAGCCCGCCGTCATGGCGATGGGCACCAACACCGATCCCTATCAGCCGGTCGAGCGCGATCTGAAAGTGACGCGCCAGATCCTCCGCGTGCTGAGCGACTTCAACCATCCCGTCGGCATCGTCACCAAGAACCATCTCGTGACGCGCGACATCGACATCCTGGCCGACATGGCGCGGCGCAATCTCGCCGAGGTGTTTTTGTCGGTGACGACGCTCGACCGCGATCTCGCCCGCGCGATGGAGCCGCGGGCGTCGGCCCCGCACCGCCGCCTCGACGCGATCCGCGCGCTGGCGACGGCCGGCATCCCGGCCGGCGTCATGACGGCGCCGATGATCCCGGGCCTCAACGATCACGAGATGGAAGCGATCCTCGATGCCGCCGTCGATGCCGGAGCGACGCGCGCAGGCTACGTGCCGCTGCGGCTGCCGCTAGAAATCAAGGAGCTGTTCGAGGAGTGGCTGAAGACGCACCGGCCCGACCGAACTGAGCGCGTGCTGTCGCTGATCCGCCAGATGCGCGGCGGCAAGCTCTACGATGCCGAGTTCGGCAGCCGCATGCGCGGCGAGGGCCCGCTCGCGATCCTGCTCAGCCAGCGCTTTGCCGCCGCCGTCAAGCGCCTCGGCCTCAACCGCATCGGCGTCAGGCTCGACACCTCGGCGTTCCATGTCCCCGAATCCGCCCGCACCGCTCTGGTCGACGCCAAGCGCGACGCGCGGCAGATGAGATTGCTCTAGAGGAGGAAATCCATGACCGACGAACTCGTCCTGTACACAAATCCGCAATCGCGCGGCGCGATGACCCATTGGATGCTGGAGGAGATCGGCTGTCCGTATCGCGTCGAGGTCAAGCAATTCGGACCCGACATGAAGTCGCCCGAGTATCTCGCCATCAACCCAATGGGCAAGGTGCCGGCGATCAAGCACGGCAGCAGGATCGTCACGGAAACCGGCGCGATCCTCTGCTATCTCGCCGACGTCTTTCCCGAGGCGAAGCTCGCGCCGCCACGTGGCGAACGCGACGCCTACTATCGCTGGCTGTTCTTCGTCGCCGGCTGCGGCGAGCCCGCGATGGGCAACAAGTCGGTCGGCTGGAATCCGGATACGCCGGACCTGCAGGGCCGTTTCGGCTACGGCTCCTATGAGCACACCATGGAAACCGTGGCCAAGGTGGTCGACGGCAAGCGCACCATCGCCGCCGATCACTTCACGGCCGCCGACCTCTACATGGCCTCGTTCCTGCACTGGGGCATGATGTTCGGCGTCATCGAAAAGCGGCCGGTCTTCGAGGCCTATGCCGCGCTCCATGTTGGACGCCCGGCGGCGCTGAGGGCGGAAGAGAAGGGCAAACTGCTCGCCGCCAAAACGACTTAGTCAGTCCAGAAACTGCACCTTCGGCCATAACTCGCGCCAGCGTTTGGTGGCGATGCGGGCCTCGTACTCGGACCTTCGCGCGCGGCCGAACTCCGTCGGCCGGCAGCGCAGGCCGAGGAGATCGTCGGTGCCGAGCGGCGCCACGACACTGAGACTGTCATCCGCTTCCAGCCGCACGCCGACCGGAGTCACCGTCTCCAGCCAGAAGGTCATGGCGTGCGCGGTGTCGCGGTGCGGCGGGAAATTCTTCTTCACCACATGCATGCGCGCCTGGTTGCGGACCTCCCAGGGCAGCGGCATCAGTGCGCCGAGCCTGGCTTCGAACGCGACCTCGCGCTCGGTGCTGGTGTCGCCCGCGTCGAAATAGAGGACGTCGATATCCACAGGCAGCCGCGCCAGCACGATGCCGTGCAGATGGTCCCACACGCGATTGCGCACGGATCCCGCGGCAATACACCAGTCCGGCAGCGCGAGGGAGCGCACGGCACGAAGCTGTTCCATTGCCACGGCGTCTTCTGCGATGATGCGGGTGATCAGGGACATGGCTCCAGTCTAGCCAACCTCGATGGGGATAATGCCGAGCTTTCGATTCGAACTGCTCTGCCACGAAAGAGGCGAAGGACGTGTCGCCGGCATCGACGAAGCCGGGCGCGGGCCGCTGGCTGGGCCGGTCTATGCCGCGGCCGCGATCATCGACCGCGCGCGCGCGGCCCGGAAGCTGCTGCGCATGATCGACGATTCCAAGAAGCTGACGCTCGAGCAGCGCGAGGAGGCCTATGAGGCCATGATCGCCTCCGGCGCCGTGCAGTTTGCCGTTGCCGAAGCCAGCGTCGAGGAGATCGACCGCATCAACATCCTGCAAGCGACCTATCTTGCGATGCGCCGCGCCGTGCAGGCGCTGGTCGAGCAGCCCGAGGTCGTGCTGGTCGACGGCAACCGCGCGCCGCCGCAGCTCGGCTGCCGTGCCGAGACCATCGTCGGCGGCGACGCGCACTCCTACTCGATCGCCGCCGCTTCGATTTTCGCCAAAGTGACGCGCGATCGTCACATGACCATGCTTGCCGCGACGTATCCGGGCTATGGCTGGGAAACCAATCGCGGCTACGGCAGCGCGCACCACCTGCAAGCCCTCGAATTTCTCGGGCCGACTCCGCATCACCGTATGAGCTTCGCGCCCGTCAGTCGGCTACGCTGACGGCATGGGCATCGCTTCGATCCGAAATCTCGACTACGTGGTCCTCCTTTGCGAGAACCTGGTCCGCGCGCGGCAGTTCTATCTCGACGTGATGAAGTTCCGCATCGAGCGGGAGACGCCCCGATGGGTGAGCTTCCACGTCGGCTCGGGCCTCCTCTGCCTGCGGTCGCGCACCCTGGAGGGCGTCTTCCAGGACGGGCCGGGCGCCCCCGGCTCGGCGTCGGTTCAGCTCGCCTTTCGCGTCTCGCCGCCCGAGATCGACCAATGCCAGGCGGAGCTCGCGGCCAAGGGAATCGCGCTGATGGGCCCGCCGCGTGAGATCCCGTCCTGGGGTCACCGCGCGATCTTCTTCCGCGACTCCGAGGACAACGTCATCGAAATCTACGCCGAAGTCTGACGGAGGCATCCGTGCTCAAGCTCTATTACGCCGCCCACACCTGCTCGCTCGCCACGCACATCGTCCTCGAAGAGGTCGGCGCCGATTATTCGACGGTGCGTGTCGACTTCGGCAAGGAGCAGCAGAAGTCGCTAGAATTCCTCAAGGTCAATCCCAAGGCGCGCGTGCCGGCGCTGGTCACCGACCAGGGCATCCTGACCGAGACGCCGGCCATGCTGGTCTACGTCGCGCAGAGCTTCCCGGCGTCGCGGCTCGCCCTGATGGACGATCCCTTTGCTTTTGCCCAGGTCCAGGCGTTCAATTCCTATCTCTGCTCGCACCTCCATGTGGCGCACGCGCACCGCATGCGCGGCCATCGCTGGGTCGATGCCGACGACAAGGCTTCCATCGCCGCCATGCAGCGCAAGGTGCCGGAGTCCGTGGGCGGCGCCTTCGAGATGATCGAGCGCGACATGCTGAAGGGCCCCTGGGTGATGGGCGAACACTACACAGTCTGCGATCCTTATCTCTTCACGCTGGCGCAGTGGCTGGAGAAAGATGGCGTCGATCTGGCGCGCATTCCGCGGGTGGTCGATCACCGGCGGCGCATGGCCGAGCGCCCAGGCGTGAAGAAGGCGATCGCCGAGGAACTCGCCTAGGATTCGCGCCGAGGATCAGCGCTTCAGCGCAGGCCAGGCATCGCGCAGGAACACCGTGAGATCGTTGGCATCGGCAGAAAACGGAATCTGGAACAGCATGTCGCTGACGAAACCCCGGTGATAGGTGGCGTGATTGGCGAGGTGCAGCAGGATCTCCTGCCGTGTCATGGCACCCGCGCCGCCGCCGACGAACTCGAAGTGCACGGTCTCAGCCAATTCCTCGGCCGGGAGCCGCTCCGCCAGGTCGACATAGTAGAGATCCATGGCGCCGAGCCGTTCCCGCACCTCGGAGAAGGGCGGCGCTGTCTTGGTGTTGCGCGCCGTGTAGTCGTGCTTGCGGCCTTCCAGATGCGCCCGGAAGATATCTTCTATGACGAGGATGTGGTTGAACGTATGGGCGATGGTTCCGAACAGCGCCTGACGTGGCTTGGAGATTTCGGAATCCGGCAGCTTCGCGACGGAATTCATCATCACCCGGTTCGCCCACGCCATGTAGTGGGTCATCATCCGCGTCACGTCCCGGATGCCGTCGTTCTGCTTCATGTCGGTCATCGCCAAACTCCGCCCCCTTCAGCACGCGGCGGATCATCAATCGAATTGCCGACGGCGGCTCGCGAGAAGATTTCGGGCGGCTCTCTAACTGTTGTGGGTCACGCCCTTTGCGCGACTCGATCTTGTGGATCGATCTCGTAAACAATTGAATCAATTGTAATTTCTTGACCGGGACTCGGTGGATGACTCATCTTCCTCGGATGCCTGTGGAAAATCTCGATCGCGTGCTCGTCGGCGACTGCATCGAACTGATGCGCGCCCTGCCCGAAGCCTCCGTCGACATGGTCTTCGCCGACCCGCCGTACAATCTCCAGCTCGGCGGCGAGCTGCTGCGGCCCGACCACAGCAAGGTCGATGCGGTTGACGACGACTGGGACAAGTTCGCCGACTTTGCGCGCTACGACCAATTCACCAATGCCTGGCTGAAGGCCGCGCGGCGCGCGCTGAAGCCCGGCGGCACGCTCTGGGTGATCGGCAGCTACCACAACATCTTCCGCATCGGCACGGCGCTGCAGGACCAGGGCTTCTGGCTGCTGAACGACATCGTGTGGCGCAAGTCGAACCCGATGCCGAACTTCCGCGGCAAGCGCTTCACCAACGCGCACGAGACGCTGATCTGGGCGGCACGCGATCGCGCCAACAAGAAATACACCTTCAACTACGATTCGATGAAGGAGTTGAACGAAGGCCTGCAGATGCGCTCCGACTGGGTGCTGCCGCTCTGCACCGGCGGCGAACGCCTCAAGGGCGACGACGGCAAGAAGGCGCATCCGACGCAGAAGCCCGAGGCGCTGCTGTTCCGCTGCATCATGGCCGCGTCCAATCCCGGCGACGTGATCCTCGATCCCTTCTTCGGCACCGGCACCACGGGCGCCGTCGCGCGCCGCCTCGGCCGCCGCTTCATCGGCCTGGAGCGCGATCCCGACTACGCCGCCATTGCGCGGAAGCGCATCGCCGAGATCGAGCCCTTGGCCGCCGAGGACGTGACGCCCAAGCCCAGCAAGCGCCAGGAGCCGCGCATCGCCTTCGGCGTGCTGATCGAGGCGGGGCTGCTGCGGCCCGGTGCGATCCTGAGCGATCCGAGCGGCCAGCACCGCGCCCGCGTGCGCGCCGACGGATCGGTCTCGGCCAGCAACGCGCTGGGCGATCATCGCGGCTCGATCCACCAGGTCGGCGCGGCGGTGCAGGGGGCGCCGGCGTGCAACGGCTGGACCTTCTGGCATGTCGAGGTCGCGGGCGCGCGGCTGCCGATCGATCATCTCCGCCAGCAGGTACGGGCCGGGCTTTAGGCTCTAACCTCATGCTGAGGAGGCCACGTAGTGGCCGTCTCGAAGCATGGGCCACCCACCATCTCTTGCCCACCCTTCGAGACGGCCCTTCGGGCCTCCTCAGGATGAGGTCAGCCGTTAGGCTTGCCGGCGCTTCAGCCTGTCACCGACCCGCACGATCGCCTCGATCGCGGGCACGAGGTCGCGCCCTAGTTCCGTCAGCGCATATTCGACCGACGGCGGCGACGTCGGAACGACGGCACGATGGACGACGCCCTTGGCCTCGAGCCTCTTCAGCCGCGCACTCAGCATCTTGGGCGAGATCGGCAGCATGTCGAGCTTGAGCTCGCCGAAGCGGCGCGGCCCGCCGCTGAGGTACCAGATGACGTTCGGCGTCCATGCCCCGCCCAGCAGCGCCATGCACTCGCCGACCGGGCAGGTCGGAGGAGGCGCGGGTGATTTGTTCTTCCGAATCTTGAGCGCCATCGCTGCTTTGCCGGTTACCGAATGGATATCGGAAAGTTCGGTAACATAAGGGTATGTCATATACAAAGGTTACTAGCTTCGAATAGCTTGCGCCGATGGATACGAATTTCACCGCCGTCGCCGCTGTTCTCGGCCGTTACTTCGACGGGCTGTACCAAAGCGACACGGAACTGTTGCGCTCGGTGTTTCACCCCAAGGCGCACTATGTCTGTGCGACGGACGGCACGCTCGTCCATCTCGGCATGGACGAATACTTCCCGATCGTCGACCAACGGCCCTCGCCCGCGAGCCGGAACGAAGTGCGGGCCGACCGCATCGTGGCCATCGAATTTGCCGGGCCGGTGACGGCCTTCGCCCGCGTCGAATGCGCCATCGGCGCCAAATTCTTCAGCGATCTTCTCACTCTCGTCTTTGTCGAGGATCGCTGGCAGATCATCTCGAAAGTCTTCCATTTCGACCTTCGCGGTTGATGTTCGCTAATACAGGCGTTTGCCTGTATAGGCTCCGCCATGACAACAGCAGCAATCGGCAAACACATGGTCTGGGTTGAAAAGCCCAAGGGCGGCCGGCGTATCGGCATTGCCTATTCCACCCTCAAGGAAGCCCAGCTTCAGGCGGTTTCCCTCGAGCGGGACGGCTACTCGGTGATCGCGATCCTTCCCACGAGCCTGCCGAAGCCCAATCGGATCTAGAGTGGCGCTTTCTGCGATTTGCAAGATTCGCAGGTTTCAGGTAGGATTTTCCCTATGATGGGCGGCGTCTGACGTCGTCCCGAAGACGCCCGGAGGCTCCGCTTCCGGGCGTTTTTCGTGGTCGAATTTTCAGACTCTGATCGCGGCCACAAGCCGGCGTCGGTGGCACAGTTCGTCGGGGGGCGATTCGCTCGTCCAGTCAAA
The DNA here is from genome assembly GCA_052386855.1 of Reyranella sp. Taxonomy (GTDB): domain Bacteria; phylum Pseudomonadota; class Alphaproteobacteria; order Reyranellales; family Reyranellaceae; genus Reyranella. Next base: position 12,492 of record JBQTJT010000007.1, read on the forward strand.
GGCTTGAGCGTACTTTGTGGCACAGGTCGCTGGACACGGCGTGGCACAACGAGGTGTGCCGAAAAACGGCCTCCTCGCGTTCAGGAAAGGCTGGCCTTCTCGATCACCTTGCGCATCACGGTGGGGAGCGCGCGTTCGTCCAGGAGATCGAGCGTGCACCAGGCACTGCCGGGCAGGAGCTTGGCGAGGCGATCGGTCGTGGCCGTGGCGCGGGCGACGCTGAGTTCCAGATGGAAGTGCGTAAACGTGTGGCGCACCAGGCCTTCCAGCAGGGTCCAGCGCGCCGGCAAAGGCGGGTCGGCGAGGGCGTCGGCCGGCACGAACTTGCCCTCGCGCCACGGGCTCGACGGCACCTCGTCCATGCCGCCCAAAAGACCCTTGGTCGGCCGCTTGCGCAGGAGGACGGCGCCGTCCTTGCGCGCCAGCACGAAGGCGAGCCCGCGGCGGGTCGGCTTCTCCGCCTTGGGCGCGCGTCGCGGCAGGCTCTCGGCGATGCCGAGTTTCAGCGCCCGGCAGTTGCGTGTCAGCGGGCAGATCACGCAAAGCGGCTTGCGCGGCGTGCACACGGTGGCGCCGAGATCCATCATCGCCTGGGCGTAGTCGCCGGCCCGCGTCTCGGGCACCAGCTCGGCGGCACGGGCGTGTATCTCGATCTTGGCGTCGGGCAGCGGCGTGTCGATGGCGTAGAGCCGGGAGATCACGCGCTCGACATTGCCGTCCACGGCCGAGGCCTTGTGGTCGAAGGCGATCGAGCGGATGGCGGCGGCCGTGTAAGGGCCGATGCCGGGCAGCGCGCGCAAACCCGCCTCGTCCTCGGGGAAGCGGCCACCGTGGCCGCTTGCGACGGCCCGGGCACAGGCATGAAGATTGCGGGCGCGGGCGTAGTAGCCGAGGCCGGCCCAGGCCGAGAGCACCTCGTCCAGCGGCGCGGCGGCCAGCGCCTCGACGGTGGGCCAGCGCTCGATAAAACGGCGGTAATAGTCGCCCACGGTGGCCACGGTGGTCTGCTGCAGCATGATCTCCGACAGCCACACGAGATAGGGCGCGGTGCGTTCGCCGGCCGAGGCGCGCCACGGCAGGGTGCGACGATGTCGGTCGTACCAGGTGAGTAACCGCGGGGCGTGGGTCATGGTCATGTAAGGGGTGGTGGCCTACCATAAGGAACAGGGTTTGAAAGGGTCCATGCGCGAAAACGGCTTCCGTGCCATCGGTGGTCTGGCCCAGCGGCTCACCTCCGGGATTGCTAAAGGCAAAGGCGCCTCGACCGCGCGCCTGCGTGCCGAATGGTCGGCCATCGTCGGTCCCGATCTTGCGCGCACCACGCGCCCCGATTCCTTGCTGGCCGGCCGCGGCGCCCGCGGTGTCCAGCCCGGTGCCCATGCGCAGGCTGGGAAGGTGTTGCGGCTGCGCGTCTCAGGCGCCGCCGCGCTCGAAGTCCAGCACCAGACCGGCCAGATCGTCGAGCGCGTGAACGCGTACTTCGGCCACCGGCTGATCGACGATATCCGCCTGGTCCAGGGCACCATCGCCGCGGCGCCGCCACCGCGCCCGATCCCGACGCCCGATCCCAAGACCGTGACCCAGGTCGCGGCCCGGGCCGCCACGGTAAAGGACCCTGATCTCAGGGCCGCGCTGACCCGGCTCGGGGCCCGCGTGGCGCTCAACCGGCGCGGTGTCATGGCGGCGGCCTTGGGCGCCCTGTTCGTGGCCGACGACCTCCGTGCCCAGGAGCTGCCGCGGGCCAGGATGCTGGAGCCGCTGCCGGGCGATCACATGCTGGGCAAGGCCGACGCGCCCAATTCGCTGATCGCCTATTTCTCGTTCACCTGTCCGCACTGCGCGACTTTCTACATGGGCACGCTGCCGACGCTGAAGCGGGAGTGGATCGACACCGGCCGGATGAGGTTCATCCACCGGCACTTCCCCTCGGACATCGTGGCCACGCGCGCGGCCCAGTTGTCCGAATGCGTGCCCGCAGACAGGTTCTTCGCCTTCACCGAGGCGCTGTTTCGCAGCCACGTCGAGTGGCTGACGGGCAGCGATCCCGAGGCCGATATGGTCAAGGTGCTGGCGGGCCAGGGCGTCACCGCCCAGTCGGCCCAGACCTGCTACGCCAACGACCGCGCTTTGGACAAAGTCGTGTTCGATGTCCAGACCGGCCAGGCGCTGGGGGTCAGGTCGACGCCGACCCTGTTCATCAACGAGGAAAACTACCTGAATCCCGGCGGTCCCGACGCCATCGCAGCAATTTTACGCCAAGTGGGGCGGTAATCGTTTGACTCCCCACAGGTGAAATTCCCAAGATGTAGTGGAGAGGAAGACGAGTATGCGGAATATCTTGATTGTCGCCGGCGGCGCCGTGGCGGTGGCTGCGATCGTGGCTGGCGTCTTCTTTGGCACGCGCGCCCCCGCGCCGGGCCCGGCACCCGTTGCCGTGGCGGCGGCCCCGGACAAGGCCACCCTGCTGGCCATCCTGCCGGGCGACCATGTGCTGGGCGACCCCAAGGCCCCCGTCACCATCATCGAATATGCCTCGCTCACCTGCTCGCACTGCGCCCACTTCCACACCCAGATCCTGCCCGATCTCAAGAAGAAGTGGATCGACACCGGCAAGGTGAATCTCGTCTACCGAGACTTTCCGCTCGACCAGGTGGCGGTCAAGGCGGCCCAGATCGCCGAATGCGCCGGCAAGGACAAATACTTCGGTGTCCTCGACATCATCTTCCGCGGCCAGCCGCAGTGGGCGACGGGCGCCGATCCGCTTGCCGAACTCGCCAAGCCGCTGCGCATCGCGGGCCTGGGCGAGGCCGAGATCAAGGCCTGCCTCGCCAACGATGCGATGGTCAATGCCGTGCTCAACGACTATCGCAGCGGCGACACGCTCGGCGTCAATTCGACGCCGACGCTGTTCATCGGTGGTCAGCTCTATCGCGGGTCGCGTTCCGTCGAGGATATCGACGCCGCGCTCGCAAAACTCGTCAAGTAAGTAACCAGACGTAAGTAACAGACAGGGCGTGGTGTAGATGGTCCAGTTCGACAAGCTCCGGCTCTCCGGCTTCAAGTCCTTCGTCGATCCGACGGAGCTCGCCATCGAGGCCGGCATGACCGGCATCGTCGGCCCCAATGGCTGCGGCAAGTCGAACCTCGTCGAGGCGCTCAAGTGGGTGATGGGCGAGACCTCGGCCAAGCAGATGCGCGGCAGCGAGATGGAGGACGTCATCTTTGCCGGTGCCGGCACCCGTCCGGCGCGCAACATCGCCGAGGTGATGCTGTCGCTCGACAACAAGACCCGCACTGCGCCCGCGATGGTGAACGACACCGACCAGCTCGATGTCATGCGCCGCATCGAGCGCGGCCACGGCTCGGCCTATACGGTGAACGGCCGCGAGATCCGCGCCCGCGACGTTCAGACGCTGTTTGCCGATGCCGCCACCGGCTCGCGCTCGACCGCGATGGTGAGCCAGGGCCGCATCGGTTCGCTGGTCAACGCCAAGCCGGCCGACCGCCGCAGCATCATCGACGAGGCCGCCGGCATCACCGGTCTTTATGCCCGGCGCCACGAGGCGGAGCTGCGCTTGCGCGCCGCCGAGCAGAACCTGGCGCGCGTCCAGGACGTGCTCGTGGCTCTCGAGGAGCAGCACAAGGGCCTCAAGCGCCAGGCCCGCCAGGCCAGCCGCTATCGCAACCTCTCCGACCATATCCGCCGCGCCGAAGCGGCCGTGTTGGCCCTGAAGCTCGCCTCCGCCGAGAGTGACCTCGCCAACTCGGGCGAGCGCCTGCGCGAAGCCGAGGCCCTGGTCGCCGACCTCACGCGTCTGGTCGGTCTTGCCACCACGGCACAGGCCGATGCCGCGACCTCGCTGCCGCCGCTGCGCAATGACGAGGCCGCCGCTGCGGCCGCCCTTCAGCGCCTGCGCGTGGCGCACGATGCGCTCACCGCCGAAGCCGAGCGCGTGGCGCAGGCTCAGGAGGAGGCGGAGACCCGCCTGCATCAGACCGATTCCGATCTCGAGCGCGAACGCGGCCGCAAGGGCGATGCCGAGGCGGCGACCGCCGATCTCGACGGCCAGCGCGGCCGCCTCGAGCAGGAGCAGGTGGGCGAAGAGGATCGCGCCACCGCGGCCCGCCAGGCCCGCGACGTCGCCCAGGCCGATACCGCCACGGCCGAGACCGAGCATGACCGCCTGACCCGCCAGATCGCCGACGACGAGGCGCTGCGCCAGAGCGTGGGCCGCGAGATCGCCGAGTTGCAGGATCGCCTGCGCCGGATGGCCGTGCGCTGCGACGAGGTCGCCGCCCAGCGGCAGCAGGTCGAAACGGAACTGGCCGGCCTGCCGGCGCTTGCCGAGGTGGAAGCGGCGCTCGAAGCCGCTCGTGCGGCTTTTGAAACCGCCCGCCGCGAAGGCCAGGAGGCGATCGAGAACGCCCGCGAGGCGGCACGCTACGAATCGGACGCGGCGCGTCTGGCCGTGGCCAAGGCCGAGGCCGAGCGCATCGACATGGAGCGCGCCCGTGCGGCCGAACGCCAGGCGGCCGAAGCGAGCCACGCCGCTGCTGCCGAGATCGTGCAGAAGACCAACGCGCGCCTCACCAAGCTGCGTGCCGAGGAAGCAGGAGTTGCCGCGGCGCTGAAGTCGGCGGCCAATTCGCTCTGGCCGCCGCTGCTCGACGCGCTCTCCGTCGAGCCCGGCTTCGAGAAGGCAATAGGCGCCGCCTTCGGCGACGAGCTCGAGGCCTCGTCCGATCGTGGCGCGCCGGTTCACTGGCTGCCGCTCGAGCCGCTGGCCGATGCGCCGGAGCTGCCGGACGGCGCCATGCCGCTCGGCGCCTTCGTCAAGGCGCTGCCGGAACTTGCCCGTCGCATCGCCTTCATCGGCCTCGTGGCTGACGACGCCACCGGCGAGGCGCTGCAGGCCCTGCTCAAGCCCGGCCAGCAGCTCGTCACCCGCGAAGGCGCGGTCTGGCGCTGGGACGGCTACACGATGCGCGCCGGGGCGCCGTCGAGCGCTGCCGTGCAGCTCAGCCAGCGCAATCGCCTGGCTGAAATCCGCCTGCAGATCGATGCGGTCGTGATCGAACAGACGACTGAGCAGGCCCGCGCCGATGCCGAAGCGGGCTGGCTCGCCGCTGCCCGCGGTGCGGAGCGGACCTGTGTCGAACAGGCCCGCCAGCACGAGCGCACCGTGGCCGACGCCGCACGGCGCAAGACCCAGGATGCGGGCGAAGCGACCCGTGCGGCCGAACGGGCCGCGCAGACCGCCATCGCCGCCGCCGAGCGGGCGGCCACCACCGCACGCGATCGCCACACCGAGGTGGCGCGCCGCACCGACCAGCTCCGCACCCGCCTCACCGGCATCGAGCAGGCGCAGGTCGAGATCGCGGGCGACGTCGCCGACGCCGAGATGCGCCGTACCTTCCGCGAGGCCCGGCTGTCGGCGATTTCCGATACCCAGGCCGACCGGATCGAGGCCGGTGCGCTCCGCGTGCGCATCGCCGAGTTGCGTGGCGCCCTGGTCGAGGCCGAAGGCACCTGCGACCGCCTTGCCCGCGAAGCGGCAATGCGGGTCGAGCGCCTGGGCCAGATCGCCCAGGAGCATGCCGGCTGGAGCAAGCGTCTGGCCGATGCCGATGGCCAGATCGTCGAACTCGATGCCCGCCGCGAGCAGATCGCCGGCGCCATCGCCGAGCTGGAAGCCAAGCCCGCCGAGATCGAAACCAAGCGCGAGGCGTTGGGCGAGGAGATCGCCAAGGCCGAGGTCAATCGCCAGCAGGCAGCCGACCAACTCGCCATCGGCGAGACGCGGCTGGCCGAAGCCGACAAGGCGATGCGCCAGGCCGAGGGCGAGCTGGCCGGCGCCCGCGAAAGCCGGGTCCGGCGCGAGGGCCAGGTCGAGCAGGCGACGAAGGATCGCGAGGCCGTGGTCGAGCGCATCGTCGAGCGTCTGCGCTGCGAGCCCGACGGCGTGCTGGCGTTGGCTGAAGTCCAGTCGCTGGAGGAACTGCCGGAGATCGAGAAGGCCGAGCATCGCCTCGAACGGCTGGTCCACGAGCGCGAGACCATGGGCGCGGTCAACCTGCGGGCCGAGGAAGAGGCCAACGAACTGGAGCAGCAGATCACCGGCATGACGGCCGAGCGCGACGATCTGGTTGCCGCCATCGGCCGCCTGCGCCAGGGCATCCAGAGCCTCAACCGCGAGGGCCGCGAGCGTTTCCTCGCCGCCTTCGAGCAGGTCAGCGGCCACTTCCAGCAGCTCTTCACCAAGCTGTTCGGCGGCGGCAAGGCCGAACTCCGCCTCACCGAGTCGGAGGATCCGCTCGAGGCCGGCCTCGAAATCCACGCCAGCCCGCCGGGCAAGAAGCTGCAGGTCATGTCGTTGCTGTCCGGTGGTGAACAGGCGCTGACGGCCCTGTCGCTGTTGTTCGCCGTGTTCATGACCAACCCGGCGCCGATCTGCGTGCTGGACGAGGTGGACGCGCCGCTGGACGACCTGAACGTGGAACGCTTCTGCGGCCTGGTGAAGGACATCGCGGGCCGCACCGACACGCGCTTCCTGATCATCACCCACCATCGCGTCACCATGGCGCGCATGGACAGGCTCTACGGCGTGACCATGTCGGAGCAGGGCGTGTCCCAACTCGTCTCGGTCAATCTGCAGGAAGCCGACCGGATGGTGGCCTAAGTTCCAATAACAAGTTCTATAACCAACAAGACTATCTTCCTCTCTCAAATCGACTGGGGCGCCAGCTAGGCCGAGCTGGCGCCCTTCTCTTTGAGGGGGCGGGGATGTAGTGTTCGGCCATGCCCGATGCCTTGAATACCAACGCCACCGACGTGATCGAACTGACGCGCGCGCTGGTGCGCTGCGAGAGCGTGACGCCGCGCGAGGCCGGCGCGCTGGACCTGCTCGAAGGCACGTTGGCGCCGCTCGGCTTCCGCTGCGAGCGCATGGATTTCACCCAGGCCGGCACCGACGACGTCGCCAACCTCTATGCCCGCATCGGCAGCGGCGGCCGCCATTTCTGCTTCGCCGGCCATTCCGATGTCGTCCCGGTGGGCGACCTCTCGTCGTGGACCATCGGTCCTTTCTCGGCCGAGCTGTCCAATGGCTATCTGTTCGGCCGCGGCGCTGCCGACATGAAGGGCGCGATCGCGGCCTTCACCGACGCCGCCACACGATTCCTGGCCAAGCGCGGCCGCGACTTCGGCGGCTCGATCAGCCTGCTGATCACCGGCGACGAGGAGGGGCCGGCCGTCAACGGCACGGTCAAGATGCTGAAGCGTCTCGCCGATCGCGGCGAGACCATCGACGCCTGCGTGGTCGGCGAACCGACCAGCTCCCGGCGCTTCGGCGATATGATCAAGATCGGCCGGCGTGGCAGCATGACCGTCGACATGGTGGTGCGCGGCGTGCAGGGCCACGTCGCCTATCCGGAGCGGCTCGACAATGCCGTCCACCGGCTGTCGGCGCTGATCGAGGCGCTGGTGCGCGAGCCGATCGACCAGGGCAGCACGCATTTCCAGCCGACGTCGCTGCAGTTCACCACGGTCGATGTCGGCAACAAGGCGACCAACATCGCCCCCGGCGTCGCCACCGCGCGCTTCAACACCCGCTTCAACGATCTCTGGACCTCGAAGACTCTGCTTGCCCATCTCACCGAGCGGCTGGAGCGCGCCAACGCGGCACTGGGTGGCCACGGCCTGTTCGAGCTGAAGCACGAGGTCTCGGGCGAGTCGTTCTATACGCCGCCCGGGCCACTCAGCGACCTCGTGGCCGGCGCCATCCGTGACGTCACGGGAGTAGAGACCGAACTCTCGACGACGGGCGGCACGTCGGATGCACGCTTCATCCGCAGTTACTGTCCGGTGCTCGAATTCGGGCTGGTCGGCGAGAGCATGCACAAGGTCGATGAGAAGAGCGCCGTCGCCGACCTCAAGACGCTGGCCGACGTTTACGAGACGGTGCTCGACCGTTTCTTCGCGGCCTGACGGCCCGCCATGCTCAGCGCTGCCGAAATCGCCCGCGGCGTGCAGGGTGCGCTGGCCTTCCTGTGGCGCGATCCTAAGGCACCGAGCTATTTCGACAATACGACCGAAGCCTGCCTGCGTTCGTTCCGCGTCATGGTGCTGGTGGCGCCACTCCACGTCATCCTTCTGCTGGTCCGCTACTCCAACGCCACGGTGGCGGCCGAGGACGTGGAGATCTTCTTCGTCGAGACGCTGAGCTATGTCGTCGAATGGCTGCTGTTCCCGGTGATCTTCCATGAGATCGCCCGCCGCCAGGGCTGGCTCGACCGCTACGCGCGCTACATCGGGGCGCTCAACTGGATCAACCTGCCGGGCATGGCCCTGGCCGCGGTTTTCGTGCCGCTCGCATACCTGGCGCCGGCCGCGATCCGCGACCTCGTCAACATCGGCCTGCAGGGGCTGTTCTTCTACTGGTTCCTCGTCACCACACGACAGGTGATCGGAGCCGGCTGGCTGCTCTCGACCATGCTGCTGGTCGTGAGCTGGGTGCCGCTGATCTTCATCTCATTCCTCGTCGCTCGCTATCTCGGCGTCGTTTCCATCCCCGCCGCCTAGATCGTAGCGCACCTCCATCAGGCAGAGGCCCTGTGGCGGCGCCGTGGGGCCGCCGCGGGTGCGGTCGCAGGCGGCCAGCGCTTCTTCCACATCGCGCCGGGACCACTGGCCGCGGCCGACCAGCCGGAGCGTTCCAACGAGGATGCGCACCTGGTTGTGGAGGAACGATCGTGCGCCGACGTCGATGTGGATCTCGTCACCGTCGCGGCCGACGCGCAGCAGATCGAGTGTCTTGATCGACGATGGCGCCTGACAGGCGGTCGAGCGGAAGCTGTTGAAGTCGTGATGGCCCTGCAGCGCCGCGGCGGCGTCGATCATGGCGTCGAGATCGAGCCGGGCAGGGACGTGCCAGACATGGCCACTGTCGAGGGTCGGCGGCGCCCGACGGTTGAGGATGCGGTAGCGATAGCGTCGCCATGTCGCCGAGAAGCGGGCATGGAACTTCGCCGGTGCGATCTCGACCGAAGGAAGCGCGATCGGGTTTGGCTTGAGGTGGAAGTTGAGCGCGGCCTGCACCTTGTCGGGGGCCATCTCGTTCGCAAGGTCGAAATGGGCGACTTGGCCCAGCGCATGGACCCCTGAATCGGTGCGGCCCGCGCCCTGCACGGCCACGCGCTCGCCGCTCATGGCGAGTATCGCGTCTTCCAGCAGGGCCTGGACTGTCGGGCCGTTGGGCTGGCGTTGCCAGCCGACGAACGGACCGCCATCGTACTCGACGATGAGTTTGTAACGCGGCACGGCGTCAGGCGGGTCTGGGTGTCAGCGACACGACGGCAGGCACGGGCAGGATCGTGCCCGCCGCCAGCGCGAAGCCGCGCAAAAAGGCGTCGGCCGGCTGCGCCGACCGGCCGGGCCGCTGGAGTTGCAGCAGCTTCAGTCCGCCAATGCCGCAGGCCACCACCGGGAAGCCGTCGCGCCCGATGGCGAGCGTGCCCGCTGCACCACCGGCCAGGGCGAGGCCCGCCGCCAGCACTTTTATGCGCTCGCCGTTTAGTTCGAACGAGGTACCGGGCCACGGATGGAAGGCACGGACCTTGCGCTCCAGCTCGGCGGCCGGACGGCGCCAGTCCAGCATGCCTTCTTCCTTGCCCAGCTTGTGAGCATAGGTGACGCCTTCCTCGGGCTGCACCACCGGGTCGATGGTGTTGCGCATCAGCCCGTCGAGCGTCGACACGATCAGCCGCGCGCCAAGCTCGGCCAGGCGGTCGTGCACCGTCTCGGCGGTGTCGGCGGAGGAGATCGGCGTGGCTTCGGCCAGCAGCATGGGGCCGGTGTCGAGGCCTTCGTCCATGCGCATGGTGGTGACGCCGGTCTCGCCGTCGCCCGCCAGGATGGCGCGATGGATGGGCGCGGCACCGCGCCAGCGCGGCAGCAGCGAGCCGTGGATGTTGATGCAGCCCAGCACCGGGGCGTCGAGGAAGCTCTTCGGCAGGATGTGGCCGTAGGACACGACCACCGCGCCATCGAGATCGAGCGCCTTGAAGGCTTGTGCTTCCTCGTCGGTCCTGAGGCCCTTGGGTGAGTGCACGGCGAGGCCGAGCGAAAGGGCAAGCTCATGCACCGGCGTGCGTCGCTCCTGCTGGCCGCGACCGGCTGGCTTGGGCGCACGTGTGTAGACAGCGGCCACGTCATGACCGGCCTCGGCCAGCGCCTTGAGTGCCGGCACGGCGAAGGCGGAGGTGCCGAGAAACGCAATCTTCATCGCCGCACCTTATAGGCAGCCGCGCGGCGGTGAGCTAGTTATGCCGTAATGGATACTCCGATCCCCGCGACCTCCGGCAAGGGACCCGTCGCCAACCTTTCTTTGCGCCGGGCCGCGGGCGAAATCCACGCCGATCCCGTGCAGGAGCGCATTGTTCTGCGGCTCCAGGCGGTGCACGACCAGTTGACCGCGATGGCGGCCCATCCAGCCCGGCCCGGCCTGCTGGCACGGTGGGGGCTGACGCGCGCGCCCAAGCCGGTGTCGGGACCGCATGGTCTCTACATCTGGGGGCCGGTCGGTCGCGGCAAGTCGATGCTGATGGACCTCTTTTTCGCCGATGCGCCGGTGGCCAGGAAGCGGCGCGTGCACTTCCACGAGTTCATGCTCGAGGTCCAGGAGCGGCTGCACCGCCGCCGCGAGGAGCTCGCGGCCAAAGGGGCGCCGCCTGAAGCCGATACGATCGTGCCGATCGCGCGCGCGATCGCTGCCGAAACGCGCCTGCTGTGCTTCGACGAATTCCAGGTCACGAACATCGCCGACGCGATGATCCTGGCGCGCCTGTTCGAGACCCTGTTCGACGAAGGCATGACGGTGATCGCCACCTCCAACCGTCAGCCCGACGATCTCTACAAGGATGGGCTGCAGCGCGACCGCTTCCTGCCGTTCATCGACCTGATCAAGCAGCGCCTGGAAGTCCTCGAACTGGGCGGCGCCCAGGACTATCGCATGAACCGCCTGCGCAACTTCGACGCCTACCTGACGCCGCTGGGCGCGTGGGCCAATGCCAAGCTCGACGAGGCCTTCCGGGCGCTGGCCGCCGGTGCCGACGGCGAGCCGCGCGTGCTGCGCACGCAGGGTCGTGACGTCGAGATTCCGCGTGCCGCGCCGGGCGTCGCCATGGCCCACTATCTCGACTGGTGCGCCAAGCCGATGGGTGCCGCGGACTTCCTTTGCATCGCCGAGAATTTCCACACGGTCATCATGGCCGATATTCCCAAGATGGGACCCGACAGCCAGGACAAGGCGGCCCGGTTCGTCACCATGATCGACGAATTCTACGAGAAGAAGGTGAAGTTCATCTGCTCGGCGGCTACGGCGCCGGGCGGGCTTTACCTCGATGGCGACGGCTCCTTCGAATTCCAGCGCACGGTCTCGCGGCTGATGGAAATGCAGAGCCCCGAGTACCTGGCGCTGGAGCACATGGGCTAGGCTCGGCCGATTGTAATTGTGGACTGAAGTGCAGGCAGCCTGAGTTTAAGGTGTAGTTTTCTCCAGGAGGCAGAATATGGATGGCGATCGGACAATTTCTTTGAACGATATCTCATTGCGACTTGGGCTCGCTTGACATGCGCCTATTGCTTCATGGTCACAGTCTGATCTTGAGGCACACTCGACTTGCCGGGCCAATCGATGAAGATGGCGTCGATGATGTACGGAAGACTGACGTTGATATTGCCAGACTCGCCTTCGCTCCAGCCGGTGGCTTCGTAGAGCATCCTGCATAAGGAGGGTTTCTCTATTGTTTTACAAATATGGTTGGACTTGGCGAACTATCGGCTTTCACTTTGCCGGTCCCTTCTAGTTTAGTGGCACTCACAATCAGGTCGCTACCGCCGCCCTGTTCGTTCACCATCACGAAGCGATTGCCCACTAGCGTACCCTTCACATCATTCCTTCCTACCTTCTCTCCCATGCTCGGATGCCATTGCGTGTTCAGACAAGAGAATGAGCCGTACACGATGCCATTTTTCTCGTCTACGCGATCGATCTTGTAGATCGACTTCCCGCAAAAGCGGTTTTCCGCCACCCAGGTACCTTTCAGCATTTCAACTGGTGATTGCGCGTACGCACTGCCAGCGTACAGGCAAGTTCCCAACACCAGCATCATCAGTTTCAGCATTGTCGCGCCCCCTGTGTTGCTCCGACATTTCCCATATCACCCCTGGGAAAGTAGCGAAGATTAGCATTCTACGCGGTTGCGGTAGAGTCCGGAATGCATGGCGTTGGAGCATATGGCCTGATTGTGATTGCCGCTGGCAGGGGCGGCGGCCTAGATTCAGTGGAGCTATTCACTAGGGAGGCAAGATATGGACGGTGATCGGATGATTTCATTGAATGAGCGTGGGTTGTCGCGGCGCACCGCCATGGCGGGTTCGATGGTCGGCGTCGGCACGGCGCTCGCAGCCGGGCCGGTGCAAGCACAGCATCAGGTCATGACAAATTCGGAAGGGTTGTCGGCAGGCGCGGTGTGGGTGAGCACGGCAGATGGCCGTCCCATGCCGGCCTACCGCGCGATGCCGGCCACGGGAACCGGCTTCGGCACGATCCTGGTGGTCCAGGAGATTTTCGGCGTTCATGCCTACATAGCTGACATTTGCCGTCGCTTCGCCAAGGCCGGCTATTACGCCGTCGCGCCTGAACTCTACTTCCGCCAGGGCGATCCGCGTTACTACACCGACTTCGCCGGCCTCATCCGCGAAGTCGTGGCGAAGGTGCCGGACGAGCAGGTCATGAAGGACCTCGATTCGACCGTGTCGTTCGTCAAGGGCGAGGGCAAGGCTGACGCCACCAAACTCGGCATCACCGGCTTCTGCTGGGGCGGCCGCATCACCTGGCTCTACGATGCCTACAACCCGGCCGTGAAGGCGGGTGTGGCGTGGTACGGCCGCGTCGTCGGCGATGCGACGCCACTCACGCCCAAGCATCCGGTCGACATCGCCAAGGACCTCAATGGTCCGGTGCTGGGTCTCTACGGTGGCGCAGACACGGGCATTCCGAACGATACCGTCGACAAGATGCGCGCGGCGCTGAAGGACGGCAGCGCGGCGGCGAAGAAGTCGGAGATCGTCACCTATCCCGACACGCCGCACGCCTTCAACGCCGACTATCGGCCGACCTTCCGCAAGGAAGCATCGGAAGACGGCTGGAAGCGGGCGGTCGCCTGGTTCAAAGCCAACGGCGTCGGCTGATTGCTCTATCAGAAGTTGCTAGGGTAGCCGCAATTTGGCTTCTAGGATTGGCCGGGCGATTGTTGTTGCCCGGCCTTCTTGTTGTGTTTCGAGTTGAAGCATCGTGGTTCGTATGCTCGTTTCGATTGCGTATGGTGCGTTGGTGATGCGTATGATCTAAAATAAAATCGAGGGACATATGCGACTGATCGGGGCTTCAATTGTCTTGGCAATGATGGTGTGTGCCGTGTCAGCGGTCGCTCAGACCGCCCCATTCAAGTGTGCGGCACCGGGCACGATCGTTGAATTCTCAGATGGGCAGAGAACGACCTGGGTTGGCCAGGAGGGAAATTTTTGCCGCCTTCAGCAGAAACGCCGTGACGGCACGGAAGTCCTGACAAACTGGTTCGCGCCTGCCTCGTCGTTGGCGGCCGATGGAAGTCAAACGTGGGCAGACCAACTCAAGCCCTGGACTCTATGGCCGCTATCGGCCGGAAAGAAAATTGAAGGTCGCTACGATGGGCCGTCGACGAATGCCGGCGGCAGTGGCAGCTGGACCCACAAGATCGTCATCGAGAAGGTCGAAAGAATAACGACCAAGGCCGGGACCTTCGACACGTTCGTCGTTGCATTTGAGCAAGATGGTATTTCACATCGATGGAAGAGCGTGCTTCGTTCGTGGTACGCTCCAGTGCCTGGAGTGAGCGTCAAGTTTGACTATTCTGACAGCCAATCTCAAAAGATCAGTGCAGAAGCGGTATCAATCAAACCTTGACGACCGGTTGATCCGTTGCCGACGGCGGATTACGCATGAGTGCCATTAGTACTCAGAAAATTCCAACCCGGTCGGGCCTGACATTCACCACGGATGTCGCGGGCCCGACCGACGGACCGCTCGTGTTGCTGCTGCACGGGTTTCCCGAATCGAGACACAGTTGGCGCGCCGCACTTCCCGCCCTGGCTAGCGCGGGCTATCGCGCCGTGGCGCCGGACCAGCGCGGCTATTCGCCCGGCGCGCGGCCCGATCCCGTAGACCTGTCGAACTACGCCTTCGACAAGCTGGTGGACGATGCCATCGAGATCGCTGCGGTGGCCGGCTACGACGGCAAGCGCTTCCATCTCGTCGGCCACGACTGGGGTGGGCAGGTGTCGTGGGGCGTGGCGGACAAATATCCCGGGCGCCTGGCCTCGCTCACCATCCTGTCGCGGCCACATCCAAAATCGTTTCGTCGCGCGCTTCTGGACGAGGCGGGCGACCAGAAGCACCGCTCGCGGCACCACCGGGCCTTCCTCGAACCCGGGACCGGCGGGATGCTGTTGGCGGACAATGCCAAGCGCCTGCGCGACGGGCTGTTCGGGCAGGGCGTGCCGTCGGCTGCCCTCGAGGAGCATCTTTCCGTCCTCGGCAATCCGGCGGCGCTGGAAGCGGCGCTCGCCTGGTATCGCGCCAACAAGGGCCTGGCCGCCGACATCGGCACCATCCGGGTCCCGACCCTCTACATCTGGGGGGATGCCGACGCTACCGTCGGGCCCGATGCGGCGCGCGGCACCGCTGAGTTCGTGAGCGCGGCCTTTGGCATGGAAGTGCTGCCCGGCGTCGGCCATTTCGTCATGGACCAGGCGCCCGCCAAGGCGACGGAGTTGCTGCTGGGACACCTCGCGAAACATCCCGTTTGACGGCTTCTTGCCGGTCGGGGCGAATCGCGCTACCACGCGCCGCCTTCACGAACGGGAGTTTTTCGCATGGCTCGTAAGAAGATCGCGCTGATCGGCGCCGGACAAATTGGCGGCACCCTGGCGCTGCTCGCCGGCCAGAAGGAACTGGGCGACATCGTCCTGTTCGACGTCCCGGCCGCCGAGGGCGTTGCCAAGGGCAAGGCGCTCGACATCGCCCAGCTCAGCCCGGTCGCGGGCTTCGATGCGAAATACAGCGGCACCTCCGACTACAAGGACATCGAGGGCGCCGACGTCGTGATCGTGACCGCGGGCGTCCCGCGCAAGCCCGGCATGACCCGCGACGATCTGGTCGGCATCAATGCCAAGGTCATCGACTCGGTCGGCAAGGGCATCAAGCAGCACGCCCCCAACGCCTTCGTCATCGTCATCACCAACCCGCTCGATGCCATGGTCGGTCTGATGCAGGAAGTCACCGGCTTCCCGCCGGCCCGCGTCGTCGGCATGGCGGGCGTGCTCGACAGCGCCCGGGTCCGCTCGTTCCTCGCCGAGGAATTCAACGTCTCGGTCGAGGATGTGACGGCCTTCGTGCTGGGCGGCCACGGCGATACGATGGTGCCGCTGCTGCGCTATTCGACGGTCGGCGGCATTTCCCTGCA
>JBQTJT010000008.1:0-62655 GCA_052386855.1 Reyranella sp.
GCCGGCAAAGCCAAGATGGTGGCGACAATCGCCGTCGCCCGAAAGCTGCTCACCATCCTCAACGCCATCCTCCGAGACAAAACACCATGGCAAAATGCTTGACCCCTGACACAGTCGCTGAGGAGCGCCGCATCGCGGCGCGTCTCGAAGGGTGGGCTCCAGTCTTGCTGTCGCCCATGCTTCGAGACGGCTGCTTCGCAGCCTCCTCAGCATGAGGTTGTCTTTGCCTCTACCCCAGGCGCTTGTCGATCCAGCCCACGATGTCGGCCATCACGCCTTCCTTGCCGATGTCGGCCAGCAGGTCGTGGTAGTGGCCCTTGTAGAGCTTCAGCGTCTTATCGGCCGAGCCCGCGGTGTCGTGGAAGAACTGGCTGCCCTCGCAGACGGTCGCGCGATCTTCGGTGCCGTGCATGATCAGCACCGGCAGCTTGATCTCGGGGAACGACACGCGCAGGTGCTCGTCGGCGCGGACCAGGGCCGCCACGGTGGCGGCAGGCTGGACCTCGTGCGCCACCAGCGGATCGGCGTTGAGCGCGGCCAGGGCCACGGGGTCGCGCGTGAAGTCGGCCATCTTGAGCGTGAGCACGGGCAGGCGCGGCGCCACGTGGCTCAGCCCCTTGATGGCGGCCAGCGCAAAGCCCGGCGCCGGCACCTGGAAGGCGAAGCTCTCGCAGATGAACCCCGCGAGTTCGCTTTGGTTGTCGAGCGTATAAGTGCTGGAGACGACGCCGCCGGCGCTGTGGCCCAGCAGGAAGAGCGGCAGGCCGGGCGCGCGCGCCTTGGCAATCTTGATCGTGCCGGCCACGTCGGCGACATAGTCGGCGACGGTCTCGACATAGAAGCGCTCGCCCTCGGACTTGCCGCGGCCGCGCAGGTCGAGCGCATAGACCGAGAAGCCCGCCTTCACGAACTGCTCGGCGGCCCAGAGATACTGTCCACCATGCGAATTGACGCCGTGGCAGATGACGACGACGGCGCGCGGCGTGCCCGCGGGCTTCCACGAGCGCAGGAATATCTTCAGCCCGCCCGCGCTTTCGAAGGTCTCTTCCTTTGCCGCCGCCATGATCCGTCTCCCCCAGGGTGAAAAGGGGGAGAGACTAGCCAAAACGGGCCCGGCTGGCCCATTAGACGAAAGGCCAAAGGGAGAGTTGCAAGTTCCGCAGGAATATGATAGAAATTCTGTCATAGTCGCGGAACGTCCGTCCGCCTTCCAGCCCGCCCGGCTCCTCTGATCGAGGTGCGCCGCGGCGGGCTTTTTCGTGCCTGCGGAGAAGCAACATGGGAATCCAGATCTACCCGACTGTGCCTGTCGAAGGGCAAGGGGCACAGCCGGCAGCAGAGCCGTGGCCGGTTGATGACCACACGATCCGTATCGACGAAATGTTCGCGCGCCAGCTCGACACTGAATTTTCGAGCGGCGTCCGGGCGCTGTTGCACGCTCCCGAGACCGGGGTTGCCGCATTGAGCGGCGAGGCGGCGCTCGAAGCCATCGCCGGTGCCCTGCCGGCGCTCAACGAGCTGAAGGAACGCACGCTGTCCCAGGCCATGGGCCCGCGCCAGCGCGGCATCCTGGAGCCCCTGATCGAGACGCGTCTCGACTGGGCCGCCGGCACGCTGGGCCGACTCGCCGAGCGCGCCACGGTCGAGGTGGACGACGCCAGCGTCGCCGATCGCCTTGCCGGCCTGAGACAGGACGCATCGTCCTCGTGGCACGACGCAGCTTACCTGCAGAAGCTCGGCCGGACCGCGGTCGAGGAGCTGCGCTACCAGGGCGAGCGTCGAGGCTGGGATCCCGCCGAGACCGACGCCCGGGTGCGGGGTGGCCTCAGCGACCTCTATGCCGGCGCGGTCGAGACAGCGATCGGCACAGCGACCAATGGGGACGACCTCGACGGCGCCTCAAGTCTCTACGGCCACGCCCGCCCGATCATCGATCCCGAGCGCCAGGCCGCCCTCGACCGGCGCTTCGCCCGGGCGCGCGAGTCCGCCGTCTACCGCGACATCGACCGCGACCTGGCCGGCATCCCGCTCGAGCCGGTGGGACCGCCCGGCCCCGAGGTGTTCGAGAACCGCGCGGCCGAACTCACGCCCGACGACGCGACCGACGAGATGCGGGCCCGCATCGCAGGAGTCGCCGAGCATGCCCATCGCCACGCCGAGCGGCAGTGGAACCGGCAACAGGCCGAGGCCGGAGTCGCCGCCTTCGACTGGGTCGGGAAAAACCCCGGCCGGTCGTTCCTGGCGATCCCGCCGGAGATCCGCGACTGGCTGGCTCCGGACCAGTGGCGCGGCCTCGAAGCTCTCCTCATCGAGGGCCGCCTGAGAACCGACCGCGACCTCTTCGAGCGGCTCGATTGGCAGATGATCTACGACCCCGACAGCTTCGCCGCCGTCGATCTCGACCGCCACCGCCTGTCGCTCGACGACGAGGACCAGGCGCGCTTCGCCGCCGCGCAGAAGGCCATCATTGAGGGCCGGATCGATCCAGACCTCGCACGCTATGACCGGATGCGGCGCGAAGTCGATCGGGCCGTCAAAGCCCTGGGCGTCGACACCGAGGGATCCGAAGCAACCGAGGCTCGCGCCGACGCGCGTGACCAACTCCACAGCTTTGAGACGATCGAAGGCCGTGCGCCCAAGGGCGATGACATCACCATCATCGTCGACAACGTCGTCGATGGATTCGATCCACGCCATATCGTGCCGACGCAAGCTGGCGGGCGTCCGCCGCCCTTCCGGCCGCCGGCACCGCCGCCTCCGCGACCGCAACCCGGACCGGGGCACAACCAGCCACCCGGGCAGACACCGGGAACCGCCCCCGGCCGACCGTCGCCGTTGGTACCGCAATCACCGCAAGGCGCGCAGCCTGCCCCCGACGTGGCCGGTCCGGCCGCTTCGGCGGAGCCGGACGCTGCGCGGGAACGGACAGCGACCTACGACACCTATCGCGAGCATCTGAAGCAACTCGATCCTGCCAATCCCCTGTTGAAGCTCGAACCGGTGCCCGGTGTGCCGCCTGACAAAGTAGTCGTGGAAAGCATCCAGAAGGAAGTGACGAGCATCATCCGCGAGAAGATCGACACAAAGACGGAGGAACTCCGAGCAAAAAGCACCTATGAGCAGAGATCCAAAGTGAAAACGATTAGTGGCGACGTCGATCTTCGCAAAGAGTTCGACGAATTGAAAGTAACCGGGACGCGTGTCTACTCGGGCGGCGGACAGTACGGTAAAGGCGGGGATGGTGAGATGGTCGAATTGCCAGGTGGGCAGGGCATCCGGATTGGCTTCCGGATGGCCAACGACACGCGAACCGGCGCGAAGAACTCAATACCCACGTTGGATATCGTTGTTCCAGGTCGCGGAGAGACTCGCTTTCATTACAATCCAATGAGGTAGGTCATGAGCAATATTGGAATGCATCCCATGGTCGAGAAACTCGCCGACATCCTGTTGTCTGTGCCGGACGAAATCGGCCTTTACGAGATTTGCTCGGATCTGAAGTACGATATGCACGTTTCCGACGATGCCGAGGTGAAACGCATCACGCTGGACGTGGTGCGCGAAATGCTGCGCCGTGGTGCACGCGTGGATTTCGATTGCGGCGTTCCGACCGGAAGACACAATCCCGAGAAGACACCGGATGAGATCGTCGCACGGATCGAACGCGAGTGGGCGGGGCTCAAGGCCCTGCCGACCATCGGCGACATCTGCATCTTCGTGTGGACGCCGGCTGCTATGGAGGCCTACAGAAAGTGAGGTGTGCCGGCGCCGCCAGCCAATGCCCGGCTTGGCGGTATCGACGTAACTTCCGTGTGCTGTACGAGCCGGCTCGTCATCCCTAGAAGGCGACGCAACAGGCCGAGGCCGGCGTCGCCGCTTTCGACTGGGTCGGCAGGAACCCCGGCCGGTCGTTCCTGGCGATCCCGCTGGAGGTTCGCGACTGGCTGGCGCCGGACCAGTGGCGCGGCCTCGAAGCCCTCCTCATCGAGGGCCGCCTCAGGACCGATCGCGACCTCTTCGAACAGCTCGACCGGCAGATGATCTACCGGCCGGACGCCTTCGCCGGCGCCGAACTCGATCGCCATCGGCTCTCGCTCGACGACGAAGACCATGCGCGCTTTGCCGGCGCGCAGAAGGCCATCATTGAGGGGCGGATCGATCTGGACCCCGCACGCTATGACCGGATGCGGCGCGGGATCGACCGGGCGTTCGAGGCCTTGGGCATCGACACCGAGGGGCCTGAAGCGGCCGATGCTCGCGCCGATGCGCGCGACCAACTCGACAGCTTTGAGACGATCGAAGGTCGCGCGCCTAAAGGTGAGGACATCGACGGCATCGCCAGCCGCGCGGTCGAAAATCCAGCTGCGGAAGATGCCGGAGCTGATTCGAGGGAAAGCGAGTCGGCTCGCCCGGCAATGCCGGACGCCCTGTCGACCGAAGACCGCTCGATGCAACCCTTCGCCAACGATCCGAACGTCATCCGCATCGGTAGCGGGAACTCCTCACGCCGTGGGGGCGGTGGGCGTCCGGCAACGCCAATCGAGGAGATGCGGGGAGCGAGCTTCCAATCGACGCTCAATGCCATCAGGGAACTCGAACCGAACAACCGCGAATTGGCGTACATCGCGCCGCGCGGCTGGGTTCCCAGCGCACGCGACGTCGCGCGCGTTCAAGAAGAGCTTGGCCGCGTAAGAGCAAGAGCTGCCGGTGAAACGAGCGCGGTCCCGCTCGGTCCTTATGCTAGGGAGTCGACACCTGCCCGTTCGGCAGAACGAAATTTCACCGCAGAAGAAAGAAGAGAGGTTGACCGTATCGGAAATCAATATGGATGCCATACATGCGGTACAATAGTACCAGGAAGCAAACTGGGACACTGGGTCCCCGATCATCAGATTCCATCGAGGTTGAATCGATCAGGAGAACCTCAGCACCTTTATCCGCAATGCCTCAGCTGCAGCGCCCGACAAGGTGGCCAAATCACGCAACAGCAGAGAAGAGAGAGGGAGGACAAGTGATGAGGACTGCAAGATACGCAGCACCCAATTGCCAGATCGTCGTGTCGGATCCCGATGCGAAAATCGAGGTTCCTCAGTGGCCCATGAACTCGGTGAACATGGCCGTGCGCCTGATATGGACGGATACATGCATTCTTGTCGGGTGTCTGATGGACGCCGACGGCGAGACAGAGTTTACCCTGGGAAGGATGCGCGAAGTCGATCCGGGGCGCCCTCCTGTATTTGAAGGAAAGCTCAAAACGCCTACCCGCAAGATCTCCCTGGAATCCGTGGATGGTCGTACGGTTCTCGATGCACCCGTTCCACAACTGGAAACGACGGTTAGAATCTGGACGAATCATGAGAGTGAACCGGACAAAGTGATCGTCGGCTTCGAATAGACTTTCACCTGATCTATCGAGCCGCTTCGAAACCCAGCCGCCTTTCGCTCCGGCCCGCCCCGGCCTTCGCCGCCAAGCAGGCCGGGGGGAGTCATGTAATTTCCCGACACGGCGTACATTTATCGACACGCAGGTGTCGGAAAACGTCCGGCGGAAAGCCTTTCAGGTCAACGCTTTGAGTTTTCCGACACGATTTTCCCGACACACAGGTGTCGGGCAAACGACTCTAGACCGCCATGTAAGGCTCGCCCCAACGGTCCTGGTAGACGATCTCGTTGAGCGGACCGCGGCCGACCGGGCCGAACTTGCCCATGGGATAGCCGATCGGGAGGATGGCGTAGGAGTGCACGCCCTCGGGCAGGCCCAGCGCCGCGTCGGCTTCCTTCTCGAAATGGAGGTGGCGGGTGGTGAGCGTGGTGCCGAGGCCGAGCGCCCGCGTCGCCAGCACCATGTTCTGCACCGCCGGATAGATCGAGGAGCCCGTCCCGCGGTTGGGCGTCGGGCCGTCTTCGAGGCAGGCCACGATCCAGACCGGCGCCTCGGCGTAGTGGTCGGTGAGATACTCCACCGCGGCCACCTGGCGGAGGTAGCGTTCCTTGGTGACGCCGGGCGGCGGTTCGCTCGAGCGGTAGCGCGGGCCGATCCACTCGTCGAAGGCCTTCTTGTACCAGACCGCCACCGCTTCCTTGATCTTGCGGTCCTTGATCACGAGGAAGCGCCACTTCTGGGTGTTGCCGCCGTTGGGCGCGCAGGCGCCGGCGCGCAGGATCCTGGCGATCAGCTCGTCGGGCACGGGATCGGGCTTGAGCCGCCGCATGGCGCGGGTGGTTTCGATGATCTCGAACAGGTCAGGCATGGATGTCTCCGCTTGTCAGGCTTTGAGCAGGATGGGCAGCGCCTGCTGATAGGCGATCTCGGCCCGGGCCTTCAGTTCGGCGAGCGTGCAGCTGCCGATGGGATGCTGCACCGTCAGGAAAGGATAGTCGGGCAGGCCGAGCACGCGCGCGATGTTCCTCGCGGTCACTTCGAAAGGCGTGGTGCAGAGCACCACCGCGCGCTTGCCGAGTTGTTCGAAGGAGATGCCGTCGTGCAGACTGCACGTTGAGCAGGAGCCTCAATCCCCGAGGCCGGTCAGCAGGAAGTCGACCTCCTGCGCGACCGTGACCAGGGTGCTGGCCAGCGCCGGCGCACTGGCGTTCCGCTTGGAGGCGAGCGTGCGAATGGTGCAGCCGTTCCTCTGGACGAAGAGCTGGGCCACCTCGTTCAGCATCTCCTCGGCATTGAGCTTGCTGTTCTCCAGGACGCCGATCCGCGCGCCCTCAAGAATGGCAAGGGCCGGGGCGCGGAAGGATTTTCGCTTCGGCGCGGTGGACGTCGGCGCATAGAGCTGCATCGGGCTAACTCCTCTTGAGCGGGGCGTGCTGCATGATCGAGCCGCGGCCGCGGCTCCACGACGGGATGAAGCACGAGTGGCCGCCGGCATCGCCGCCGCCCATGGTGATCAGGATATCCTGCGGCGAGAGCCCGCGATGCACGAAACCCGCCTCGGCGAGCGCATGGGCGCCGTCGCCATGCTGGGCATCGTACTCTCGGTCCCGGTACTTGCCGACACCTTCCATGCCTTCAACCGAACGCTTGGCGTGGCTGAAGAGGAAATCTTGGCACCTCTCGCGCGTCCAGCCGGCGCCGCCGACGATGGCCATATGCTCGGGCGCCAGGATCACCACGCTTTGGCCCAGGGTGATGCAGCCGTAGTTGGCCATGGCATCGGCGATCGATCCCAGGATCTGCTCCGGCGTGTTGCCGCCGTGGTTCTCGACATTGCAGAAGCCGCCGCCGGCAAAGACGGTGACGCTCGACGTGCCCTTGGGGTAGCCCTGCGATTCGCAGAGCAGCGGCCACGGATTGCCGCGCGAACGCTCGGCGATGCAGAAACTGTATTTGCCCGGGTTGCCCTGGGTCGACTTGTCGGAGATGCCGGGGATCATCTGGAAGACGTTGCGCAGGATCAGCCGCACCGCGCGCCCGATCGTCGAGTTGGCGCGATTGCCGGGGCCGAACAGGTTGACGTCCGAGTTCATGCCGATCTCGTCAGCGTAAGGCCCGCTCACGACGAGGAGCGGCGCCGAGCCGCCGGTGCTGGCGGTCGAGCCGTGGAAATTGAACTCGGGCCGGTCCATGGCCTCGAACGCCGCGACCAGCACCGGGAAATGCTCGGGCAGGCAGCCGGCCATCACGGCATTGACCGCCGCCGAATGCAGCGAGAGGTCGAGCCCGGTCGCGGGATGGTGGGAGATCACGGTCTCGGCCGGCCTGCTGTCGGCGGCCAGCATGGCTTTCACGCGTGAGACTTCGGGCGGGACGACCGGCAGGCCGTCGGTCCAGCCCTGCTCGTAGCAGTAGTCGATGGCGGCGAGCAGGTCGTCCGGCGCCTCGTGGATGCGGGGAGCGACCGCCGCCATTCCTACAGGTACTTGGCCGGGCGGATGATCGCCCGCCACATATGGGCGACCGGACTGTTGTCGAAGCCGAGACCCTGCTCGGGCTGGCGGAAGTTGCGGCCGATGATGTCGGTGAATTCCTCCAGCTCGACATGCACGTTGGGATCGAACGAGTAGATGTCGTTCACCGTGATCATGCGGCCCGACATGTACCACTTGTGGTTCTTCATCCGCCTATAATCTTCGTCGATGTACGGGTCGGTCTCGTAATCGGCGCCGAACAGCGTGATGTAGGCCTCGGGATACTCGTAGCCGACCGATTCGTCGGCATAGAAGCGCAGCACCTGGTGGGCGCGGATCGCCCAGGTCACTTCCTCGTCGACGTAAGGCTCGACGAGCTGGGCGCCCCAATAGCCGTGGTCGCCGCGGATGAAGCCGACGCCGGCGATGTCGTGCAGCAGGCAGGCCAGCACCATCTTCTCGGGCAGCCCGTTCTTGACCGCGTGCCGCGCGCTCT
This sequence comes from Reyranella sp., assembly GCA_052386855.1. Classification (GTDB taxonomy): domain Bacteria; phylum Pseudomonadota; class Alphaproteobacteria; order Reyranellales; family Reyranellaceae; genus Reyranella. The sequence goes on from JBQTJT010000008.1 coordinate 8,354, forward strand.
GCAGCAGGTGCGCCGAGGGGCCGAAACGGTACTTGAAGAAATCGATCAGCGTCGGCTTCTCCGGCATCGCCGGCAGGCGCGGATCGTCGCCCATCAGCACGCGCGCATTGGGATTGGCTTTCAGCTGCGGCACGACACTGCCTGGCGAATTCATGTCACCCTCGGCCCAGCTGTGAAGCCGCGACTTCACGACGATGTAGTCGAGATCGCGCGCCATTTTCTCTTCGAGAGCGTCGGCACGCTGCGACAGGGTCATGGTGGCTGTCATGGCAATCTCCTCTTGGAGGGCTGCCACGAGCCTAGCACAGTTTTTCGACCACCCGCCCCAGCCGTTCCAAGGTGCGAACCGCCGTCTTCTGGTCGAGCCCGGGCCACTGCACGCGGAGCAGGATATGGTCGGTGCCGGTCTTCTCGCCGTAGCGGCCGATCTGGTCGACCAGCTGGCTTTCCGAGCCGATGAGGAAGCGGTTCTGGGCAAACTTGTCGAAATCGCCGCGGATGCCATCCTTGGGCACGAAGCCCGACTCGCCGCTCCAGGCGGCATAGGCCTCGTACTTGAAGCCCAGCGGCTCACGCACTTCGTCCATCGAGCCGACGTGACACTCGCGGATGATGGGAAACTCGGTGGCTGGCGCGAGCCCCGCCGCCTTGCGCGTCTCGCGGAACAACGCGCCCAGGCGGCCGACGTTCTCCTCGGTCACCATGGGCGAGGGCATCCAGGCATCGGCGAGTTTGGCCGCACGCTTGACCGCGGCCTCGACGTCGCCCGCCATCCAGATCGGCGGACCGCCGGGCTGCTTGGGCCTGATGCTCGCCTGCACCTTGGTGAGCGTATGGAAGCGGCCACGATGCTCGACGACGTCGTCGCGCCACAGCTTCTTGATCACCTCGACACCCTCGACGAAGCGCGGCACGCGCTCCTTGAAGGGGATACCGATGGAATCGAACTCCTCCTGGCGATAGCCGAGGCCGAGACCGATGATGGCGTTGCCGCCGGTCAGCCAGTCGAGCGTCGCCGTCTCCTCGGCAACGACCACGGGATTGAGCAGTGGCAGGAGCAGGAGCCCCGGCCCCAGCCGCATGCCCTCGGCTTCCGACGCAAGCCGCGCCAGGAGTGGCATGGCCTGGAACATCTGGAGCGGGCTCGAGACGAAATGCTGGCCGACCATGAGCGAGGCAAGGCCACTCGCCTTGGCCGTGCGCACCTGCTCGATCAGGTTTTTCAGTTCCGGCCCGAGGTCGGCACCCTGCCGCCACTGGGTCGCCATGTAGAGGCCGAGCTTCATCTTCAATGCGCCAGCAGAAGGGGGACCGGACAGGAGGCGATCACCTTCGCGGTGGCGCCGCCCAATCCCAGGAAGTTCGTCAGCCCACCATGGCCATAGGCGCCCATCACCAGGAGGCCGGCACCCTTGTCTTTGGTGTATTCGAGCAGCGCGCGACCGCGGGCACGGCCGGTGATGTCGCCGTGGTTCATCGTCTCGACAGTGGCATTGACGCCGTGGCGGTCGAGCATGCGCGTCAGGAAGGGAGTACCGAGATCGTCGGGTGATGCGTCGGCGACCAGGATCGTCACCTTGGCCGCCTTGGCGAGAAACGGCAGGGCGAAGCCCGCCGCCCGCGCCGCCTGGGCGCTGCCGTTCCAGGCGACTACGACGGACGAGATCCTGCCCTCGCCCATGTTGGGCGGCGCGACGACGACCGGCCCCGCGCTGTCATAGATCGCGGCCTTCACCGTCTCCGGCGCGATGTTCTCGGCATCGAGGCTCGGCCTGCCGACCAGCACGAGGTTGGCGAACCGCCCCATGCGGACGAGCCGGTCGCGCGTGACGCCGTGGCCGCCGGTGAAGGTGGCGCCGGCCAGCGGCGCCAGCAGCTCCTTGTAGGCGCGCTCGGACTCGCGCGCGCGCGAATTCAGGCGATCGTCGGCGACGCGTTTCATGAACGGCATGGCTTGCGCGGCGATATCGGCATCGCCGGGATGGGTCTCCGAGTAATGGACCGCATCCACGGTACCGCCGAACATGGACGCGATCCGCGCCGCAAGCCGGAAGGAGATCGCTGCTTCCGGCCCACCTTCGGAGATCGCAAGTATCGACTTGTACATCAGACCTTCTCGACCTCGCCGCCGGCATCGACCCAGCCCTTGAAGCCGCCGAGATTGCGCACGTTGGTGTAGCCCATGTCCTTCAACGTCTTGCCGACCAGGGCCGAGCGGCCACCGGAAGCGCAGTAGGTCACCACCATCTTGGACTTGTCGAAGGCCTTGTCATGCATGGGCGAGGCGGAATCGGCCCGGAACTCCACGAGGCCGCGCGGCACGGCGACGGCGCCCGGCACCTTGCCGGAGGTCGCGACCTCGGCCGGCTCGCGCACGTCGAGGAACAGCACGTCGGCCCGGCCGACCAGACCCTTGGCCTCGTCGGGGCTAATGCGCGGCACGGCGGCGTCGGCTTCGGCCAGCATCGATTGGACGGTCTTCATGGCGTCTTCTCCTGATTGAACATCAACTCAAAAATCCGCCATCGACGACGAGCGGGCTGCCGATCATAGCCGAAGCAGCGTCCGAGCAAAGGAAGAGCACCGCGTTGGCGACTTCATCGGGCGAGGCGATTTTTCCACGCGGTGTCATGCCAGTGATGACGGCGGCGAACTTCGGGTCGGCTTTCATCCATTCGGCGATGGGCGGCGTCTCGACCCAACCCGGCGTGACCGCCGTGATGCGAACACCGCTCGCGGCATACTGGCGGGCCGCGCTGTTGGTGAGGCCCAGCACGCCGTGCTTGGCCGCGGCATAGGCCCCGCCGCCCGGGATCGAATGGCCGCGCAGCCCATAGATCGACGACATGTTGACAATAACGCCTCGTTTGGCCGCCAGCATGGGCGGCAATTGATGACGCATGCAGAGGAAGACCGACGTCAGATAGCCGTCGATGGTCCGGCGCCAGCTTTCCTCGCTCATCTCGGCGATCGGCGCGATGTCTTCGTTGCCGATGCTGCCACCATTGTTGAAGGCGTAGTCGAGACGGCCGTGGCGCTCGATGATCGTCTGGACCAGGCGCACCACCGACCGGCCGTCGGAAGTGTCGCTGGCGACCCACGACGCCGACGTGCCGTCTTCAAATGTCTTGAGCACTGCCTGCGCACGCTTCTCGTTGCGGCTCGTGAGCACGACGGTGGCGCCCTCGCGGGCAAAGCCCTGGGCCGCCGCGAGGCCGATGCCGCTGGTGCCCCCGGTCACGAGGGCGACTCGGCCCTTCATTTCCGGATAGCGGCAAACTTGCTGGCCGGCAGCAGTCATCGCTCAACGCCCGGTGCGGCGAGCGGCGCGGAACCGGAAGACGATGAAGGCAGCCGTGCTCGCTGCTATGGCGTAGTTCAGGTAGATGTAATACGGCGTGAACCTGCCCATGCTGTAGAAGCGGCGGTCCAGTTCCACCAGCAACAACGCCCCCAGACTGGCGGCGAAGAGCACCAGCACCCATCGTGGGACGGATTTGTCGATCGTCTGGCAGATGCGCCGGACGTCCGCCAGCAGGCGCGTGGTATCAAGCCTCATCGTTCCTCCCCCAGATATCCAGGCCGGGAGTTTATCTCCCTGTCGGCCGGATCGGCCAGAGGCCGCGAGGTTGTTTCAGCAGCCATGATGTTCCAGTCTCGACCGACAGAAGCGTGATCGGGGGAAGCGATGAAGGTCAAATCGTACGAAATCTTCCAGTGCGACGCCGGCTGGCGGACCTTCTCCTTCCTGAAACTGGTCACCGACGACGGAATCGCCGGTTGGTCGGAATACAACGAGAGTTTCGGCAGTCCCGGCCTGTCGGCGGTGATCGAGGTACTGATGCCGAATGTGATCGGCATGGATCCGATGGCGCTCGAGCTGATCAACGCCGTTCTCGCCACCAAATCGACCCAGTCGCGGGGCGGCGTCGTGCGCCAGGCGATCGCGGCGATCGAGAACGCGCTGCTCGACATCAAGGGCAAGGCGCTGGGCGTCCCCGTCTATCAGCTGTTCGGCGGCAAGCTGCGTGACCGTATTCCGGTCTACTGGTCGCACTGCGGCTCCTACCGGATGCGCAATGCCGAGCTGGTCGGCACGCCGCCGGTCCGGACCTACGACGACATGACCGCCGTCGGCCGCGAGGTGAAGGCAAAGGGCTTCTCGGCGCTGAAGACCAACATTGCGATCGAGATGGACGGCCAGATCAGCGCCTATCGGCCGGGCTTCGTCGTGGGGAGAGGCTTCCCCGAGCGCAACTGGGATGCCTTCATCGCCCGAAGTGCTGCCAAGACCGTGGAGGCGTTCCGCAAGGGCTGCGGGCCCGATGTCGGCATCATGCTCGACCTCAACTTCCACTTCCGCACCGAAGGTTTCAGGCGGATCGCCGAAGCCGTCGCCCCGACCAAGCTCACCTGGCTGGAACTGGATGCGCACGATCCGAAGTCGATCGCGCTCATCCGCCGCGATGCGCCCTGCCCGATCGCCTCGGGCGAGACGCTGCTGGAGCGTCGCGACTTCCGGCCCTACTTCGAGGCCTATGCCTTCGATACCGCCATCGTCGATGTCATCTGGAACGGCTTTTACGAGTCGCTGAAGATCGCGGCCATGGCGGAAGTCTACGAGGTCAACGTGGCGCCGCACAATTTCTACGGCCATCTCGCCAGCGCCATCAGCGCGCATTTCTGTGCCGCGGTGCCCAACTTCCGCATCATGGAGATCGACATCGACAGCGTGACGTGGCGCGACGACTTCGTGAAAACCCCGCCGGTCATCGAGAACGGCGACTACATCCTGCCAACCGGCCCGGGCTGGGGCGTCGAGGTCAATGAAGCCGGATTGAAAGGCCATCCCGTCAAACGCGGATGAAGATCAGCGCTGGAGGTTGCAGCCCTTCTTGCGGGCGCCTTCGGCGATGGCCACACGGATGTCACGCAATTCGGCCAGGTTCTCTTGCGCGTCCGAGTTGTCGTCCCAGGTGAAGAAGCCGAAACCCAGAACAGCGAAGGCGGCGATGCCGGCGACGTTGGCTGCCGCCGTGCCGACGTTGGATTGCCGGATCTGCGCCTCCGCTTCCTTCTCGGCAGCGGAATAGTTCCGGTACTCCCTGACGATTTCCTCGCAGCTCGCGGCGTCAATGAGTTTCTGGTCCTCCGGATCGATGCGCGACCAGGCATCGTGTCCGAACAGAATCAACGGCGCCGCAACCGCCAGGCAGGCGAAAAATTTAGGGCTACGCTTCATGGAACCCCCTGCAACCAGGGCGAGATTGTATCGACTCGGAGCCAATTTACATACTCCGAAGAGGGCGGCACAGCCTCGGTTCGCTGCCATAGATGTGCCACAGAAACCACGCGTCCTGCAGTGAGTGTGCACCCTTGGTGCCGACAACTGAACGGAGCGTTCGGCCATGGCGAGATACTCTGCTGAAGAGAAGCAGGAAGCGCATACGGCATTCGCCGCGATCCTCGATCAGCTCGAGGCCTTGCAGCGCCAGCCTGACAGCTGGGAAGAGAGCTGCCTGGTTCACGCGTTGAGCTACATGGAGGCCGGAATCTATGATCGTGCCAGGACGGCACTGGGCGACTGCGTCACGCCAGCGGCCGAACGATCGGCCTGGCGGGTCGCTCAGCTTGAGCGAAATCCGCCCCGTTACCAGGTCACGCGCCTCCGGCAGCGGCTCGAAAACGTGAGGGCTGAAGCGCGGCAAAGATGATGCCGCTCACCACACGCCGAAGAAGACTCCGGCTTTCTTGTGTGTGGCGGTACGCTGGGAGACATAGGCATCGTCGACCGTAACCCGGGTCTTACGCGCCTTCAGCCAGGCGCCGAGACGATCCTCCATCTCGCGACGGATATGGGCATAGGTCTCTTGGACGCCGAGGTCGCGCCGCTCCTGCGGATCATTGACGAGATCAAACAGCATCGGTCTGAAATCCTGCCACCACACGTATTTCCAGTGGTCGGTACGGACCATCATGGCACGGCATTCTCCGGGCTTGCGCTTCAGGATCAGCCGCGCCTGGCGGAAGGAATAGTCGAGCTCGGAGAAAACCGCGTCACGCCAGGTGTCGAGATGGATCTTGCGGGTGAGCGGGACCAGCGAACGACCCTCGACGAGATGGTCGTGCGGCGGCAAACCCAACGCCTCGAGCATGGTCGGCACGACGTCGACCGCCTCGACGAACCTTTCATCGACGGTGCCGCGTGTAGAGTCGGCGTCGGGGTCGGGATCGACGACAATGAAGGGCACGCGCAGCGCCTCCTCGTAGAACATCTCCTTTTCACCCAGCCAATGGTCGCCTTGGAAATCGCCGTGGTCGGAAGTGAAGAAGATCAGCGTGTCGTCGAGGCGCCCGCTCTTTTCCATGTGGGCGAAGAGGCGGCCGAGCCAATCGTCGAGCTGTTTGATCAGGCCCATATAGGCCGGACGCACGATCCCGGGCGCCTCGGGCCGAGAGAAGGAGATCGATTCCTCGTGCTCACGGTAAGCGGCCAGCACGGGATGCTCATCCACCCGCTCCTGCTCGTCGCGGTTCAGCGGCAGCATGTCGGCGGCGCCGTACATATTGTGATAGGGCGCCGGCGCCATGTAGGGCCAATGCGGCTTCACGTAGGAGAGGTGCAGGCACCAGGGCTTGTCGCCCTGCTCGTCCATGAAGCGCATGGCCTCGCGCGTCATGTAGGCGGTCTCGGAATGCTCCTCCTTCACGCGCGCCGGGAGGTGGACGTTGCGCATGTGCCAGCCGCTGAGCGCTTCACCGTTCGGGCCGTCGGCAGCGATCACGTAGTCGGTCCACGGATCGTCGGCGTTGTAGCCGTGGCGGCGGAGATAGTCTGGGTAGCCGCTCTCCTTGCCCGGCGGATGGTGGCCGTCGTAACGGTCGATCTCCTCAAAGCGGCCGGCCCGCAGCAGCGCGTCGAGCGCCGAGCCGCCCTCGATGCCGTAGCGCTCCAGCCCTTCAAGATCGGGCATGACATGGGTCTTGCCGGCCAGCGCCACTTTTATGCCGGCCGGCGTGAGGAAGTCGCCGATGGTCTTTTCGCGCAAGGAGAGCGGCACGCGGTTCCAGGTCGCGCCATGGGAGAACATGTAACGGCCGGTGTAGTAGCTCATGCGGCTGGGGCCGCAGACGCCCGACTGCACATAGGCCCGTGGGAACCGCACACCCCGGGCGGCCAGCGCGTCGATGGCAGGAGTCTTCAGGTGCGGATGGCCAGCGCACGACAGGTGATCGGCGCGCAACTGGTCGCACATGATGAAGAGAACGTTCTTGACCTTGCCCATGCGGACTTTCCTCCCCGGCCGTCTTGCGCTTATCTAAAGCCCATGACCGACACCCCGTCCATCCGCGACATCCTCGATTTCTGGTTCCTGCCGCTTTCCGACCCCGCCCACGGCCAACCGCGGGAGATCTGGTGGCAGAGCACCCCGGCGTTCGATGCCGAGACCGTGGGCCGCTTCGGCGCCGCGATCGAACGTGCGGTGTCGGGCAGCCTCGATCCCTGGAAGGCCTCGCCCGAGGGCGCGCTGGCGCTGATCCTTTTGTGTGACCAGTTCCCGCGCAACTGCTTCCGCAAGACCGCCCGTGCCTTCTGCGGCGATGCCAAGGCGCTGGAAGTGGCACGGCTGGCGCTGGCCCGCTTCTATCCTGCGGCCTTCGGATCCAACCACAGGCTCTTCTTCTATATGCCGTTCGGCCACAGTGAGGTGCTGGCCGACCAGCTCATGGCCTGCGCTCTGTTCGACACGATCGGCGGCGAGGAAAATCTGCAATCGGCTGCGGAGCACCGCGACGTCGTTGCCCGCTTCGGCCGCTTCCCGCATCGCAACGAGGTGCTGGGACGGGTGAGTACCGCGGAGGAACTCGACTATCTCCAGAACGCTAAGCGGTACGGGCAGTGATCTCGCGATAGAGGTCCGCCGTGCCGGCGTCGAAGCAGCAGAAGATGATGCATTCAGGCATGGCGATCATGCAGGCTTCACGCACGGCGATCTCGGCGGCCGGTTCCCTGGGATAGCCATAGATGCCGGTCGAGATGGCCGGAAAGGCGATGCTGTGCAGGCCGTGCGCGACCGCAAGCGCCAGGCTGTTGCGGTAGCAGCGCGCGAGCAGCTCGGGTTCGCCAGAAGTGCCGCCGCGCCACACGGGGCCAACGGTATGGATGACATGGTGTGCCTTGAGTCGATAGCCGCTGGTGATCCTGGCTTCGCCAGTGGGACAGCCTCCTAGAGTCCTGCATTCAGCAAGCAGCTCGGGGCCCGCGGCGCGATGGATCGCGCCGTCCACGCCGCCACCCCCCAAAAGGCTTTCGTTCGCGGCGTTCACGACGACATCGACGTCGAGGCGGGTGATGTCGCCTTCGACGATCTCGATGCCGCTCATTGCTACCAGTAGCGGACCGGGCCGGTGTCGAGGTGGACGAAACCGGAGCGCGGATAGAAGCCGACGCCGCCCATGTTGAGCGAGCGCGCGGCCTGGCGGATCTTGAACACCGCGACGCCGGGGAAACGGATGTCCATGGCATTGCCGTTCATGTGCTGGCTGTCGCGCGCGACGCCGCGGCTGACGCTGGCCAACCAGGCGTTGGTGGCGGGCGAACGAAAGGCCGACAGCACCTCGATCGAGCCGCCGTAACCCACGATCTGCATCGTGTGCCACAGCACGTCGAACAGCAGCGGATCCATCTCGGTCTTCAGATTGTCCCGGCTGTCGCGCAGGAAGTGGTTCAGCTTGTCGAGCGCGTCACGGTGATAGGCGCCGTTCGACCAGTAGGTGACGGTAATCGTCTCCTGAGTGTTGAAGCTGACCAGACTGAGACTGCGCGGGCTCACCGTGTCGAGCGGCGGCGGCGGACCCGGCGGCTGGGCCGGCGCGAACCCGCCGTAACGGGCGGCGCGCAGGGTCTCCGGGGTCGCGCGTTGCGTCGTGCTGCGCTGCGCGGTCGGCGCAACGGCGGCTTTCTGGGTCGTGACTTTCTTGGCAGGGGCCGCCGTCTTTGCGCCAGCCGGCGGCTTCTTCTTCGTCTCAGGGTCGGCCGAAGTGCCTCGCAGGACCTCCGGCGTCACAGATCCCGCGGGATTGGTCTGGGCGGCGCTGGTACCGGCAAATGCCAGCACGGCCGCCAGGCTCAATACATAAAACCGCATCCCCGCCCCGGGTTGTTGCATTTTTATCACAGAGGCTCTTATCAGAGACCTACACGCGACTCAAAGAGAAATTCCCGGGCTTTGGACTCCCCCAATTGAGTCATGGCCAGCCCTACGACCTCACCCACCATGCAGAGTGTGGGACCCTGCAGCTGCGCCCGCAGCGCCAGACGCTCGATAGTGGCGAGCGTGCCGACGACGCGCCGTTCTTTGTCGGTCGTGCCGTTGTCGATCAAGGCGACCGGCGTCGAGGATGGCAGGCCATGCGCGACGAGCTGGCCCGCGATCGCCGGCAACGAATTCACGCCCATATAGATGACGACCGTCTGGCGCGGTCGCGCCAGCATCGGCCAGTCGAGGTCGACGCTGCCATCCTTGAGATGGCCGGTCACGAAGACACAGGCCTGGGCGTGATCGCGATGCGTCAGGGGAATGCCGGCGCTGGCGGCGCAGCCGAGGGCAGCCGTCACGCCGGGCACGACCTCGACGGCGACGCCGGCACGCACCAGGGCCTCCATCTCTTCACCGCCGCGGCCGAACACGAATGGATCGCCACCCTTCAGGCGCACGACGCTCTTGCCGGCACGCGCCAGCGCCACCAGGCGATGATTGATCTCGTCCTGGGACAGGCAATGGTTCGCACGACGCTTGCCAACGTAGATCCGCTCGGCATCGCGCCGCGCCATGGCCAACACCTCGGCCGAGACCAGGCGGTCATAAACGACCACATCGGCGCGCTGCAGCAGCCGGTGGGCCTTCATGGTCAGCAGATCGGGATCGCCGGGGCCTGCGCCCACGAGATGCACGAACCCGGCGATCGGGATCGCGGCGGGTGCGGTCTCGCGGCGCGTGCCGTCGAGCAGGCGGATCAATTCCCGCCGGGCGCCGATCTCGTCGCCAGCCAGCGCAAGCTCACCGATGCGGCCCTCGAACACGCGATCCCAGAAACGACGACGCGCGCGCGGCTGGTCGAGCGTGCGGCGGACCTGCTCACGGAAGACCTCGGCAAAGCGCGCGAGACGGCCGATGGCCGCCGGCATCGCCCGCTCGATCTCGGCCCGGAGCCGCCGCGCCAGCGCCGGGGCGGCGCCGCCGGTCGAGATGGCGATGGTGATCGGCGCCCGATCGACGATGGCGGGCATGATGAAGCTGGAAAGCTTGGGTCGATCGACGACGTTCACCGGCAGGCAGCGCTGCTGGGCAGCGAGCGACACGCGCGCCTGCAGGGCCTCGTCGTCACTCGCGACCACGACCAGCGACACGCCGGCGAGATCCGCCTCGTCGAAGGCGCGGCCCGCCCACGAAATGCGGCCCTCGTCGATCAGCTGGGCGATCTCGCCCACGACTGTGTCGGCGATCAGCGTCACCTGGGCGCCAGCCGACAACAGCAGCTCGACCTTGCGCGCCGCCGCCTCCGTGCCACCGGCCACCAGTGCACGGCGGCCCTGCAAGGACATGAACAGGGGGAAGGTCTGCATCACGCGGCCTTTTCGAGACGCGCGGCGCGCAGGAGCGCGCGCAATTCCGGGCGACAGGAGCCGCAGTTGGTGCCGGCCTGCGTGACTTCACCCAAGGTGGAGAGCGAGGTGGCGCCGTTGTCGATCGCCGCCATCACCGCGGCCGTCGACACGCCGAAACAGGCGCAAATCTCACCACCGCGATCGGCGGCATTACCGCCATGGAGCAGGACGTTGCGCTCCTCGACCGAGAGACGCTCCACCGCCATGAACGGTGCGAAGCGGTCGCCCGCCCGTTCATCGTGGGAGAGGCCGAGCACCAGGACGGCTTCGAGCCGGCCGTCGGCAATTACCGCGCCCATGCCCTCCTCGCCCGCGAGCCACGGACCGGGATTGGTGGCGCGTACTGCTGCCGACAGCGCCTGTTGGGCGACAGCAAGCGGCTGCTCGCCCGCCAGGAGATAAGTGTAATAACCGGCGCCCCGTACCCGCGCCCAGTAGGTGATTTCAGGCAGCATCACCGGCCTGCGAGCGAGAATCGTGCCATGCCAGCGCATATCAAGACGGCGGATTTCGACGGGTGTGTGCTTGAGCTCGGGCTGGCCGGAGATCGGATCGACCGCGGGATTGACGGCCGCGTTGATCGCGCCGGCGCGCGAAACCTGCGCCGTCCAATGCATGGGCGCAAAAGCGTCGCCCGCGCGTAACGAGTCTGTAAGGTGGACGCGAAGTGCGGCGCGGCCCCAGTCGCTGGTCACCTCGGCGATGTCGCCATTGCCCAGGCCACGCGCGATTGCATCGCCGGGGTGCATCTCGATCAGAGGCTCCGGCCGATGACCGGCCAGGCGCACGGATTTCCCGGTGCGGGTCATCGTATGCCACTGATCGCGGATGCGACCTGTGTTCAGCCGCAGCGGCTTCTCGGAATCCGGCGCATGCATGGGCGGGCGCGGTGCCGTCGCGATGAAGCGCGCGCGGCGATCGCCATGGAAGAAGCCACCGTCGGCGAAGAAGCGCCCGCCTGACGCGACACAGGCACGAGTTCCGTTGACAGTGGCGGGCCACACGAACGGCGCGAGCCTGTCGTAGGCCCCATCGTCGAGGACGGCATGGGCGCCAATGTCGAAGTCGCGGCGCCCATCGTTCTCGAAAGCCGAGAGGGCAGCGTGCTCGCGAAAGATGTCGGCGACGCCGGTCCAGGCAAATGCCTCGCCGTATCCCAGGCGGCGCGCGACCTCGGACAAAATCCACCAATCCTGTCGTGCTTCGCCCGGCGCAGGAAGGAACGGCCTCTGGCGCGAGATGCCGCGTTCGGAATTGGTGACGGTGCCGTTCTTCTCCGCCCAGGCGAGCGCCGGCAAGCGGATACGACAGGCATCGACGGTGTCGCTGGCGCGTACCGCCTCCGAGACAATTGACAGCTCGCAGGCCTTCAACGCCGCGCGCACGGAATCGGCGTCGGGCAGGCTGGCAACCGGGTTGGTCGCCATGATCCATATCGCCTTGATGCGGCCGGCCTTCACCGCGTCGAACAGCTCGACCGCCTTCAGCCCGGGCCGCCTTGCCATGCCGGGGCTGCGCCAGAAGCGGCCGACTCGGTCCACGTCCTCGATGGCGAAGTCCATGTGTGCTGCCAGCGTGTTGCTGAGCGCCCCCACTTCGCGGCCGCCCATGGCATTGGGCTGGCCGGTGATCGAGAACGGCCCCATGCCGGGCCGGCCTATACGCCCGGTCAGCAGATGGCAGTTGATGATGGCATTGACCTTGTCGACGCCGGCGCTCGACTGGTTCACGCCCTGCGAATAAAGCGTCACCGTCTTCTCGGCGCGGGCGAACCACTCGACGAAGGTCGAGACATCGGCCGAGGGCAGATCGCACTGCGCAAGATCGGTCGCACGCGCTGCGATCAGCGCCTCCTCGATGCCCGCGGTATGCCGCTCGACATACTGCTTCGCCGTGACGCCACGGCGGTGCAGCTCGGTCAGCAGGCCGTTGAACAATGCCACGTCGCTGCCGGGCGCGAGCGCCAGATGCAGGTCGGCGATCTCGCAGGTGTCGGTGCGGCGCGGATCGATCACCACGATGTTCATTCCGGGCCGCGCGCGCTTGGCGGCCTCGAGGCGCTGGAACAATACGGGATGGCACCAGGCGAGATTGCTGCCGACCAGCACCACGAGATCGGCCAGCTCGAAGTCCTCGTAGAGACCGGGCACCGTGTCGCTGCCGAAGGCGCGCTTGTGGCCCGCGACGGACGAGGCCATGCAGAGCCTGGAATTGGTGTCGATGTTGGCGGTGCCGAGGAAGCCCTTTATGAGCTTGTTGGCGGCATAATAGTCCTCGGTGAGGAGCTGGCCCGAGACATAGAACGCCACGGCGTCAGGCCCATGTTCGGCGATGACGTCGCGAAAGCCGCCGGCCACTGTGTCGAGTGCCGTTTCCCACGAGACGCGCCGGCCATCGATCTCGGGATGAAGCAGCCGGTCCTCCAGCGACAGCGTCTCGCCCAGCGCCGCCCCCTTGGAGCAGATCCGGCCGCGGTTGGCTGGGTGATCGATATCGCCCGCGATCCCAGCGCCGCCGCGACCGTCGGGCGTGGCGACGATGCCGCAGCCGACGCCGCAATAGGGGCAAGTGGTGCAGACCATCGGCCGCTCAGTAGACGTCGCGCTGGTAGCGGCCGGCCTTGGCGAGCCCGTCGAGCCAACGCCTGGCTTCCGTCGCGCTCTTGCCGCCATGCTCGGTCGCGATCTTCAGCAATGTGTCTTCGACATCCTTGGCCATGCGCTTGGCATCGCCGCAGACGTAGAAGTGGGCGCCCTCTTCCAGCCACGCCCAAAGCTCTGCCGCGTTCTCGGCCATGCGGGTCTGGACATAGATCTTTTCCGCCTGGTCACGCGAGAAGGCGAGGTCTAGGCGGTTGATCAGCCCCCGGCGCTGCCAATCCAGGATCTGATCCTCGTAGAGAAAATCGGTGACGCGCTTCTGGTCGCCGAAGAACAACCAATTCTTGCCCTTCGCTCCCCGCGCCTCGCGTTCCTCGAGGAAGGCCCGGAAAGGCGCGATGCCGGTGCCGGGGCCGACCATAATGGCGGGCGCATTGTCGTCCTGAGGCGGCGCGAAGCCGTGGCTCTTCTGGACGAAGACCGGAATGACGTCGCCTGGCTTGGCAAAATCGGCGAGATAGCAGGAACCGATGCCGGTACGTGTGCGGTCGTTGTTGTCCCAGCGAACCGCCGATACCGTGAGATGGACTTCGCGCGGGTGAGCCTTCGATGACGACGCAATCGAGTAAAGCCGGGGCTGCAGACGGTCGAGCGATTTCAGCAGGCCGGGCAGCGACGGCGACACCGACGGAAAGGCGTGCAGCAGGTCGAGCAGGTCGGCATCGGCCAGTTCCGGTGGGCCGTTGCCCTCGGCCAGCGCCTGCAGCTTGAGTGCCTCCTCGCCGTTGAAGGCGCGGGTCGCGAGAAACAGCAGGCACTCGTCGCTCGGCCGGGCGATGTCTACCTTGCTCAGCAGAACCTGACGCAGTGGCAGCGCCTCGCCATCGAAGGCTACCATCTCCTCGCCGGTGGCGCCGACACGGTCGAGAACGGCCTGAACCAGCTGCGGGTTCTTGCGGGCAAAGACGCCGAGACTGTCGCCGGCCTCATAAGTCACGTCGGTCGTCGAGAGATCCAGGACGACATGGCGCACGTCCTTCTCGGAGCCGGGACGATTGAGCGGATGGGCGTCGACCAACGTGGCAAGTGCCGGCCGGTCGCGCGAAAAGCCGTGAACACCACCAGGCTTGGCCATTGGCGCCACCGCCGGCGTGCCACGTTCACCTTCCAGTGCCGCGACCAGCTCCTTTAGCTTGCGCTGGGTTTCCTTGCCGCCTGGCACGCAACGGCCCATGTCGGCCTCGGCGCCCGACCACACCGCCTCGGCGTAGGTCTGGCAGAGATAGCCGCACTGGCCGCAATCGAGCTGAGCCATGGCCGCCATCAGCTTGCGCTCAGGCTTCGCCTCCCTGGCGAGTGCCATCCGCTCCGGCATCGCGAACGAGGCATCATGCCAGGGGAAGTCTTCGGGCTCCTCCGGTTCGGCGCTCTCGCCAGCGGCCGCCTCGCCGGTGACACCGAGGTAGGCGGAGAAGAAGCCGTTCAGCCAGGCGCGCTGCTCGCTAGAGAACGGGGCGCTCTCCGGAATGAGCGACGGCAGGGGCGCGATGGCGTTCATGCGGCCAGCGCCCGCACCGGCGCCGCGTCGGCGAGCTGGCGCAACTGGGCGATTTCATACCGGCGGCAGAACTCGAAGAAGGACTCGGTCGGAGCCTGGCGATGCGCGAGATAGGCCGCGAGCAGACGCTCCAGCAGCGGCGGCAGATCGTAGAACGCCACCGACTGCGCATACTCGCGCGCCATTGCCTGCTCGGCCGTCGAGGCCGCGCCACCGCCGATATAGACGTGGTAGCCTTCAACACTGTCCTCACCGCGATCGACCTTGGCGGCCAGCAACCCGATATCGCCGACATAGTGCTGGGCGCAGGAATGATGGCAGCCGGTCAGATGGATGTTCACCGGCGTATCGACGGCCACCCGCGCCTCCAGATAGTCGGCGAGCTTCAGCCCATGGCCCTTGGTGTTGGAGGCCGCGAACTTGCAGCCGGCACTGCCGGTGCAGGCGACGAGGCCGCGGCGGATGGCGCTGGCCTCGATGCCGAGCCCGAGCGCATTGATGGCCGCGATGCAGATGCCGACGTCACGATCGGCCACATCCGAGATCAGCAGGTTCTGCCAAACGGTGAAGCGCAGCGTGCCACTGCCGAAACGCTCGGCGATCTGGGCGAGTCCGCGCATCTGCTCGGTGGTGATCCGGCCCACCGGCAGCACGAGCCCGAGATAGTTGAGCCCCGGCTGCTTCTGGTCGTGCACGCCGATATGGCCGTGCTTGTCGGCCAGTACGCGCGGCCTGACGTTGGCGCCGGCTGCGCGCGGAAGCGTCTTGCCGTACTCCTTCTCGACCTCCGCGACGAAGGCTTCGCGGCCCATGCGGTCGATCACATACTTGAGCCGCGCCTTCGCACGATTGGTCCGATCGCCGTGAATGGCAAACGCCCGGACGACTGCGCCCGCTACCGCCACGCATTCCTCGGGCTTCAGCAGAACGCCGGTCTCGAAGGCAAAATCGAGATGGCCGGTGATGCCGCCCAATTGCAGGCGGAAATAGATGCCCGGCTCGAAGCCGGCGCCGCCCGTCACTTCGGTCGCCACGAAGCCGATGTCATTGGTGTCTTCCAACACCGGCACGCGGCCGCCGCCGTCGAAGGCGATGTTGAACTTGCGCGGCAGGCCGTACATCTCGCGATGATTGAGGATGTAGTGATGCATGGCGCGGCAGAGCGGTCGCGTGTCGTAGAGCTCCTGCGGATCGATGCCCGCCGTGGGGCTGCCGGTGATATTGCGGATATTGTCGGCGCCGGAACCGCGCGCCGTCAGACCGAGATCCTGCACCGCCAACAGAAGATCGACGCCATGCTGCGCGGGAATCTCTCGGATCTGCAGGTTGGCACGGGTCGTGACGTCGGCGTAACCACCGCCGAACGAGTCGGCCGCGTCGGCGAGACCGCGCATCTGCCAGGCATTCAGGATGCCGTTGGGAATGCGCAGCCGGCACATGTAGGAGTTCTGGGCCGGCGCGACATAGAAGAGGCCGTGATACTTGGTGAGGAGGACATCGACGCCTTTGGGGAACTGTCCCGCCCCGGCGCGATCCACGACTTCGTCCCAACGATCGAGCGGATGCCGTTCGCGCTTTGCCTTCTCTTCGGCGACCAGCTTGCCACCCGCCGCCATCGTGCGGTCCTGGGCGGCGTGCTGCAGGGCGTCAGGACCGATGGGCGCCGCCGCCGGCGCGCCGGCGGTACGACCCGCCAGTCTGTCGGCTGCCTTGCGCGCCTCGATGCCGCTGACGAAGCCCTGCAGCCATTGCTTCTGCTGGTCGTCGAAGTCGCTCATGCCGCTCTTCAGGCCGCTGCCCGCGCCGGAACGCGGTGGCGCGCATAGAGGAACTCCAGAACGGCCGCCCGGCAACGCGCATATTCCGGATCGGTCGCGAGTTCGAGCCGGCGACGCGGCCGCGGCAGGTCGATGGCCAGGATCTCGCCGATGGTGGCGGCGGGGCCGTTGGTCATCATGACCACACGATCCGACAGCAGCACCGCCTCATCGACATCGTGGGTGATCATCAGCACCGTGTTCCCGAGTTTGGCGTGGATCTCCATCACGCTGTCCTGAAGATGGGCGCGCGTAAGCGCATCGAGCGCACCGAACGGCTCGTCCATCAGCAGCACCTTGGGCTGCATGGCGAGTGCGCGGGCAATGCCGACGCGCTGCTTCATGCCGCCCGAGACCTCGTGCGGGCGCTTGTCCTTGGCCTGGGCCATCTGCACCAGCTCGAGATTGTGCATGACCCAGTCATGGCGCTCGGCCTTGCTCTTGCGCGAGCCGAACACCTTGTCGACGGCGATAGCGATGTTGCCGTAGACGGTGAGCCAGGGCAGCAGCGAGTGGTTCTGGAAGACGATGGCGCGGTCGGGACCGGGTTCATCCACCACCTTGCCTTCGAGGAAGACCTCGCCGCTTGTCGATTTCAGCAGGCCGCCCAGGATGTTCAGCAAGGTCGACTTGCCGCAGCCGGAGTGACCGATCATGGACACGAACTCTCCCTGATCGATGCGGAGGTTCACGTCTCGCAGAACTTCCGTCTCCATCTGGCCGCGGCGGAAGCTCATGCCGATCTGCTCGAACTTGAGATAGGGGTGGTTCATGGCCGGTCCTCCTGATTCGCCCGGTTCATTGGGCCGAGACGCCGTGCGAGACGAAGTGCCCGACGGTGGCGATCAGCTTGTCGAGCAGGAAGCCGACGATGCCGATGTAGACCAGGGCCACGATGATGTCGGAGATGCGCGAGCTGTTCCACGCGTCCCAGATGAAGAAACCGATGCCGACGCCGCCGATCAGCATTTCGGCTGCGACGATGGCCAGCCAGCTCAAGCCAACGCCAATGCGCAGGCCGGTGAAGATGTAGGGCACGGTGGCGGGCAGCGTGATCTTCCAGAACACTTCCCACCACGAGAGCCGGATCACTGCCGCGACGTTGCGGTAATCCTGCGGGATGTTCCGCACGCCCACCGATGTGTTGATGATGATCGGCCAGATCGAGGTGATGAAGATCACGAACAGTGCCGAGGGATCGGAGTGGCGGAAGCCCGCGAGCGACAGCGGCAGCCAGGCAAGCGGCGGCACCGTGCGCAGCACCTGGAAGATCGGGTCGAGGCCACGCATCGCCCAGGTGCTCTGTCCGACGAGCACACCCAGCGCGATGCCGACCACGGCGGCAAGGCTGAATCCGATGCCGACGCGGCCGAGGCTCTTGGAAATCTGCCAGAAGGCACCCTTGTCGATGCCGCCATTGTCGTAGAACGGATCGACGATGAAGTCCCAGGCATCTGACACCACCTTGGTAGGCGGTGGCAGCCGGGCACCGGGCTCCGAGCAGAGGAGCTGCCAGACGAACAGCGTGATCGACATCACGATAAGCGGCGGCAACACGACACTGACCGTGTGGCGCGCCGCATCGGTGATACGCTCCAACGCCGGTCGCATCGGCGGCCGGAAGGCCACGATCTCGGCCGTCGTGCCGGGCACAGGCACCGCGGCCGCGACCGAGGCGGCAACTTTGGCTGCCTGCATCACGCCACCTTCTTGATCTGGAGACCGGACAGGTAGGTCTTCGGGTCGGCCGGATCGAAGACTTTGCCGTCGAAGAACGTCTCTTTTCCACGCGACGTGCCGACCGGCATGTCCTTGTCGGCGACACCGATAGCCTTGGCGGCCTCGCGCCACAGGTCCTCGCGGTTGACCTTGCCGATGATCGCCTTGGCATCGAGGTCGGCGGCCATCATGCCCCAGCGCTGGTTCTCGGTGAGGAACCATAGATCGTGGCTCTGGTACGGATACGAAGCGTGGTCGCGCCAGAACTTCATCGACAGGCCGCGGTTGTCGATCTTGCGGCCGTCGCCGTAGTTCACCTTGCCTTCGATGCGGTTGATGATGTCGGCGGGCGGACAGTTGAACCACTGGCGTTTGCCGACGATCTCGGAGAGTTCCTTGGCGTTTTCCAGCTTGTCGCACCATTGCGCGGCCTCGAGCACCGCCTGCAGCACGGCCTTCGCGGCCTTCGGGTTCTTGTCGACCCAATCGGCGCGCAGGCCGAGGCTCTTCTCCGGATGGTTCTTCCAGATGTCGCCGGTGGTGCAAGCGGTGTAGCCGATGCCCTGGTTGACGAGCTGTTCGTTCCAAGGCTCGCCGACGCAGAAGGCCTCCATGCTGCCGACCTTCATGTTGGCCACCATCTGCGGCGGCGGCACGACGATGGTCGAGACGTCCTTTTCCGGATCGATGCCGCCAGCGGCCAGCCAGTAGCGGATCCACAGATCGTGGGTGCCGCCGCGGAAGGTCATGGCGCATTTCGGGTCCTTGCCCGCGGCCTTCATCTTGGCGAAGGCTTCCTTGAGCGGCGCGGCGTTGACCGTGGCACCGGTCGCCATCAGCTCCTTGGCCACCGAGATCGCCTGGCCGTTGGTGTTGAGCCGCGACAGGATGTACATCGGCACCGGCTTGTTCTCCGGCGTCGTGAGGCCCAACGAGATCTGGTAGGGCTTGGGCGTCAGGATGTGTGCGCCATCGATGCCGCCTGAGCCAGAGCCCAGCACGATATTGTCGCGCGTCGTGCCCCATGAGGCCTGCTTGTTGATGTTGGCGTCGGTGATGCCGTACTTGTCGTAAAGCTTCTTCTCCTTCGCCACGATCAGCGGCGAGGAGTCGGTGAGTGCGATGAAGCCCAGCGTGACCTTGTTGGTCTCGGGTCCGGCCGCCTGCGCAAAGGCACCGCCTGGAAACGAGGCGCGCACGGCGCTCATCAACGCCGCGGTCGCGGCGATGCTGCCGGCGTTCTTCAGGATGTTGCGCCGTCCCAGCCCCTTGTTTGTATTCTTAGCCGCCATGATTGCTCTCCTGCTGCTTGATAATCGTTGACGTTTCATTGCTCGGGTCGAATACCGACCCATCGAGAAATCTGTCCGGTCCCATCGCGACCGGTGCGCCGTTGGTCGCCAGGATCCATGGATCGCTATGGGCGCCCTCGACCTTGCGGTCGGTGAGCGGGCACGGCAGGCCGAGTTCGCTGGCGGCGGCGCGATAGATGTCGGTGCGGAACACACGGTCGGCCACGGCACGAAGGCCCGGCTGCGGTGCGATCTGGCCCCAGCGCACCATTTGCTCGAGGAACCAGTCGGCATGGCTGCGCCAAGGGAAGTTGGCGACCTGGCGATGGAAGATATGGAAATCCGGAAGCGCCAGCGACCGGGCGATCACTTCCGCCGGGACGTTGACGTAGCGCGGGCTCGACAGGATTCGGGAAGCCTCCGCCCGATTGCCCGGCTCGTCGAGCCAGGCACCGGCTTCGGTGATCGCCTTCACCAGCGCGATCAACGTCTTGGGATTGCGCTGCGCCCAGACCTCGGTCGTGCCCAGCACCTTCTCGGGCATGGAATTCCAGATATGCAGGCTGCTGAGCGCAATACGGCCTATGCCGTGCGAGACGGCCTGCTGGTTCCACGGCTCGCCGACGCAATAGCCGTCGATGGCGCCGCCGGAGAGATGCGCCACCATGTGCGGTGGCGGCACGACAGTGAAGCGCACGTCACGGTCCGGATCGAGGCCGCCCGATGCCAGCCACAGGCGCAGCAGATGATTGTGCGACGAAAAAGGGAAGACCGAGGCGAGCGTGATCGGCGACTTGCCGTGCTGGGCGCGATGGCGAACGACCGCTGCAAGGGCGCGGGCATCGAGTGGCGCGTCGGGCGTGCGATGAATGCCGACGAACTCGGGCGCCACCTCCTCGATCTCCCGCCACAGCGCGTTCGACAGGGTGATCGAGTTGCCGTTGAGCTGCAGCGTCATGGCCGCGATCATCGGCACGTTCACGCTGTCGATGCCGAGCGTGCTTGCGAGTGGCATTGGCGAGAGCATGTGCGCAGCGTCGAGCAGACCGAGCGCCACCTTGTCGCGAATGTTCGCCCACGAGGCCTCGCGGCGGATCTCGACGTCGAGACCATGACGCTCGAACAGGCCCAGGATGTCGGCGAACAGAATGGGCGCGCAGTCGATCAGCGGGATGAAGCCCACTGTCACTTTCGGTCGCTCGAGATGGCCCATTCCGCTGACCCCAAAAACAAAAAACGTCCCGTTCAGCCGGCATGAGCCGACCGCACAGGACGTCGTTGTCCGAGAAAGCAGACCGCCATTGGCCTGCCGTCTAATTCATGAGCCATCCGTCTTTGGGGGCTCTTCTGCAAAGCAGCAGGAAATGTGCCAAGCAGAAGAGAGTTCGAAAATAGTTATTAAGTATTTGATATAACTATGTAAAATCCCTTCTTCTCACAAAATACAGCGCTGGGAATGTGCTATCGTGTGCTCGCATATGCAGCATGACTCACAATGAGGCAGGCCTATTTGTTAATCATATCTTGAAGGCCTTGGCGTAGGTCAGGATGTCCTGGGCCACTTCTCCGATGCGCTTGTTCTGGTCCATCGCGAGCTTGCGCAGCAGCCGGTAGGCCGCCTCTTCGCCGATCCCCTTCTGCTCCATCAGCAGACCCTTGGCTCGATCAACCGTCTTGCGCTCGACGAGCGACAGGCGCGCACGATCGAGTTCTTCGCGCATCACGTGGAACCGATTGAAGTGCGCGATCGCAACGTCGACGACCGACTGCACGCGGTCCTGCGCCAGGCCCTTCACGACATAAGCGGAAACGCCGGCTTCCATCGCGGCGGCAATGGTCGCCGGATCCGAATGGTCGGCGAACAATGCGATCGGTCGCGGCTGCTTTTCGGTTGTCCGGCGCAGATCTTCGATGGCGTCGCGGCTCGGACTGTCGATGCTGACGACGATGACGTCAGGCTTCAACGTGCCAACACGCGTCAACAGATCGTAGGTGCCTTCCAGGCGCTCGAGCAGCACATAGCCTGCGTCCCGCAGCCCCGACTCGACGATTTCGGCGCGGGCAGGATTGTCGTCAATCAACAGGACAGACAGGGCTTTGGTCACGGAGGCCATGGCAAATGGTTGCAAGCCTCGGCCGCAACTTCCGTGCCATCGCCATCAAGGCGTTGAATCGACGAGCTTTCCGTCTTCCCAAAGGCCCGAGCGCATCTTGCCATCGGCGCCCGTTACCTGACCGTAGCCTTGCCGCCGGCTGGCGCGAAAGCCGCCCTCGTAGCGTTCGCGAGTACCGATCGTCTCCACGCCCGGCCCTTCGAGCATATCGGCCTGGAATTCACCGGACTGCACGACGTTGGGTTCCGTCAGCGTCCGACGAACACCCAGACCTTCCAGGCGGCCGGCAACAAAATTGCCCTCCGTCCGCTCGACACCAGACTTCTCACGGACGCCCAGTCCCGTCGACTGGCCGTCATTCCACTGACCGGCATAGCGCGAGTCGTCGCCCAGGCGGACGATGCCGAGACCGTCGAGGCGATCGGCGTCCCAGTCGCCGGCCTGTCGTTCGCCGTTTGCGAGTTCGGCGACGCCGAGGCCCTGTCGCTTGCCGGCCACGGCCTGACCGACGTAGCTCGCGCCGCCGTCGTACGACAGCCGCTCGGCGTTCTCGAGGTCGGGGCGCGCCGCGCGGGCGGCCACGATGCGCGCCTCACCGGCCATCGCGCGGGCGGCCTTGGAGGCTTCGTCGGCACGATCGAGCATGGCGCGCGCTTCGACCGCTGCGCGCTGAGCCTGCTCGATGAGAGTCTTCTGCGCCAACTGATCGGGCACGGCGGGCGGCGCTGTTACAGGTGGCGATGGTGTCGGTGCGGTTGCCGGCGGTGGGGCCACTTCCGGACGTGGTGGCGTTTCCGGCACCGTTGGAACCGAAGGCGGCGTGCTCGCCAGCAATCCGCGAATCTCCGGCTGATACCGCCACAGTGCAACAGCTACAGCGGCAATCAGGACGACGACCATCCAGACGCCTGCCTTCGATCTCGGTTGCTCTTGTGGCGGGGACGCCGAAACAGGCTCGAGGTGTTCACGGCTGACGCCGCTCAGCCGTGGCGCCGTGGTCACTCCCGGCAGGCGCTGCGTCACCGCGTCATCGACCTGCGGCAAGGCCGTACCGAACTGTGTACTCCACTCGCTGACGGTCTGCGGTCGCTGCTCCGGCGCGAACGCCAATCCGCTGTCGATCGCCGTTAGCAGCGCCTGGTCGAAGCGATCTGCCTGCGTCACCGACAGCGGTCGATACGGGTCCACGCCGACACGACTCACGGCTTCGGGCGGCGGGCTGCCGGCGACGGCGTGGTGCAGGACGGCGGCGGCCGAATAGATGTCGGTCCAGGGGCCCTGCTTGCCGTCTAGGGCGTACTGCTCGATGGGCGCATATTGCGGCGTCAGGATGCTGGTGAGCGTTCGCGTGCGGCCGCCCATTGCCTGACGCGCCGCACCGAAGTCGATGAGGATCGGGACGCCGTCGTGCCGGACGATGATGTTCGACGGCTTGATGTCGCGATGAAGAAAGCCCTGGGCATGAACGGCGCTCAGCCCGCTCAGCAATCCCTCGGCCAGCCTGCGCACCTCGTCGGGCTGCAGGCGGCGGTTCGGCGCGCGCAGGAGCTGCGCCACGCTGCGGCCGTCCTCGAATTCCATGACCGTGTAGGCCGTGCCATTGGCTTCGAAATAGCGCAGCACCGGGACGATGTGGACATGCCGGAACCGCGCCAGGGCCCGCGCTTCGTCGAGAAAGCGTTCGCGACCCCAGACGAAATCATCGGTGAAGCGCGTCCCGCGCGCCCCGACCTCGCCGTCGGGCCGGCGCACGGCGAACTCGACCGGAAAGTATTCCTTGATGGCAACGAACTTGGCGAGCTGGGTGTCAAAGGCGCGGTAGGTGATGCCGAACCCGCCATGCCCGATGATCGCATCGAGTCGATAGTCGCCGAGCCGCGTACCGAGCGGCAGGGCCTGATCGTTTTCGGATGATGTGGGCACGCGCAACCTTGCGCCTTAAATGCGCGTTCCCGGGCGGGCGCACAAGCGCCCTGGAGACTGGCGTGGGAGGCTAGCGCGCGCCGGCGACGACGGTGGCGGGCGTCCGGCTGGAGGCTATGTCCCGGATATCGGGCACGAGCTGCATGGCGATGATCATCGCGCAAAGACCAATGGCGGTCAGCATCGTGGCGGGGCGTGTCTTCAAGAGAGGCGTCGGCGCGTGCGCCTGGCGGTCGTCCGGCATGGCGAACCACTCCAAAATTGCTTCATCAAAAATAACGGCCGGTTGCCCGAAATGATGGGCTCAGCCTGCAGCAAACCTAACGGATGGGGTTCCAAATCTCAAGAAAAATGTTTCAATCACAATGAGTTAAAGGTCGATGTAGACATATGACTGAAACACACAACAGGTCGCGGTGCAGTCTTCAGCCGGCCACTTCCTGTAGGCTGCAACATCGGCCGCGCTAATGACATCGAGGCAGAGTAAGCTTGCCTTTCACGCCATCGGGAATCCAATCCGCCATGAAGTCCGCGACGAAGCCCGCGACCCAACTCGACAATGCCCGGACCTTGGTCCTGACCGGGGCCAGCCGTGGCATCGGACATGCGACCGTGAAGAAATTCAGCGCCGGCGGCTGGCGCGTGATCACTGTCTCGCGCCAGCCATTCAGCGTGCTCTGCCCGTGGCCGGGCGGCGACAAGAATCACGTCCAGATCGACCTCGCGAAGGCGGACGACGTGAGCCGCGGCATTGACGACATCCGCGAGCGCCTCGGCGGCGGACGGCTCGATGCGCTGGTCAACAATGCCGCGATCTCGCCCAAGGACGAGACCGGCGGGCGACTGGGCGCCATCGATACGCCCTTCGACCTCTGGCAACGGGTGTTCAACGTCAACTTCTTCGCGCCGGTCGCGCTGGCGCGTGGCCTGATGACGGAACTGGCCGAGGCACGCGGCTGCGTCGTCAACGTGACCTCGATCGCCGGCAGCCGCGTCCATCCCTTCGCCGGTTCGGCCTACGCCACCTCGAAGGCCGCGCTGGCGGCACTGACCCGCGAGATGGCGCATGACTTTGGGCCGCGCGGCATTCGCGTGAATGCCATCGCGCCGGGCGAGATCGACACCGCCATTCTGTCGCCGGGGACCGAGCAGATCGTCGAAGAGCAGATTCCGATGCGCCGCCTGGGCACGCCGGACGAAGTGGCCGACGTCATCCACTTCCTCTGTGAGAAGGGAGCAAGCTACGTTTCCGGCGCCGAGATCCAGATCAACGGCGGCCAACACGTCTAAGGCGCACGTCCAGGAGACCGATATGGATACGATGACCAGCTTCAAGGGCGAGACCGGCCGCGACGCACGGCGCCGTATCCGCGGCGGCACCAACCTCGCGCCGACTTCCGGCATGGCGGCGGGCTTTGTGCAGGGCAACCTCGCCATCCTGCCCAGGGAATTCGCCGCCGACTTCGCGCGCTTCTGCATGCTCAATCCAAAGCCTTGCCCCCTGCTCGGCCAGTCCGAGCCCGGCGACTGGCGCCTGCCGACGCTGGGCGAGGACCTCGACATCCGCACCGACATCCCGCTCTACCGTATCTGGAGGAAGGGCGAGCTGGTCGAGGAAGTGACCGATCTCAAGAAGGTGTGGCGCGACGATCTCGTGTCGTTCGTGCTCGGCTGCTCGTTCTCGTTCGAGGAGGCGCTGATCGAGAACGGCCTGGAACTCAGGCACCAGACCTGCAACAGCAACGTGCCGATGTACCGGACCAACATCGAGTGTACGCCGGCTGGCCCGTTCCACGGCCCAATGGTCGTCTCGATGCGCCCGTTCAAGCCGGCCGATGCCATCCGCGCGGTGCAGGTGACGACGCGCTTTCCTTCGGTGCACGGCGCGCCGGTCCATTTCGGGAAGCCCGAGCTGATCGGCATCAAGGATATCGCCAAGCCCGACTACGGCGACGCCGTGCCGATGCGCGACGACGAGTTCCCGGTGTTCTGGGCCTGCGGTGTCACCCCGCAATCGGTCGTGGCGACGGTGAAGCCCGAATTCTGCATCACCCACGCCCCGGGCTACATGCTGGTGACCGATCTCCTGAATTCGCAGCTCGCCGTTCTCTGACGATGGCGCGGCTGGAATTCGAGGGCCACGCCAAGGGCGCGGTGGAGAAGGTCGCCATCGACATAAACGATCTGGTGATCGCCGGCTGGACCGGGCGCGATGTCGCCGCCCTCAACCATCATATCGAGGAATTGAAGGCGATCGGCGTGCAGCCGCCGTCGCGGGTGCCGATCTATTATCGTGCCGCCGCGCAGATGCTGACCCAGGCCGAGCGCATCCAGGTGCTGGGCGACGACAGCTCGGGCGAGGTCGAGCCCGTGCTGATCGGCGCTGCCGACCGTCTCTGGGTCACGGTCGGCGCCGACCATACCGACCGCAAGGTCGAGAGCTACGGCATCGCCATTTCCAAGCAGATGTGCGCCAAGCCGATCGGCCGCACCGCCTGGCGCTTCGAGGAAGTCGAGCCGCATTGGGACAGGCTCGTGCTGCGCAGCTTCATCCAGGAAGACGGCAAGCGTGTCCTGTATCAAGAAGGGCCGCTGGCCAAGATCCGCGACCCGCGCGAACTGATCCTGGGCTGGCGCGACAACAGGCGCCTGCCCATGGGGGCCGCCATGTTCTGCGGCACCATGCCCGCCATCGGCACGATCCGGCCGTCGCCGCGCTTCGAGATGGAACTCGACGATCCGGTGCTCGGCCGCAAGATTTCCCACGCCTACGAGATCGAGACGCTGCCCATCGTCGCCTGAACCAGCGCGCATGGCTTCCCTGCAGGGAGGACCTTGCGCTGGCGCCAGCGGTAAACGTACGTTCAGGGCCTGGGAGGATACCGCCACAATGACCAAAGGCGCTTACGACGGCGTTACCGTTCTTGATTTCACGCAGGGCATCGCCGGGCCGCACGCCTCGATGCTGCTCGCCCTGCACGGTGCCGATGTCATCAAGATCGAGCCGCCCGAGGGCGACTGGGGCCGTGCGCTGGGCGAACTGAAGGGCGATCACTGCGCCCATTCCGTCGCCTTCAACCGCGGCAAGCGCAGCATCGCCCTCGACCTCAAGTCGCCCGACGGCATCGCCGTGGTGAAGAAGCTCGCGGCCAAGGCCGACGTGGTGATGGAGAGCTTCCGTCCCGGCGTGATCCAGCGCCTGGGCTTCGGCTACGAGGACGTCAGGAAGATCAATCCCAAGGTCGTCTATTGCTCGGTCTCGGGCTTCGGCCAGACCGGCCCCTACAGCAAGCGGCCCACGGTCGACGGTCTCATCCAGGCCTTCAGCGGCATGATGGTGATGAACAAGATGCCCGACGGCACGCCGTGGCGTCAGGGCATGATCGCCGTCGATGTCACGACAGGCCTCTACACCTTCCAGGCGCTGGCACCGGCCCTGATGCGCCAGTTCCGCTACGGCGAGGGCTGCTTCATCGATTCGAGCCTGATGCGCGCCGCCGCCGCCTTCCAGGGCGCCAAGCTGATGGAATGGGTATTCTCGAAGGGCGCACCGCCGGTGCTCTACATGCCGGCCGGCAGCTACAAGTCGAAGAACGGCTACATCATGGTGAGCGCCATGCGGCCCCACCATTTCCGCCTGCTGTTCGAACTGATCGGCCGCCAGGACATCGCCGACGATCCCGAGCTGCAGAGCCACAACGACCGCATCAAGAACGCGCCCAAAATCATCAAGGCCCTGAACGAGACGATGCCGACCAGAACCACCGAGGAGTGGATCGCGATCCTGCAGCCCAAGGACGTGTTCTGTGAGCGGGTGAACAACTACACCGACTATCTCGACCATCCGCATGTGAAGGAGTCCGGCGCGATCGACTGGATCGAGCAGGACGGCTTCGCCCGCGTGCCGGTCGCCAACATCCCGGGCCTGCCGCCGGCCAGCGAGCACGCGCCGCAGCAGCATGCCCCGCATATCGGCGAGGACGGGCCCGACATCCTGCGCGAGCTGGGCTACGGCGCGGGCGAGGTCGACGCCATGTTCTCGCGCGGCGGCGTGCGCCCGCCCGCCCCGGTCGCCAAGGCCGCGGAGTAAATCTGGCCCAACTCGACACCTGAAAGAATGGCTCTCCGCACGCCGAAGAGCCAGCAACTGCGGGCTTTTGCCCGCCTCATCGGGCACACCTGAAACGTCCGTGTGTTGTGCCCTTAAGTGAGCCCGGATCCGTCTCCCGACCCGGCGCACGATTGTCTGTCCACGGTTCGAAGCGTGGCCCTTTTCCTGTTGGTGCCGGCACTGCCAGCACGAAGCCCTCTGGGCGTAGATGGATTGCTCTCACCCCTGGGTCAGGACCCAGGGCGGCTGCACCGAGCGCTTCTGTTGCGCAAACCCGCGGCCCCTCCTGCGGACTCCAGAGGGCGCGGGCCGGTCGTGCCGAAACGAACAAAAGAGGCCGACGCAATCCAGTCAGCCTATCAAAATAATAGGCTAAAACCTGCTGAAATGTCAACTATATTTTAAGGCCCTAGATCACCGAAAAGCCGTGCGCGAACGGGTCGCGCGTGTCGACGAAGATGGTGTTGATGCCGTGCTGGCGCGCCCAGCCGGAAATCGACGGCACGATGGCGTCGTGGTTGCCGACGCGGGCCGCCGCCTCGACCCGGCCGTCGAACAGCGAGCCGATGATGCTCTCATGCACGAACTCGTCGCCGACCTTCAGCGCGCCGCGGGCCGCGAGCTGGGCCATGCGTGCCGAGGTACCGGTGCCGCAGGGAGAACGGTCGATCGCCTTTTCGCCATAGAACACCGCGTTGCGCGCGTGAGCGCGCGGATCCCGCGGCTTGCCCGTCCACATGACGTGGCCGATGCCCTTGATCGCCGGATTCTCGGGGTGCGCGGGCTGGATCCTGTCGTTCAGCAGCTTTCGGACGACCGGCGAGTAGCGCAGCACGTCGCCCGCCGTCATCGAGTCGAGACCGGCGAAATTCTTCTGCGGTTCGAGAATGCCGTAAAAGTTTCCGCCGTAGGCGACATCGAACACCAGCTCGCCCAGCCCCGGCACCTCGACCGAAACCTCGCTCGCCGCAAGATACGAGGCGACGTTGGTGATCCGTACGCTGTCGACGAACCGGCCGTTCTGCGCGTAACGGGCCACCACGCGGCCGGCCGGCGTGTCGAGGTTGAGCACACCTTGCGTCGCGGGCGAAACCAGTCCGTTTTCGACCGCCATGGTCACGGTGCCAATGGTGCCGTGGCCGCACATCGGCAGGCAGCCGCTCACCTCGATGAAGAGGATGCCGATGTCGCAGTCGGCCCGTATCGGCGGATAGAGCATCGAGCCCGACATGACGTCGTGGCCGCGCGGCTCGAACATCAGGGCACGGCGGATCCAGTCGTGGTTCGCCATGAAGTCCTGGCGACGCTCACTCATGGTCGTGCCCCTGAGCAACGGCGCGCCGCCTGTCACCAGCCGCACCGGGTTGCCGCAGGTATGGCCGTCGAGGCACGAGAAGGCATGGACCGACTTAGGATGGACCGACATGGGTCCTGCTTACGCCACCGACACGAAGCGCTCAACTTCACGGGCGCTCCTGAGGCGCACGACCTGCTTCTCCCGGGCAAGGAACTCGCATTCGAGCGCGAAGCGCTCGCGGTTGCGATGGTGGGTCTTGAGCGCCCACAGCAGGATCGAGTCACGACTGAAGAAGGCGCCGCGCAGCGATTCACGGTTGCCGGTACCCCATAGCTCTTCTTTCGTGGCGATCCGCCGGATCGTGCGCCGCAGCAGGCGCCACATGACCAGCGGCAGCGGCAGGTCGAGCCAGATCAGCGTGTCGGCCGGTTGCCAGACGAGATCACGCACCTGGCCGTAGTTGCCGACCACGATCCAGCCCTCGCCGACAGTCTCGCGCTCCACGCGATGACGGAACAGTTCGACGGGCGCGGGCTGCCAGTCGCGCCCCCAGAAGAGAGCGTCGAGTTCCACCACGCGCAGGCCGGTGCGCCCGGCCAGCTTTTCGGCGACCGTGCTTTTTCCCGACCCCGTCGTTCCGAAGACGACGACCCGACGCATCCTGAAGCTATACCCCTCTAACCTTCCCGGACTTTAACGCCGGCCACGGCGTTCCCGCAGGGCCGCTTTTCGTCACACCCGCGCCCGCCGCGGCGTTGCCGAGGGCTCACCGATCAGGGAGAGTCCGGCCATGCATATCGGACTCATCGGCGGCATCGGGCCCGCCGCCACGGACTTCTACTATCGCGGCCTGATCGAGCGGCACGTGGCCAGCGGCATCCCGCTCGACGTCACGATCTGCCACGCCGACGTGCGCGAGATGTCCAAAAATCTGACCGGCGGTAATCCCGGCCGCCAGGCCGAGATCTTCGCCGGCCTGATCGGGCGCCTCAAAGCCGCCGGGGCCCAGGCTGCCGCCGTCACGTCGATGGGCGGGCATTTCTGCATCAACGAGCTGCTGCCGATTTCACCTCTGCCGCTGATCCACGGCGTCCGCGCCGTCGATGCCGCGATCATGAAGGCCGGTCTCCAGAAGATCGGCGTACTGGGCACGCGACTGGTCATGCAGACCAAGCTTTATGGCGGCGTGTCCTCGGCCGAGCTCATGGCGCCCGATGGCGACATGTTCGACCAGGTAGGGGATGCTTACATGGCGATGGCGCAAATCGGCCGCGTCACCGCCCCGCAGCGGGACGTGTTCTTCAAGGCGGGCGAGCAGCTGATGCGGCGCGGTGCGCAGACGATCATGCTGGGCGGCACCGACCTCTTCCTCGCTTTCCAGGGCGGTACGTCCCCTTTCCCGCTGCTCGATTGCGCCGACATTCATGTCGACGCGATCTACGCCAAGTCGGCGGCGTGACGCCGAAGGAGCCAGAGCCATGGCCGAAGACAGCCGCCTGCGCCGCTTCGCCGTCCTGATCGACGCCGACAATACCTCGCCCCGTATCGCCGCAGGCCTGTTCGAGGAAATCGCCAAGTTCGGCGAGGCCAGCGTCCGGCGGATCTACGGCGACTTCTCGAGCCCGCGCCTCAAGCCGTGGGCCGACATATTGCAGAAGTACGCGATCGATCCCTACCAGCAGTTCGCCTACACCTCGGGCAAGAACGCCTCCGACATCGCCCTGGTGATCGACGCCATGGACCTCCTGCACAGTCGCCGGTTCGACGGCTTCTGCCTGGTCTCGTCGGACAGCGATTTTACGCGCCTGGCGTCCCGTCTGCGCGAGGAGGGCGCCGACGTCTACGGCTTCGGCGCGCAGAAGACGCCGGAGAGTTTCAGGCAGGCGTGCCGGCGGTTCATCTATACCGAGAACCTGCTGCCCGACGCCGAGGCGTCGACTCCCGAAGAAGGGCCTTCCCTGAAAGGCCGGCAGGCGGCCAGCGCCGCCGTACCCATCCTGACCAAGACCATTGCCCAGATGGAGACCGAGGACGGCTGGGTGGGGTTGGGGGTGGTCGGCCAACGCCTGGCCAACATTGCGTCCGATTTCGATCCCCGCACCTACGGCTTTCGCAAGCTGAGTGACCTCGTCCGCCAGACCGGTGCCTTCGACATGGACCAATCCGAAGGTCGGGCGGTGCGGATCAGGGTGAAACCGACGCCGCCACCCAGGAGCCGGACCAGGGCGGCAGAGGGGTCCGCCACGCGGCGGCCATAGTTGGGCCAAAGGCACTCTATTTCTTTACGCCCTAGGCCACTTCGCTCGTTGCTTTTGTCCCGCTGCCCGCCTAAGGGCGAAAGGGACGGTGCGTGCCGACGCCGATGCCGTTGCCCCTGACAGGAAAGTTCGCTCGATTGGGAAACGGCCAAGAGACTGCGCGACCTGCGACGACTGATGCGCGTGCCTGGACGCAGGTCCTCGCACGCTATCGGCAACCCAGCACCGGCCGCAGCATCGTCGAAATCGCCATCACCGTCGTGCCTCTGGTCGCGCTCTGGGCACTGGCCTGGGCGACACTCGATATCGGCTACTGGCTGGCGCTGCCGCTGGCCATCGCCGCGGCCGGATTCCTGGTCCGGCTTTTCGCCATCCAGCACGATTGCAGCCATGGCGCCTTCTTCCGCCACCGGCTGGCCAACGACTGGATCGGTCGAATCGTGAGCGTCGCAACGTTCACGCCGCACGATGTATGGCGGCGCACGCATGCGACGCACCACGCTTCCACCGGCAATCTCGACCGCCGCGGCCTGGGCGACGTCGATACGCTCACGGTCGATGAGTATCGCGCGCGCGGGTTCTGGGGACGGCTTCGTTACCGCGTCTATCGTCACCCGTTGTTCATGTTCGGCCTGGCACCGGCCTACCTGTTCATCCTCCAGCATCGCCTGCCGGTCGGCCTGATGCGCGACGGCTGGCGTCCCTGGATCAGCAGCATGGCGACAAATCTCGCCATCGCGATGATTGCGGCGCTGCTGATCTGGCTGGTCGGCATCAAGGCGTTCCTGCTCATCCACCTGCCGATCCTGCTGCTGTCGGCGTCGGTCGGCGTCTGGCTGTTCTACGTGCAGCACCAGTTCGAGGACACCGTCTGGGCGAACGACGGCGACTGGAATCTGCATGACGCCGCCCTGCACGGCAGCTCACACTACGACCTGCCGGCGTTCCTGCGCTGGTTCACCTGCAATATCGGCGTGCACCATGTGCATCACCTTTGCAGCCGCATCCCCTACTACCGGCTGCCCCGCGTGCTCGAGGACCATCCCGAGCTCCGCAATGTCGGCCGGCTGACGCTGCTCGAAAGCTTCCGCTGCGTAAATCTGGTGCTGTGGGACCAGACGGAACGCCGCCTGATCTCGTTCCGCGAAGCCCGGGCATCGCGCTGAAGCGCGGCACCGGTTCAGCGGCTCAGTCGCAGCTCTTCAGCAGGTTCGTCGCGGCCGGGTCGCCCGGAAGAAGCGCCAGACTGTCCTCGAAGTGCCGGCGGGCAGTCTTCGTGTCGAGACGAATGAGCGCCTCGACGCCGGCAAGAAGATGGTCCCGTGTCCGCGCCTTGGCCGCCCGCTCGGCCGGATCGTTCCGGTTGAAGACCTCGAAGAGCGTGACAGGTCGGGTCTTGCCCTTGACGATGACGATGTCGATCGGCCGGATGTCATAGGCTTTCGGATCGGCGAGATGGTCGTAGGTGTTCTGCGAGATCAGGATGCCGACGCGGTAGACCTTGGTCAGACTCTCGACCCGCGAGGCGAGATTGACCGCATCGGAGATGACGGTGCCGTCCATGCGGTGCTTTTCGCCGATGGTGCCCAGCATGAGCGACCCGGTGTTGAGCCCGACACCGATGCCGACCGGATCGAGTCCGGCCGCTCGGCGCGCCTCATTGAAGCGCGCGAGAGTTTCGAACATGGCAAGGCTTGCGCGTAGCGCGTCGTCGGCATTTTCGAACAAGGCCATGATGGCGTCACCGATATACTTGTCGATGAAGCCGTTGTGGTCGCGGATAACCGGACCCATGCACTCCAGGTAGGAGTTGATGAAGGCGAAATTCTCGTCAGGTGTCATCTGTTCCGACAGGGTCGTGAAGTTCCTGATGTCGGAGAACAGGACGGTCATTTCCTGGCGCATGTTGTCGCCCAGGTTGACCGAGACGATGGATTGCTTTCCGATCATCGCCAGGAACGCACGCGGCACGAACCGCTCGATCGACAGGTTCGTCTCCTTGAGGTCGACGATGGTGTTGCGAACGGCGCTGCGCATCGCATCAAAACTGCGGGCAAGATGCCCGATCTCGTCGCGCCGATCGGTGTTGGCAATGCTGTGTTCGAGGTCGCCCTCGGCGATCGCTCCGGCTTCCCCACGGAGGTTGAACAGCGGATCCAGGATCTGGCGCTGAAGAAGGCGAGAGGCAATCCAGAACACGATCGGCAGCATCAGGGCGAGCACGATCATCGAGCTGAGGAAGACCTTGATGACCGCCTCGCGGGCCAGGCCAGTGTCGTAGGTGATCTGCCAGATCACGAGCTTGTGCGAGACGGGATCGTCCTTCGCCGTCCCACCGACCGGCGTGTAGCGACTGTAGATCGTGACATGCCGTCCGTCGATGTCCGTGACCTCGTGGCGCCCGAGCTTTTCGATGCGCTCGACGAGATCCGGAGCGAGCTTCCTCCCGACGTGCAGCAGGGACCATGTGCCCGACGGCGTGACCAGGTAGATGTCGACGTCCTTGACGTACTCGTTCGAACGAACGGCATCGGTGAAGATGTCCTGGAAGAAGTATTTGCCCATCCAGCCGAAGTCGCCATCGCTGAGGCTCTGGCGAATCTCGGTCGAGGTCTCGACGATGATATTCTTGCCCTTGGGTCC
This sequence comes from Reyranella sp., assembly GCA_052386855.1. Taxonomy (GTDB): domain Bacteria; phylum Pseudomonadota; class Alphaproteobacteria; order Reyranellales; family Reyranellaceae; genus Reyranella. The sequence goes on from JBQTJT010000008.1 coordinate 42,355, forward strand.
GTAATAACTGTAGGTCCGCAGCGTGCCGGTCAGCGACGACATGTCGATGCCGTCGCTCATGACCTTGCCGTTCTCGTACACCGTGTCGAGAAACTTGGTGAAGGGGCTGTCCGGAAAGACGAGGTTCATGTCCCCCGGCAGATTGGTCTGGAACACCTTGTACGAGCGGTCGATGAAATAGATGTGCTCGACGTCGTACTTCTCGGTGAGAGCGTTCAGCTCGGCGGTCGACAGGCTGGCAGGATCGCGATCGAGGCTGGCCAGCTCAGCCGCGATCTCCGGCAGGACCTTCTCCATATGGGCCTTGATCCGGCCGTGCTGGCTGCGCAGCAGGGCTTCGAAGATCGCGAAGCGGTCGGTCAAGCTGGCTTCGAGGCTGCGAATCTCCTGGGCCTGCTTGTCGGACACCAGGCGATACATGGCCAGCGACACGACCACGGTCGCGCCCAGGGTGACGGCCATCATCACCAGCAGAAGGAACAGCCCGACCTTGCGTTTCACCGGGAGACCCCGTCCGAGCGGCTAGCTGTTCTGCCACAGGCGCGTGGTGTAGGCGCCCTCGACACTGGCGTCGATCTGGGCCGCAACGTCGTCACCCGCGCCGACCCGGGGCGCGATGATCTTGCCGAAGGAGATGCGGCCCGCCGCCGGCCATGCCTTGGGGTCCCACAGCTTGGCGCGGACGATCGAGCGGGCGCAGTGGAAATAGCAGTGCTGGACTCGCACGCGGGTCGCCAGCAGCGCCGGCTTGCCGAGCGAGGAAAGCGACGCCACCAGGTCGGCGTCGTCGTAGACCTCCGCCGTGCCGGAGATGCGCAGCGTCTCGCCGGTTGCCGGTACCAGGCAGATCATGCCGATCTTGCCGTTGGTGATCATGTTGGTGAGGCCGAAGGCCAGGTTGTTGCCGACACGCTCGGGCATCAGCAGCGTCTGGGGGTCCTCGACGCGAATGAACCCCGGCTCGTCGCCCTTGGGCGAGACCTCGAGCGTACCGTCGGCCGAGACCGTGCCGACCAGGGCGAACGGACAGCGCTTGAGGAACTCGATCGACTGCTCATCGAGCGCATCGAGGATCTTGGACCTGGTCGCCGGCCGCGGCTCGGCAATGACGCGGCGCAGGTCGTTGAGCGATTTCAGTTGGGCCATCGGAACGCCTCCTAGCTCTTTCGCAGACCATCCATATTGTCGAAGAGCCGGCGCAATGCTGTCTTCAACACCCTGGCTTCGGTGTCGCTGAAGCCCAGGAGCGCCACTTTTTCGTAGCGCTCGGCAATCGGCAAGATTATTCGCGTCATCCGCCGGCCGGCCGGCGTCGCATGGAGGGTGACGGCGCGGGCGTCGGCGGTGTCACGGCGGCGGGCCACCAGCCCCTTGCTCTCCATGTTGTCGACCAGACGGGTGAGCGTGGAAACCTCGATGGAGGTGGTTTCCGACAGGTCGCCCATGCGGCGGCCGTCGCGCTCGCGCAGCGCCGCCAGCACCCGCCATGTCTGCAGGGTGGCGCCCAGTGGGCGGACCTCCTCGCTGAAGGCCGTGGCGATACGGGCGCCGGCCCGGTTCAGCAGGTAAGGCAGATAGCCGTCGAGTGGACCCATTTCAGGCGGACCCATGGCGTCAGGCCGCGAAGTGCGACGCCACCTCGCGCATGAAGCGTTCCATCTGCTCCTTCACCAGCGCATGCGGCTTCTGCCCGTAGTTGAAATAGAGGATCACCTCGGCAATGCCGGAGGCCTCGACCTGCTTCAGCGTATCGACGATATGCTGCGGGCTGCCGCACAGGATCGACTTGTCGGTGAGCTTCTCCGGCCGCATGTCGCGCAGGATGTTCACGATCTCGACGAAGTACTTGTACGTCGGCGGGACGTTCTCGCCCGACGAGGACGGGAACGCTCCGATCAAGGCATCCTGGAAATAGCGGACCAGCGCCTGCTTGCCGTACTGCTCCTCCTCCGGCGTGGACGCGATGTGCACGAAGTAGGAGCACATGGCGCGCCGCATCGGCCGCTTGAACGTGGCCTCGCAGGTCTCGCGATAGACGCGCACGGCATCGGCCAGCGAGCCGTAGACCATGGCGGCGGCGAACGGCGCATAGATGACGTTCCAGTCGTTCCTGGCCGCAAGCTCCATCGACGGACGCGAGAAGCAGGCGACGTAAGGCCGGAGCGGCGTCTGGGCCGGCCGCGGCCGGATCTCGACGTCGTCGAACTGGTAGAATTTGCCCTTGTGCGACCACTTCCCGGCCTCGGTCCAGGCGCGCCACACGATCTCCAGCCCTTCGGCGAACAGCTCCGCCGAGTCGCCGAACGGTGCCTGGAACGGCTCGTACTCCTTGCGGTCGTAGCCACGGCCGGCGGCAAAATCGACCCGGCCGCCGGACAGAAGATCGAGCGTCGCCCACTCCTCGGCGACATGCAGCGGATGATGCACCGGCAGCAGCGTGACGGCGGGCGCCAGTCTCAGCTTGGTCGTGGCGCCCGCAAGCTGCGCCAGGATTGCGAGCGGCGAGGCGTTGACGCCTAGCAGATTGAAATGGTGTTCGCCGATCCAGGCCGAGTTCAGCCCGACCTTCTCCGCCCACAGGGCCTCGGCGAAGATGTCCTTGATGAACTGCTCGGGCTCGCGCGGATTGTCGGGATAGCGATTGTCGCTCAGCGTGAAGTAACCGAATTGCATGGCGTCCCTCCAGAGCCAGAGGATCGCTTGGTACAGATTATTTGTAAATGCAAATAACTGCAGGACCCTCTAGGTGCCGCGCGGGCCGAGGTCGGCCAGCGGCATCAGCCAGTCGCGGAACGCCTTGATCTTGCGCCGCCGGATCGCCTCCTGCGGATAGACGAGGTAGTAGGCGAACTCGCTCGACATCTTGAAATCGAAGGGCACGACCAGCCGGCCGGCCTTGAGGTCGGGCGCCACCAGCGGATGGCGGCCCAGCGCCACGCCCAACCCGTCGATTGCCGCCTGGTAGGCCGCGACGGCGAAGTCGAACGACACGCCGCGCGAGGAGTCGATCCCCTTGACGCCCGCCGCCGTCAGCCAGACCTGCCAGTCGTCGGGAAAGTTGCCGATGTGGATCAGGGTGAAGCGCTTGATGTCGGCCGGCTTCTTGAGCGGATTGGGACCCTTGAGCAGTGCGGGCGCGCAAACCGGCATGACATCCTCGCTGACCAGCCGCTCGGCCGTCAGCCCCGGCCAGTTGCCGCGACCGTAGCGGATGCCGATATCGACATCCTCGCGGCCAAAGTCGATCAGCCCGGTGCCGGTGCTGATGCGCACGTCGATCTCGGGATTGGCGCGCTGGAAGCCACCCAGGCGCGGCACCAGCCACTTCATGGCGAACGACGCCGTGGTCGTGACGGTGAGGTGGCCGCCGCGATCCTTCTGCAGCAGTTTTTCGGTCGCCTCGTTCAGCTGGTCGAACGCCCCGCGTACCGCCGGCAGATAGGCCTGGCCCGCTTCGGAGAGCAGCAGCGAGCGGTTCCGGCGCACGAACAATTTTAATCCGAGGCGTTGTTCGAGGCCGCGCACCTGATGGCTGATCGCAGCCTGGGTGACGCTCAGCTCCTCGGCGGCGTCGGTAAAGCTCATATGACGTGCCGCGGCCTCGAAGGCGCGCAACCCGTTGAGCGGCGGCAGGGTTCGCTTCATGGCCAATCCTTCACATGAGTTATTCTTATCAAATAGGGACAAACCGTCATTTGTAAAGAGCCCTCCCGAAACACAAATGCAGGTCACACAAGACGCAACCCTTTCCGGAGAAGTCCGATGGCCGACATTTCCCTGCACTACAGTTCCAAGGCGCCGCTGGCCGGCACCTACACCGCGTTCAGCCAGATTTTCGCGACCTGGCGCCGTCGTGCGCAGGAGCGCCGCGAGCTGGCCAACCTCGACCATCGCGCGATCCGCGACATCGGGCTCAGCCCGAGCCAGATCCAGTTCGAGGCCAACAAGCCGTTCTGGCGCCTCTGATCTTCGAATCCGGAGCCGGGCCCGTTTCCCCTACCCTGCGCGGGCCCTTCCCTCTCCGGACCCTGGCCGGCGGTCGACCCTCAGCCTCCCTGTCGACCGCCGGCTTTTTCTTTCTCGCCTGAGCCTTTGCGCCCGCCTGGGGCTCTGCTAGAGCCCGCGCGTGGCACTCTCCGACCAGAAGATCCAGGCCCTCGGCCGAGACGGTCTGCAGCTGGCGGCGCGCGGCGATTTCGCCGGCGCCGAAACCCTGTTTGCACAGGCCGTCGAGGCACGCCCCAATTCCGGGCAGCTCCTTCATCTCCTGGGTCAGGTCCGCCTGAAACTCGGTCGTTTTGCCGAGGCTCACGAACCGCTGGAACGCGCCGCCTCGTTCCTGCCGCGCGATGCCGCGGCGCAGATCAATCTCGCGGGATGCCTCGGCCAACTCGGCCAACATGATGCCGCCCTCGCGACGCTCGACCGGGCCGCACGACTGAAACCCGGCGACGCCGCCATCGCCTTCAACAGAGGCCGCGCGCTGGAGGCACTCGGCCGATCCGAGGAGGCGGAGCAGGCCTACGACGAGGCGCTGTCGATCGATCATCGCCTGATGCCGGCGCTCAGCGCACGGGCCAGCCTGCTGGCGGCACGCGGCGATTGGGTCGGCGCGCTGGGCGATCTCGACAGGGCGCTCGCCACCAGACCCGACGAATACGCGCTGAAGCTGCGGCGCGGCAAGTTGCTGCTGCGGCAGGGTGACTGGTCGCGCGGACTGGTCGACTACGAGGCGCGTCTCGACATCGCGGCCGACCGCTACGTTCCCGCGCTGCCCCGCTGGCAGGGCGAACCGCTCGACGGTCCGCTGCTGGTCTATCCCGAACAAACCGACATCGACGGCGACGAGGCGGTCCGCGACACGCTGATGTTGACGCGCGGTGTCGATTGCGTGGTGCAGGGCGGCGCCACGATCGCAGCGCTCATCGAAGGCCCGACCGTGCGCCGCGATGCACCGCTCGCCGGCTTCGCGGCGGCGGCACCGCTCCGCAGCCTGCCGCATCTGCTGGGCTGGACTCTCGACTCCCTGCCGCCACCCGGCGCGCTCCGGCCAAAGGCGCAACCATCGACCCGCATCGGCTGGTTTGCCCGCACCGCGCCGCCCGGCGACACGATTGTCGAGAGCGATCCGGCTCAGGTCTCGACTTGCGGCTTCGTGGTCGGCGACGACAGCGCCGTCACACACATCGCGGCTTTGCTGGGCATTCCCACGCTTATGCTGGTGTCTTCTTCCGCAGACTGGCTATGGGGACCGCGGCGCGGACCTTCACCCTGGTATCCGAGCCTGGAAGTCGCGGGCGAGGACGAGGGGCTGGCGGCCTACCGACGCCGAATGCACGACGTCGTTACGTAGTAGGGCGCGTTCGAATCCTTTCCGTTGAGGGATTTTGCCCAGTCCTGGCCCAGCTTGGTGCGCGCCTCAGAGCATAGTTGCTCCGTTGCAAAATCAACCTGATGCACGAGAACGGGCGCCGCGGGCGTATTGTTCGCTGTCAGGCCGATGTAGGCGAAGAGCAGAAGTGTCCAGTCCATACGGCCTCTCCCCGATGATTGCCGACGTCGTTACCCGCTACGATGGCAGGCCGGCAAGCGGCGCGCTATGCTTTGGGCAGAACAAAATCAACGTGGCCGCGCGGTTCTGATATCCGCCGCCGCGGAGGAACGCCAAATGGGCAAGACGCTTTTCGACAAGATCTGGGATAGCCACGTCATCACCGATCTCGGCAGCGGCTTCGTGCTGCTGCACATCGACCGGCTGCTCCTGCACGACATGTCGGGCGGCAAGGCGCTGAAGGAAGCCATCGACAAGGGCTATCCGCCGGCGCAGCCGCGGCTCACCTACGGCACGCCCGACCACACCATGTCGACCAAGCCCGGCCGTACCGAGAAGACCCATCCCCCGGGAGAGCCGCTGATCCTGTCCATGCGCGAGACGACCAAGGCCTACGGCATCAAACTGTTCGACCTCGGTCAGGACGGCCAGGGCATCGTGCACGTCATGGGGCCCGAGCAGGGCCTGACGCTCCCCGGCACCACCCTCGTCTGCGGCGACAGCCATACTTCCACGCACGGCGGCATGGGGGCGCTCGCCTTCGGCATCGGCTCATCCGAGCTGGTGCATGTGATCGCCACGCAGACCATGGTGCAGCGGAAGCCCAAGCGCCTGCGCGCCAGTTTCGAAGGCGCGCTGATGCCCGGCGTCACCGCCAAGGACATGATCCTCCACCTGATCGGCGAGCTCGGCACCGCCGCCGGCACGGGCTTTTCGGTCGAGTACGCAGGCTCGGCGGTGCGCGCCCTGTCGGTCGAGGCGCGCCTCACGCTCTGCAACCTCACCATCGAGATGGGCGCGCGCACCGGCATGGTGGCGCCCGACGACACGACCTACGAATATCTCGCCGGCCGCGACTACGCGCCCAAGGGCGCGATGTGGGACCGCGCCGTCGCGCACTGGCGCACGCTGCCGACCGATCCCGATGCCGAGTTCGATCGCGAGCACACGGTCGACATGAAGAACGTGGCGCCGCAGATCACCTGGGGCACCAGCCCCGAACACGTCATCGCCGTCGATCGCGCCATCCCCGACCCGCGCACGGGCCCCGAGGAAAAGCGCGGCGCCTGGGAAGCGGCCCTCAAGTACCAGGGCCTCGAGCCCGGCAAGCCGATCGAGGGCACCAAGGTCGACTGGGTGTTCATCGGCTCCTGCACCAACTCCCGCATCACCGACTTGCGCGCCGCCGCCACCATCGTGAAGGGGCGGCACAAGGCCGATCACGTGACCGCCTGGGTCGTGCCCGGCTCGGTGCGCATCAAACAGGAGGCCGAGGCCGAGGGCCTGGATCGCGTGTTTCTCGACGCCGGCTTCGAATGGCGCGAGCCCGGCTGCTCGATGTGCCTTGCCTCCAACGGCGAGCGCGTGCCGCCCGGCATGCGCAGCGTCTCGACCTCCAACCGCAACTTCGTCGGCCGCCAGGGCCCCGGCGCACGCACCCATCTTGCGAGCCCGGCGATGGCCGCGGCCGCGGCGATCAAGGGCGCCATCGCCGACGTGAGAAAGATCTGACCATGGACAAGTTCACCAAGGTAACGGGCGTGGCGACGCCGATGATGCGCCAGAATGTCGATACCGACCTGATCATCCGCATCGAGCGGCTGGTCGACAATGTGACGCGCGACGGGCTCGGGCCCTATTGCTTCGAGCAGATCCGCTTCAAGCCCGACGGCAGCGAAGACCCGGACTGCATCTTCAACCAGGAGCCCTATCGCGGCGCGCCGATCATCCTGGCCGCCGAGAATTTCGGCTGCGGCTCCAGCCGCGAGGGCGCGGTGTGGGCGCTGAAGGGCATGGGCATCAAGACGGTGATCGCGCCCTACTTCGGCGACATCTTCAACAACAACTGCTTCCAGAACGGCATCTTGCCGGTGCCGCTGCCGATCGAGGAGATCGAGCTGCTGGCCGACGAGATGAAGGCCTCACCCGGCAATGCCCGCGTCACCGTCGACCTGGAGAACTGCACCGTCGTGTCACCCACGGGGCGCGTCATTCCCTTCCAGGTCGATGCTAGGCGTCAGCACGCCATGCTCAATGGACTGGACGACATCGCCCAGACCATGAGCCGCAAGGGCGAGATCGAGGCCTGGCAAACCACCGACAAGACCGCGCGCCCCTGGATCTGGCTGTGACGGATTTGGCTGTAGCCTTGTGAAGCCGCTCCACGCCGCCGCGGCGCTTCTCATCGTGGCGATGTGGGGTCTCAACTTCACCGTCATCCGTTTCGGCCTCGACGAGTTCCCACCCTTCGCCTTCGCGACCTGGCGCTTCGTGCTGTGCGCGCTGCCTGTGCTGTTCGTGGCCCGGCCGCAAAACATCTCCTGGGCGACGCTGGCCGGCATCGGCGGCTTCATGTTCGGCGGCCAGTTCGTCTTTCTGTTCTTCGCCATGCAGGCGGGCCTCCCACCTGGGCTCACCTCGGTGCTGGTGCAGCTGCAGGGCCCGCTCACCGTGGTGCTGGCCGCCCTCTTCCTGCGCGAGCACGCCACGCGCGCCCAGTGGCTGGGCCTGGCCGCCGCGGCGGTCGGTGTGGTGCTGATCAGCCAATCGGTGGACGGCACGGCCAGCGTGTTCGCCGTCGGCCTGGCGCTGCTCTCGGCGCTCACTTGGGCCGTCGGCAACCTCTTCTTCCGTTCGGCGCGCGGCGCCTCGATGTTTGCCGTCACCGTGTGGGCGAGCGTGCTGCCGCCGATCCCGTTCGCGCTGATGAGCCTCATCGTCGAGGGGCCGGATGCGCTCCTGATCCCGATCCTCCATCCGTCATGGCGCGGCTGGTTCGTGCTCTTCTACACGGTCGTGCCCGTGATGTGGCTGGGCTACCTCATCTGGGGCACGCTGCTCCGCACCTATCCGGCCGGCAAGGTCGGGCCGATCTCGCTGCTGGTGCCCTGCGCCGCCCTCCTGTTCGCCTCCTTGCTGGTCGACGAGCCGATCGGCGGCCTGCGCCTGCTGGGCGTCATCGTCGTGCTGGGCGGGGTGGCGATCGGCGTGTTCGCGTCAGGCCGGCGCCTGCGCTGAGTGGACCACTGCCAGCACTATCGTTTTGCGGGGCGGCGTGTCTTGCCGAACACGACCGGCGGCACGGCGCGGTTCACGACCTCGCGCAGCGCGAAGCTCGATTCGAGGCGGGCGACGCGTGGCAGGCGCGAGAGTTCGGTGCGGTGGATGCGCTCGAAATCCTCGATGTCGCGCGCCAGCACGATGACGACATAGTCGTCGCTGCCCGACATCAGGAAGCAGCGGATCACCGACGGACATTCGACGACACCGGCCTCGAACGCCTTCAATGCCTCGTCGCTCTGGCTGTCGAGCGTGATCCTGACGACGACCGTGGTGGCGAGGCCGAAGCGACCGAGGTCGAGGACCGCCTGGTAGCTCCGGATGAAGCCGCTCTCCTCGAGCGCGCGCTGCCGGCGCGCGATGGCGGTGCTCGACAGGCCGACACGGGCGGCGAGCTCGACCTGGCTGACGCGGGCGTTCGTGGTGAGCTCCGACAGAATGGCCGCATCGGTCTTGTCGACATCCATGGTTTGGAATCCTGCGTGATTGGGTCTCGAAGCGTAGATTCCCTGCGCGATGGGCGCAATCCAGCTCCAGATCGCAGGGAACCGAACCCGTTTCCTTGGCTTAATGGCACCGAACCGGGAGGAACCTGCCCATGCGCGTCGGTGTGCCGAAGGAGATCAAGACCCACGAATATCGCGTCGGTCTGACGCCGGGCGCGGTTCGCGAATATGCCCATGCCGGCCACGACGTCGTCGTGGAGACGGGCGCCGGTGCCGGCATCGGCGCGTCGGACGAGATCTACCGCAAGGCGGGCGCGTCCATCGCCGCCACGGCGGCCGAGATCTTCGCGACCGCCGACATGATCGTGAAGGTCAAGGAACCGCAGCCCGGCGAATGGGCCCGGCTGCGCCCCGGCCAGATCCTCTTCACCTACCTGCACCTCGCAGCCGATCCCGAGCAGGCCAAGGGCCTGATCGCGTCCGGCTGCACCGCCATCGCCTACGAGACCGTGACCGATGCGAAGGGCGGCCTGCCGCTGCTAGCCCCCATGAGCGAGGTCGCGGGCCGTCTCTCCATCGAGGCGGCGGGCGGTGCCCTGCAGCGCCACAGGGGCGGCCGCGGCCTTCTCCTCGGCGGCGTGCCCGGCGTGCAGCCGGCCCGCGTCGCGGTGCTGGGCGGTGGTGTCGTCGGCACGCATGCCGCGCGCATGGCCGTGGGCCTCGGCGCCGAGGTCGCGGTGCTCGACCGCTCGCTGCCGCGCCTGCGCGAGCTCGACGAGCTGTTCGAGGGCCGGGCGCGCACGCGCTTCTCCACCCTCGAGGCGATCGAGCAGGAAGTGTTCTCAGCCGATGTCGTGATCGGCGCCGTGCTGATCGCCGGCGCGACGGCTCCGAAGCTGGTCACTCGGGCGATGCTGAAATCGATGCGGCCGGGTTCGGTGATCGTCGATGTTGCCATCGATCAGGGTGGCTGCTTCGAGACTTCGCATGCGACGACCCATGCCGATCCAACGTACGAGGTCGACGGCATCATCCACTATTGCGTGGCCAATATGCCGGGCGCCGTGCCGGTCACCTCGAGCGAGGCGCTGAACAACGCGACCTTGCCGTTCGGCCTCGCCCTCGCCAGCAAGGGCCTCGCGGCGATCGCGGAAAATCCCCACCTGCGCGCCGGTCTCAACATCCATCGCGGCCGCTTCACGCACAAGGCGGCGGCCGAGAGCCTCGGCCTGCCCTTCTTGCCGCCCGACCAGGCGATCGCCGCCTGAGGCCGGTCGTCACGCCTTCTGCAGGCCGCACCATTCGGCGATGAACAGTGCCGTCGACTGGGTGATCTTCCGGATCGATTCGAGGTTCACGCGCTCGTCGAAGCCGTGGACGTCGTCGGACTCGGGGCCATAGACCAGGGCCGGGAGGCCGGCATAAAGGCCGAAGAAACGGGCATCCGTCGTGCCCGTGGTCCTGCGATCATCGAGTTCGGCACCGAAAACCGTCTTGTGAGCGGCAGCCAGCAGTTCCCGCACGTGCTCGTGGTTCTTGAGGACGTAGGGCTCGGCCTGGAAGCCCTCCCAGCTCACGGTCGGCAGGTTGTTGCCGAGGAAGGGATCGTTGGCGGCGGCCTGACGAATGACGTGCTCGACCTCCTGCCGGCATTCCTTGAGCGTCTGCGTCGGCAGCACGCCAACGCGCATGTCGAAGGTACACCAGGACGGGACCGAACTCGCCCAGTCACCGCCCGCGATCTTGCCGACGTTGAAATTCACCGGATGGTGATGGTCGCAGTAATGCTTGTCGTGCGCCTTCAGGGCGTTCCACTTCTTCTCGAGTTCGCGCAGCTGCTGGATCAGGCGAAAAGCCGATTCGATCGCGTTCGAGCCGGCATCGGCCTTGTAGACGTGGACCGGGTGCCCGGTGACCTTGACCTGGAACCACATGACGCCGACCTGCGCGACCGTGAGCGTGCAACCCGACGGTTCGGGGATCAGCGCCGCCTCGGCCCGATAGCCGCGCTGTAGGCAGGCGAGGGCGCCGTTGCCCGTGCACTCCTCCTCGACCACCGACTGCTGATAGACGTCCGCCGCCGGCATGTAGCCCAGCGCGCGCAAGGCGCGCAGCGCGAAGACGTTCAGAATCAGCCCCGCCTTCATATCGCCCGAACCGCGACCGTACATCCAGCCGTCCTTGACGTAGGCATCGTAGGGATTGCGCGCCCACATCTCGTGCGGTCCCTCGGGCACGACATCGATGTGCCCGTTGAGGATCAGCGAACGGCCCTTCGGATTCGACGGGCGCCAGGCGCCGACGACGTTCCAGGCATCGTCATAATCCAGCGAATGCGGCGAGTAGCCCGGCAGGTGCTTCAGGTCGTCGATCTTGATCTGCCAGCGGTCGACGCCCAGCCCGTCTTCCTTGAACAGGCGGGCCATCATGTCCTGCGCCGGCGCCTCCTGGAACCGGGTCGAGGGAATCCTCACCAGGTCGGCCAGCACTTTCATCTGGTCGTCGAACTGGCGGTCGACCTCACTCATGATTTTGGTTTTTACGGCGGCATCGAGCATGGGCATTTACTCCTGAACCAAAGTCCGCAGCGACATTGGCCGACGCGAAATGACTCGTCAAAGCGGGGCCAGCCTTCTATTTCACGCCGCAATGCCGACGTTGCGCACCTTGCAGGAATTGGACCGCGAAGGGCTTGTGGGCCCCGATCCGCGGCTGGCGGCGGCTGCCCAATCCATGGCCATCGCGATCACGCCGGAGATGCTGGCGCTGATCGACCGCGCCGATCCCCTGCACGATCCCGTCGGCCGCCAGTTCGTGCCCAGCGCGGTCGAGACCGAGGTGTCGGCGGACGAGCTTGCCGACCCGATCGGCGACGAGGCGCGCTCGCCGGTGAAGGGCATCGTGCACCGCTATCCCGACCGCGTGCTGCTGAAGCCGATCCATGTCTGCCCGGTCTACTGCCGCTTCTGCTTCCGGCGCGAGAAGGTCGGCCCCGGCGGCGAGGCGCTGTCGGCAGCAGAGCTCGAGGCGGCGCTGGCCTATGTCCGCGCCCATCCCGAAATCTGGGAAGTGATCCTGACCGGCGGCGATCCGCTGATGCTGGCGCCAAGGCGGCTGGGCGAGCTGATCGCGGCCCTCGATGCGATCCCCCATGTCGCGGTCGTTCGCGTTCACTCCCGCGTGCCGGTCGTCGATCCGGGGCGGGTGACCGACGAATTGGTTGTCGCGCTCAAACCGCGGCGCGCGAGCCTGTGGCTCGGCGTCCACTGCAACCATGCCCGCGAACTCACCTCAGATGCGCGGTCGGCGCTGATGCAGCTGGCCGATGCGGGGATTCCCCTGATGGGCCAGACAGTCCTGCTGCGCGGCGTGAACGACGATGTCGAGACGCTGGAGCAGCTCATGCGGGCGCTGGTGACCGCGCGGGTAAAACCCTACTACCTGCATCATCCCGACCTGGTGCGCGGCACCGGCCACTTCCGAGTCACCATCGAGAAGGGCCAGGCCCTGATGAAGGCCCTGCGCGGACGTCTCTCGGGCCTCGCCCAGCCGACCTATGTGCTGGACGTGCCGGGCGGCCACGGCAAGGTGCCGATCGGGCCGGCGTATCTCGGCGACGATCCCGACGCGATGAGACCCGACGCGATGACGATCGAGGACGCCTTCGGCGGAACACACCCCTATCCGGGCTGACCGGTCAGAGCGTGAGCTGGCCGACGGGACCGGGCTCCGCCACGACGCATTCGATGTCGAGGATGCCGGCGACCTCGAACGTCAGGGTGATGGCAATGTTCTCGCCCTGCTGCAGCGGCTTCTTGAGGCCGGTCAGCAGCAGGTGATAGCCGCGAGGCTTCAGGGTCAACGTCGTGGCCGACGGGATGGCGAGACCGCCCTCGCGCTGGCGCATCTTGAGTTCGGGCCCCACCACCTTGATGGCATGGATCTCGACCCGCTCGGCCGCAGGGCTGGTGGCGCTGACCAGCCGGTCCGGCGTCGCGCCCTTGTTGGTGAAGGTAAAATAGCCGCCGGCGAAGCTGGCATCGACCGACGATGCGCGCGCCCACGGGCCGCCGATTTCGATCTCGCCCATTGTGTAGCTGCGGGACGGGGGTGCGTCCGGCGAGCCGGTGAGGACGCCACGTGCACGACGAAACAAGTTCATGGGCTCTTTTAGCCCAGGCTCCAATTGGATGTCATTGGGCCGGCGCGCCCTCGGTCGTCGTCAGGATTAGTTTTTTTCGGTCCGATCGGAGGCGGGGCCGGTCAGCGGCGCCCGGTCGCGGCAAGGGCCGGCCGGCTGGACCGCGCCGGCGGGGCGCTGAGTTCCTCGACCAGCCAATCCTCGAAGGCGCGCGTCTTGGGCCGGCCCACCGAGGCCGGCGGACAGACGAACCACCAGGCCTTGCCGCTGTCGACGATCTGCGGGAACGGCTGGAACAGCCGGCCCGCGGCCAGCTCCTCGCGGAAGAGTTGGGGCGGGCCGAGGGCCACGCCGGCACCTTCCATCGCCGCCTCGACCGCGATCATCGTCGAATCGAACGTGAGCACACGCTTGGGCTTGAAATCGCCCAGACCCACCGCGCGCAGCCAGATCGCCCATTCGGGATCGTAGGTCATGTCGATGAAGGGCACGCGCTTGAGATCTTCAAGGGTCTTCAGCTTGTCGCGGTAGCGCTTGCCGCAAAGCGGCGTCAGCACGTCGCTGAAAAGCCGCGTGGCGTGCACGTCGGGCTCGGGCTGCACGGTGAAGCGAATGGCGCAGTCGAAATCCTCGCGCGCGAAATCGACCCGCCGCTGGGTCGTGGTCATGCGCACCTCGATCTCGGGATGCTTGGTCTGGAAGCGATGCAGCCGCGGCGCCAGCCAGCCCAGCGCGAAGGTCGTCACCAGGCTGACGTTCAGCGTGCCGGAGTTGGCCTTGCGGCCGACCCGCTCCAGCGCGTTGGTCATGCGATCGAAGGAATCGCGCAGATCGGGCAGGAGCGCCGCCCCCTCGCTGGTGATCTCGAGGCCGCGCGGACGGCGCACGAACAGCGCCACGCCCAGCCGTTCCTCGAGCGCCTTCACCTGATGGCTTACCGCAGCTTGGGTCACGTGCAGCTCCTCGGCGGCATGCGTGAAACTGGCGTGACGGGCGGCGGCCTCGAAGGCGCGAAGGGCATTGAGCGGCAGTTGAGAGCGGCTCATCTGAGACAGACACCCATAATAATCCTAGGCCTCCCCCGAGGTTTCATCCTTTGAAATTAGGCACATTGTATAGCAAATATACCGAAGAAACGAGGCACAAGAAGCTCCTTCGAGCTTTACCGCCTCTAACGGAGCTAAGTCATGTCGACCCTGTCCAGCGTGCGGGCTTTCACCCGCACCGATGCCTCCTCCTTCTCTCTCGGCCGCGCCGTGGCGCTGATGGCCGGTGCAGTCGTGGTCGGTGTCGAGGCCGTCATGACCCGAGCCGAACTTGCCCGTTCGCGACGCCAGCTCGCCGAACTCGATGAGCGCCTCCTGCGCGACATCGGGCTCGATCGGGGCACGGCGCGCCACGAGGCCACCAAAGGTTTCTGGGCCTAGTCGCCGGGAATTGCCGGCCGCAACCGGATAGAGCAGGTTGGGTCATGGTGCTTTGATGGCGCCATGACCCAACATCCTCTGACACTCCCCACCTTGGCTCTCGCCACCGCCACCACCCCCGATCCGGATACGAGCTGGCAGGCCCTCCTGCGGCGCGACCGGACGTTCAACGGCCGGTTCTGGTTCTCGGTCAAATCGACCGGGGTCTACTGCCTGCCGTCCTGTGCTGCCCGGACCCCGCTCAGGCGCAACGTGGACTTCCACGCCTCGCCCGACGCCGCCGAGGCCGCCGGTTTCCGGGCCTGCAAGCGCTGCAAGCCGCGCGACTGGCGGGCCGATCTTGGCCTCAGCCAGCCGGTGGCCCGGGCCTGCGCCCTGTTCGACTCGACCCTGGCCGACACGTCGCCCTCGCTGGCGGCCGTGGCGCGCAAGGTCGGGCTGTCGAGCGGGGCGCTCAGCAAGCGCTTCATCGCCGAACTGGGCGTGAACCCGCGCGACTGGCTGGCGGCGCGCAAGCGCCTGCGTTTCCGCAAGGCGCTGCGCGGCGGCGAGACGGTGGCCGACGCCCTCTACGGCGCGGGCTACGGCTCGCCGAGCCGCGTCTATGAGAGCAGCGACAAGACGCTGGGCATGACCCCCGCGACCTATGCCAAAGGCGGCGCCGGTGCCCATATCGACTTCACGACGGTCGATTCGGATTACGGCCGCGTCCTGGTGGCGGCGACCCGGAAGGGCATTGCCGCGGTCTTCCTGGGCGACAACGACCGGGCACTCGAGACGTCGCTGCACAACGACTTCCCGGCGGCCGAGATCACGCGCAGCGACGACACGCTCGGCCCGCGCGTGAAAAGCGTGCTGGCCCGGCTCTACGGCCGCAAGCCGACCGCGCTCGACGCGCCCGACGTGCCGCTCGATATCGTGGGCACGGCCTTCCAGTGGAAGGTGTGGAAGGCGCTGACCGAGATCCCGGCTGGCCAGACCCGCACCTACGGCGAAATCGCGCGGCGCATCGGCGAACCCACCGCGGCCCGTGCCGTCGGCCGGGCCTGCGCCACCAACCAGGCGGCGGTGGTCATTCCCTGCCATCGCGCCGTCGGCGCCAACGGCGCGATGACCGGCTATCGCTGGGGCGTGGCGCGCAAGGAACGGCTCCTCGCCGAGGAACGCCGGCGCAGCAGCACGTAGAAGGCGCCGCTGCCGCCATGATGCGGGTGTGCGGGGCGGACGCTGCGCACCCGGGCACGGTTATCGGCGCGATTGAGCCAGCCCACGAACTCCGAGCGGATGCGGCCACCCATCAGGCGGCCGCCTTCCTCGCGCAGGCCCTTGCCGGTGACGATCAGCACGACCCGGAAATCCCGCGCGCCCACCCGCTCCAGAAAATCGCCGACGGCGCGCTCGGCGGCGGCCAGCGTCATGCCGTGCAGATCGAGCGTGGCCTCGGGCGCGAGCTTGCCGCGCGAGAGAGCGCGCGCGACGTCGCGATCGAAGCTCCTGTCGTCGCTGCTGAGGTCGGGCTCCGTCGGTGCAACTGGCTTTCGCTTCACCTGAAGCGGCTTGGGCGCCGGCGGCGGTAGAGCCGCCTTGGCCGGTGCGGCACGCTGAGGCCGTTTCCGGCCATCGAGCGGCTTTACACCGGCCATCGCCGCCGAGAACAATCCCGCGTCCTTGACCATGGTCTTTGATGTAGCCTTGGCCGTGGGGCGGGTCTACACAGCGCGCCATGGCCTTGCCCTCCTCCACGCCGGCGGCTCAGCCCGACCCGGATCTCCAGACCGGCCTGCAATATCTGCGCGCCGGCTGGTTCGACCGCGCCGAGCCGTTGTTTCGTGCCGCCCTCGGCCGTTACGGCGAGCGGCCCGACATCCTGCATTACCTCGCGGTCTGCCTGTCGCAGCGCGGCGCGCTGGCCGATGCCGAAGCGATGTGGCGCAAGGCGCTGGCCAAGGACCCCAACGAGCCGATGCTGTCCTACAATCTCGGCCTGGTGGCGCGCCGACAGGGTCGCCTCGACGAAGCGGCCCGGCGATTCCGCGACACGATCCGCCGCACGCCCGCCCATGTCGAGGCGCGGCTGGCGCTGGCCTCCATCTATATGGACATGGGCCGCTTCGCCGCCGCCGAGCGCGAGCTGGTCGAGTTCGTCACCAATGTCGACACCGCCATCCAGCAGCCCGGTGGCGAGGGGCTGAAGCCGCTCCAGGCCCGGGCGCGCAACATGCTGGGCTATGCGCTCTACCGCATGGGACACCATTCCCCGGCAATCGACGTCCTCGACCTGGCGATGATCGATGCCGGCGAGGACGCCGCCCGCCGCGGCCAGATCCTGGGCGACCGTGCGCTTGCGCTGGGCGGCCTCGGCCATTTCGACGAGGCCATTGCCGAAGCCGGCCGTGCCCTCGCGTTCGCGCCCGAAAGCGCCTCGCTCAACCATGTGCTGGGCTTCGTGCTCTATCATGCCGGCCGGCCGACGGACGCGATCGCACCGATCCAGCGCTCGCTCGAACTCGACCCCGGCTTCGCGGCCGCCCTCAAGACGCTGGCCCTGGCCCACGCCGCCGCCGGCAAGAGCGACGAAGCCGTCGACCTGCTGCACCGGGCCCTGCGCGTGAATCCGCGCGACAGGGACGCGGTCCTGCAGCTGTCCAACCTGCACATCGAGCAGCAGAAGTTCGCCGAAGCGCTCGAAGCCCTCGAAGCCCACCTCAAGACCGCCGCCGACGACGTGCAGGCATTGAACAACCAGGGCCTGGCGCTCCGCGGCCTCAAGCGCTTCGAGGAGGCGCGGCGGTCGCTGAAGCGCGCCTCGCGGCTGGCGAGCGACGATCCGCTGGTGCTGACCAACCTCGGCCGCGTGCTGGTCGACCTCGGCCGCGCCGCCGAGGCGCGGACGCTGCACGAGCACGCGCTGCGCGGCCTGCCGGGCGATCCGCGGCTGCTCACCCACTATGGCGCCTGCCTCGCGGCACTGGGCGAGCACGACAAGGCCCGCGAAACCCTGGATGCGGCCCTGGCGGCCGATCCCGACAACGCCGAGGCCCTGGCGGTTCGGACGGGCCTTTAGACATGAGTGCTGGCGCCGACCGTTTGGCCGAGGTCCATCAGCACATTGCCACCGCCGCGCGCGGCGCCGGTCGCGATCCGGCCGCCGTGACCCTGGTCGCCGTTTCCAAGACCCATGGCGCCGACATGGTTCGCGAGATGCTGCAGGCCGGCCAGCGCGTGTTCGGCGAGAATCGCGTCCAGGAGGCGGAAGAGAAATTCCCCGCCCTGAAATCCGAGTATCCGGACCTCGAACTGCACCTGATCGGGCCACTGCAGACCAACAAGGCGCGCGATGCGGTGGCACTGTTCGACGTCATCCAGTCGGTCGACCGCGAGCGCATTGCCGGAGCGCTGGCCAAGGAGATGGAACGGCTCGGCCGCCGGCCGGCCTGCTACATCCAGGTCAACACCGGCGAGGAGCCGCAGAAAGCGGGCGTGCTGCCGGCCGATCTCGACGCCTTCGTGGCCGCCTGCCGCGACACCCACAAGCTGCCGGTGGTCGGCTTGATGTGCATCCCGCCGGTCGACGAAGAGCCGGCGCTGCATTTTGCCCTGCTGGCCAAGATGGCGGCGCGCAACGGCCTCGCCCGCATCAGCATGGGCATGAGCGCCGACTACGAGACGGCGGTGAAGCTGGGTGCCACCCATGTGCGGGTCGGCAGCGCCCTCTTCGGTGCCAGGCCCCCGCTCGCGGCGCATGCCTGAGCTCCCTGAGGTAGAAACCGTCCGCCGTGGCCTCGTGCCCCGGATGGTGGGACGACGCATCGTGCGGCTGCTGCAGCACCGGCGCGACCTCCGCCTGCCGCTGCCGGCGCAATTTGCCAAGAAGGTCGAGGGCCGCACGGTGCGGGCAATCGACCGGCGGGCGAAGTACCTGCTGTTCCGGCTGGACGACGGCAACACGCTGATCGCCCATCTCGGCATGTCGGGCCGCATGACGCTGCACGACGCCGCGAGCGCCGCCGAGCATCCGTTCGACCGGCACGACCATGTCGTGTTCGAAACCGACGAGGGCTGGCAGGTCCGCTTCAACGACGCCCGCCGCTTCGGGCTGATGCTGCTGGCCGCCGACGCGGCGCTGGCCAAGCACAAGCTCTTCAAGGGGCTGGGGCCCGAGCCGCTGGGCGACGATTTCGACGGCGCCGTGCTGGCCGGCCGCCTGAAGGGACGCCGCACGCCGATCAAGGCCGCCCTGCTCGACCAGAAGACGCTGGTCGGCGTCGGCAACATCTATGCCTGCGAGGCGCTGTTCCTGGCCGGGATCTCGCCGCGGCGCTCGTCGCACACGATCCAGGGCGAACGGGCCGATAAACTGGTCGCCGCCATCAAGAAGGTGCTGCACCGCTCGATCGAGGACGGCGGCTCGACCTTGCGCGACCATGTCCAGCCGGGTGGCGAACTCGGCTATTTCCAGACCCGCTTCAACGTCTACGACCGCGCCGGCATCGCCTGTCCGACCCGCGGCTGCGCGAAGACCGTGCGCCGGCTGGTCCAGTCCGGCCGCTCGACCTTCTATTGCGCGCACTGCCAGCGCTAGCTAAGAGCGGCGCCACACCCGGGAGGACAGCAGTGGCCGCCGCATACGAAAACATCCTGACCGAAACCAAGGGCCGCGTCGGAATCATCCGGCTCAACCGCCCCAAGGCGCTGAACGCGCTCTGCGCCGATCTGGTCCGCGAACTCGGCCAGGCACTCGACGCCTTCGAGGCCGATCCCGGCATCGGCTGCCTGGTGCTGACCGGCAGCGACAAGGCCTTCGCGGCCGGCGCCGACATCAAGGAGATGAAGGACAAGTCCTACCAGGACGTCTTCCTCCAGGACTTCATTACGGTCGGCTGGGAGAAGGTGAGCCAGGTGCGCAAGCCGATCGTGGCCGCGGTGGCGGGCTACGCGCTGGGCGGCGGCTGCGAGATGGCCATGATGTGCGATTTCATCATCGCGGCCGACAACGCCAAGTTCGGCCAGCCCGAGATCACGCTCGGCACGATCCCGGGCGCCGGCGGCACCCAGCGGCTGCCGCGCTTCGTCGGCAAGTCGAAGGCCATGGACCTGGTGCTGACCGGCCGCATGATGGATGCGGCGGAAGCCGAGCGCTGCGGCCTGGTGAGCCGGGTCGTGCCGCTGGCCGAGCTGATGACCGATGCGCTCGCCACGGCCGAGAAGATCGCGGGCCTGTCGCTGCCCGCCACCATGGTCGCCAAGGAAGCGGTCAACCGGGCCTTCGAGACGACCCTCGCCGAGGGCGTTCGCTTCGAACGGCGCACCTTCCATGCCACCTTCGCCTTCGACGATCGGGCCGAAGGAATGGCGGCCTTCGCCGAGAAGCGCAAAGCAGGCTGGAAACACCGCTGATCGGGCGGTTTTGGCGCGCTTGACCGGTCCCCATGCGGCCCGTATAAGCGCGCCCTTCGAGCAACGAGGACTGAATGGCTAATCACAAGTCGGCCCAGAAGCGCGCCCGCCAGACCGAGACCCGCACGGCCGTCAATACGGCCCGGCGCAGCCGCATCCGCGGCTCGGTCAAGAAGGTCGAGGAGGCGATCGCCACCGGCGACAAGAAGGCCGCCCAGGAGGCGCTGCGCGCGGCGCAGCCGGAGATCCAGCGCGGCGCGATCAAGCGCATCGTCACCA
>JBQTJT010000009.1:0-124513 GCA_052386855.1 Reyranella sp.
TGTGGTGCAGGCTCAAGGACTGGCGCCGCGTCGCAACACGATACGACAAGCTCGCTCAGAACTACCTCGCCGGCGCCCTCATCGCTGCAACCGTCTCCTACTGGCTCAAATGAGTCCGGACCCTAGCCGATCACAGCCGTGAAGTCGCAGGTCACGAGGTGTGTGCTGTCGGCCGCTAGCGTCAGCGTGTGACGCGCCGGGCGCGAGGCCTCGTCTGGGAACATCTTCACCCACTCGTCGTTCAGCGCCGCGCGGCCTG
Organism: Reyranella sp.; assembly: GCA_052386855.1. Lineage (GTDB taxonomy): Bacteria > Pseudomonadota > Alphaproteobacteria > Reyranellales > Reyranellaceae > Reyranella. The sequence continues at coordinate 260 of JBQTJT010000009.1, forward strand.
TCGAGGGCTGCTTCATCCAGAAGTTGATCTTGATGATGTCGTCGACCGTGCCGCCGCCGGCTTCGACGCACAGGCGGATGTGCTTGAAGATGTTGGTGACCTGGCCGGCGAGATCGGGGGGCGCGGTGCGCGTGCCCGGCTCGGTGCCGTTCATGATGCTCGACATCAGGATATTGCCGATCCGGCTGCCATTGGGGATCGGGTTCTGGTGGCTGTAGCCGGGGTAGTTGACGCTCTTGCGCTTGGCCATGGTTTCTCTCCCTTGAAGGGCCGGGAGCATTGCATTTCTCTCGCTGTTGGCAAATGGTCCCGGTCGGAGGAAACCAACAATGACCGGCACCAAATCGGACTCGCTCGTCGATTACGCGCGCGAAGGCGAGATCGTTACCCTGACGCTCAATCGCCCGGAAAAGCTGAATGCCTTCAGCGACGAGCTGGTGGGCGCGCTTGCAGAGGCGCTGCATCGTTTCGATATGGACGACGAGGCGCAGATTGCGATCCTGAACGGGCGCGGCCGGGCCTTCTCGAGCGGCGCAGATGTTCAGCAGCGCCAGCTTCGCAGCCGCGAGGAATTTCTCCGGCTGGGCGGGCCGCAGGGCCGCGGCACGCATTCCTCCGATCTCCTGACCAAGGCGGTGAACTGGAAGCCCGTGATCGCCGCCGCCCACGGCTATGTGCTGGGCCTGTCCGTGGGCATCGTGCTCGAATGCGACCTAGTGGTGGCGGAAGAAGGGACCAAGTTCCAGGTCACCGAGACGTCGCGCGGCCTGGGCGCCGGGAAATACTGGGCCTTGATGCATTACCGCGGCGGCGGCGCCTTCACCATGGAGGCCGCTCTCACAGGCCGCTTCTTCACCGCCGAGGAAGCCTTCGCGGCCAACCTCATCAATCGCGTAGCGCCGAAAGGCAAGTATCTCGACGTGGCCCTCGAGCTGGCGCGCGACGTGATCAAGAATCCGCCACTCAGCGTGCGCTCCACGGTGCGGATGCGGCGCTGGTACATGGATCGCCTGAGCCGCGAGGTCATGTTCATGACGGCGCCGGAGCGGCTCTACCTGACGGAGGATTTCGGCGAAGCTGCGCGCGCCTTCACCGAGAAGCGCAAGCCGAAGCCTTTTAAGGGCCGCTGAGTCTCTCGGCCGCCAGTTCGCGCAGGCGAGCGCGCTGGACCTTCGGGCCGTTGGGCGAGGGAGTGACCGGAAACTCCGGGACGGCGAAGACGCGCATCGGCACTTTGTAGTTAGCCAGCTCTCGCCGGCAGTGGGCGATGACGGCGGCTTCGTCGAGCGCCGCACCTGGCTCGAGGATGACGAAGGAGACGGCGCGAACGCCCTCGGGCCGGGGGAGCGCGATGGTCTGGCAGGCGGAGATGCCGGCAATGGTCTGGATGTGGCTTTCGATTTCGAGCGGATTGACGAGGAAGCCCGAGAGCCGCAGCACGTCGCCCATGCGGCTGAGGAATGTGAAGCCACCATCGCCGTCGAGCTCGGCCAGATCGCCGGTACGGACATAACCGTCCGCCGTAATGGTCTCGGCGGTAACCGCGTCGTTGCCGTAGTAGCCGACCATCAACGAGGGGCCTGCGCACTCCAGGAGGCCGGCCTGGCCGGCGCCGAGAAGGACGCCGCTTTCCGGGTCGCGGACCCTGACATGGCCGAGGGGTGACGTCGGCACACCGCCGCCAAGCTTGCGCGGCATCACGGCGGTATCGGGCGACCGCGCGGCATAGAGCGCCTGGACCTCGCTCATGCCGTAGAGGCCGCACAGCAGCAGGCCGCGTGCCTCGGCCTGTTCAGGCAGAGCATCGAGTGCAGCATTGAAGGCGGCGTAGCCCGCCCATTTCACCGACGGGAACGGCCGGTCACCCGGCACGGTATCGAGCAGGCGCGCATACATGTCGTCGCTCCCGAACAGCGTGGTCGGCCGATGACGGGCGATCAGCCGGACGATCTCGTCGATCTCGTAGGACTCGACCAGCACTGAGGGTTTGCCGGCCGCCAGCATCGACAAGGTCTGATTGAAGCCGAAGACACCGCACAGGGGCAGGATGGAGAGCGAGAGCGTGTCGGGCGCGGTGAAGCCGAAGACGCGGGCGACCTGCTGGGCATGACTGGCGATCGCGCCTTGCCGATGCAGCACGAACTTGGGCGCGCTGGTCGTGCCTGAGGTGGTGAAGATGTTGCAGGGTGCATTGGGCCGAGCATTGTTGGCGCCCAGAGGCGGGCGCGACAGCAGCCGTTCGAAGGGCACACGCCGCAGCCGCTCGATGGCGGGCGGTACGGCGGCAGGCTCCTCGCCCACGACCACAAGGGCCGCCAACTTGTCGAGCGCGCCGGGGTCGATATCCGAGAGGATCGAGAGAAAGTCGATGCGCCGAAAACCGGGTGCACAGGCCAGCACCTTGGCGCCGCTCCGGCCGACGATGTCGGCCACTTCCACGGCCCGGTAGCGCGTGTTCACCGCGACCGCGATGGCGCCCAGCCGCGCGCAGGCGAAATAGAAAATGGGATAGGCCGGCACGTTGGGCAGCCACAATGCCACCCGGTCTCCCGGTGCTACGCCAAGATCGGCCAGTCCCCGTGCCACGCGCCCGGCGGCGTCGAGCAATTCGGCGAACGAGAGTGTCCGGTCGCCATGGATCAGCGCCGGCGCGCCGGGCTTGTCCTCGGCAATGTCGGCGAGCAGTGTCCAGACGTCGGCGGCAGGATGAGCGAGCGGCATGCGGCGCGGAGACTAGCGCATGTGCCTGTCATCTCAAGTCCACCTACTGTGTGAAGCCGAGCAGCCGCGGTAGGAAAAGCACGAGGTCGGGCATGAAAGCGATCAGCAGAAGCGTCATGACGATCGATGCCAGGAACGGCAGCAACGGCTTCATGAGCTTGTCCATGGACAATCCACTTATCGCCATGCCGACGAACAAGCATAGTCCCACGGGCGGCGTGATGTGACCGATCGCTGAGGCGATGACGCAGACCATGCCGAAATGGATCGGATGGACGCCGACAGCAGTCGCCACCGGCAGCAGCACCGGGACAGTGACGAGAATGATCTCCGATGGCGTCAGAAACGTGCCGAGGATCAGGTAGAGAAGGATGATCATGAGGATGAACACCCACCAGGCCGGCGTCATCGCCGCGATAGAGTTCGCCACGAGGAAGGGAAACTTCGAGTAGGTGAGCACCCAGCCGAAGGCGCCGACGAAACCGATGATCATGCCGATCACGCCGGACAGACGCGCGCTGTCGGCGAATATCTTGGGCAATTCCCGAAGCGCCGGCTCGCGGTAGAAGATCGGTGGCACGACGAGTGCGTAGACAACGGCGACCGCCGCAGCCTCGGTCGGCGTGAACAGACCGAAGATGATGCCGCCCATGATGATGGCGGGGATCAGCAGCGCCGGCAGGGCATTGCGCAGGGCGATCCAGAACTGCGACAAGGTCGGCGGCGGCTCCTTCGGGTAGTTGCGCTTACGGGCAATGAAGAATATCGGAACTGCCATGCCGAGCCCGACCAGCAAGCCGGGAATGACGCCGGCCGCAAACATGGCCGCCACCGACTCGTCGGCCATCCAGGCGTAGATTACGGCAATGATCGACGGCGGAATGATCGGCGCCACGACGGCGGTCGAGACGGTAAGTGCGGTCGCGAAGTCCTTGTCGTAGCCCTTGCGGACCATCTGAGGAATCAGAAAAGTGCCGAGTGCCGACACATCGGCCACCGCGGACCCCGAAATGCCACCGAAGAACATGCTGTCGAGCACGTTGACGTAGGCAAGCCCGCCGCGAAACCGGCCAACTAGCACTGTCGCGAGATCGATGAGGACACGCGCGACGCCGCCGCGCGCGGCGATGTTGCCAGCCAGAATGAAGAGCGGTGCTGAAAGAAGCAGATAGGAGTCGGTCAGCAGTCCGACGAAGCGCGTCGGGATGATGATCGGGTTGAGCGCTGGATAGAACATCGCGGCCGCGAGTGCACCGACACCCATCGAAATGCTGATCGGCATGCCGATCAGGATGCAGATGACGAAGGCGATCAGCAGGGTTTCCGCCATAGCCCCCTCATCGTGATAAAGATGTTTCGGAGCATCGGCACGATGATCATTACCGAGCCGACCGGGATCGCGGCGAACACCCAGTCGAGGGTGAGGCCGAGGCCGGCACTGGTCTGGAAGCCTGCGTTGGGTACCAGCGTGAAGCTCAGCCAGATCAGGTAGACGAAGAGCGCGATGCCGAGCCCGTTGGTCAGGATCGAAAGGAGCGCACGCCCGACGGGACCGAAGCGGTTCACGAAATAGTCGAGTACCGTATGCTCATGGCGCCACATCGCCGCCGCCGCGCCGAACATGATCAGCCAGACGAAGAGGTAGCGCGGCACTTCCTCGAGCCCGTCGATGCCGGTAAGCCCGAGATAGCGGAGGACTACCTGCAGGAAGACCGCCGCCGTCATGACGGCAAGAATCAGCCCGCCGATGTTAGCCAGGCCGTCATAGAGCCGTGCGCCCACGGAAGGCGCGGCTTGCGCGCCTTCCGGGTCCTGTTCGTCGGGAGCCGCCACGATGCCTGTCGCGCGTTACTTCACGCCGAGGATGAAATCGACCATCGGCTTCGACTCCTTGCCGGCCGGTGTGGCGTAGAATTCGGCGTAGACACCTTCTGTCGCCTTGAGGAACGGCGCCGCGTCGGGCTTGGTGATCGTCACGCCTTTGGCCCTGACGAGTTCCTGGATACTCTTGTCCTCGTCGAGAATGAATTTGCGATTGTAGTCGCGGGCAAAGATCCAGGCATCGACGATCGCCTTCTGACCCGCTGGATCGAGCTTGCCCCACGCCGCTTTGGACATCACAAGGGCCACCGCTTGATGAGTATGGCGGACGTCTGCGACGTACTTCACGATGTCGTAGAACTTGTTGTGATAGAAGGTGTTGATGCCGCCCTCGGCGAAGTCAATGACCTTGGTCTGCAGGGCAGTAGCCACCTCCGGGAACGCGATCGGCGTCGAGATCATACCTAGCGCCTTGAAGGTGGCGACGAGGATCTTGTCCTCTTGCACGCGCACTTTCTTGCCCTTGATGTCGGCCAGGCCGTTAATGGTATTGTGGCCGTAGATGCCGCGATAGCCGGCGGCGAAGAAGCCGACTAGCTTGAGGCCCTTCTTGTCGAGCACGCCGGAATAGAACTTGGTGAGCGTATCGCTGCCGTCGAGTGCCTTGAAGAGGTGGTCGTAGTCGCGAAAGATGTAGGGCAGCTGGAACACCGACATCTCGGGGATGGCCGTCGACAGCGGTGCGGTCGTGATCGGACCGAATTCGATTACGCCGAGCTGGATCTGCTGGACCACCTCGCGCTCGCCGCCAAGCGCCCCCGAGTGATGATGGGTGATCTTGACCTTGCCGCCGGAAAGTTCGGCGACCTTGTCGATGAATTGCTGCGCTGCCAGCGAGGTCCCGTGCTTGGGCGGATTGACGTTGCCCATGCTCAGGTCCTTGCCCTGGGCTTGGGCCGCATGGTTCGGTCCAAGCGCTCCGGCGAGCAACACGAGGCCGGCGGACAACAGATGACGCAACTTGAACGTGACCATGGCCAATCCTCCCGGGATGCCTGACTGGGTGGCGCTCGTTGGCGCCGCCGTCATTGACTTGGCCGCCCATAGGACGGCGACTTGTCTGACAGATGCCGCAGCATGGCACGACGTTGGCGATCACCGCTAGAGCAATTGCGGCGTCAAATGCTAGGGTTGTTGTTGGGAAGATGGTGGCCCGGTGTCATGCAGGTGCACGGCACAGGGTTTGCTCCGGGAGCCAAGACCAATACCGGGAAGGAATTGACCATGCTGCGCCGAAGCCTGCTCGCTGCTCCGCTTGTTCTTGCCGCTGCACCCGCGTTCGCACAATGGCTGCCCAAACAGCCGATCAAGATACTGGTCGGCTATGCGCCCGGCGGCACCGCCGACATCACGGCGCGTATCGCGGCCGATGCGATCCAGCGTCAGCACGGCTACACCGTCATCGTCGAGAACAAGACCGGCGCCGGCGGCTTCATCGCCCTAAAGCAGGTCGCGCAGTCGCCGCCCGACGGCTACACGGTCGGCATCGGCATCATGGGCCAGATCGCGGTCGGCGCCGTCGTGCCCGGCTCCAACATCCCGCTCGACCTCGACAAGGAGCTGGTGCCGATCGCCAATCTTGTCGGCGTGCCGATGGCGCTGATCGTGCGTCCGAATGCGCCGTTCAAGACCATCCCCGAGCTGGTGGCCTACGCCAAGGCCAACCCCGGCAAGCTGTCTTACGCCTCGACCGGCCTCGGCTCGACCAACCAGCTGGCCGCGGAATTCCTCGGCTTCGAGTCCGGCGGGCTAAAAATGATCCACGTCCCCTATCGCGGCGGCGCCCCCGCCATCGCCGATGTGGCGGCCGGCAACGTCGACATGTTCTTCGGCAACGTGTCGGAGCTGATGAGCCTCGCCAATGCCGGCAAGGTGCGGGTGCTGGCCCTGGCCGCGACCAAGCCAACGCCGCTTGCGCCCGATCTGCCGCTGCTCACCAAGGACATTCCCGCGCTCAACATCAACAACTGGTTCGGCATCTTCGGGCCTGCCGGTTTGCCCGCAGACGTCCTGGTGGGTCTCAGCAAACTCTTCATCAACGCGATCGATGATCCGTCCAACAAGGAAGCGCTCGCCAAGCAGGGCCTGGAGTCGCTCAAGCAGGACCCGGCGGCGTTCAAGGCCTACATCGCCAAGGATCGCGAACGCTGGGCCAAGGTGGTCAAGCAGGGCAACATCAAGGCCGAGTAGCAAAGGACATTTAATGAGTGCGCCGCTGTCCCTCGGTATCGATATCGGGGGAACTTTCACCGATCTCGTTATCCACGATCCGCGCGACGGCCGCGCCATCATCTGGAAGGAGAGCACGACACCCGACGATCCGGCGCGCGGCGCGCTCGAAGGAACGCGACGCGTGCTGGAGAAGGCGGGCGTCCGGCCCGAGCAGGTCGGTCGCGTCGTCCATGCCACGACGCTCTTCACCAACGCGCTGATCGAGCGCAAGGGTGCGAAAACCGGCCTGCTGACGACGGCGGGCTTTGCCGACGTGCTGGAGATCGCGCGCGAACGCAAGTACGAACTCTATGACCTCTTCATCGAGATGCCCAGGCCTTTGGTGCCGCGGCCGTGGCGGCGCGAAGCCAGGGAGCGGCTGGCGCCCGACGGCAGCATCGAGCTTCCGCTCGATGTCGAGGCAGCCTTGGCGGAAGTGGCCGACCTGGTGGAGCAGGGCGTCGAAAGCCTCGCCATCTGCTTCCTGCACAGCTACGCCAATCCCGTGCATGAGCGCGCCATTGCAGCAGCCGTTGCCGAGCGTTTCCAGAATCTCTCGATCTCGCTGTCCTCGGACATCGCGCCGGAGATTCGCGAGTACCAGCGCGCCAGCACCACGGTGACCAACGCCTATATCCGGCCGCTGGCCGAGATCTATCTCGAACGCCTGGAGCAGGCCTTGAGTTCGTCGGGCATTCCCGGCGGTCTCTTCCTGATGTTGTCCAATGGCGGCCTGACGCATGTCAGCGAAGCCAAACGCGCGCCCGTGCAGTTGCTGGAAAGCGGTCCCGCGGCCGGCGCGCTGGCCGGCGCCTGGTTCGGCCGCAACGCCGGGCTGGAGCGCGTGCTGGCCTTCGACATGGGCGGCACGACGGCAAAACTGGCGCTCGTCGATGATGGTGAACCGCTGGTCGCCTATGGTTTCGAGGCGGCGCGTGAAAAGAGATTCCTGCGCGGCTCGGGCCTGCCGATCATGATCGCCACGGTAGAGCTGATCGAAATCGGCGCCGGCGGCGGCTCCATCGCGCGCCGGAGCGACCTCGGCACCTTGCAGGTTGGTCCCGAGAGCAGTGGCGCCCAGCCCGGACCGGCCTGCTACGGCCGCGGCGGCACGGAGGCCACCGTGACCGACGCCGACCTGGCGCTGGGCTATCTCAATGCCGACTTCTTCCTGGGCGGCGCGATGAAGATCGATCGTGTGGCAACGGAGGCGGCCCTGGCCGGTCTCGCTACGGCGCTGGGCGTCGAGCGCGATCGCGCAGGCTTCGGCGTGCACGACGTGGTGAACGAGAATATGGCGGGTGCCGCGCGCGTTGCCATCGCCGAACGCGGCCGCATCCCGGCCGAATATGCGCTGCTGGCGACCGGCGGCGCCGGGCCTGTCCACGCGTGGAACGTGGCGCGCAAGCTCGGCGTCACACGCGTCGTCTGTCCGCCCGGTGCGGGCGCCGGCAGCACCATCGGCATGCTGATGGCGCCGGCCCGTGTCGATCGCGTCACCAGTTTCAGTGCGGCCCTGGCCGGCGCGGACTTCAGGCAGGCCGAGGCGATCTTTGCGGCGCAGGAGAAAGGATCGCTCGACGTGCTGCGGCCGACCGGCGCCGACGCCGCGGGGCGTGTCGTGCGGCGGCTCGCCGACATGCGCTACATCGGCCAGGGGAGCGAAGTCACGGTCGTGATGCCGTCGCCGCTCACCGAAGCGGGGGTGCGCACGGCTTTCGAGGCGGCCTACAAGGCGCTGTTCGCCCGCACGCCGCCGGGCGCTGCCATCCAGTTCGTGGCGCTCAGGCTCTCGGTCAGCGCGCCGATGCCCGGCGCCGGCGGCAAGCTCGAACTGCCGCGTCATCCAAGGGCGCAGGCGCTGAAGGGCACGCGGCCGGTGTTCTTCGCCGATGCCGGCAAGATGCTGCCGACCAATGTCTACGACCGCTATGCGCTGGAGGCCGGCGTGGTCGTGCAGGGGCCTGCCGTATTCGAAGAGGACGAAAGCACTTTTATCGTCGGCCCCGGCGCCACCGCGCGCCTGCTGCCCGACGGTTCCATTCTGGCGGAGGTCGTGTGATGGCCAGCTCAAAAGCTCCCAGGGCTTTCGATGCGATCGAACTCGAACTGCTGTGGCGGCGGCTGATCTCCCTGGTCGACGAGGCGGCGGCGGCGATGGTGCGCACTTCCTTCTCGACCCTGGTGCGCGAGAGCTACGACTTCTCCTGCGTCGTCACCGACGCGACGGGTCAGTCGCTGGTGCAGGCAAGCGAGAGCATCCCGAGCTTCATCGGCACGCTCCCCGAAACGGTGAAGCACTTCCTGCGCTTCTTTCCGCCCGATCAGCTGGAGCCGGGCGACGTGCTGATCACCAACGACATCTGGCTGGGTACCGGGCATCTGCCCGACATCACCCTGGCCAAGCCGATCTTCCGCGGCGGCAAGCTGATCGCCTTCAGCGCCACGACGGCGCACGCCCCCGACATCGGCGGCAAGATCCGGAGCCCCGAGCCGCGCGAGGTCTTCGAGGAGGGATTGCAGATCCCGCCAATGAAGATGATCGCGGCCGGCAAGACCGACGAAACACTGGTCACCATCATCCGCAAGAATGTGCGCACGCCCGACCAGACCATGGGCGATCTCTGGGCCCAGGTCGTGGCGCTCGATTTGATGGAGGACCGGCTGCTGGTCCTGATGGAGAATTATGACCTGCCCGATCTCACCGATCTCGCGCGTGAAATTCAAGGTCGCTGCGAGACGGCGATGCGGGCGGCCATCTCCGAGCTGCCCGATGGCACCTACCACAGCGAGCTAAAGACCGACGGCATCATGGAGACGCCGATCACGCTGCGGCTCAAGCTCACCATCAAGGGCGACGAGATCGCCATGGACTTCGCCGGCACCGACGGCCAGGTCGATCGCGCCATCAACTGCGCGCTTTGCTACACCACGGCGATGGCGATGTACGGGGTCAAGGTTTGCACCAGCCCCAACCTGCCCAACAACGAAGGCGCTTTCAGGCCGATCAGCCTGAGCGCCCCTCCGGGCTGCATCGTCAATCCGCAGTTCCCGGCGCCGGGCGGCTCGCGCATGCTGATCGGCCACTACGTTCCGATGCTGGTGTTCGGCTGCCTGGGCCAGATCGTGCCGGAGCGCGTGATGGCGGCCTGCGGCTCGCCGATGTGGGGCATGAACCAGTCGGGCGTGCGGCCTGACGGCAAGGGCGGCGGCAAGCCCTACGCCAACATGTTCTTCTACAACGGCGGCATGGGCGGCAACTCGCGGGGCGACGGCGTTACCTGCCTCAGCTGGCCGTCCAACGTCTCCTCGACCTCGATCGAGATCAGCGAGCACATCGCGCCGCTGCGCTTCCATCACAAGAAGCTGCGCGTCGATTCGGGCGGCCCCGGCCGGCATCGCGGCGGTCTCGGCCAGGAGATCCTGATCGAAAGCCGAAGCGACACGCCAATCGCCGTTTCGTTCCTGGCCGAGCGCACGATCTTTCCGGCCTTCGGCATCGAGGGCGGTAAGGATGGCGCGCCGGGCGAGTTGCACATCAATGGCACCAAGACCGATCCCAAGAAGCAGTATGTGCTGAACAAGGGAGATACGGTTTCCCTCGGCACGCCGGGCGGCGGCGGCCATGGCGATCCGAAGGCACGATCCGAGGCTGCTCTCGCGGCCGACGTGACGGCGGGATACGTGTCAGGTCGGGCAGCCTATCGCTAGATGATTGCCTGCGGACTGGATTTCGGGACGTCGAACTCCGCGATCGGTGTCGCCCATGACAAGGTAGCCGCGCTGGCGCCCGTCGAAGCGAACAACACGCTGATCCCGAGTGCGGTGTTCTTCGACTACGAAGCCAAAGGCCGCGTAACGTTCGGCAACGAGGCCATCGCGGCCTATGTCGGGCAGACCGAGGGCCGGTTGATGCGTGCCCTGAAATCGATCCTGGGTTCCCCGCTGATCGACGAGGAAACCAGCCTGGGCGGCCGCAAGGTGCCGCTCAGGGACGTCGTCGAGATCTTCGTGCGGCACCTGAAGCAGAAGGCCGAAGCCTTCGCCGGGCAGGAGATCACGTCGGTCGTGCACGGCCGGCCGGTGCGCTTCGTCGATGACGACGACAAGGCCGATGTGCGGGCGCAGGTGGTGCTCGAAGCCATTGCCAGGCAGGCGGGCTTTCGCGACGTGACATTCGTGTACGAGCCCATCGCGGCCGCCCACCAATACGAACAGACGGTACGGAAGGAAGAGCTGGTGCTCATCGCCGACATCGGCGGCGGCACCAGCGACTTTTCCGTCGTCCGTGTCGGCCCGCAGCACCGCGGGCGCGCCGATCGCGGCGGAGACGTGCTGGCGAATGCCGGTGTGCGCGTGGGCGGCACCGACTTTGACACCGCCCTCAGTCTCGCCGCGGTGATGCCGCACCTGGGGCTCGGCACTGAGCTCGTCGACAAGAACCTGCCGATGCCGAACGCGCCCTATCACGAACTCGCCACCTGGCCGACGATCAACTTCGCGTACACCTATAAGAACGAGCGTGCGCTTGCCGAGCTGGTGTCTCTTGCCAGCGAGCCCGAGAAGGTCGAGCGACTGCTTAAGCTCGTGCGCCAGCGGCTCGGCCATCGTCTGGCGTTCGCTGTGGAGGATGCCAAGATCGCGCTCAGCGCCGAGGAACGGGCAACCGTGCTTCTCTCGTTCCTGGAAGCAAACCTCGCGATCACGGCGACACGCGCCGCTTTCGACCGCGCTATCGAAGCCAGGATGGATCGGCTGCACAAAGCCGCGAGCGATTGCATCGCGGCGGCGGGGCTCAAGCCCGCGGCCATCGAAACGATCTTCCTCACCGGTGGATCGAGCCGCGTGCCTTCCGTGCGCACCGCGATCGGGCGGGCGGCCCCGTCGGCCCGCGTGGCCGGCGGCTCGGATTTGCTTTCGGTCGCGCTGGGCTTGACGCAGATGGCGGGGATAAAAAGCCGCGCGTAGAGATGGCGTACCTCCCGGCAGCCGAGATAACGTGCGCGTCGACCCGAGTAATCGCAAGAGGGAACGCCCCAATGAAGATCGCCCATTCCGCCGCCAGCCCCTATGTACGCAAGGTCATGGCCTGCGCCATCGCCCGCGGCCTCAACGACAAGATCGAGCGCATGAAGATCGGCACGACCGATCCGGCACTGCTGGCCTTCAATCCGCTGTCGAAAGTCCCGACACTGATCACCGACGACGGCATGTCGCTCTACGACAGCCCGGTGATCTGCCAGTACCTCGACAGCGTCGGCACCGCGCCGAAGCTCTATCCCAGCCCGGGTCCGGCGCTGTGGAACGCGCTCCGCCAGGAGGCGCTGGCCGACGGCATCCTCGACGCGACCCAGCCGCGCCGCCGCGAGATCGCCCTGCCGCAGGACGAGGGCCGCAAGAGCTACATCTCTTTGCAACAGGGCAAGGTCTCCCGTGCGCTCGACGCGCTGGAGAAGGAGGCGGCCTCGCTCGGCATGCTGACCACCATCGGCGAGATCGCGATCGGCTGCGCCATCGGCTACCTGGAATTCCGCTACGCCAACGAGCCGTGGAAGCCCGGCCATCCCAAGCTGGAAGCCTGGTACGACAAGGTGCTGAAGCTGCCGCCGCTCGCCCAGACCATGCCTGTGGGATAAGCCGATGCCGGCACGGACGGGCGAACAGTTTCTGAAAGGCCTGCGCGGGCCGCGCGCGGTCTGGGTCGATGGCGAGCGGGTGGCCGACGTCGTCGATCACCCGAAGCTCCGCGGTGCGGCCCATGCGCTGGCCGAGGTCTACGACCTCCAGCATGCGCACGCCGCGACCTGCCTGATCGCCGATCCCGAGACCGGCGAGCCGATCGGCACGAGCCACATGATCCCGCGCTCGCGCGAGGATCTCGGGCGGCGCCACAAGGCGCTGCGCCAGGTCGCCGAATATTCGGTCGGCCTGATGGGGCGTACGCCCGACTATATGAACGTGACCTACGCGGGCTTCGCCGGCCGGCCCGACGAATGGGGCGCGAATGGCAACGAGGCGGGCGCCGAGCGCCTGGTCGCCTACCAGAAGTTCCTGCGCCGCGGCGACATCTCGCTCACCCACACCATCGTCCAGCCGACCGTCGACAAGGCGATGGGCGACGCGCCGCGCGCCGACAACGTCCACGCGCTGCGCAAGGTGGCCGACACCGAGCACGGCATCGTGGTCCGTGGCGCCCGCGTGCTCGCCACCCTGGCGCCCTTCGCCGACGAGATCGCCGTCTATCCGGCGCTGCCGCTGCCCGAAGGCGCCGATGCCTATGCTTTGTCCTTCTGCGTGCCGATGAGCGCGCCGGGTCTGAAATTCCTCTGCCGCGACAGCCTGTCGACACAAGACAACCGCTTCGACCATCCGCTGTCGGGCCGCTTCGACGAGCAGGACGCCTTCGTCATCTTCGACGATGTAGAAGTCCCGCGGGAACGCATCTTCATCGACGCCAACCGCGCCGCCTACAACACGGTGATGACCACGAGCTGGCCGCCCAATATCCAGCAGCAGACCGCGATCCGCGCCTCGACCAAGCTCGACTTCGCCTGGGGATTGGCGCTGCGCATGGCGAGCGCCATCAACGCGGCCGATCCCGAGACCATGCGCGTCGTGGGCGAGATCTGGGCCTATGCCGAGTTCACGCGGGCGGCCGTGGCGACGGCCGAAGCCGAGGCCCGCGAATGGCCCGGCGGCATGTGGACGCCGGCAGTGGCGCCGCTGCACGCGCTGCGCGCGATGCTGCCGATCTGGATGCCTCGGGTGAACGAGATCCTGCGCCTGATCGGTTCGCACAACCTCCTGGCAGCACCAATGTCGGCCCAGCTCGCCGACCCCGAGCTCCGGCCCTTGATCGACCGCTATCTGCCTGGCGCCAAGGGCATGGCGGCGGAGGAACGCATCCGCATCTTCCGCCTCGCCTGGGATTTCGCCGGCAGCGCGCTCGCCAGCCGCAACGAGCAGTACGAGCGCTTCTACCTCGCCTCCTCGCCGCGCAACCTGGCGCGCCATCTGGCGTTCACCGACCGCAGCCGTGCCGACCGGCTGGTCGAGCGGTTCCTGAAGGAGCCATATTAGAGAGAGTGTCGGAGGGGCCCGATGAGCGACATCGACGTCAAGCCCGAGACCATCGCCAAGCCCAAGACCAAGCGGCCGCCGCTGCACAAGGTCATCCTGCTGAACGACGACTACACGCCGCGCGAGTTCGTCGTCGTGGTGCTCCGGGCGGTGTTCCACACCACCGACGACCAAGCCTATGGTATCATGCTGACGGCCCACCAGCGCGGCGCCTGCGTCGTCGCCGTCTTCACCCGCGAGATCGCCGAGACCAAGGCCTCAGAAGCCACCGACCTCGGCCGCCGCGCCGGCCATCCGCTCACCTTCACGACGGAGCCGGAGGAGTAGTGTCGAAACACCTCATGCTGAGGAGGCTGGCCTGAAAAGAATTCAGTCACTTCAACCAGCTGTCATGCTCTGCTGGACCGCGAGCCTCCGGCTCGCTCATCCTCGTGACGATAAAACAAGGCGATCTGCTCGACCATGAGCGCGCGAGGACGCGCGCGGTCCAGAAGAGCATGATCCCGAGCACTTGAAATGCTGCATTCACTTCGAGGCAGACTCTCGGGGTGAGGTGGTCACCCCGCGACCAGCCCCGCCGCGGTGACGCCGGCAATGCACGCCGCCTCGTCCTCGTCGCCCGTGCCGCCGCTGGCACCGGCGGCGCCCAGGATGTTGCCGTCCTTGTCCTTGATCAGCACCGCGCCGGTCTGCGGCAGGAACTTGCCCTGTGCCGTCGCCGACAGCGCGCCGAAGAACTGCGGGTTCTCCTTGGCGCGTCCCAGCAGCACGCGGCTCGACGCGCCCATGCCGACGGCAGCCCACGCCTTGCCGATGGCGATGTCGTTGCGGAACATGCTGGCGTCGTCCTCGCGCTGCAGGGATTTGACGTGGCCGGCGGTGTCCAGCACCGCGACCGCGAGCGGCTTGATCTTCAGCCGGCGGGCATCGGCCAGGGCCGCTTCCACGATCTTGTTGGCCTGGGCCAGGGTGAGGGACGCCATGACATTCTCCTTAAGTCTTTGAAAACATGGTTAAAGTCGTTCTTGTCGGGGGCGCTGTCCAGAAGTTCTCTTTTCCCCGGACTTTGCCGAAAAGGCGTGTAAATCAATGGGTTGACGGGAGCGGCCCCGATCCGTATTTTCCGCCCGCTTTTGGAATTTTCCCCGGCCTCGCCGGGGTTTTTTGTCGAGTAAGGACCATGAAGATCCGTCATTCCCTCAAGTCGGTGAAGGCCCGTCACAAGGACTGCCGCATCGTGCGCCGCAAGGGCCGCGTCTACGTCATCAACAAGACCAATCCGCGCTTCAAGGCTCGCCAAGGGTAATTGGTCCGCTAAGAACGGAATAGCGTCTCTGTGATCAAGGCGGCGGAGCCCTCGGCTTCCGCCGCTTTTTTATTTGGCGTATGAGCGAAGCATGCAGATGCCGCCGCTCGATCCCGCCATTCTCGCCCGCCGGTCCGAGATCGTCGCTGCCCTGCGTGCCGTCGTCCCCGGCGAGGGCGTGATCGACGACCTCGAGGGCATGCGGCCTTACGAGTGCGATGCGCTCTCGGCCTACCGCCAGATGCCGCTGGTTGTGGTCCTGCCCGAGACGGTGGCGCAGGTCTCGGCAATCCTGCGCTACTGCCAGGACAACAAGGTCAAGGTCGTGCCCAGAGGCGCCGGCACTTCGCTCTCGGGCGGTTCCATGCCGGTGGGCGATGCCATCCTGCTGGGTCTCGCCAAGTTCAATCGTGTGCTGGAAATCGACTACGCCAACCGCTGCGCCCGCGTGCAGCCCGGCGTCACCAACCTCGGCATCACCAAGGCCGTCGAGCACGAGGGCTTCTACTACGCGCCCGATCCCAGCTCGCAGATCGCCTGCTCGATCGGCGGCAACGTCGCGGAAAATTCCGGCGGCGTGCACTGCCTGAAATACGGCCTCACCACGAATAACCTGCTCGGCATCGAACTGGTGCTGATGACCGGCGAAGTGGTTCGCCTCGGCGGCAAGCATCTCGACTCCGAAGGCTACGATCTCCTGGGCGTGATGACCGGCTCCGAGGGCCTCTTAGGCGTCGTCACCGAAGTGACCGTGCGGCTGCTGCGCAAGCCCACCACCGCGCGCGCGGTGCTCCTGGGCTTTCCGACCGAGGCCGGCGCTGCCGACTGCGTCGCCGCCGTCATCGCCTCGGGCATCATTCCCGGTGGCATGGAGATGATGGACAAGGAAGCGGTGAAGTGCGCCGAGGCCTATGTCGGCGCGGGCTATCCGCTCGATGCCGAGGGCCTGCTGATCGTCGAACTCGACGGCCCGGCGGTCGAGGTCGACCACCTGGTCGAGCGGGTGGCCGAGATCGCGCGCGGGCGCGGCGCCACCACGGTGCGCGTCAGCAACGACGAGCAGGAGCGGGTGCTGTTCTGGGCCGGCCGCAAGGCCGCGTTCCCCGCCGTCGGCCAGATCACGCCCGACTATATGTGCCTCGACGGCTCGGTGCCGCGCGGCCGGCTGGTCGAGGTGCTGGCCGAGATGCGCGAGATGTCGAAGAAGCACCGCCTGCGCGTGGTCAACGTCTTCCATGCAGGCGACGGGAACCTCCATCCGCTGATCCTGTTCGACGCCAACGATGCCGACGAGCTGCACCGCGCCGAGGAATTCGGCGCCGATATCCTGAGGCTCTGCGTGCGCGTGGGTGGCGTCCTGACCGGCGAGCACGGCGTCGGCATCGAGAAGCGCGACCTGATGGGCGTGCAGTTCACCGAGATCGACTTGGACCAGCAGATGCGCCTCAAGTGCGCGTTCGATCCCGACCATCTGCTCAATCCCGGCAAGGTTTTCCCCCAGCTCCGCCGCTGCGCCGAGCTGGGCCGCGTTGTGGTCCATCACAACAAACTGCCCTTTCCCGACATTCCGCGGTTCTGAAGCGTGTCCTGTTGGATTCACGGTTCATGGCTGGGAGCGCGCCACTCCAGTGGCGCTCATGCTCATGAGAAGATGCGCCACTTCAGGGCGGGGAATTACCCCGCCCGCAGTGGCGCGCTCCCAGCGATGATGCAGGCTCAATGACCTCCACGATCAAGCCGCGGTCACCGGAGGAACTGCGACAGGCGGTGGAATGGGCGCTGAACGACGGCAGGACGCTCGACGTGCGCGGCGGCGGCAGCAAGCTCGCGCTCGGCAAGCCGATGGTCTGCGACCAGGTGCTCGACCTTTCCGGCATCAGCGGCATCGTCGACTACGCGCCCGAGGAACTGGTGGTGACCTTGCGTGCCGGCACGCCGATGCGCGACGTCGAGGCGCTGCTGGCGCAACGCAACCAGATGCTGGCCTTCGAGCCGCCCGATCTCGGCCCGCTGCTCGGCCTAAAAGCCGGGCAGGGGACGCTGGTCGGCGCCGTGATGGGCAATCTCGCGGGGCCACGGCGGCTGTCCGCGGGTGCGGCGCGCGATCACCTGCTGGGCTTCAGCGGCGTCAACGGCCGCGGCGAGATATTCAAGTCCGGCGGCAAGGTAATGAAGAACGTCACCGGCTACGATCTCTCCAAGCTGCTCGCGGGCTCGTGGGGCACACTGGCCGTGCTCGACCAGGTGTCGGTGAAGGTGCTGCCGGCGCCCGATCAGACTCGCACGCTGATGCTGCTGGGCCTCGCCGACGACGCGGCGGTGAAAGCCATGTGTGCGGCGCTCGGCAGCCCGCACGAAGTCTCCGGCGCCGCCCACCTGCCGGGCAGGACGGCGCTCCGCATCGAAGGCGTGGCGCCGTCGGTCGAGGCACGGTTGACGGCATTGCGTGAGCTGCTGGCCGAGACGGGCGCCCGGATGGAAGAACTGGGAACGCTCGAAAGCCGCACCTTCTGGCGCGAGGTGCGCGACGTGGCGCCGCTCAAGGCTGCCTCCGATGCCGTCGTCTGGAAGATTTCTAGCCCGCCGACCGAAGGGCCGGCCATTGTCGCGCGCATCAAGGCGCAGCGCCCGGCGGCCGAAGCCTTCTATGACTGGTCGGGCGGCCTCATCTGGCTGGCGCTTCCGGCCAGCGCCGACGCCGATCAGGCCATCGTGCGCGGCGCCATCGGCGCCAAAGGCGGCCACGCCACGCTCATTCGCGCGCCCGAGGCCGTGCGCGCGGCGGTAAAAGTGTTCCAGCCGCAACCGACAGCCTTGGCTGCGCTCGCCTCGCGCGTCAAAGAGAGCTTCGACCCCAAGCGCCTCTTCAATCCGGGACGGATGGGATAGATGTCCCCCGTCGTCCCGACCGAAGCGAAGCGGAGTGGAGGGACCTTTTGTGAACAGGCAAGGTCCCTCCGCTGCGTCTCGCTTCGCTCGACTTCGGTCGGGACGACGGAGACAATCGTGAGATCTCAGACAAGGGTCTAATCGTGAAGCGCAGAGTCAAATTGGTACACCCCGGCCGCATTCTTCGTGATGAGTTCATGGAGCCGGCAGGCGTTTCGCAATACCGCCTGGCGCAGGCCACCGGGCTGTCACAAGTGCAGGTCGGCAACATCATTCGCGGCAGGCGAGGCATCACCGCCGAGACGGCGCTGCGTCTGGAACGCGCCCTCGGCATGAGCGCCCAGACCTGGATGAACCTGCAGACTCTCTACGAACTTGAAAAAGCGACGCTCGAGGCAGGGCAGCAGATCAAGCAGACCACGGAGCGGCTCAAGCTGCGCGACGCGGCCTGATCGGGCCTTCATGCAGACCCACTTCACCCTGGCCCAGCTTGCCGATCCCGAGACGTCGCGCAGCAACGACATCCTGCGCAAGTGCGTGCATTGCGGGTTCTGCACGGCGACCTGCCCGACCTTCGTGCTGCTGGGCGACGAGCGCGATTCCCCGCGCGGGCGCATCTACCTCATCAAGTCGATGATCGAGGACGATCGCGCGCCCAGCGCGAAGGAAGTCCGCCACATCGACCGCTGCCTGTCGTGCCTCTCCTGCATGACGACCTGCCCGTCGGGCGTGAACTACATGCACCTGGTCGATCACGGCCGGCATCACATCGAGACCACTTTTACGCGCACGCTGCCCGACCGTTTTATGCGCGGCGTTCTCGCCTATCTCATGCCGCGCCCCGCGGCCTTCCGCTGGGCCATGGTGTTGGGCCGGCTTGCCAAGCCGCTGGCCCCGCTGCTGCCGGCGACCAGCCCCGATCCCGGCGGCGCCACCTTCCTGCGCCGGCTGCGCGCCATGCTCGACGCCGTGCCGGACAAGGTGCCGACGCCGTCGCCGGTCGACCGGCCGCAGGTCTTTCCGGCTCGCGGCCTGCAGCGCAAGCGCGTGGCGCTGATGCCGGGCTGTGGCCAGCAGGTGCTGGCGCCCGAGGTCAACGAGGCCACTGTGCGGCTGCTGACCCGGCTCGATATCGAGGTCGTGAACGTCGCCGGCTCGGGCTGCTGCGGCTCCTCGGTGCTGCATGTCGGCAGGAACGAGCAGGCGATAGAACTCGCCAAGCGCAGTATCGACGCCTGGCTGCGCGAGATCGATGGCGCCGGTCTTGACGCCATCGTGATCAACGCCTCGGGCTGTGGCACGACAGTGAAGGACTACGGCAACATGCTGGCCGACGATCCGGTCTGGCATGAGAAGGCGAAGCAGGTGGCCGCACTCGCCAGGGACGTGACCGAGATCGTGGCCGAGGTCGGCCTCAGCAACGTGACGCCGCAGCCGCTCACCGTCGCCTACCATTCGGCCTGCTCGATGCAGCACGGCCAGAAGCTCACCGAGTTGCCGAAGAAGTTGCTGCGCGAGGCGGGCTTCGTCGTGAAGGACGTGCCCGAGGGCCATCTCTGCTGCGGCTGGGCCGGCACCTACCAGGTGCTGCAGCCCGACCTGTCGCGGCGCCTGCGCGACCGCAAGGTGGCCAACATCGAGAGCATCCGGCCCGACGTGATCGCGTCGGGCAACTTCGGCTGCATCGGCAATATCGCATCGGGCACTGGCATACCGATGGCGCATACGGTCGAGCTGCTGGACTGGGCGACCGGAGGCCCGAAGCCGGTGGCTTTGCTGGGAGCGCGCCACTCCAGTGGCGCTCATGGTCTTTTGGACCGCGAGCCTCCGGCTCGCTCATGAGGTGCGCGAGACGCGTGCGGTCCGGAAGAGCAAGAGAAGAGCGCCACTGGAGTGGCGCGCTCCCAGCAGGAGCAAATCCGTGTCGATAGTTCGCTCTTGCCTCACGGCCCTGCTGGGCCTGATGCTGGGCGCCAACGTCATGGCGCAGAACGCCGGGAGCGGGACCGTGCTCGACACACTCTTTGCCAAGCTGAAGGACGCCACCGATCCGGTCGCCATCCAGTCGCTGGAGGCGGCGATCTGGGAGCAGTGGACCATGGTGCCCAACCAGCAGCAGCGCGCGGTGATGATGCGCGGCATCGCCGAGATGCAGCAACAACAGCTCAAGAACTCGATCGAGACCTTCACGCAGCTCATCGAGACGGCGCCCGATCTGTCGGAGGCGTGGAACAAGCGCGCCACCGCCTATTGGCTGATGGGCAATTTCACCGCCTCGCTGGCCGACATTTGCGAGACGGTGAAGCGCGAGCCGCGCCACTTCGGCGCCTATTCCGGCCTCGGCATGATCCGCGCCGAGATGGGCGAGAATGCGCGGGCGGTCGCGGCCTTCGAGCTGGCGCGCAAATGGAATCCGCACATCGTCGGCATCGACGGCGAGATCGAGCGGCTGAAGGCGCTGGGCGGAGATGTGCCGGCCGATCCGCTGGGCTGCGGCCAGCGGGTCTCGTGATGCGCTACGGCTTCTATCTTCCCACCCGCGGTCCGACCGCGACTCGAGACGGCGTCCTCGCTTTGGCGCGCGAAGGCGAACGGCTGGGGCTGCACTCGGCCATGATCGCCGATCACATCGTCTTTCCGGTCGAGAGCGAGTCGGCTTATCCCTACACGCTGGACCGCAAGCACCCGAGCGGCGGCGATGCGCTCGAAACCTTCTCCATCCTGGGCGTCGTGGCCGGCGCCACGGAGAAGCTGCGCCTCGTCACGTCGGTCCTCGTGCTGCCCTACCGAAACCCGGTGCTGACGGCGAAGATGGTGGCGTCGCTCGACGTCCTGTCCGGCGGTCGCGTGACACTGGGTGTCGGCGTCGGCTGGTTGAAGGAAGAATTCGAGGCGCTGGACAGTCCCGAGTTCGAGCGGCGCGGCGCCGTGAGCGACGAGTGGATCACGATCTTCAAGCAGCTCTGGACGACATCGCCCGCCAGCTTCGCCGGGACATTTTATAGCTACACCGACATTCGCTGCGAGCCCTTGCCGTTGCAGAAGCCGCATCCGCCGATCTGGGTCGGCGGCCACTCGCGTGCCGCGCTCCGCCGCACCGCGCGGCATGGTGACGGCTGGCATCCGGTCGGCGCCGTCGCCGCGTCGCCGCTGCCGCCCGAGGAAATGCGGGCGCATCTGGCGACGTTGAAGCAGATGACGGAGGCGGAGGGACGCGATTTCGCTTCCCTCACCATCTCCTACAAGGCGCCGCTCTACGACACCGGCATTCCCGATCGCGATGGCACTCGCCGCAGCTTTTCCGGCAGTGCCCAGGAGATCGCCGGCGACATCCGCTCGTTTGCGGCTTCTGGCGTGCACGAGCTGATCTTCGACTTCCGCGGCCAGTCCACCGCCGAGAGCATCGAACGCCTGCAGAGATTCGCTGCCGAGGTGATGCCGCTGGTCGATTGAGAGTCGTTCCTGATTCGACAAGTTCCGCAGGTTCTGGCATGATTTTTCTATAGGCTGGCGCTTCTCGCGTCGGCCTTTTTCGTTCCGGCAATGACCTCCCGTGGCCGCCCACGGGCATGCGCATCGAGCGCCAGGTCGCCGCCGCGGGTCCTGACCCGTGGATCAGCACAAGGATGAGCCTGCGCCTTCCCGACACGATCGTCCGTGGGGAGGTGCTATCAATGCAGTCGGTCAACCGACGCAACGGCCTCCACTCGCTTATCGACGGTCGATCGAATGAGAAAATCTGTCCCCGTGGTAGAGAGCCCGGGACAACTTGGTGGACACAACGCGTTACATTCAGGTGTCTACAATTCATGCGCCAGACGTGCGCAAATACGGCCTTCTAGGCGGATCTGGACCTGAAATTCGACCGAGGTACTTGGCTCTTCGAGCAGGCGCACGAACGCACAAGTCTGACTAATGGAACGTGGCGCGTCGTGGTCCTTGCCGATCCGGAGGAGCAGGGGCAAAGTCGCGTCACGTTTCAATTCGGGAGTTTCGTATGGCTACCTTATATGTCGGCGGTCGTCTGTTCGACGGTGAGAAGGTTCGCGACGGGCAGGCGGTGCTGGAAGAGGGCGGCAAGATCAAGCGCGTGGCGCCCCAGGGTGAGTTCGCGGGCTTCGCCGGCGACCGGGTCGATACCTCGGGCGGCACGCTGATCCCCGGCATCATCGACTGCCACGTCCATTCGCTGTCGGGTGCCGAGGGCAATCCCGGTGCGGCGCAGGATCGCCTCAGCGCCGCCCAGATCGCGGTGCGCGGCATGGAATACATGCGCAGCACGCTCGAAGGCGGCATCACCGCGGTGCGTGATTGCGGCGGCAAGGATTACATCGAGTTCGCGCTACGCGACGCCTTCAACGCCGGCAAGTTCCTGGGTCCGACGATGCGTTGTGCCGGCCGCATGATCTGCATGACCGGCGGCCACGGCAACCGCACCGGCCGTGTCGCCGACGGTGTCGACGAGGTCGTGAAGGCGGTGCGCGAGCAGGTCCACGCCGGCTCCGATCTGGTGAAGATCATGGCGACGGGTGGCGTCATGACCCAGGGCGTCAACCCCGAGGACGCGCACTATTCGGCCGAGGAGATGAAGGCCGGCATCAGCGAGGCGCATCGCTTCCACAAATGCTGCGCCAGCCACGCCCAGGGGGCGCTCGGCATCCTGAACGCGGTGCGCGGCGGCATCGATTCGATCGAGCACGGCATCTTCATGGACGAGGAGTGCTGCCGTGAGATGAAGGAGCGCAACGTCTGGCTGGTGCCAACGCTGGCGGCCGTGAAGAACATCCTGAAGGGCTATGACGACGGCGACCGCTCGATCCCGGACTACGTGATCGAGAAGAGCCGCCGCGTCTACGACCGCCACATCGAAGCGACCAAGATGTACTACAAGGCCGGTGGCCGCATCGCGATGGGCACCGACGCCGGCACGCCGCACAACCGGCACGGCGAGAATGCGCGTGAGCTCGAGTACATGTGCGACATCGGCATCTCGGCCCGCGATTCGCTGTTCTTCTCTACGGCGAGTGCGGCCGACCTGATGCGCCTGGCCGACCAGGGCCGCATCAAGGAAGGCAACAGCGCCGATCTCGTGCTGTGCGACGGCGATGCCCTGGCCGACATCAAGCGCGCCGCCCGCAAGGAGAACCACCGCATGGTGGTGAAGCGCGGCGTCGTCGCCCGCGACAACCGCGCCGCCTTCGTCCGCCAGCCGACCCGCGTCGCGGCGGAGTAAGGAAAGCGGGCTAGGGGCAGCGCGGCTTCCGTGGAAGAGATCCTCCTCGGTCTGCTGGCCGTCGCCTGGGCGCTGGGCACGCCGATCGTCGCCATCGTGGCGCTGGTCCGCACCTCGCGGCTGCGCGCGGCGAACGAGCGGCTCGTCGCGGAAGTCATGCTGCTCAAGCGGCAGAGTCTTTCAGGCGAGACCCTGCCGCCGCCGTTCGTCGCTCCGCCCGTCGTTGAACCGCCCACCGTTGAGCCGGTCGTCGAGCAAACACCGTTGCCCGTCGAGCCTGTCGTCATTGGGGAGACACTGCCGCCAGAGCCGGTATTGCCGCCGCCGCTGGTCATCGAGCCGGTCCAGGGCGGCTGGGAACAGCGCCTTGGGGCGCGCGCCTTCCTGTGGATCGGCGCGGTCACGCTGGCGCTGGCCGCGATCTTCCTGGTCCGCTACTCGATCGAGGAGGGCTATCTCTCGCCCGAGGTGCGGGTGATCCTGGCGGCGCTGTTCGGCTTCGCTTTGGTGGCTGGCGCCGAGAAGATGCGCACCCGCGACGATCGCGTGGCCCAGGCGCTGGCCGCCGCCGGCATAGCCGCGCTCTACGGCGCGCTGTTCTCGGCCGTGGCGCTCTACGGCATGATTTCGAAGGTGGCAGCCGGCGGCGGCGCGATGGCGCTGACGGCCTTCGCCATCGGCGTGTCGCTGCGCCACGGCGTCTTCGTCGCCGGTCTCGCCTTCGTCGGCGGCTTCGCCAGTCCTGCGATCATCGGCAGCGAGACGCCCAACACGCCGGTCCTGTTCGGCTATCTGCTGGCGATCGCCGCCGGCACGCTGTGGGTCATTCGCATCAGGGGCTGGTGGCCGCTCGGCTGGGGAGTCCTTGCCGGTTCCGCCCTCTGGACCGTCGTGTGGATGCTGGCGTCGCGCGATGGCGGCGAACTGCATTGGGTCGGGCTGTTCCTGGTGGTGGTGGCGGGGCTCTTCGTCTGGGCGACCTCGCGGCGGATGGGCGAGAGCGAAAATCCGCCGCCCGACGTCGTGGCCCTGGTCTGGGCAGCACTTGCGGGTACCGGCGTGCTGCTGGTGTGCCTGGTGGTCGACGACAGCGGCCAGCAGAAAGCAGGCTGGCTGGCATTGGCGCTTCACGGCGCAGGCGCCTTCGCCCTCGGCCGCTGGACGCCGCGCTTCCAGTACGCGGCCGGGCTGGGACCGGGCCTGTCCCTTCTGGCGCTGGCCCTGTGGTGGGGCGCCACGCGCGGCACCGGCGCGGACTGGGATGCCGATCGCTTTGCCTGGCTCACGATCCTTTTTGGAGGCTTCTATGCCACCGCGGCTTTCGCGCTGCTGTGGAACGCCGGACGGCCGGGTTTCTGGGCGGCGTTGTCGGTGGCCGCGGCCTTCACGCACTTCCTGCTGTGCTGGTACGTGCTGCGAGGCACCGCGACGGGCGTGCCGTGGGGCCTGATCAGCGTCGGCCTCGCCGTGCCCTTCCTGGTCGGCGCCGAGCGGCTTGCGCGCTGGCGGGAGAGCATGGTCGGCGCCACCGAGGCGCTGGGCTATCTGGCGGCCGGCGTCACCTTCTTCATTGCCGCCGCCATTCCGATGGAGTTCAGCCGCGAGTGGATCACGGTGGCCTACGCCGTCGAACTGGCGGCCGTGGCGGCCATTGCAGCGACGCTCAACTTGCGCGCCATGCGTCTGCTGTGCTGGCCGTTGCTGGCGGTGATTGTCGTACGCTTCGTGCTCAATCCCGAGGTGCTGAAATACCCGCTGGGCGTCACGCCGATCTTCAACTGGCTCCTGTGGGGCTACGGCATTTCGATCGCGGCGCTTGTCGTGGGGCTGCGATTTCTGCGCCCGACCGGCGATGAGCGGCTGGTGCGCGCGGTCGAGGCGACCGTCGCCTTGCTCGCCTTCGTGCTGGCAACGCTTGAGGTCCGCAGTCTCTTCCAGCCCGGTTCGATGGCGACTCCCGACGCGGGCTTCATGGAACGCTCTTTCTATGTCGCAATCTGGGGCGCCTTTGCCTTGGGCGCACTCTGGATGGCACGCCGCCGGCAGGACCCGGTGGCGCTCTGGGCGTGGCGGCTGAGCGGCGGGCTCGCCGTCGCGGCGGTGCTGATCGTCCAGGTGCTGGTCGCCAATCCGGTGTTCGAGAAGGCCGACGTCGGACGCCTGCCGCTCTTCAATGGCCTGTTCCTGGCCTATGCGGTGCCGGCGGTGATGGCGGCGCTGGCGCGGCGCTGGATCGACGTCGAACCTGACCGGCGCATCGACCTGCTGATCGAGATCACGGCCTCGATCCTGGCTTTCGTCTATGTCTCGCTCGAAGTCCGGCACCTGTTCGATCCCGGCTTCGAGCGCAGCGGCTTCGCGGCTGAAGGGCTGGAACTCTACGCCTACTCGATAGTCTGGCTGCTGTTCGGCGTGGCTCTGTTGGCACTGGGCTTCCTGCGCGATACTGCGGCGTTCCGGCACGCCGGCATGGTGCTGGTGTGCATCGTGGTGGCAAAAGTGTTCCTGATCGACATGGCCGGGCTGCAAGGCCTGCTGCGCGTGTTCTCGTTCCTCGGCCTGGGCGCGGCGCTGATCGGGTTGGGTTATGTCTATCGACGTTTCGGGTTCGATAAAAAATGACTTTTCCTGAATTAAAAATGTCGCTCGACGAGTTGCGGGCGCTGCAGGTCCGGCGGCTGCGCGACACGCTGCGCCAGGCTTACGAAGGCCAGGCGCCGTATCGCGCCAAGTGCCAGGCGGCCGGTGTTCATCCCGACGATTTTCGGGAGTTGTCGGACCTCGCGCGCTTTCCCTTCACGTCGAAGGCCGACCTGCGCGACGCCTATCCTTTCGGCATGCTGGCGATCCCGCGCGAGCAGTGCGTGCGCCTGCACGCCTCCAGTGGCACGACGGGACGGCCGACGGTGGTCGGCTACTCGGCGCGCGACATCGACACCTGGTCCGACCTGATGGCGCGCTCGCTCCATGCCGGCGGCGCGCGGCCGGGCGACATCATCCACAACGCCTTCGGCTACGGCCTGTTCACCGGCGGGCTGGGCGCACACTACGGCGCCGAGCGGTTGGGCTGCACGGTGGTGCCGATGTCGGGTGGCTTCGGCGAGCGCCAGGTCCAGCTCATCCGCGAGTTCGGCGCCCGCGTCGTGCTGATGACGCCATCTTATATGTTGGCGATCGCCGACGAGTTCGAGCGCCAGGGCATCGATCCGCGCAGCACGGCGATGCGCGTCGGCCTGTTCGGCGCCGAGCCGTGGACCGAGGGCATGCGGGCCGAGATCGAACGGCGGCTGGGCGTCGATGCAGTCGATCTCTATGGCCTCAGCGAAGTAATGGGCCCCGGCGTCGCCTGCGAGTTCATCGAGACCAAGGATGGGCCCACGATCTGGGAGGATCATTTCTACCCCGAGATCGTGGATCCCGAGACCGGTGCGCCCGTGGCCGATGGCGACCCGGGTGAACTGGTGTTCACGACGCTCACCAAGGAGGCGATGCCGGTCATCCGCTACCGCACGCGCGACCTCACGCGGCTGATGCCGGGGTCGGCCAGCGTGATGCGGCGCATGGCCAAGATCACTGGCCGCAGCGACGACATGCTGATCGTGCGCGGGGTCAACCTGTTCCCGAGCCAGGTCGAGGAGCAGATCCTGCGCGACCCTGCCCTGAGCGGCCACTACGTGATCGAGCTCACGCGCACCGGCGCGCTCGATGACCTGCTGGTGCGGGTCGAGGCGCGGGTCGTGCTGGCAGGCGAGGCGGCGGGGCGCTCGTCGGCGGAGCTGTCGCGGCGCCTGAAAGGCATGTGCGGCCTCTCGGCCACGATCGACGTCGCAGCACCTGGCACGATCGAGCGTTCGATGGGCAAGGCGCGGCGCGTGATCGACAAGCGGCCGCGCGGGTAGGGACGCCGTCGTGGTCGAGCATCGCATTCCCACGCTCGTAACCGCGCGTCTGACGCTTCGAGTTCCGGTCATGGACGATTTTCCGGCGTATGCGCGATTGATGGCGTCGTCGCGTGCCGCCGGCATGGGCGGCCCCTTCGACACGCGCGCCGCCTGGGGCATTTTCTGCCACGGTGTCGCTCTCTGGCAGCTCCTCGGCCATGGCGCCTTGATGATCGATCTCGGCGCCACGGGCGCATGCGTGGGGTTGGTGGAAATCAACCACGGGCCGCGCTTTCCGGAGAAAGAGCTGGGATGGCAGATTTACGAGGGACACGAAGGCAACGGCTACGCGACCGAGGCGGCCAGCGCGCTGCGCGACTGGGCCTTTGCGACCTTGGCGCTGCCCACCCTCGTCAGCTACATCGGCCCGGGAAATACCCGTTCCGTTGCCGTGGCCGAACGGCTGGGCGCGGTGCTCGATCCCGCGGCGGCGCAGCAGGACCCCGGCGATCTGGTCTATCGCCACGTCCCCCGGGCGAAGGCCGATTAAGGGGCCTATCCCCACAAGCCTCTAGTTCCAGGGGCCGCCAATCGCGAGCTTGATGCGCGCGCGTGCAAGTTCGGGGTCGTCCGGAAGCTGGCCGATTTCAATGGGCATCTCGCCCGGCAGGGTGGTCGTGCGCATCGAGGGTTTGTCACCGGGCAGGTTGGCCATCAGGACGGCGCCGAAGGTCAGGACGGTGGCGGCGATGACCAGGAAATCCAGCCACGTCAGGGCGGGTTTCGGTTTCAGGGAGGCCTCACAGATTTGCTTGTGAAGGTTACGGACCAGCCGAGCGTTCCATCCCCCGAGTCCGCTCAGACGTAGGCGATCCGCAGGATATTCGTCGCCCCGGGGGTGCCGAAGGGCACACCGGCGGTGATCACGAGGCGCTCGCCTTCCTTGGCCAGCTCCTCCTTGCGGGCAATGCTGACGGCCCGCTGCACCATATCGGCGAAATTGTGCGCGTCTCCTGCATGAACCGGGTGGACGCCCCAAGTGAGTGCCATGCGCCGGGCCGTGTTGACGTTGGGCGTCAGGCAGAGGATGCGGACATCCGGTCGCTCGCGGGCGGCGCGGAGCGTGGTCGAGCCGGTGTTGGTGTAGGTGACGATGGCAGCGGCCGATAGCGTATGGGCGCATTGACGCGCCGCGGCGCTGATGGCGTCGGCGGCGGTTGCCTCGGGTTCGTGGCGGCTGGCATCCATCAGGCGGCGGTAGAGTGGATCGCCTTCGGCGGCGCGGATGATGCGGTCCATGATGGTGACCGCCTCGATCGGATAGTCGCCAGACGCCGATTCGGCCGAGAGCATCACGGCATCGGTGCCGTCATAGACGGCCGTGGCCACGTCGGAGGCCTCGGCGCGCGTCGGCGTCGGCGAATGGACCATCGAGTCCAGCATCTGGGTCGCCACGATGGCGGGTTTTCCGGCCACGCGGCAGGCGGCGAGGATCCGCTTCTGCAGTGGCGGCACCGCCTCGGGCGGCATCTCCACGCCGAGATCGCCGCGCGCCACCATGATGCCGTCGCTCTGCTCGATGATCTCGTCGAGGTGGTCGATGGCGGCTGGCTTCTCGAGTTTGGCCATCACCGCGGCGCGGCCCGCCACCAGCTTCTTCAGTTCGGCGATGTCGTGGGCATGCTGCACGAAGGAGAGCGCCACCCAGTCGACGCCCAGCGACAGGCCGAAAGCGAGGTCCTTGTGATCCTTCGGTGTCATCGGCGACATCGGCAGCACGAGGTTGGGCAGGTTCACGCCCTTGCGGTCGCTGATCTGGCCCGGCACCTCGACCACGGCATCGATCGTGTCCTCGTCGTGGGCGACGATCCGCAGGCGGACCTTGCCGTCATCGATCAGCAGCAGCCCATCGGGCTTGGCAGCCTTGAAGATCTCAGGATGCAGCAGGGGGACGCGCTTCGCCGTGGCCGGCTTGGGGTCCATGTCGAAGCGCAGCTTCTGGCCGACTTTGAGCTCCATCGGCTGCTTGCCGATGACGCCCAGCCGCAGCTTGGGCCCCTGCAGGTCCATCAGGATAGCGACCGGGTGGTTGTATTTTTTCTCGAGCGCGCGGAGTTGCTCGACCCGCTTCCGGTGATCATCGGGCACGCCGTGGCTGAAATTCAAGCGGAACACGTCGGCGCCGGCCTCGAACAGCGCGCGCAGGCGCTCGGTCGTGGAAGTGGCGGGCCCCAGGGTGGCGACGATCTTGGTGAAACGCTGACGACGCATGGGCCCAGTCTACTTCTTCGGCGACGACACTTTGAAGTCACCTGCCTGCTCGTAGACCTTTACCACGGCGGCGTCATCCAGACGGCCCCAGCCCGCGCCTGCCGCGGCCAGGAAAAGCTGGTGGGCGGCGGCGGCCATCGGCAGCGGCAGGCGATGTTCGTGGCCGGTATTCAGCACCAGGCCGAGATCTTTTACGAAGATTTCCACCGCCGAAAGCGGCGAGAAATCGTCGTCGAGCATGTGCGGCACGCGATTGCCGAACATCCAGGAATTGCCGGCGCTGGCCGAGATCACCTCGTAGACCGCGCGCGTGTCGGCGCCGGCCTTGGCCGCGAGCGCCATGGCTTCGGCGGCAGTGGCGATATGCACGCCCGCGAGCAACTGGTTCACCGTCTTGACCAGGGAGCCGATGCCGGCGGCGTCGCCCAGGCGGAAGACCTTGGCCGAGGTCGCCGACAGGATGGATTCGGCGGTCGCGAAAGCCTGCGGTGCCCCAGAGGCCATGAAGGTAAGTTCGCCGCTCTCGGCGCGGGCGCGTCCGCCCGACATCGGGGCATCGAGAAGCTGGTGCCCGCTGCCGGCCAGCCGCTCGCCCAGCGCCTTCGCGAAGGCGGGAGGCACGGTGGCGCATTGCATGACGAGGCCGCCCTTGCGCAGCGCGGCTGCTGCGCCACCCTCGCCGAAGAGCACCGTCTCGACCTGCTGCGCGTTCACGACGGCCACGACGACGACATCGGCGCTGGCCGCGGCCGCGCCCGGCGTGGCCGCGGTCGTGCCGCCTGCCGCTGTGAAGGCATCGCGTGCCGCGGCAGTTGGATCGACGCCGATCACCTTGTGCCCGTGCTTGAGCAGGTTCTTCGCCATGCCGAGACCCATGGAGCCCAGCCCGACGAAGGCGACAACCGGCGTGTTCTTGTCTGTCATCGATCAGGCCTTGATGCCGTATTTCGCTGCCCAGCCGAGACCAGCGGCGGTCGTCGTCTTGGGCTTGTATTCGAGGCCGACGTAACCCTGGTAGCCGAGCCGGTCGAGTACATCGAGCAGGTAGAGGTGATTGACCTCGCCAATATCGGGTTCGTTGCGGTCCGGGTTGCCGGCGATCTGCACATGGGCGGTGATCGGGAACAGTCGCTCCATGCGCTTCTGCAGGTCACCTTCGGTCACCTGCATATGATAGAGATCGAGCTGAAGCTTGAGATGAGGCGCGCCGACCTCGTCGATGATCTGCTTCACCTGATCCGTGGTGTTGGTGAAGTAGCCGGGAATGTCGCGGTGGTTGATCGGCTCCATCACGATGGTGAGCCCGCTCTTGGCCGTCCGGTCGCAGACCTTCTTCAGGTTCGAGACGAAAGTGCGGTGCATGGCCTTGGTGTCGGCGCCAGGCGCGATCATGCCCGACATCACATGAAGGGTCCGGCACTCCAGCACCTTGGCGTAGTCGAGCGCCTTGTCGAGCGCGGCGGCAAACTCGGCCTCGCGGCCGGGCAGGGCGGCAAGGCCGCGCTCGCCCTTGCTCCAGTCACCCGGCGGCAGGTTGAACAGCGCCTGCGTGAGCTTGTGCTTCTTGAGTTCGATGGCGATCTCGGCAGCCGGCGCTTCGTACGGGAACAAAATCTCGACCGCCTTGAAGCCGTGAGCGGCCGCCGCGCCAAAGCGCTGCAGGAACGGCACTTCCTGGTAGATCCACGACAGATTGGCGGCGAGCTTGGGCATTCGTCTTGTCCGATCAGGAAGGAAAAGCTTCTTCAACGTCGCGCACCTGCGCATCCGAAAGCGTGCGGACCTTCAGGCCCTGCAGAAGAAGGTGGAGCTTGGCGGTTTCCTCCAGCTCCTCGATCGAGGCGGAGGCGGCCGACAGCGACGTGCCGGCAACGACCGGCCCATGATTGGCCAGCAGCACGGCGCGATGGCCCGTCGCATACTTGCGGATCGCGTCGGCGAGCTTGGGGTCACCCGGCTTGAAGTAGGGCACCAGCGGCAGCTTGCCGATGCGCATCACGAAGTAGGGCGTGATCGGCGGCAGGGTGCTTTCGGCATTGTGATGGCAGGACGGATCGAGGCAGGAGATCGCCACGGCATGGGTGCAATGAAGATGCACGATGGCGCGATCCTTGGGACGCACGTCGTAGACTGAGCGATGCAGCAGCGCTTCCTTGGTCGGCGGATCACCGGCGACATGCTCGCCGCTAAGATCGAGCTTCGAGAGCTGGCCCGGGTTGAGTTCGCCCAATGACGAATTAGTCGGGCTCATCAGCCAGCCATCATCGATGCGCATGCTGATGTTGCCCGACGTGCCAGGGCAAAGCCCACGGGCGGCGAGCTTGGCGCCCAGCGCACAGATGTCGTCGCGGGCATTGGATTCTTTGGTGCTCATAGCCTCTCGAACGCCTTGGTGAAGAAGTCGGTTGCGCCGAAATTGCCCGACTTCAACGCCAGCAACAGCGGCTTCTTTCCAATCGAGGCCGTCCACGGCACGCCGGGGTCGATCTCCGGCCCGATGCGCAGTACTGTCACGTCGAGCGCTCCGACGACCGCGCCAGAGGTTTCGCCGCCGGCGACGACCAGTCGGCTGACTCCCGACGCAACCAGTCCGCGTGCCAGGGCCGCCATCGTCTTTTCGATCGCCTGGCTCGATTGCTCGACGCCGTATTTCGCCTGCAAGGCCTTCACCGTTTCAGGCTTGTCGCTGGCTGAGAGCAGGATCGGGCCGTTGCCGAGTTTGTCCTTGGCCCAGGCGAGTGCCTTCTCGCCGACCGGCTCGCCGCGGCAGATAGCATCTGTGTCGAGGGCGAGATGCGGGCCCTTGAAGGCGGTGATCTGACTGAGCGTCGCCGCCGAGCAGGAGCCGGCGAGCACGGCGGCCGCGCCGGTGACTTTCGGCAGCGTGTCTGCATTGGGCTTGTGTGTCATCAGTCCACGACGGCGATAGGCGGCGGGCAGGCCGAGCGCCACGCCCGAGCCGCCGGTGACGAGCGTATCGTCGCCCACGGCCTCACCGATGATGCCGAGATCGGTGTCGGCCACGGCATCGACGACAACATGGCGCACGTCTTCGGCCGCAAGCTTGTCGAGTGCCGCGCGCAATGCAGCCGATCCGGACTGAACCTGTTTGAGCGGCGCCAGACCGACCTTGTGCCTGGTCTGGCGCGCCAGCACGCGCACCAGGCTGGAGTCGGTCATCGGCGTCAGCGGATGGTGGCGCATGTGCGTGTCTGAAAGCAGCAGGTCGCCTACGAACAGATGGCCAAAGAAGATGGTGCGGCCATTCACCGGGAAAGCCGGACAGTAGATCGCCTGCCTGGCCTTCAGCGCATCGAGAAGGGCGTCGCCCACCGGGCCGATGTTGCCGGCGTCGGTCGAATCGAAGGTCGAGCAGTACTTGAAGAAGAAGCGGACGCAGCCCGCCGCCTGGAGTGCCTTCAGCGCGTCGAGTGACTGGGCAATCGCCTCCTTGGCCGGGATCGAGCGCGTCTTGAGCGCCACGACGACGGCATCGACGTCATCGGGAATCGTTCCCGCTGCCGGCACGCCGATCGTCTGGATCGTGCGCATCCCGCCCTTGACCAACATGCCCGCGATGTCGGTCGCGCCAGTAAAATCGTCGGCAATCACTCCGAGTACAGCCATGGGAGGACGTTAGGCGATCATGGTCGCCTTCATCCAGAACTTTCGGCGGCGGCTGCGGCGGCGGGTCTCGTCCTCGCCGTCATAATGGTGCAGTGCGGGCGCGGGATCGAAAGTGTCGCGGATGTCGAGGGAGTTGACGTTGACGATGCCGATCGCCCCGCTCTCGTCCGGCATGACGGCGCCGACATAGGCGCCACATTTGGCGCAGAGCAGGTAATCGGTGATGCCGAGGCCGAAGCGGTATCGGGAGAGAGTGCCGGGCTTGGCGCGGAATTCGACCGATCCCGCCGGATCGCCCATCGTTCGCGCGCCGTGGCGGCGGCAGAAGCTGCAATCGCAGCGGCCGACGCGCATCTCCTCGGGCTTCTTTTCCGAGTCGAAGCGGATGGCGATGCCGCCGCAATGGCAGGAGCCGGTGTAGGTCGTCATTTGTTCGGCACGATCAGGGTTGCGCGGAAATCGTTGACGTTGGTCCGGGTCGGCCCGGTGACCAGGCTGTCGCCCAGCGCCTCGAAGAAGCTGTGGCCGTCGTTATTGTGCAGCATGGCTTTGGGATCGTGACCCTTGGCCAGGGCGCGCGCCAGCGAGTCGGGCGTGAAGACCGCGCCGGCGATCTCCTCGGCGCCATCGACGCCGTCGGTATCGGCCGCGAGCCCCCAGATCTGCGGGGCGCCGTTCGCCTCGATCGCCTTGCCGAGCAAGTATTCGACGTTGCGTCCGCCGCGGCCCTTGCCGCGCACTGTCACTGTCGTCTCGCCACCAGAAAGAATAACCGTCGGCTTCTTCGCGCCCGCCACGAGGTCGAGGGCGCGACGGGCGTGTGCCGCCCCCAGTTCACGCGCCTCGCCTTCGAGATTGTCGCCCAGCATCACGACGACACAGCCACGCGAGCGTGCCACTGCCGCGGCCGCTTCGAGCGAGCGCTTGGGCGTGGCCACGATGATGGTCTCGACGCGCCGGAGCCGCAGATCGGCGGGCTTTGGAGTCTCCTCGATCTTGCCGGCAGCACCCGCTTCGAGATGAGCGCGCACCGAGGCCGGCGGATCGATGCGGTACTTGGCGAGCACCGCCAACGCCTCGGCGAAAGTCGTCCGGTCAGGCACGGTCGGTCCTGAACCGATCACACCGGGATCGTCGTTGGGCACGTCGGAGATCAGCCACGACAGCACGCGTGCGGGCTGCGCGGCGATGGCAAGCCTCCCGCCCTTGATGGCCGAGAGATGTTTTCGCACCGTGTTCATCTCGACGATGTTGGCCCCCGACTTCAGCAGCGTCCGGTTGACCTCCTGCTTGTCGGCCAGAGAGAGGCCGCGGGCGGGGAGTGCGAGGAGCGAAGATGCGCCCCCGGAGATGAGGCAGAGCACCAGGTCGTCGGCCGTCAGGCCCGCCACCTTTTCGAGGATGCGGCCGGCGGCGGCGCGACCCTTCTCGTCAGGCACGGGATGCGCGGCTTCGACGATTTCGATGCGCTTGCAAGCTTCGCCATAGCCGTAGCGGGTGACCACGAGGCCCTCGAGCGGATGCGGCCACTGGTCCTCGACGGCGTGCGCCATCGCGGCACTGGCCTTGCCGGCGCCGATCACGATCGTCCTGCCTTTTGGCGGCTGCAGCTTGGCGATGTAGGGCGCGAGGCAGGTGGCGGGGCGGGCGGCCGCCAGGGCGGCATCGAACAGGTCGCGCAACAGGGCGCGGGCGTCGGCATCTTTCATTTGGGCAATCTTCGCACTATAGGGGCGCGATGCAACAACTCCTCGGACCGGACGATCCGCCGCCGTTTTCGGTGTTCAATGAAAAAGGCCGGGCGCCGCTCCTGCTGCTCTGCGATCACGCCAGCAAGGCTGTCCCCAAGGCATTGGGCGATCTCGGCATCTCCGAAGAAGAGCTTGCGCGCCATATCGGCTGGGACATCGGTGGTCTGGAGTCCGCGATCGAACTCGCCACTGCGCTTGATGCGCCGCTCGTCGCCTCGGGCTATTCGCGCCTGGTGATCGATTGCAACCGTTGGCCGGGCGGCGAGGGATCGATTCCGGAAATCAGCGATGGTACCTCGGTGCCGGCAAATCACGGTTTGGCCAAGGCGGAAATCGATGCCCGCGCCGAAGCGTGCTTCTGGCCCTATCACCGGGAAGTCGATCGACAGCTTGACCGCATGACGGCAGGCGGGCGGTCCGTTGCCTTGCTCGTGATGCACAGTTTTACGCCCGAGATGAAAGGTTTTAAGCGCCCCTGGCACGTCGGCGTTCTGTGGAACGACGATCCGCGCCTGCCGGAGCCGCTGCTGGCCGAGCTGCGCCACGACTCCTCGCTCGTCGTCGGCGACAACGAACCCTATTCGGCGCGCGCGTCCTACGAATACACGCTCAACGCCCACGCGCGGCCGCGCAACCTGCCGTATTGCTCGCTGGAAGTGCGCCAGGATCTCATTGGCACGCCGGATGAGGCGCGCGCCTGGGGACGGCGGTTGGCGCCGGCGATCCGGTCCGCCGTCGAAGTCGCCTTGCGTTGACGGGTGCCTGCATGAAATGTGTGCGACTCGACGAGGACCCTCGCGATATCGCGCAACGACACCTCGCCGATGGCGCTAACGGCTGGAGTGTCGGCACCTGGGGGGCCATCGGCGAATTCCAGTACGATCCGGACGAGCCGAACCTCAGCGTCGATCTCGAGACGCTGTCGGTCACGACCAGGCGCGGGGCGCTTCACATCGGGCCGCTCACCGATGCCGTGCTGTTCGCGTTGATCGAAGACGATGGCCGGACCCGCGAAATCGCCTTTTGCTCGGTCCGCGAATGCGCCCGGCGCA
This sequence comes from Reyranella sp., assembly GCA_052386855.1. GTDB lineage: Bacteria > Pseudomonadota > Alphaproteobacteria > Reyranellales > Reyranellaceae > Reyranella. Next base: position 36,163 of record JBQTJT010000009.1, read on the forward strand.
CGACGATCCACGAACTTGACGAGACGACCTTCGACCTGGGCATCGGCGCGCCCCATATCGACGTGATGGTGCGCCTGCGCCCCGACGATGCGGCGACCCGCGCGGCATTGCGCGGCGGCGTCGGCCGTCCACTGCTCGCGCCGGGCAATCCCGCCGGGGGCGCAATCGCGCAGGCCAGTCCGACCCGTATTTTCACCTCGGCGCTGGCCCGGCTGGAGGTCCATCAGCCGATCCCGGCGCCCGGTGCCCGCTCGCCCGAGGGGCCGCACAGCCACCTGCTGCCGGAATACCTCCAGGAGGGGCGGGTGCATGCTCCCGGATCGCCCTTGCCGGCTGGTTTATACTGCGGGCTGAGCCTATATCCCCGGGCACGCCTCTAGCCGCTCGTTCCCAGGAGATTGTCATGGACGACAAGACCCGCACCGATCTCGAAGCCGCCGCCTTCCGCCGGCTGGTCGCGCACCTGCAGGAGCGCACCGATGTCCAGAACATCGACATGATGAATCTGGCCGGCTTTTGCCGCAATTGCCTGTCGCGCTGGTATCGCGAGGAAGCCGGCAAGCAGGGCATCGAGGTCACCGACCCGAAGGCCCGCGAGATCGTCTACGGCATGCCCTACGACGAATGGAAGGCCAAGCACCAGAAAGAGGCCTCAGGCGACCAGAAAAAGGCCTTCGACAAGGCTCAGCACAAGCACGGCTGAGGTCCGTCCGGACCGTCCCCGTTATCCCCGTCTTTCATCGCAACAGCGTCATTGAGCCGACGCCGCCTCGGCTCCTATGGTCCGCCTGACTGGACCCCTGGGAGTTGAGGACATGCCGGACGGAAGCGCCGTTTCCAAGAAGACCAAGGCCGGGCCGATTTCGGCCGACCGCCTGAAGAGCTTCGTCGAGCGGATCGAGAAGCTCGAGGAAGAGCGCAAGGCCATCGGCGGCGACATCAAGGACGTCTATTCGGAGGCGAAAGGCGTCGGGTATGACGTCAAGACCATGCGGAAGGTCGTTTCGCTCCGGCAGATGGACGCGGCCGACCGGGCCGAGCAGGAGACGCTGCTCGACGTCTACAAGCACGCGCTGGGCATGGTCTGAGGCTTTCGCAGGCCTATCGCCAACCGCCGCCGGACGCTAGGCTTCCCGAAAGCTTCGGGAGGAATAAAGAGTGAGCGTCCATCGTCGTGTATTCGTCGCGTCGCTCGGTGTGATCGCGGCGGCAGGCTCCGCCGCGCGGGCCCAGGCCTTTCCATCGCAACCCGTGCACGTCGTCGTGCCGTTCCCACCGGGCGGCGGCACGGATGCGCTGGCACGCGCCATCCAGGAGCCGATGCAGAAGGCGCTGGGCGGCACGATCATCGTCGACAACAAGGGCGGTGGTGGCGGCAGCATCGCCCACGAATTCGTGGCCAAGCAGCCGGCCGACGGCCACTGGATGGTGGTCAGCGCCAACAACCTGCCGCTCTATCCTTATATCGTCGCCAAGCTCGGCTTCGATGCGAAGACCGCTTTCGTGCCGATCGGCTTCATCGCCAAGCAAGAGTCGGTGTTGGTCGGCAGCGCCGACGCGCCGTGGGCCGACCTCAAGGCGATCATCGCCGCTGCCAAGGCGGCGCCGGGCTCCGTCCAGTACGGCACTGCCGGGCTCACGACGCCGATGCATCTGTCGACCGAGCAGTTCGCCATGCTGAACGGCCTCAAGCTGACGCATGTGCCGTTCCGAGGCACCGGCCCGCTGGTCACCGACCTGCTGGGCGGTCACATCAAGCTCGGCATGTCGAGCATCACCAGCGTTGCGACGCAGATCGCGGCCGGCAAGCTGAAGCCGTACGCCATGGCGTCGCTCGAGCGGTCCGCGCTGGCACCGACCATCCCCACCTTCAAGGAGCTGGGCGCGGGCGATGTCGATGGCACGATCGTCTACACGCTGCTGGCACCGGCGGGAACGCCGCCGGCCGTTGTGACCAAGCTCAACGAGGCGCTGAACGCGGCCGTCGCCACGCCGGAGGCGAAGGCCGATCTCGCCAAGCGCGGCTTCGTCGCCATGGGCGGTACGCCCCAGCAACTCGGCGACTGGCTGAAGATCCAGGAACCGATCTGGGTGCCGGTGCTGCAGGCCGCCGGCATCAAGCCGGAGTAGCTCAGAACCAGATGTTCATCGGCAGGCCGTAGCGGTCGCGCTCGCGCGCCGGGCCGAGCCGCGTGGCCGTGCCGTCGGCGATCAGCGTCGCCGTGCGGCAGACCGCCATGGCATCGAGCACATCGTCGCGCGCGGCGCCGGACAGTGCTTTGGGCTTCCATTTGAAGCCGTGCCGGAGGAGGAGCTTGTGTCGCTCCGCAAAGCCGTCGGGTTTGCGCTTTTTGGCAAGCACCGGCTCGCCGCCGTTCATGCGCGTGAAGGCCAATTCCGGATGCGCCTCGTAGACGATGCGCCGGAGCTTGCCGCTACCGCGCATCAGTTCGTCGATTTCGCGCATCTTGGGAAATAGATGGAACGTCTGCTGGTTCAGCCCTTTGCCCAGCTTGCGGCTGACGGCATTGGCAGCGGCGTGTGTAGTGCAGGCCAGTGCCGGTCGGCAAGGCGTCGGGAAAACCGAGCTTGCCTTGCCCGGCATCAAGGTGCGGGCCTCGCCCTCGCAGGCACGGCCGGGGCGCGGCTCGTCCATTAGGCCGATCGGCATGTCGATGGCCAAAATGGAAAGACCCTCGCAGGCTTCCGCGAGGGTCTTCACAACTCTTATGTCGAGGGAACCGTCAGTGTCGCGCCGGCAGACAACCCAGCCGGTGCGGCAGCCGTCGGCGCCTCCAACGATCAATGGGTACGCCGCGTCAAAGAGCGGCGAGTGCTGCGTTCAACGTCGCACTCGGCCGCATCGCTGTCGATGTCTTGCTCTGATCGGGCAGATAATAGCCGCCCGTATCCACCGGCTTGCCCTGCGCGGCGATCAGCTCGGCATCGATCTTGGCCTCGTTGGCCGCCAGCTTCTCCGCCAACGGCTTGAAGCGGGCCGAGAGGCCGGTGCTGTTGTCCCGCCGGGCCAGCGCCTCTGCCCAATACTTCGCCAGGTAGAAGTGGCTGCCACGATTGTCCAGTTCGCCGACCTTTCGTGCCGGCGAACGGTTGTCTTCGAGGATCTTGCCGTTGGCCTCATCGAGTGTTTCGGCCAGGACCTTCACGTCCTCGTTTCCGGTCCTCTGCGCCAGATGTTCCAGCGACGCGCCAAGCGCCAGGAATTCGCCCAGCGAATCCCAGCGCAGATACCCTTCGTGCTGGAACTGCTCGACATGCTTGGGCGCTGAGCCGCCAGCGCCGGTCTCGAACAGCCCACCACCCGCCAGCAACGGAACGATCGACAGCATCTTGGCCGACGTGCCCAGCTCCATGATCGGGAACAGATCGGTCAGGTAGTCGCGCAGCACGTTGCCGGTGACGGAGATGGTGTCGAGCCCCTGCCGAATGCGATCGAGCGAGAACTTGATGGCTTCGACCGGCGCCAGGATGCGGATGTCGAGACCCTTCGTGTCCTCGTTCTTGAGGTACTTCTCGACCTTGGCGATCAACTGCGCGTCGTGCGCGCGCTTGGCGTCGAGCCAGAATACCGCGGGGGTGTTGGTGAGGCGGGCGCGGCGCACGCCGAGCTTCACCCAGTCCTGGATCGGCTCGTCCTTGACCTGACACATGCGGAAGACGTCGCCGGTCTCGACTTTCTGCGACAGCAGGACCTTGCCGTCCTCGGCGACCACGTTGACCGTACCGCTCGTGGCGAGTTCGAACGTCTTGTCGTGCGAGCCATACTCCTCGGCTTGTTGCGCCATCAAGCCGACGTTGGGCACAGAGCCCATCGTCTTCGGGTCGAAGGCGCCATGCGCCTTGCAATCCTCGATGACAGCCTGGAACAGCGGCGCGTAGCAACGATCGGGGATCGCGGCGAGACAGTCGTGCAGCTTGCCGTCGGGGCCCCACATCTTGCCTGACTCGCGGATCATCGCCGGCACCGAGGCATCGATGATCACGTCGCTCGGCACGTGCAGATTGGTGATGCCCTTGTCGGAATTGACCATGGCGAGTGCGGGCCGCTTGGCGTACTCGGCCTGGATGTCGGCCTTGATGGCGGCCTTCTCGGCTTCTGGCAGCGTCTCGATGCGGGTCATCATGTCGCCCACGCCATTGTCGGGATCGACGCCAAGCTTCTTCAGTGTCGCGCCATGCTTGGCGAACACGTCGGCGAAGAACACCGACACGCAATGACCGAACAGGATGGGATCGGAGATCTTCATCATGGTCGTCTTGAGGTGCAGCGAGAACAGGATACCGTCCTTCTTCGCCGCGTCGATTGCCTCGGCGAAGAAGGCGTTCAGTTTCTTGGCGCTCATCACCGAGCAATCAATGATCTCGCCCGCCTTGAGCGGGATCTTCGGCTTCAGCACTGTGACCGCGCCGTCGCCGGCGACCAGCTCGATGCGGGCAGTGGTCGGCGCTGCCAGGGTGGTCGCGACTTCCGAGCCATAGAAGTCGCCGCCTGACATGTGCGCCACGCGCGTCTTCGAATCCTTGCTCCAGGCGCCCATCTTGTGCGGATGCTTGCGCGCGTACTGCTTCACGGCGCCAGCGGCGCGGCGGTCGGAATTGCCCTCACGCAGCACCGGATTGACGGCACTGCCCAGCACCTTGCCGTAGCGGGCGCGGATTTCCTTGTCAGCGGGCGTGGCGTCGCTGTCGGGATAGTTCGGCACGTCGTAGCCCTTGCTCTGCAACTCCTTGATCGCGGCCTTGAGTTGCGGGATCGAGGCGGAGATGTTGGGCAGCTTGATGATGTTGGCTTCTGGCTTCATCGCCAGTTTGCCAAGTTCGGCGAGCTCGTCGTTGATCTTTTGCCCGGGCTTCAGCTTGTCGGGGAAGTTGGCGAGGATACGGCCTGTCAGCGAAATGTCCTTCAGCTTCATCTTCACGCCGGCTGTCGCAACGAAGGCCTCGACGATCGGCAGCAGGGAAAACGTCGCGAGTCCAGGGGCCTCGTCGACCTTCGTCCAGACGATTTCGAGATCTGACATACCTGCACCTCCGTGCGCCGCTTTGGGTTCGGCTGGGTTGATCTATTGCTGAATTTGGCCCGTCTTGTTGCACCACCGGGAGGGTAAAGGCAATCTTCGGCGCGGCGGTGTGGCCGGGTGCGGGGGCCGTCCTCTTCCGGGCGTCCGGGGACAATCAGCCGCAATGCCCTCGTCCGGCAGTGGCTTGCGTTGCGGCTGCTTTCCGGTCAGCACGTGCCCCATGATTCGTCTCGATAACATCGGCAAGCAGAACGGCCATCAGATCCTGTTCATCGACGCGTCGATGGGCCTCCAGAAGGGCGAGAAGGTGGGGCTGGTCGGGCCCAATGGCGCGGGCAAGACCACGATTTTCCGCATGATCGCGGGCCAAGAGCAGCCCGACGACGGCCAGGTGACGATCGAAGCCGGCATGACCATCGGCTACTTCAGCCAGGACGTCGGCGAGATGTCGGGCCAGAGCGCGGTCGCGGCGGTGATGGACGGCGTCGGGCCGGTGAGTGCGCTCGCCACCGAGATGGCCGGACTCGAGGCCGCGATGGCCGATCCCGTCCAGAGCGACGGGATGGACGCGCTGGTGGAGCGCTATGGCGAGGTGCAGGCGCGCTTCGGCGAGCTCGACGGTTATGCGCTCGAGGCGCGCGCGCGCGAGGTGCTTGGTGGTCTGAGCTTCAGCCAGGAGCGCATGGACGGCGACGTCGGTCTTCTGTCCGGCGGCTGGAAGATGCGCGTGGCGCTCGCCCGCATCCTGCTGATGCGGCCCGACGGCATGCTGCTCGACGAGCCCTCCAACCATCTCGACCTCGAAAGCCTGATCTGGCTGGAGGCCTTCCTCAAGAACTACGAGGGTGCGTTGCTGATGACCTCGCACGACCGCGAGTTCATGAACCGTATCATCGGCAAGGTCGTGGAGATCGACGGAGGCTCGCTCATCACCTATTCGGGCGACCTCGATTTCTTCGACGTGCAGCGGGCGCTGGGCGAGAAGCAGCGCCAGGCGCAATACGACCGCCAGCAGGCGATGCTGTCCAAGGAGCTGAAGTTCATCGAGCGCTTCAAGGCGCGCGCGAGCCACGCCGCCCAGGTCCAGAGCCGGGTGAAGAAGCTCGACAAGATCGAGAAGGTGGAACCGCCGCGGCGCCGGCAAAGTGTGCAGTTCGAGTTCCGCGCGCCGCCGCGCTCGGGCGAGGACGTCGTGAGCTTCCGGGGCGTCCACAAGGGCTATGGCACGCAGCCGATTTATGCGGGGCTCGATCTCCGCATGCGCCGCCGCGAACGCTGGTGCGTGCTGGGCGCCAACGGCGCGGGCAAGTCCACGCTGCTGAAACTGGTGGCCGGCGAGACCGAGCCGGACCAGGGCTCGGTGATCCTCGGCAGCAGCGTCAAGATGGGCTACTTCGCCCAGCACTCCATGGACTTGCTGGATGGCGAGGATACGGTTTTCGAATCGCTGGACGAGTCGTTCCCGCAGGCCGGCACGGGCGCGCTGAAGTCGCTGGCCGGCTGCTTCGGCTTCTCCGGCGACGATGTCGAGAAGCCTTGTCGTGTCCTGTCGGGCGGCGAGAAGGCGCGTCTGGTCATGGCCAAGATGCTCTACGACCCGCCAAACTTCCTGGTGCTCGACGAGCCGACGAACCATCTCGACATGGCCACCAAGGAGATGCTGGTCGCCGCACTCGCGGAGTTCGAGGGCACCATGCTGTTCGTCAGCCACGACCGCCACTTTCTGGCCGCGCTCTCCAATCGCGTGCTGGAGCTCACGCCCGACGGCGTTCATCAATACGGCGGCGGCTACACGGAATATGTGGCACGGACAGGCCAGGAGGCGCCGGGCCTTCATCCAGGCCAGTAGAAAGACGCTGTCTAGTTTGACGAGATCCGCGAGGCGACCGCGTCAGACGCGGTCCAGCCGCTTTTCAAACCCGGCCGAACGCGGCATTGCCGCGATTGCAGGCAGGACGTCCTTGAGGTCGCTCACGAAAGCCACGTGATCGAGGTGGGTCCGTTCGGCGAAACCACCCTCGACGACGCCACGCAGCAGGGCCGCCAGGGGTTGCCAGTAGCCGCCCTGGTCGATGATCACGATCGGCTTGCTGTGCAGGCCGAGGGTCCGCCAGGAAAGCACCTCGAAGAACTCCTCGAGCGTCCCGATGCCGCCGGGCAGGACCACGAAGGCGTCCGACCGCTCGAACATCTGTAGTTTCCGCTCGTGCATCGTCTCCACGACCACGGTCTCGGAGAGCGCAGGATGGCCGGCTTCGCGTTGCAGTAGGAAATTCGGGATGACGCCGATGACGGTCGCCCCGCCCGAAAGGGCGGCGTTGGCCACCAGACCCATGAGCCCAACGCCACCGCCGCCGTAGACCAGCGTTATGCCTTCGCGGGCCAGAAGGGCACCCAGCTGGACGGCGGTCTCGCGCGTGGCTGGGTCGGTGCCGAAGCGGGCACCGCAGAAAACGCATAAGGAGGCAGGATTGGGGGAGGCAGGGCTGGGGGAGGACACTGAGGCTTCTTTTTACAGTCGATCCGATGTCTTTCCGGACCGGGGTGGCATGGTATCATTTCGCGCAGAGGGGGCGCGACGCCAAGGGCGGTCGGTCGTCGCACCGTTGGGAGGGTGATGTCACGTACTGTTTTTTGGCTCGTCGGCGGCGGCGCGGTTGTCATTGCTGTCGCCCTTGCCGTTGCGTGGCGTGGCAAGCTGACCGAGCAGGCGGTCATCGACCTCGTGACCAAGCCGGCGGCTGTCGCGCCGCCTGCCCAGGCACCGGCGCCACCACCGGCGCCGCCACCGTCGGCTGAGCGCCCGCCAGCATCCTCTCCGGCAGCGCCGGAAGCCATTACCATGCCGAGTTTCGATGTCGCCCGTATCGGCCCCGATGGGCGCGCGGTGGTGGCTGGACGGGCAGCCCCTGGTGCCAAGGTCGTGCTGCTCGACGGCGGCAAGGAGATCGCCAGCGGGGTGGCGGATGCCAGGGGCGAATGGGTGATCATCGTCCAGGAGCCGTCGCTGACGCCCGGCCAGCACGAACTCAGGGTGATCCAGCATATCGATGGCCGTGCTCCGGTGACGTCGGACCAGATCGTGGTCGCGGTCGTCCCGCAGGCGCCGTCCACGACGGCATCCCCGACAGCACCCGCGGCCAAGGAAGAGACGCTGGTGATGATTTCGCCGCCCAGCGGTCCCGCCACGCTGGTCCAGCCGCCATCGGCGGCGGGCGTGCCGCGATCGGGCGACCTCGTCATCTCGACGGTCGACTACGATGATCGCGGCCATGCCACGATCTCCGGGCAGGCCGCGCCGGGAACGACCGTGCGGGCCTATGTCGATGACAAGATCGTGGCCGAAGGCATTGCCGGAGCGGACGGCCGCTGGCGGCTCACGCCGGCCAATCCCATCGAGCAGGGCAAGCATACGCTGCGGATCGACCGGATTGCGCCGGATGGCAAGCCTGTTGCCCGTCTCGAGCTGCCGTTCGAGCGGGTGGCCGTGCCGCCGGCCGCCGCCGGCGACCGCAAGCGGCTGTACGTGGTGCGCGGCGACAACCTCTGGAATATCGCGCGCGCCCACTACGGCGAGGGTTGGCACCACACCAAGATCTTCAATGCCAACAAAGAGCAGATCCGCGATCCTGATCTGATATACCCGGGCCAAGTTTTTAGCCTGCCCAAGGTCGACTGACGGCCGTCGGGCGATAGAAAGCGCGTCATGCTGGCCAATTTCCTTGTGCCGATCCTTGCTGACGGTTGGCGATTCATCGCCGTTTTTGCCGGCGCGGCCTTTCTCGGCGCGTTGACCGGCGCGGCGTGGCTGTTCTGGCCGCTGATGATCCTGACCTTGTGGTCGATCTATTTCTTCCGCGATCCGCCGCGCGGCGTGCCGCAGGACGATGGTGTGCTGATCGCGCCGGCCGATGGCCTCGTGCAGATGATCGTGGACGCGGTGCCGCCGTCCGAACTCGGGTTGGGCAGCGAAGCCCTGACGCGCGTCTCGATCTTCCTCAGTGTCTTCGACGTCCACATCAATCGCGCGCCGTGCGCGGCGTCGGTCGACGTCGTATCCTATCGCCCGGGCAAGTTCCTGAATGCCGCCGCCGACAAGGCGAGCGAGGAGAACGAGCGCATGGCGATCGCCTTGCGCCGGCCGGACGGTCGCGTGATCGGCTGCGTCCAGATTGCCGGCTGGGTGGCCCGACGCATCGTCTGCTACATCAAGCCGGGCCAGACCGTCGCTGCCGGCGAGCGTTTTGGCCACATCCGGTTCGGCAGCCGCACCGACCTTTACCTGCCGCCCGGCGCCCGGTTGTTGGTGGCACCTGGGCAGCGCATGATCGGCGGTGAAACGGTCATGGCGGAGCTTGATCCCGTCTCGCCCCAGGCCCGCGCCGCGATCGAATTATAGGAGGCAGCAATGGACAGCGAATCCCCTGCGCGCCGGGGCCGACTGCACGGCTTCTCGATCAATCGCCTGATCCCCAATATCCTGACGTTGGCGGCACTCTGCTCGGGCCTGACGGCGCTGCGCTTCGCGCTTCAGGGCGAGATGCGCCTGGCTGTCATCGCCATCATCGTCGCCGCGATCTTCGATGCGCTTGACGGTCGTGTCGCACGCCGGCTGGGCGTGACCAGCCGCTTCGGGGCGGAACTCGACTCGCTGTCGGACTTCCTCTGCTTCGGCGTCACGCCGGCGCTCGTGCTCTATATGGCCTCACTGAAGGACGGCGGCGCCCTCGGCTGGGTGGTGACCCTGATGTTCCCCATCTGCTCGGCGCTGCGGCTGGCGCGCTTCAATACCGCCCTGGTGTCGGATACGCCGCCGCCGGTCTGGACCGGGTCGTATTTCACCGGCGTGCCGGCGCCGGCCGGTGCCTTGCTCGCCCTGATTCCGTTGATGGTGAGTTTCGAGATCGAAGCCGCCTGGCCGCGCCATGCGCTGCTCGTGGGGGCGGTGCTGGTGGTGGTCGGCGGCCTGATGGTGAGCCGGATCCCAACCTATTCCTTCAAGAAGGGAAGGGTGCCGCGGCATCTCGTGCTGCCGTCTCTGTTGGGTGCCGCGTTGGTCATGGGCGTGCTCGCGAGCGCGCCGTGGATCGGCATGTCGCTGATTGGTCTCGCCTATGTATCGCTCATCCCGTTCAGTTGGATGGCCTACCGCCGGCAGGCGGCGCAGGACCGACAGGCGGCGGAAAATCCGGGCGAGGTCGTGTCCCTGCGGGCGGTCGATTCGGGCCCGTCGATGCAGGGCTGAACGCGCCACGGCGCATGTTCGATCCCGTTCTGCGCCGGCTGATCGACCCGCCGCTCAATCGCATCGGAACCTGGCTGGCCGACAAGGGCGTGTCTGCCAACGGTGCGAGTCTTGCCGGGCTCGCGATCGGACTGCTGGCCGTGCCGGCGCTGGCTCATGGTCGCTACGACCTGGCGCTGCTGGCGATCCTGCTCAATCGGCTAGTCGACGGGCTGGACGGGCCGATCGCGCGCCGAGGAAGGCCGACGCCGTTCGGCGGCTATCTCGATATCATGTGCGACATGGCGTTCTATGCCGCGGTCCCTCTGGGCTTTGCCCTCGCCAGTCCGGTCAACGCTGTCCCCGCGGCCATTCTGCTGGCCTCCTTCGTCTGCACCGCAGCGTCCTTCCTGGGGCGCGCCGTCCTGGCGGCCCAGATCGGCGAGGCCGACGATGGCAAGCGCGGGCGGAAATCGTTCTTCCATGCAGCAGGGCTGATCGAGGGCAGCGAGACGATCGCGGCGTTCGGGCTGTTCTGCTTGTTTCCCGGGGCCTTCCCCTGGCTGGCGGGCCTGTTCGCCGCCTTGTGCTTCTGGACCGCCGCGGCGCGGGTTCTTGAAGCCTATCGTCACAATCGCCCTACAGGGTGATCTTAAGTCGGTAAAGCAGGAATGGGCCGCTACGTATTCCCATTTTAATCAACATGTTACGAAGATTTCTTCACAATGTTGACTAATTTTCCGATTGACCGAAGAATCTGCATTAAGTACGATTCTTGAAGTTGGCGATTCGTTGCGTGATGCAGGGTCTTGGAGACAATTAATGCTGTCCATCTTTCGGCGGGTAATGAAAGACAACCAAGGCGCCACCGCCGTCGAATACACACTGATTGCCTCGTTGATTGCCGTTGCGGCGATCGCGTCCATGCGGACGGTCGGCGACAAGATCAACAATGTCCTGGGCAGCGTCGGCAATACCCTGACTTGATGCCGGCCCCAGCAATGGGAGTTCGATTCACTCAACCCGCTATTAGCTGTACATAATGTCAATTTTCCCTTTAAAAATAACGCATTAACGCCTTGACTTAAGACTTTAGAGAAAATATCATTTGTAACGCTGTTATTTGCTGTCCTTTGTCTGCCTTTCATTCGTGTATTCGTTCGTAAGTTTTTGATTTTAGGCCATTTTTCCAGGTCTGCCACCTAGGCAGCCGGGCACGAACGAATACACACAAGCGGAGCGTTGGGACGGCGATCATCGGAGATGGTGTCGGATGTCGCTGCTTGTCCCTCTCCAGTCCATTTGCCTGATCGGCTTCGCGCTGCTGCTTGCGGCTGCGGCGTGGCAGGACCTGCGGACCATGCGCATCGCCGATTGGGTGTCGCTGGCCATCGTCGGGGCCTTCGGCGTCTGGGCGCTGAGCGGACTTGCTGGCGGTAACACGACTTTCACCAGGATCGGCCTCGCGGTGGGCTGTGGCATCGCGGTCTTCGCGATCGGCGCGCTGGGTTTTGCCGCAGGTGTGCTGGGCGGCGGTGACGTCAAGTTGCTGGCTGCCTCCAGCCTCTTCGCCGGGCCGGCCTTGCTTCTCGATTTCCTGATGATCGTGGCCCTCGCAGGCGGCGTCCTGGGCCTCGCGATGCTTGCGGGCGCGCGGATCGGTCCGGCTGCTCCCGCTGGTGATGCGCCCATCGCCACGCGTCTGCGCGGCGGTCTGCCCTACGGTCCGGCAATCGCCGCCGGCGGCCTGTGGGTCGCTGTGGCGCTGGCGGTCTCGTGAAGCGGCGGGCAGCATCATGAACAGCAAGCGCATGGCCTTTCTGCTGTTGGCGGTTCTCGTCGCCGGCGCGACGGCGTTCTTGGCCCGCGCCTGGCTGGAAGCCGAACGCGCGGCGATTGTCGCACAGGCGGTGAGCCAGCAGCGGCCGGTGACCCAGGCCAAGCCCGCGGTTCAGGTCCTGGTCGCGCGCAACGCGGTCCGCACCGGTCAGATCATCAAGCCCGACGATCTGCGTTGGCAGCCATGGCCGCAGGGTACGTTGCCGCCGAGCTACATCGTCGAGGGCAGGCGGCCGATTGCCGATTTCGTCGGCGCGGTGGCGCGCAGTTCCTTCCATGTCGGCGAACCGATCGTTGAGGTCGAGATCGTCATGCCGGGCTCGCGCGGGTTTCTGGCAGCGGTGCTGAAGTCCGGCATGCGCGCGGTCAGCGTGCCGGCCACGGCCACCAGCGCGGTTTCCGGGTTCATCTACGCCGGCGATCGCGTCGATGTGTTGCTGACGCATGTGCTGACCACGCCAACCGGCCAGCTCAATGCCACCGAGACGATCCTGCGCAACGCCCGCGTGATCGCCATGGACCAGAAGCTCGACTTCACGCCAGGCGACAAGCCCGACATCGCCAAGACGGCGACGCTCGAACTCACGCCCAAGCAAACCGAGATCGTGACGCTGGCGGTCAAGATGGGCGAACTCTCCCTGGTGCTGCGCAGTCTCCAGGATCCGGACGAGGGCGATCAGGCAGCTACTGACGACCAGCCGGCCGACCTCGGCTACAGCTACACCCAGGACAATCAGGTCAGCCGCCTGATCAAGAGCCCGGTGGCTGCCGAGCCGCCGCCGGCTCCCGAAGCCGCCCGCAGCAACGCCGTCATCATGCTGCGCGGCAGCGCTCGCACCAAGCAGGACCTCGACGGCACCATATCCGCCGATTCGGTGCCGCCGCCGCTAATGCCACCGCCCGACGTCGCCAAGCCGGGCCCCAAGCCTCCTACCTTGCCGAGTGTGCCGCGATGAGCATGTCCTTCGCCTTTGCGACCAAATCGTCGGTGTGGCGCCGCGCCGGCTCCTCGCTCGCCCTCGTCGGGGCCCTGTCGTTTGCGCTGCAGCCCACGATTCTGCTGGCGCAGTCGGTCGATCCCGACGGCGCGGCCAAGGTCCAGTCCAAAGCCAAGACCGCGAACGCCAACAATGCGGCCAAGAAGACGACAAAGGGCAAGAAGAGCCCCACCGACAATCTCTCCGACGATCTCAACCGCCGTGAGTCGGAGCGCGTCGAGCAGGTGATGCGGGCAATGACATCGCCGGCTGCGGTGAGTGTACCGCTGGCAGTCGCAACGGCATCCACGGCGGCGCCGGCCGCAGCGGCGTCCGTCGCGCCATTGCCCCCGACAGTTGCTGCCATTCCGCCGCGTGCGCCGATCGTCAGCGCCTCGCTGACGCCCGACGTCAGCCTGCCGCAGATGACGCCGGCGACATCGCCGGCACCCGTCGCGGTCGCGCCGGCTGCCGATCGCGGCGCCGGCCAGTTCGCCCAGACGCAGGGCCAGGGTCAGCCCCAAGCCCAGCCACAAATCCAGCCGCAGGTGGCGCCGATGCGCCCGGCGCCGCAGTTGGCGCAGGCCCCGGCGCCTGTGCCGATCCCGCCCACGACGGCGCCCGGCGCGCCACGCACGCCGCAGGTCGTTGGCGGCGCGCCGAGCCGTGCCTTTGGCCAGAGCCAGATCGTGCCGACCGAGCCGCCGACGCTCAAGCTCGAGATCAACAAGGGCACCGCGATCAAGCTGCCCGGCCCGGCCGCCACCGTGTTCGTGGCCGCTCCCGACATTGCCGATGTCCAGGTGCGGTCACCGACAATGGTCTATGTCTTCGCCAAGAAGCCCGGCGATACCGTTCTCTATGCCGTCGACGACCAGGATCGGGTCCTGCTCAACACCATCGTCAGCGTCACTTCGCCGATCAGCCGGATGAAGGGGGCGCTCGATACGCTGCATCCTGGCAACGGCATCATCTACGACAATCAGGGCGAGACGATTGTGATGACCGGCACTGTCCGTTCGGCGGCGGTTGCCGAGGACGCGCGCCGGCTTGCGTTACAACACGTCAGCGGCAACGCAACCAAAGTCATCAGCAACGTCAAGGTCGACGCCCCCACCCAGGTGCAGTTGCGCGTCAAGGTCGCCGAGGTCCGGCGCGAGGCGCTGAAGCGCGTCGGCATCAACTGGCAGAACATCAACAATGTCGCCCTGTTTGGCCTGGCTACGTTCGGCATCGGTGCCGGCGCGGGCTTCGCCGTGCGCACGGTCCAGTCCGTCGGTGGCGCGGCCTCGGGCGCCATCGCCATGCAGTCCAACGACGGCAGCCTGAACGGCTTCATCGACTTCCTTGCCACCCAGAACCAGGCGACCATCCTGGCCGAGCCGAACCTGATCGCCATGTCCGGTGAGACGGCAAGCTTTCTTGCCGGTGGCGAGATCCCGATCATCACGCCGCAGGGTGGCACGACCAACGCCACGATCACGGTGGCCTACAAGCAGGTCGGCGTCAGCCTTGCCTTCACGCCGACCATCATCGGCGATCGCATCAATCTCAAGGTGGCGCCGGAAGTGAGCCAGCTCTCCACCGTCGGATCGATCAGCGTGCCGCTCACGGCGACCGCGGTCGTCACCGTGCCGGGCATTCAAACACGCAAGGCATCGACAACGATCGAACTGGGCAGCGGCCAGAGCTTCGCCATCGCCGGCCTTCTCCAGGCGAGTTCCCAGCAGGATATCGTCAAGCTGCCGTGGCTCGGCGACATTCCCGTCCTGGGCTCGCTGTTCAAGTCCGATGCCTACCAGCGCTCGGAGACCGAACTGGTCATCATCATCACGCCATACTTCGTTGAGCCGACCAGCGGCAAACTGCGCACACCGCTTACCGATCGCGTGCCGCCGACCGACGCCGATCGTCTCGTCTATCAGCGCCTCAATCATCCGACGCCGCCGCGCCGCGTCTCGGTGGGTCGAGAGCAGTACGCCGGGCCTTCGGCCGGCTTCAAACTGGACTAGGGGAAACGGTCATGCGTTCCGCCATATTCGTGCTCCTCGCGGCGAGTGGCCTTGCGGCCTGCGCCAATCCGGTCGCGCAGCAGGCCACCGTCGACACCGTCCACGACGCGGTCCGGGCCGACACAATGGTCTCCGTCAATTTTGCGCCGGGCAGCGGCCAACTCGATACGGGACAGCTCAACGGCCTCAAGGCGATCGTCGCCGCGGGCAGGCGTGCGCAGCGCGACGAGTTCGCTGTCGTGTCTGACGGCTCGGGTGGCGCGATGCAGCGGACGCGGGCGCAACGTGTCGCGCAGAGCCTGTCGGAGGCCGGCGCGCGCTGGGTGACCACCACGGTGGAGCCCGCCATGGCGATGGGGCCGAACTCCGTGCTGGTGGTGCGATCGGAATATCTGATCGCCAACAACAGGTGTCCGAACTATTCCCCGGCGGCCATGTGGAATCCCAATGAAGCGGCCATGCCGGGGTTCGGCTGCGCCGACGCCTACAATATGGGACAGATGTTGTCGCGGCCGCGCGATGCGGCGGTCGGGCGTTCGCCCGGTCCGGCCGACGGTACGGTCAACGCCGAAGCAGTCGCCCGGTACCGCGAGGGCAGGGTCCGCTGGCTGGGCGCGGGCGGCGGAGGTGGGGGTGGCGCTCCCGCCACAGCGGCAGCCGTCGCGAACTGAGGCGACAAGGATGTCCGCTGCAGCGAGTGCTCAATCCCTGACGTCGGTGTCGCGAGACGACAAGCCCGGCCTCAGCGCCATGGCCTTCATCTCCGACACGGTCACGCTGGCGCGCGTGTCGGCCGATCTCTTCAGCATGACACTCGGCAAGGCCAACATCCAGGAAGGGACCATCGACGCCGCGCTGGCGATCGGCGAATGGCCGCGCGACCTCGATCTCCTGATCGTCGACCTTGCCGACGCCGTCGACCCGATCGCCGACGCCGCCGCGCTCAAGACCGCCGTACCGGGCGGCTGTCTCGTGATCGGCGTTGGCCGCATCAACGACGTCGCCTTGTACCGCGACCTGCTTGCGGTCGGCTTCAACGACTATCTGGCGGTGCCGTTCGCGGAGGGTGCGATTGGACGAGCCACCGAACGGGCGCTCGACCTTCGTCAGCGGACCGGCGGCGCCGTGACGCCCGGCCAGTCACCGCTGAAGGACGCTGCACCGCGGACGCTCTCGGTCCTCGGGGCGCGTGGCGGTGTCGGTGCCACGACAGCGGCGGTCGCGATCGCGGCCATGCTGGGCGTACGCCTCAAGGAAGAGGTCCTGCTGATCGATTTCGACCTGCACTACGGCTCACTCATGCTGGCGCTCGATCTCGAGGCGATTGATGCATTGCGCGAAGCACTGGAGCAGCCCGATCGGATCGACGCGCTGTTCATCCAGCAGGTGGCGCAGAAGAAGAGCGAATTCCTCTACGCCATGGGGGCGGAGGAAGCACCGACGAACGGCTTCCAGGCCCGGCCTCATGCGGCCGGCGATTTTCTGAAGTCCATCCACCGCCGCTTCCGCTGGGTCGTGGCCGACGTGCCGCGCGGCGACCCGGTGATCCAGCGGCAGGTGATCGAGGCCTCGACCGACATCCTGCTCGTGACCGACCTGTCGCTGCCGGGTGTCCGCGATGCAATGCGCCTCCAGCAGCTCGTCCACGATGTGGCGCCGGGTGCGCGGCTGTACATCGCGACCGGCGGCGCGATCGATGCCCGTCGTTCGGCGGTCAAGGTGTCGGACGTCGAACGGTCTCTGAAGCGGAAGGTCGACTGCCAGATCCCAGCCGATTCGGCGGCAGCGCTCTCGGCCGTGAATGTCGGCAAACCTCTCTCGGAGGCGGCCCCTGCCAGCGGAATCGTGAAGGCACTGCGGCCGCTTGTGGTCGGTCTCGATTCGCCGGGTGGCGAGAACGGGTCGGCCAAGGCCGGGAAGGCGGCGAGCCTGCTCGAACGTTTCGGACGCAGTCTGAAGAAGAAGTAGGCGGCGATGTTCGGATTGCGCACCAGGAAGACGGAGACGATAGAGGTTGCAGCCGTTGGCCCGCTCGACCGGATCGACCGGCGGGCTCCTGTGGAGCCGCGCCCGGCCCCTGGTGCTGCCGATCGCGACGCACGAATGACCGCGGCGGCCGCGGGGCTGCGCGACGCTGTTGCGCCGCGGCTGCACGCGTTGATGCAGTCAGGAACGCCGGCCGGCGAGGTGACGCGCCAGGCTGGTGCTCTGTCACAGGCCCATTTCCGCAGCCACGGCGTCATGCTGGCGCCTCTCGAACTGCGCCGGCATGTTGCCGATGTCCTGCGCCCCATCCTCCCGGCGACGAGTTTCGGTGCGCCAGCTTCCGAAGTGGCGGTAGACGCTCCGTCCGAGCCGGCGGCGGTAACCGAGGTTGCGTCGGCCGTAAAGGCGCCGGTCCTGTCTGAACGACCGCAAACGGCACCGCCTGTTGCGAAGAAGGAGTCTGTCGGGCGCTCAGCCGCGCTCCAGGCCGCATCGCTGGTCAAGTCGGAGCCCGACGAGAAACCGGACGACTCTTCATCGAGCAAGTTGTCGCGAAGCAAGGTCGATCAGGCTCGGCGCGCCGTGCAAGGCATGGTGATGACGCGGATCGACCTGGCGGCGGCGGTCACCATGCCGCGAAACGAACTGGTGCGCCAACTCGAAGGTCTTGCCGCCGAACTGCTGGCCGAGCATCGCATCCAGCTCAATCGGCCCGAGCAGACGGATCTCGTCAACCAGCTCGTCAACGACATGATGGGCCTCGGTCCTCTGGAGCCGCTGCTCGCCGACGACGGCATCACGGATATCATGATCAACGGCCCCAAGCAGATCTACATCGAGCGCCAGGGCAAGATCGCCCTGACGTCGGTGACGTTCGAGGACAACGCCCATCTGCTCAACATTTGCAACCGCATCGTCAGCCGGATCGGCCGTCGAGTCGACGAGTCCAGCCCGATCTGCGACGCGCGCCTCGAGGATGGCAGCCGCGTCAACATCATCATCCCACCGCTGGCGATCGACGGCGCCTCCGTGTCGATCCGCAAGTTCGGCAAGCGTCAGATCGGCTTCGATCAGATGGCGCAGCAGGGAAACATCTCGCCGGCCATGGCGACGGTGCTGCGTATAGCCTCGCGCTGCCGCCTGAACACCGTCGTGTCGGGCGGCACGGGGTCGGGCAAGACAACCATGTTGAACGCCCTGTCGGGCATGATCGACAATGGCGAGCGTGTCGTGACCATCGAGGACGCCGCCGAGCTGCGCATGCAACAGCCCCACGTCGTCCGCCTCGAGACGCGGCCGGCGAACCTGGAAGGCAACGGCGAGGTCTCGATGCGCGACCTCGTGAAGAATGCGCTGCGCATGCGTCCTGACCGCATCATCCTGGGCGAGGTTCGTGGCCCGGAGGCGATCGACCTGCTTCAGGCGATGAACACCGGCCATGACGGTTCCATGGGAACGTTGCATGCCAACCGGCCGCGCGAGGCCCTCACACGCCTCGAGAACATGGTCACCATGGGCGCATCGAATTTGCCGCCCAAGGCTATCCGGTCGCAGATCGCGGGCTCCTTGCAGCTGATCGTGCAGATCAGCCGAATGCGAGATGGCGTGCGCCGCGTCACCCACATCACCGAGGTCATGGGCATGGAGGGCGAGGTCGTCGTCACCCAGGATCTCTTCACCTACGAGTTCCACGGCGAAGCCAGCGACGGCAAGTTGAGTGGTGCGTTCAAGAGCTCCGGCCTGCGTCCGCATTTCCTGCCGCGTGCCGCCTACTATGGCCTGGACAAGGTATTGATGGAGGCCATGACGTGATCGAAGCTCTCGGCTTCGATCTGGACACGGTCACGATCCTGATCTCGGGCGGATTCGTGCTGACCTTTGCCGCGCTCTATGTGGTGTTCGGTGGCTTCTTCGCCGAGCGGCGATTGCGCGACCGGCTCGAAGATCTCGATGCGCAGGCACAGGGCGGCCAGCGCACGCTGCAGATGGCGACGCTGAGGCGCGTCGAAAAGGCGGGAAAGCTTCCCACGCTCGACAAACTGCTGTGGCGCTGGTTCCCCAATGCCAGCAGCATCCGCCAGAAGCTCCAGGCTTCCGGCACGAATCTCACGCTGGGCGACTTTGCCTTCACCTCTCTCGCCCTCTCGGTCGGGATCGCGTTTCTTCTGTTCGTCATCGTCGATCTGGCGCCACCCATCGCATTGGGCAGCTCTTTGTTGTTCGGCGTCGGCCTGCCGAACACCTGGGTCGGCTGGAAGGCCAAGCGGCGCGGCCAGCAGTTCAACCTTCTGTTCCCGGAGGCGGTCGACCTGATCGTCCGTGCGCTCCGGGCTGGTCTGCCGGTCCAGGAGGCGATCGGCACGGTGGCGCGCGACATCAAGGATCCGCTCGGCGCCGTCTTCCGCCGCGTGCAGCACGAAGTGCAGCTTGGCACGCCGATCGACACGGCGCTGTGGCGGGTTGCCAAGACGGTGCAGACCGAGGAGTTCAATTTTCTCATCGTCGCCATGTCGATCCAGCGCGATACCGGCGGCAATCTGGCGGAGACATTGGCCAATCTCAGTGCGTTGCTGCGTGCCCGCCAACAGCTTCGCCTGAAGATCCGAGCCTTTAGCTCTGAAGCACGCGCAACGATGATGATCATGGCGGGCCTGCCGTTTCTCGTCGGCGGCGGCCTCTTTTTGATCTCTCCCGACTACATCGGTCCCCTGTTCACGACCGAAGGCGGCCAGATGATCGCAGCGGCTGCTGCCTGCAGCATGGGGCTGGGCATCTACGTCATGAACAAGATCGCGACGATCAAGGTCTGACGCCGCCATGGATCCAGCCCTCTCCGAGAAGAGTTTCGCGATCATCATCGCAGCCGCGACGTTCGTGGCGTTCTGGGCGCTCGGGATGGCCTTGACGTGGCAGCCGCCGATCGAGGCACGCCTGAAGGCACTCCGCACGCGCCGGATGAAGACGCGCGGCGAGTACGTGGTCGTCAAGAAATCATCGAAGACAGCTTCTCTGGGCTTCCTGCGGGAGATTGCCGACCGGCTGAATCTTCTTCGCGGGACGGCGGCTGATCAGACCTCCCGCAAGCTGCGGCAGGCGGGATTTCATTCGCGGGATGCCGCGGTGATCTATGTCTTCATCAAGCTCGCGCTGCCGTTGCTGCTGGGCTTCCTGATGATCGGGCTGACGTCGGTAACGAACCTGATCGAGGTTCCGGAAGACTTTGTCCTGGCCACCTGCGTCGGCGCGGTGCTGGTGGGTTTCATGCTGCCGGAAGTCTACATCAAGAATGTTGCGACGAAGCGCCGGGAGATACTGAATTCGCTCCTGCCGGAGGGTCTCGACCTCCTGACCATCTGCGTCGAAGCCGGACTGAGCATCGATGCGGCCTTCCGCCGGGTCTCCCGTGAAATGCAGGGATCGATGCCGGAGTTGGCAGTCGAATTCGAGATGACCGCCATCGAACTCACCTATCTGCCGGATCGTCAGCAGGCGCTGGAAAACATGGCGGACCGTACGGATTCGGCGGCCGTCGCCGCGCTGGTGAATGCACTCCGTCAGACTGAAAAATACGGCACACCGCTTGCCGCTTCGCTTCGCATCCTCAGTCAGGAGTTTCGCCAGACCCGCGCCTCCAAGGCCGAGGAGAAGGGTGCGCGGATGCCGGCACTTATGACAGTCCCTCTGATGGTATTTATCCTTCCCACGCTGATCACCGTGCTGATCGCGCCGGCGATCATGTCGATGTTCGCCGTGAAATGATTGAAACAAGACTCTCGATTTACGGCGCGAGGCCGTGATCATACGTTTCAACGTCGATGGAACGACTCACGATAGAGGTTCCAAGGTGAATCGGGCGCATGAATTGTCGGAAAACGATCAACGGCTTGTTCCGCTGCAACGGCGCATGAGCGTTCTTCGTGACATAAGGGGCGTCACGGCAATCGAGTTTTCGATCGTGGCGCCGATCCTCCTGGTGATGGTGTTTGGCATTCTTAAATTCGGCACTGCGATGCATCATCAAATGGTGCTCACCAACGCGGCCGCCAAAGGCGCGATGACGCTGGCATTGAGCCGCGGCACGTCGACGCCCTATGCCACGACGACGACGGCAGTCACCAGCGCCGCGCCCGGCCTGACGGCGGGGCAGATTTCGATAACCGTCAAGGTCAACGGCGTCGCCTGTACGACCGATGCCGCCTGTTCGACGATACTGGTCTCGGGACAGCCGGCGCTCGTGAAGGCGACCTATCCCTGCGACCTGACGGTTATGGGCGTGAACTACAAGCCAGGCGGTTGCACCTTGACCGCCGAGACGGCGCAGTTGGTCCAGTAGGGGGAGAAGATGATGAAGCGCAAGGTATCGTCCGTTCCCGAAGTCCTTCGCGGTATTCTGCGCAACCGGCGCGGAGCGACCACTTTCATATTTGCCGGCATGGCTGCGGGCCTGGTCGGCATGGCCGGACTCACGATCGACGTCGGTCGCATCTACGCCGCCAAGAACGGGTTCGAAGCGGCAACCGAGGCGGCGGCCCTTGCTGGAGCCAACGCGATGCTGGCCGCCAATGCCAACACCGCGAGCGTCCAGGCCGCGGTCACGGCCTGGAACAACGCTTATCCGGCAGCCAATGTCACCAGCTCGACGGCGACGGCGACACTAAGCTGTGTGACATCGACAGCAAATCTGCCGGCCTGCAACGGGACGAACCCGAACACGGTCACGGTCACGCAGACGGCGACGGTCACGACCCATTTCCTCAAGGCGGTCGGGATGACGTCGGTCACGCTGACGTCGACGAAGAAGGCGGCCAAGGCGGGCGGCACCGCGACGCCGCTGCACGTGATGTTCGTGCTCGATGCCACGGGGTCGATGGGCGACTCCGGCAATTGCACGGTTCCGGGCAAGAGCAACCCCACCAGGTTCCAATGCGCTCTGTATGCCATTCAGAGCACCCTGAAGGTGATGCCGACGTCGATGGACAAGGCGGGCCTGATGGTCTTTCCGGGCCTCGCCTCGCAGTACAGCCCGACGTCGCATCCGTGCGCGACCCATCCGAATTCGGTGCCGTACTATACGAGCACCGTCAAATATCAGATCGGGACCAGCCTGGACGCGACCTACAACAACGGCGCCGGCGCGCTGGTCAGTACCTCGCCCCTCATTCAAGCCGTCGGCATCTACAAAGCCTCTGGCGAAAGCGGCTCGCTGACGCCGTGTGTCACGAACAAGGGCGGGCAGAGCAGCTATCTCGCGGAAGTTCTCATCAAGGCGCAGGCCGCGCTGCCGGTCGTTGCCGGTACGCAGAATGTTATCATTGTTCTCAGCGATGGCGACTTCAACGCCTCTTTGGCGCAGCTGAACAATCAAAGTGCCTACGTAACGGGCCAGTGTGATCGGGCGGTTGCCGCGGCCCAGGCCGCGACGGCGGCGGGAACCAAGGTTTTCTCCGTCGCCTACGCGGCTTCCAATAGCGGCTGCTCGTCGGGGGATACCCGCAATCCCTGCACGACGATGCAGTCGTTGGCCTCGGACGCGAGCAAGTTCTACACGACGACTTCGACCTGTCAGTTGAACGGTTCGCCCAACCCGCCCTCTCAGCTGCCGTCGGTGTTCCAGGCGATCACGAGCCACCTGACCAAGCCGCGTCTGCTGGTGAACTAAAGCGACCGGCTGAGCGGCCGCGTTGTTGGCGACCGCTCTTTTTCCCGTGATTTCAACAAGTTGTCCCCAGCTATTGGGGTATTGGTTGCGGTTACCCCCAATACTTTGATAACCTTCCAGCCGACGTACTGGCAGAACCTGCAGAAGCAGAACGCCTATTTGGGGTTGGAATGAAGCTGGCGCCGATCTTCAGCGCAGGCCGCGCGCTCATCGGGGTGCTCCTTATCGCGGGTTGCGGCGCCGACTTGGGCGGGTCGACTTCCAAGGGTGACAGTTACGATTCGTCGGTGGAGCAGGCTGACGAGGCCCGCAAGGTGGGCAATGTCGATTCGGCGATCCCACTGTACGCCCGCGCCTTGCAGATGAAACCGGACGGGGTCGAAGCCAAGCTCGGGCTCGGCCAGTCCTTCCTGTCGGTCGGTGCTCCCGACGAGGCGGCGGCGCTGTTCCGGGATGTGCTGGCACAGCGCAGCAGCAACCAGGCCGCGCGGCGAGGGTTGGCATCGGCATTGATTTCCATGGGCCAGCCCGATCTTGCGGAACGGCAGCTCGAGGCGGCGCTGCAGGCGGACGGCCGCGACTATCGCTCGCTGAACGCGCTGGGGGTCGTCCTCGACATGCAGGGGCGGCACGCCGATGCCCAGGCGAAGTATCGCCAGGGCATCGAGGTGGCGCCGGACTATCTGCCGCTGCGGAACAATTTCGCCTTGTCGCTGGCGATCTCGGGAAACCCGCAGGAGGCGATCGCCCAGCTCGTGCCGATTGCCAATAGCCGCGCGGCGGACGGGCGGGTGCGCCAGAACCTGGCCTTCAGCTACGCCATGGCCGGCGACCTCGAGAATGCCCTGCAGGTCAGCCGAAAGGATCTGGACGAAGCGAGCGCCCAGCGGCAGCTTTCCTACTTCATGCAGCTCAAGGCCCTGCCGCCGGAAGCGCGCAGCGCCGAATTACGGCGCAACCCGAACTTCTTTCCGCAGTCCGGCGGAGGCGGCAGCTAGGCAGGCATGTCGAGGAGGGTGGCAATGTACGGATTTCTCGGATCGGGCTTGAAGGCTTTTGTCTGCCTCGCGATGTTGGCGATCACCGCGCCGGCCCACGCCAAGGCCCCGCGCAGCACCGTCGACATACCGGCCTCGGCCGGCGTGCCGGAGTTTCGCGATCCCAAGACCGGCCAGATATGGACACCGAACAACGTCGGCCTGGTTCCCGGTCCGAACACGCCGGCCGACCGCGCCTTCGACCCGCTGGCTCAGGCCGCCAGCGTCGATGGCGTGGTCGTCCAGAGGCCGAAGGTCACGCCCCTCGGCGCCGTGCCGATCACAGCCGGGCCGACGGTGCCGCTCATCAATATCGAGAACGCGAGCTTGCGCGCCGTTCCCGGGCAGCGCTGGCAGGTGGTGCTGTACCTGAACAACAACAGCAACAGGACCATCGTGCCGCTGCTGCATTGCCAGTTCTCGAATGCCGGCAAGCCGGTCGAGGAGACGCGCGTCCTCGTTCCGGCCGTCGGCGGTGGCGTGCGCGTCGGGGTCACCGTCCATGGGCCGAAGACCAGCCTCTTCGTCGACCGCGCTACCTGCCGGGTCGAGTCGCCCTAGGGACGACCTCAAGCCTGGACGGAATAACCGCCGTCGACCGTGATGGCGGCGCCGGTGACGAAATCCGAGGCCGGTGCAGCCAGGAACACCGCGATGCCGGCGAAATCGCCGGGCACGCCCCAGCGCGCCGCCGGCGTGCGCTTGAGCACCGATTCGTGGAGGCCTTCCACCTGCTCGCGCGCGCGCCGGGTGAGGGCGGTGTCGATCCAGCCGGGCAGGATCGAGTTCACCTGGATGTTGTCCTTGGCCCACGCGGTGGCCATCGCCTTGGTCATCTGCACCATGCCGCCCTTGCTGGCGGCATAGGCGGTCGCGAAGGCCGCCCCGAAGATCGACATCATCGAGCCGATGTTGATCACCTTGCCGGCGCCAGCCTTCTTCATTGCCGGATATGCGGCCTGGCTGCACAGGAACGCACTGGTCAGATTGCTGTCGAGGACCATGTGCCACTCCGCCGCCGTGAAGTCCTGCGGCTGCTTGCGAATGCTCATGCCGGCGTTGATGACCAGGATGTCCAGCCGGCCGTGCTGCTTGACCGTCTCGGCAATCAGGGCGTGGCAGGAGTCCTCCTTCAGGACATCGACGGCGATCGCGCTGGCCTTTGCGCCGAGGCCCTGGATCTCCTTCACGGCGGCGGCGTTCTTCGCCGCGTCGCGTCCGGCGACGACGATCGTGGCGCCGGCCTCGGCCATGCCCTTCGCCATTCCGAGGCCAATGCCGCCGTTGCCGCCGGTGACGATGGCCACGCGGCCGGAAAGATCGAACAGCTTCATCGTTAATTCCTCCCCCTCGATGCGCGCCCTGTATAGCCGACGGGCGGAACCGGAAACAGCCGTGGCCGTTAGCAGCCAGGGGCGGCGCTCCGCTGCCTAAGGAGGTTGCATATGCTGAAACAGGCGCTGGTGCTTGCCCTTGTCGCCCTGTCCGCCGGGGCCTGTGCGGTCGAAAATCGAACCGTGGTCGTCGCCGACGATCCCTGCACGAGCTACGGCTACACGGCGTCATCGGCCGACTATGCTCGCTGCCAGCAACGCGTTGCCGATCAGCGCCGCTATGGTCGCGCGCCCGTCGGCTATAGCGAGGCGCAGATTGTGGCCGATTCGCAGACAGCCTGCCTGTCGTACGGCCTGCCGCGCGGCACGGCGCCGTACGATCGCTGCGTGCAGAACGAAGTCGCCGCCCGCCGTCCGGTCTGATCCCGGACGGCCGCTACGGTCCGGCCTTGGTCGGCGCACCGTCTTCCGCGAGATGATCGACATCGAGACGCTGCTGCGCCTTCTTCACGTCGGAGAACAGGCTGTGCTCGCCGCCGCCCATGCCTTCCTCGGTCGCGACCTGGAGGAGGCGGGCATCGAGTTCCCAATGCTTGAGTATCCGGGTCTTCTCGGCCAGGTCGAAGTCCCGGGAGTCGACGACCTAGGCCGGGTGCCTGAACACGCTGCTCGGGGTCGTGAAGGCCTTCTTCTTGTCTTCGGCGGTCATCATGGCGGCCTCCGTCGGGTGAGCCCCAACAACGGATCGCCATCGCCGCGGTTCCGCGACGCTACTTCTTGCTCCGCGGCTCCGTGACGTCGTCGTTTCCGGACCCGGCCGCCTTGGCGGCGTCGCGATCGATGAGCTTGAGCAGGTCCGTCGGCAGCGGTTCGCTCGCGATCTCGTCGTACATCGCGTGCAACTGCTTCTGCAGCCAAAGATCGAAAGGGCGCTCGTCCGAAGCCTTCACGCCGGGCCGGGCCGTTTCACCGGCCCGGCCGCGGCGCAGCTTGTCGTCACCTGCCATGACGTACCTTTGCCCGACGGCAGACCATTCCACGGGGCCCTGTCCGGTCCATTGCACTCCCCCAAACGCCTGCCGACTATGCCACACTTTCGAACCTTGCGCAGATATTGGCTCGCCACTGGAGCGTTCAGAGGCTGGCGGAAGAGGAGCGGACAGTCGGGGCAGTGTCGCCGTCGGCGAGGTCGGCCGACGACTGCTGCGCATCGCCGTCAACCAGCAGGTGCTCCAGGCGGTCACGGGCGCGCGAGATGCGGCTCTTGACCGTGCCGACCGAAACGTTGGTGTGCGCGGCAATGGTTTCGTAGGGGAGGCCCTCGACGACGGCCAGCAGCAAGGCCTCGCGCTGTGTCGGCGCCAGTTTGGAGAAGGCGGTCAGGAACTCGCGCATGATCAGGCCGCTTTCCTGGTGCGGCGGGTGCGACAGCGTCTCGGCAATCGTCGAGTCGACCGGAACGGTCGGGCGCAGGCGCCGCAGGCCGGAGATGAATTCGTTGCGCTGGATGCGGAACAGCCAGGCCGCCAGGTTGGTGCCGGGCTGGAAACTTTGGCGACCGGCCAGAGCCTTGATCACCGTGTCGTGGACCAGATCGTCGGCGGAGTCGCGATTGCGGGTCAGCGACAATGCGTAAATCCGCAAGCGCGGCAGAATTGCCGTCAGCTGCCCGTGAAAATCGCCAACGTCGTTGGTGGTCGAAGGGGCGGTCGTCGAAGTGTCGATGGCCATGTACTTCTCTCCTCGTACGTTGTGTATTGAAGTAATGCCGAGGAGGGGTGAAAGGTTACACCGGATTTATCTTATCTTAAGTCATTGAAATAGAACGATATTTTAACCACCTATTCATTTAACTTGAGGGCCAGTTGCTTGCGGGCGCGCGAAACCCGCACCTTGAGGGTGCCGACCGTGCAGCCACAGAGACGAGAGGCCTCCTCGTACGAAAAGCCGCCGGCTCCCACCAGAATGAGTGCTTCACGGGCCTGCGCACTGAGCTGCCACAGGGCCGACGATAGTTCCTTCATGGCGACGGTCGCTTCGGGATTGTCGACCGCGGTGAGCGGTTCGGCTTGGTCGGAGTCCGCTCCCACCGGGCGGCGGCGCTGGGAGCGCAGGTCCGAGTAGAAGCGATTGCGCATGATCGTGAACAGCCAGCCCTTGAGATTGGTCCCCGGCTCGAACTGGTGCTGCTTGTCGAGGGCCGCCAGCACGGTGTTCTGCACGAGATCGTCCGCGGCCTCGCGCTCGCGGCACATGAAGCGCGCGAAGGCGCGCAGGTCCGGAAGCAGCGCCACGACATCGTCCATTATCATCGAGCAGGCATTTCCTCTGGAAGCGGTGCTATCGCGAGCGCACTCCGCTCAATGTGGGCAGTCCGGCGCTCTGCGCCAGGGAAAACTCCCACAAGCAACCTCCTCGTTCAGGCTCACGTTAGCTCCGAACCCGCGGGCACGCGACACTCCAACCGAAAGGAACGCGTCATGAACTGGGATCGGATCGAAGGCAACTGGAAGCAGGTCGCCGGCAAGGTCAAGGAACAGTGGGGCAAGCTCACGGAAGACGACATCACCGTGATCGGCGGCAAGCAGGACCAGCTCGTTGGTCGCATCCAGGAGCGTTACGGCTTGGCCAAGGACGAAGCCGAGCGCCAGGTGAACAGCTGGATCGGCCGTATGTAGCGCCGCAACCCGATCGGTTCCCGGCGATTTGCCGGGAACCGATCGGGTCCTCGGGCGTTTTCATGTCGGTATTCGAGTCAACGCACCCTCGAGGAGAATGAAGCATGGGACGCGCGGCGCTCTTGTGGCTTGTGGGAGTTCCCATTCCCGTCCTGTTGCTGATGTGGGCGCTAGGCTGGCTCCACTAGGGTACGGCCATGATCTATCGACCTCGTGCGGGGCGAAGATCGATCAAGAAGCCATCGACGTGATTTGTGATCAGCGTCAATGTGACGAGCCGGCGGCCGTACTCTGGTACACCTCTGGATAGTCATGTCACGCGTGCCTATGCTTCGTGTTGCGGATAGAGGGAGAACGACGTGCCAGATGAGTCCGTGACGAAGAATCTGTCCGAAGCAATCACCAGGACGCTGCCTTTTCTGCGCCGCTATGCCAGGGCCGTGAGCGGCTCCCAGCAACGGGGCGACGAATGGGTCCGGCTCTGCGCTGAAGTGGCCGTGCGCCAGCCCGGGCTGATCGCCAAGGCCGCGGATACCAAACTGGGTGTCTTCAAACTGTTCCATAGCCTTCAACAGCCGTTCGGCGGGCTGGAGGGCGGCGGTAGTGCGGAAAGCGTCAGCGGCCGCCTGAAGGAATCGCTCACGGATATGGTGCCTCTGCAGCGCCAGGTCCTGCTCTTGACAGTGCTTGAGGGATTCACGGTGGGCGATGCCGCGGAAATCCTCGGCGTCGATGTGGATACGGCCGAACGCGGCCTGGAGGACGCGCGGCGGGAATTGCAGCGCGTGGCGTCGGTTCGCGTCCTGGTGATTGAGGACGAAGCAATCATCGCGCTGGACGTCGCCGACATCGTCCGTAACGCGGGTCACGAGGTCGTGGGCATCGCGGCAACGGAAAAAGCGGCGATCGAGCTCGCCCGGAAACATTCGCCTCACCTCGTGCTGGCCGACATCCAGCTTCGTGGCGGAGACAGCGGTATCTCTGCCGTCAACGAGATCATGGGGGCCATGACTGTGCCGGTCATCTTTGTGACCGGTTTTCCCGAGCGGTTGCTGACCGGCAAACGCATCGAGCCGGCCTTCGTCATTTCGAAGCCGTTCGACCCCGACCTTCTTCGCGCGGCGATCGCCCAGGCGCTCCACACAGTGTCCATCTGAGCCGGGCGCGGCCGGTGTTGGCCCGATGGTCGCTGCGCTCGAAGCTGGTCCTTCTGGTGAGCGCGGTGTTTCTGCCGGTCCTCGGGCTCGCAGCATGGCAAGCCGACAACGAGACGAGAGTTGCGGAACGGCAGCGCAGCGAGGCGGTGGCGACCGCGGCTGAGCTTGCCGTCTCGCGCCACAGTGTTCTGATTGAGGGCACGCGACGGCTGCTGGTTGCCGCGTGTTCCGACGGCGCCGTAATGAGCAGTGCGAGCGCGGAGGCGACCCAGGCCGACATCACGGGCTGCGAGGTCTATTTCGCGCGGATCCTGCAAGCCTTTCCGGCGGAGTACTCCTCGGCGATCGTCACCGACGACAAGGGTGTCGCGCGCTGCTCGAGTACCGTCACCGTGGTCGGCATGGGGTTTTCCGACCGCGAGATTTTTCGGCACGTCCGCGACACGAAGGCATTCTCGGTCGGCGCCCAGATCGCGAGCAGGGTGACCGCGCTGAGCGTCATGCCGGCGGCGTTGCCGATCCTGCGCAATGGCGAGTTCAGCGGCATGTGCGCCATCGGCATCTCGCTCAGGCATCTTGCCGACAGGGTGCTGCCGGTACAGGCCGACGGCGGCATCGCGGTGGCACTGGTCGATCGCGCCGGGGCCTCTATCGGCGGCACTGCCGAGATGGTGCGCGCGCTGCCGGTGACTGCCCGCATCGCCGCGGCGATCGTGGGCGGGCAGACCAGCTTCCGGGAGTATGGCCAGGATGGCATGCTCTACGCCTTCAGCCTCCGGCCCTTGGCGGGAAATGCCATCTTCGCCATCGCCGCAGCGCCCGCAGCGGATGAAATCCTGTCGCTTGCCCGGACCGGAGCCGCGTTTTTGCTCGTCATGCTGGCCCTCATCCTGGTGCTGCTTGCAGTCTGGTTCGGCGCTGACCGCTGGTGTGTCCGTCCGTTGCGCTACATCCGGGACTTTGCTGGCAAGGTCGCCCGGGGCGAACCGGGCACCTTCGTTCCGGTGCGTCCCTGGACTCCGGAACTGACGGCCGTCGGAGAGGGCGTGACGGCAATGGCGGAGGCGATCGCGAGCCGGGAGGCCGAGCTGAGGGCCGGGCTGGAGCAGCGCGATCATATGCTTCGCGAAATTCATCACCGGGTGAAGAACAATCTCCAGATGATTTCGAGCCTGCTTAACCTGCAGGCCGGTGAAATCCGCTCGCCACGCATCCGTCGATTCTTTGGCGACGCCCAGAACCGGGTTCTCACCCTCTCGATCCTGCATCGGCATCTCTATGAGAGGACGAGCTGGGCCCTGGTCGACTTCCAGCGCTTCATCAGCGATCTGGTGCGTCAGATCTCGGTTGGCGGTGTGCACGACAATCGTCTGACGCCGCGCTTTCATATCCGCGCCCCGATCATGGCGGTCGGCCCCGACACGGCCATTCCGGTCGGCCTGATCGTGACTGAAGTGGTAAGCGGCGCCCTCGATCACGATTTCAGCGGCGTCGCCACGCCGGAGATTCGGATCGAGGCGGCCGAACGCGAAGATCAGGTCACGTTCGTCATCGAGGACAACGGCCTCGACAAGGGGAGTGGGCCGGTCCGGTCGGACGGGCGGGGTGTCTTCGGGTTGACCCTGATCCGCGGCCTGGCGATGCAGCTTGGCGGCGAGGTGACGATATCGCCGCGCGATGGCGGAGGCACACGGGTCGTCCTGACCTTCCCGACGGCCAAGGAGCCGGGCGCAGATGCCTAGCGTGCCACGGGCTGCGCGTTTGACCGGGCTGATTGTCGGACTGACGGTCGCCGTGGTGATCGCGACCGGCGCAATGCTGGCCATCACCCATTCCAACTCCGCCGCCCGGCATCAGCGCCTGGTGGTCGGGAACTATGAGACCATGTCGTTGATGCGCGATACCGTGGTCGCGCTGCAGGACGCGGAGATCGGTCAAAAAGGTTATCTGCTGACCGGCGATATGGCGAACCTGGAGCCTTATGAGCGGGCCCGTCTGCGCATCGAGGCCGGCCTCCGCCAGCTCGAGGCCGCTGCTTCCACCAACCCCGATGCTACGCAGCAGGTCAGGGAGTTCCGTTCCCTCGTCGGTGAAAAACTGGAATCGCTCGGCAGTACCGTGGCCGTCTATCAGATCCATGGACGAGACGCCGCTCTTGCCCTTGCCCGCACCGGCACATCGGCTGCGACACTGGAGCGGATTCGTCGCATCGGCGACGTGTTTATCGAGGGCCAGCGGTTGTTGCTCGCCCGTCGGCTCGCAACGCTGCGCTCGGAGCAGGACAAGGCCGACATCGCGGGCTTGCTGGTCATGGGCGGCGCCTTCGTGTGCCTCATCGCCGGCATCGTCATCATCGTCGGCGGCGCCGGTCGACTGGAGCGTGCGCAACATGACCTTCTTGCCCGTTCGAGCCTGCTCAAGACGACCCTCGAGAGCCTGCGTGATCCGATCTGCGTGATCGGCGCCGAGGGGTCGGTCGTGGCCTGGAATGAGCCCTTTGCGCAACTCGCGGGCTGGGACCCCGTCAGGAGCGGCCCCTTGACGAGAGAGCAGCTGCTGTCGGGCCGCTTGCCGGCCATGCGTGCCTTGCTCGAGCCGTTGAACCTTGACGTCGAGGCGCCCGACCGGTCGCTGACCGCGCGCGTCTCGCACGAGGGGCGTGAATACGAGGTGTCGCGCGGCGAGATGTCGGGTGGCGGCGCGGTAGTGCGATGCGTCGACGTCACCGAGCAACTGCGGGACGAGGCGGCCCTGCGGCAAGGCCAGAAAATGGAGGCCACGGGCCAGCTCACCGGGGGTATGGCGCACGACTTCAACAACATCCTGCAGGTCATCCGGACGAACCTCGACCTGATGAAGGATGACGTGGGCGACAACCCCGGAGTCGTGGCGCGGTTGCAGAGTGCGACGGCGGCAGCGGAACGCGGTGCGCGCCTGACACAGCAGCTCCTGGCGTTTGCCCGGCGGCAGCCGTTGGCGCCGCAGCCGACCGATGTCGCGCGACTGTTGTCGGATCTCGCTGACCTGCTCCGGCATTCGCTCGGCGAGCGCATCACCATCGAGCTGGCGATGCCCGACGATCCATGGAATGTGCGGATCGACTCCGGTCAGCTCGAGAATGCGATCCTCAATCTTGCGATCAATGCGCGCGACGCCATGCCGGACGGCGGCACGGTGAGGGTCGAGGTGTCGAACGTCACCCTCGACCGGAGCTATGCGATGTTGCACCCCGACGTGACGCCGGGCGCCTATGTGCTCGTCGCGGTCAGCGACACGGGTACCGGCATGCCGCCGGAAGTCGCCGCGCAGGCCTTCGATCCGTTCTTCACGACCAAGCGCGACGGCAAGGGCACCGGCTTGGGCCTCAGCATGGTGTACGGCTTCGTCCGTCAGTCCAACGGTCATATCCGGATCGACAGCGCCATTGGGCAGGGCACCAGCGTGAAGCTCTATCTGCCACGTACGCTCGACGCGGTCGTCGGGAACGCCACGGACCCAACGGTCGCACCGACCGGCCGGGAGCGCATTCTCGTGGTCGAGGACCACGACGACGTGCGGCAAGCGGTGGTCGACATGCTCGGCGGCTGGGGCTATCGCGTGACCGCCGTGGAAAACGCCGATGCCGCGGCGGCGTTGCTGAACAAGGATGCGGAATTCGACCTCCTGTTCACCGATATCGTGATGCCTGGCACGCTGCCAGTGATGGAAATGGTAACGCTGGCGCAAAGTCTGCGGCCGGGCATCGCGGTGCTCCTTACGTCTGGGTACGCCAGAGACCTTATTCCCGAGTCCGGCCAATCTCACCACGCGATGATCGTCAAACCCTATGGCGCCGACGCGCTGGCCGCCAAAGTGCGGGGCGTGCTGTCCGCGCGGCGGATACCGCGGCAGCCGTCCGCAACGACGCCGGAGGCCATGCCCGACGCCATGTCCGCGGTTCTGCCTCGGCGGATCCTGCTGGTGGAGGACGAGGTCGTCCTCCGCATGTCGGTTTCCGACATGCTGGTTCGACTCGGCTGCTCGGTGGCGGGCGTCGGCAGTGCCGAACAGGCCCTCGACCTGCTGGCGCGGGACGGCAGCTTCGACCTGTTGCTGACCGATCTCGGTCTGCCGGGGATGAGCGGCGAGGAACTCGCGGCTGAAGTACACCGGCAATTTCCCAGGCTGCCGGTGGTAATTGCCAGTGGCTATGGTCGGCCCGACGGGCAGGCGGATGGCCATCAGTTCATCACAAAGCCCTATTCGGCAATCGACCTGGAACAGGCCCTCAATCACGCCGCCCGGACCGCCACGCCCTCCTGATTCTGGTTCGGCAACCCGCCGACGTCGCCGACGTTATATGGCGGAGATTGTCATCCTCGGAGGGCGAAATGAGTGTCACAACTCCGCACAGGCAGGCCAACAGTGGAACCAACGAACGGACGGTCAACCGGCTGCTCGACGGGGAATTGCTGGACCTATATGTGGCAATCCTGATCGTTGTGCCGGTTGCGATGTTCCTGCGGTCGCTGTGGTCGTGATCGCGGCCTGACCGGGTTCTCGCCTGCTGCCGGACGCAACTTTGGTCGGCGCCCCTCGTTGCCTGACCACCAATCACCTCAGACAGGAGATTCCGATGCGTACTCTTGCAGTCGTCGCCATTTGCATCGCAGCCGCCACCGTGCCGCTGGCCGTGCAGGCCCAGACGAGCGGCCAGACCACCACACAGTCCGATGCCAGGACGATCTGGGAAAAGATCAAGGGCAGCTGGACGACCAGCAAGGGCGCGGTGAAGGAGCAGTGGGGCAAGCTCACGGATGACGACCTGTTGGCCATCGAGGGTCGCCGTGACCAGCTCGTCGGCAAGATCCAGACGCGCTACGGCATCACCGAGCAGGAAGCCGAGGCCCAGGTGAGCACCTGGGAGACGCGTCGCATGAAGGACATGTAGCGGGCGGATAATGATGACGCGCGCAACTCTTGTCGCCACGGCGGCTGCTGCAGGCGCTCTCGCCTTGGTGCTGGCAGCATCTGCCCTGGCGCAGACCGCGGGCCAGTTCCGGGATGAACGGACTGGCAAGGTCTGGACGCCTGAGACAGTGAGCCAGGACAACAAGCCTGCTCCGCCGATGTCCGAGCGGGACAAGGCCTTCGATCCGCGCAGTCAAATGGCGGTCGTCGAGGGCGTCACGGTCCAGCGCCCGCGCGCCAACCTGATGGGTGTGTTGCCGATCACGGCGGGGCCGAGCGTTCCGATCGCCACCCTCGATGGTGCGTCTCTTCAGGCGGTGCCGGGCGAGCGTTGGCTGACGGTGATCTACATCACCAACAACAGCGCAGATGTCGTCAATCCGGTGGTCGGCTGCACTTTCACCAATGCCGGCCGCAAGGTCGAGGACACGCGGGTGATCATCCCGCCAGCGGGTCCGGGTGAACGGCTGGGCGTGCCCGTGTATGGCCCACGCGTCGATCTGTTCGTCGACCAGGTGTTGTGCCGCATCATGTCGCCAGCCTAGCGCAGCTCGCGCAGGGCAGAATATCGTGGGCCGGCCAGCGAAAACGCAGGGCCGGCCTATTTCCGTTTGTGCCCAAACGCCGCTACGCTGCCGACTTGTCAGACAGGGGGCTTTGAATGCGTAGCGGGCAATTGGGACGGCGGACGGCACTGGCGGCGGGTGCGGCATTGGCGACGACGTCGCTGATCGGGTCGCGCGAGGCGCGGGCGGCCAAGTCGCTGACGGTGGTGCTCGAGTCCGAGGCGACGATCCTCGATCCCCATGCCACCACGGTGGCCATCACCCGCTCATTCTCGCTTCATGTCTTCGACATGCTCTTCGCCATGAACGAAGCCGGCGAGATCAAGCCGCAGATGGTCGACACCTGGACGGTCAGCGGCGACAAGCTCACCTGGAGCTTCACGCTCCGCGACGGTCTCAAGTGGCATGACGGCACGCCGGTCACGGCCGAGGACTGCGTGGCGTCGCTCAAGCGCTGGGGCGCCCGCGACGCGCTCGGCAAGATGCTTCTGGCCGACACCGAATCGCTCGCCCCGGTCGATGCCAAGACCTTCAAGCTCGTGCTGAAGCAGCCGTTCCCGCTGCTGCTCGACGTGCTGGGCAAGCCGAACGCACCGCTGCCGGCGATGATGCCGGCGCGCCTTGCGGCCACACCGGCCGACCAGCGTATCCCCGAGCCGATCGGCTCGGGCCCGTTCCGCTTCGTGAAGAGCGAATGGCGGCCGGGCAACGCGATGGTGCTGGAGCGCAATCCCGACTACGTGCCGCGCAAGGAGAAGGCCGACTTCCTCGCCGGCGGCAAGCACGTGAAGATCGACCGGCTCGTGCTGCGCGTGATGCCCGATCAGTCCACCGGCGCCAATGCGCTGATGGCGGGCGAGATCGATTACATGCAATACCTCCCGTTCGACATGCTGCCGCTGCTGGAGAAGGAGCGGGGTGTGAAGCTGATGGGACTGGGTGGTCTGCATCAGTTCCAGGGAAATTTCCGGCTGAACCATGCAGCACCTCCTTTCGACAATCCGGCGGTACGGCGCGTGCTGTGGAAGCTCGCCGACCAGGATGCGACGCTGACGGCGATCGGCGTTCCCGATCGCTTCCGCGCCAAGTCCTGCCCGTCGTTCTGGATGTGCGGCACGCCGCTCAGCACCGACGCGGGCTCGGCCGGCGCCAAGCTCGACCTGGCCGCCGCCCGAGCCGAACTGAAGGCGTCGGGCTACAAGGGAGAACCCGTGATCATCCTCGAGGTCGCGGGCTCGATCAGCCAGACCGCGGCCCGCGTGCTCGCCCAGAACATGCGTGACGTGGGCTTCACCGTCGAGCAGCAGCCGCGCGACTGGCCGACCATTCTTGCCCGCCGCGCCAAGAAGGACGGCTGGTCGATGTTCCCGGTCTACTCCAACGGCACGGACATGTTCTCGCCGCTCACGCACTTCTATGTCGCCGCGACGTGCAACGACTTTCCCGGCTGGTCGTGCGACGAGCGCATTCCCAAGCTGCTGAAGGATTACACCCAGGCCGCGACGCTCGAGGACCGCAAGCGGATTGCCGCCGAGATCCAGATCGTGGCCTACGAGCTGACGCCGTCGGTGATGTGGGGCCAGTTCAGCATCGCGGCGGGTTACCGAAGCGATCTCAAGGGAATGATCCAGTCGTCGTACCCGATGTTCTGGGAGGTCGATCGCTGATGGCGGCAGTGCGGCACAACGAGGCGCAAGGCCGCTACGAGGTCGACACCGAGCACGGGATGGCGATCGCGGTCTATCGCCGGCAAGGCGACAGCCTCGTGTTCGTCCATACCGAGGTTCCGCCGGCAGACGAGGGCAAGGGGATCGGCGCGGCGATCGTGCGCGCCGCGCTGGACGATACCCGCAAGCGTGGCCTCAAGATCGTCCCTGCCTGCAGTTTCGTGGCCGCGTTCGTGCGCCGTCATCCGGAGTACGACGATACTCGTCCTCAGGACGCCTGAACGGCCCGCACGACGAGGAAGGCAACGAGGGTGGCCGCCGCCGTCACGACGGCACCCCAGGCGAGATCGACCAGGCTGACGGCCATCGGCCAGCCCCGCAACGTGGCGAGGTTGGTGAGGTCGTAGGCCGCGTAGACGCAGAAGCCGAACAGGCCACCGTAGAGCACGGCCGCCGTCCATGTGCCGGCGGCCGCGGCGGGCGGCACGGCAAACACGGCAACGCCCGCGGCGTGGATCAGGTAGAAGAGAATCGCTGCCCACCACAGAGGCTGCTCGAGCAGAAGCTGGCCCAGCCGCGCCTTGTAGAACTCGCGGCTGACCACGCCCAGCCACAGGGCGTCGAGGATCGCCAATGTGACGAGGGCCGCGAGATAGCCGATCAAGAGCGATTTCATGACGGGTATTTTAGCCCGATCTGGACTCCTACGTCCTTGAAAAGACGAGGAGCCAGGCAAGGCCCAGCGCAATGATCGCGGCCGTCGTCGAGATGATCAGGATGGTGATGATGCGGCCGCTGACGACGCCGCCGCGCGCTTCAATCGGTGTGAGTTCGCGTTCCATGACGCCTCCGATGGTTAATGCAGGACCTTCTGCGAAATCAACGCGTCGGAACCGGCCGGGTTGCGGGCACGTTCACCCTTCAGCCTCTAAGTCGAGCCATCAGTGGAGAAAGTCATGTTGTACTGGGCGGTAATGTTCCTCGTGATCGCGCTGGTGGCCGCCGTCTTCGGCTTCGGCGGAATCGCTTCGACCGCGACGGGCATGGCGCAGATCCTGTTCGTGATCGCGCTGGTCCTGTTCGTGATCAGCCTGTTTGCCGGGCTGCTGCGAAGGAATCTTTAGGCAGGTTTAGAGAAGTGAGTCCGTAGCCGCTCACGCGCCGCGCTGCCGGCGGCATGGTCCCAGCAATTGACGATGGCGACGCGAAAGCCGCCGGGCGGCATGGCGTGGCGGTCCGCGGCCAGCTCCTCGTGGAATGCGATCTGCAGGCTGGAGACGCCGGGCATGCTGGTGATTTCCTGCTGCAGGGCGAGTGGCGGATGGCGGTAGCGTGGCCCGTGCGGGACGAACAGCACGACGCTGTAGCCGGCGCGGCGGCGTGAATCGTCGAACCTCCATTGTTTCGTCGCATAGAGCCGGACCAGCGCCTCGACCCAGCCTTCGCCGTAGAGATCGGGCCACTGATCGGCGAAGCGCAGATGAACCTCGATGATGCGTCCCCCGATGGTTTCGAGATTGACCATGCCGGTGTATCCCGCGAGGTGACGACGGCACCAGGCGCCGCACCATTCCTCGACAGCAGATGCTGGCACTGCATGCACTTCCCAATGGTCGAAGGTGCCGTCGCCGCTGGCCTGGCCGCTGGCATGTCGCCACCAGTGCGGCACGCCGTCGACGATGGCTGCGTCGCTGCTTACGTGATCGCCTTCCAGCAGCGTGCTCCACATGTGGCCGGCCTGGTAGGCGGCGGCATAGTCGGCCTCGGAGTGGAGCGCGAGGCTGCCGACGCCCATGCCCTTGAGGTTGTAGATCGGCTTGGAGAAGACCGGATAGGCGGAAGGGCTTACGCCGTGCGGCGCGGCCTCGAGACCCTGGCTCGCGGCCACTGCCAGCTTGTCGTAGACCCAGCGGTGCGCGGGATTCCAGGTCCAGGCGTCGCTGTCCTCAGTAGGAATGAAGATGTCGGCGGGACATTTCGCACTCTCGAAATATTGAGTGCGCCATGGGTCGATTTCGCAAATCGGCACTTGCGTCTCTCTGGTGGACAGGCGGAGGCTGTCGACAGTGGGTGCGCGGCGAGCGCATTGCAACCCGCTATCGTCGGCGTCATTGCGTGCGGTGCGGAGGTGTCGTGTCGAACAAGCTAACGCAGGCCACCGAGGCCGGGGGCGAGACCGGGAGTGCTGTGCCGGTCGCGCGATTCCTGGCCGTTCGCGGACGGAGCGAGCAGCTCGCCGCGCCGCTGTCGCCCGAGGACCAGACCGTTCAGTCGATGCCGGATGCCAGTCCGACCAAGTGGCATCTGGCGCACACAACGTGGTTCTTCGAGACCTTCGTGCTGCGGCCGCACGCGCCGGGCTACCGCGTCTTCGATCCGGCCTACGAGTATCTCTTCAACTCCTATTACGAGGCCGTGGGCCCGCGTCATCCGCGGCCGCAGCGCGGGCTGCTCTCGCGGCCCGGTGTCGAGGAGATCATGGCCTATCGCCGCCATGTCACTGGCGCCATGACCGAGCTGCTGGAGCGCGGCGCGGCCAACGTGGCTGCGCTGGTCGAACTTGGCCTCCATCACGAGCAGCAGCATCAGGAGCTGATCCTGATGGATGCCAAGCACATGCTGTCGCTCAATCCGCTGCGCCCGGCCTATCGATCGGCCGCGCATGCCGTCGTGTCGGACGCCCAGCCGCTCGACTGGATCCGCCCAAAAGGCGGTCTGGTCGAGATCGGGCACGAGGGGAAAGGCTTCGCCTTCGACAACGAGGGCCCGCGTCATCGCACCTGGCTCGAACCTTTCGCCGTGGCATCGCGGCCGACCAGTTGCGCCGAGTATCTCGCCTTCATCGAGGACGGCGGATACCGGCGGCCGGAGTTCTGGCTGTCGGCGGGATGGGACTGCGTCGGCCAGCGCGGCTGGGAGGCACCGCTCTACTGGGAGATGAAGGACGGAAGCTGGCATGCGTTCACGCTGTCGGGCCTGCGCGCGCTGCAGCCATCGGAGCCGGTGTGCCACGTCAGCGCCTACGAAGCGGCGGCCTTCGCCAAGTGGGCGGGCAAGCGCCTGCCGCGCGAGGCCGAGTGGGAGACGGCGGCGCCGTCGCTGCAGGGCACCGGCGAAGTCTGGGAATGGACCGCCAGTCCCTACGTCGCCTATCCCGGCTATCGCGAACCCCCCGGCGCGATCGGCGAATACAACGGCAAGTTCATGGCCAATCAGATGGTGCTGCGCGGCGGGTGCAGCGCCACGCCGGCCGGCCACATACGCACGACCTATCGGAACTTCTTCCCATCCGATGCGCGATGGATGTTCGGTGGCATTCGCCTGGCGGAGGATTTTTGATGAACGTTTCCCTGCTCGCTCAAGATCGCATCGAGCTGAGCGACCGTGCCGAATTCCGCGACGCCGTGCTCGCAGGACTGTCGCGAACGCCGCGCGCCATACCGGCCAAGTTCCTCTACGACGCG
Organism: Reyranella sp.; assembly: GCA_052386855.1. Classification (GTDB taxonomy): domain Bacteria; phylum Pseudomonadota; class Alphaproteobacteria; order Reyranellales; family Reyranellaceae; genus Reyranella. The sequence continues at coordinate 75,755 of JBQTJT010000009.1, forward strand.
CGCGGCTCGGAGCTGTTCGATGCGATCTGCGAACTGCCGGAGTATTACCTCACGCGCACCGAGACCGGCATTCTTCAGAGCTGCACACCCGAGCTCGCGCGACTGGCGGGCCCCGGCTGCGCGCTGGTCGAGTTCGGCAGCGGCTCCAGCGTCAAGACGCGGCTGCTGCTCGACGCCATGCCCGACCTCGCAGCCTATGTGCCGATCGACATCTCGCGCCAGCATCTCGACACGACCGCCGCGCAGCTACGGCGCGACTATCCCGAGCTTCGCGTCGAACCGGTGTGTGCCGACTATATGGCGCTCGGCTCCTTGCCGGCCGACGTGAACGGTGCGCCACGCCTCGGCTTCTTTCCCGGCTCCACCATCGGCAATCTCGAACCGCAGGATGCGACGGCCTTCCTGCGTCGCGCGCGACGCCTGCTGGGCGACCGTGGCGCGATGGTGCTGGGCGTCGACCTCAGGAAGGATCCGCGGCGGCTGCACGATGCCTACAACGACGCGGCGGGCGTGACGGCTGCCTTTACGCTCAACCTGCTGCGGCGCATGAACCGCGAGCTGGGCGGCAGCTTCGATCTCTCGGCCTTCGCCCACGAGGCCTTCTACGATCCGATGGAAGGCCGCATCGAAATCTACTTCCGCAGCCTGCGCGCCCAGACGGTGACGGTGGCGGGGCGGACTTTCGCCTTTGCCGAAGGCGAGCGCGTCCACACCGAGTATTCCTACAAGTACGACGACGCCGGCATCGCGGCCCTGGCCAGAAGCGCCGGCTTCACGATCGACCGGACCTGGACCGATCCCGAGCGCCTGTTCGCCGTGGTCTATCTGGAGGCAGCTCCCTGAAACAGGCAGCCCGCCCCCGGGGTTTCACCGGGAGCGGGCTTGAATGGCCGGGCGGGGAGGGTTGGCGTCACTGAGCGGGGGAGCAGGGGCGACGCCGGGTAGATACCCGACCATATCGCCTCAACGGAGAGCCGCTGGTGGAAGTTCCAACGTCGGCCCGAAAAATTTCAGCCCTCTAAGTCTTTGAGTTTATTGCTGAGTTCCTTATGCAGCACGTCGTCGCGAATCCGGGGCAGCATTTTCCGGATCGACTCCGCGTCAGCCGTCTCTAGCCCGGCCAGGAACGCCGCGATCTCGGCGCGGCCCGCGAAGCCCATGTAGGCGTCGTCGGCCTCGTGGGCGAGGCAGGCCGGGGAACTGGGCTCAGGCTTGTCGATCAAGTCGGATGCCACCAGCGGCCCGCCAGCACCACGCCGGCCGAGAGCAGCCGCTGCTCGCCGATCATGCGCTCGCCGATCGAATCGGCATAGTCGAACTTGCCCTTGGTGACATCGATCACGGTGGCCTCGCCGATGCTGCCGACCTTCAGCGTGCCGAGGTCGGGCCGCTTGATCGCCGCGGCCGGATTGACCGTCGCGAGCTTGATTACCGTCGGCAGGTCGACGCCGAGGCACAGGAACTTCGACATGGTGGTGAGGAGATCGAAAGCCGGTCCCTCGATCGAGATCACGTGCACATCGGAGGAGATGACGTCGGGCAGGAAGCCCGCCTTCAGCATGCCGCGCGTCGTGCCGAAGCCGAACGAACCGCCGCCATGGCCGATGTCGAAGATCACGCCGCGCGCACGGGCCGCCAGAATTTCCTCCCGCACCTTGCCATCGGGCGCGATCGGCGCGTTGGGGAAGGGGCGGAAACAGTGCGTCAGCACATCGCCCTTGCGCATCAGGCTCACCACCTCGTTGCGCGACGGCGGCGGCGCATCGAGATGGGCCATCAGCGGCAGGCCGGCTTCTTCGGCGACGTCGAGGGCAATATGGAACGGCATCATGCCGGAATCGGCGCTTGCCGACTTGCCGACCCGCACCTTGATGCCCAGCACCAGGTCCTTGTGCTCCCGCGCGACGCGCACCGCCTCGCGCGGATCGATCAGCCGCATGTCGGCGCACTCGCCCACCATCACGGTCTTGGAGAAGGCGAAGATGCCGGGGAAGGAGACATTGAGGTAGGGCAGGATGCGGACGGGCGAGGGCTCGATCACATGCTTGCGGAAGCCGTGGAAGTTGCCGGGCCCGGCACTGCCGGCATCGATGAAGGTGGTGACGCCACCGGTGCGCGCCAGCAGCTCGGCCTCGACACCCAAGGACGTGCCGCCCCAGTAGACGTGGGTGTGCAGGTCGATCAGGCCGGGCGAGACGATCTTGCCTTTGACATCGCGCGCGTCGGTGCCAGCGAGCCCATCGCCGATCGCCGCGACCTTGCCGCCGGCGAAGGCGATGTCGGTCACCTTGTCGATGCCTTGCGAGGGATCGACGAGCCGCCCGCCTTTGAGAACCAGATCGTTCATTTCAATTTCCTGTCGTGGAGCGCTTTCGGCCGCGAGTCAGGGAGACACGCTGTTTCCGTCGTTAGCCGGGTTGTGTGGCGTCTGCCAACCGCTTGATTTCGCAACGGAATGGGGCGGCAGCCCGGGGTGAGACGGGAGTCGCCAACTGACTCGTTTTCAAACTCCGTCGCAGTTGGAAAAAATCACCTGATGGAAATCTGAACAGAGGGCGAGCGGGTGACGTCGGAACATCATGCTTTCATGTAGTAGGAAATAGGCTGCAAGTCAATCTGTCTTATCCTACTTCAGGGCGAAGACCTCGACGGTGGACTCGCGCCCGCGAACCTGTGTGGCGCCCATCGGCACCGCGCCGGCACAGGCAGATTGCGCGTCCGCGAAGGTCGTGCCGCAGATCAGGCAGTCCGTCTCGAGCTCCTTGTTCAGCCGTTCCAGGCGCTGCGCCACGTTCACCGTGTCGCCGTAGACCGTGTAGGTCTGGCTCGTCGCCCCGCCGACGGTGCCGGCGGCGACCGGGCCGGTGGCGATGCCGACGCGCAGACGCAGCCGGTGCCCTTCGAAGTTCCGGCCCGATACAAGGGCCTGCAGGGCACGGGCGGCACCCACGGCGCGTGCCGCATGGTCCGAGACGGGTAACGGTGCGTTGAAGGCCGCGATCAGCGCATCGCCGACATGGTTCACGACGATGCCGCCTTCGGCCTCGACGCGTATCGCCGCCGCGCCGAAGAAGCCGTTCAGCAGACCGATCACCTGCGCCGCCGTCAGGCGCTCGGACAGTCGCGTGAACCCCTCGATGTCGGCGAACAGGATGGTGGCTTCGCGCAGCTGCGGCGCGAGTTGGCCGCTGTCCACAAGCTGCTGGGCCACCTGCGCCGGCACGTAGCGGCCGAGAAGCTGCTGGACCCGGCTTCGCTTCTCCTCGGCGGCGGCATGGGCGCGGACCACGTTGCGGGCGCGGTGGACGGCGAGGGCGGCAATGCCGGTCGAAAGCGCGATCACCAGGCCCTCGTTGACCCGAACGGCGATCGCGAGGAAATCCGGATCGAACACGACCGCCAGAAACTGCTCGCGCGAGGGGCCGCGCGGGAGGTCGCCGAAGCTCGAGACCCGCTCCATGCCGGAGACGATCCAGGACGTGGCGCCGGCAAATCCCGCCACGGCGCAGAAGCCGGTCCACAGCACCAGTGCCGGCGACAGGGTGAGCACGGAAAGGGCCACGACCACGTAGTAGTAGTGGTGGCGGCTGGAGAAGAAGATGAAGTTCTGCGGAATTTCGCCGCCGCTGCTCAAGGGCGCGAAAGCGAGCATGGCGCTGATCGCCGCGATGTCGAAAGCGAAGAAGGCGAAGCGCCCGGAGCGTTCGAAGCGGCCGCCGACCAGCGCGAGCGGCACGAGGCCCACGGCCGCCGCCGCCAGGAACACCGCCGCCATGGCCATGTTGTTCGGCCAGGGGAAGGCCGCGGCGTAGAAGACGGCAAGGGCGACCAGGGCGCAGGTCCGGCCGAGCACGGCCAGGCGAAAGCCCTTGCGCTCGGCGTCAAACAGGGCCGTCTCGACTGCCGACGATTTGGGGGCTTCGACAGGCATCAGATGACAGACCTCGCGATGCTGCCGAAACTGTCGTGCGACAGGGGCCTTCATCATCATGTCCCCGAATTCGCCTCTTTTAAGGCGCGCGTGCCGAAATCTCAGCGCCGTCGGGCTGGGCCATTCATCGCCTTGGCCAGCACCCCGGTGCGTGGCAGCACGACGCTCTCCAGTCCAAGCCAGTCGGCCATCAGGTGCAATTCCTCGCGTAGTGGCCCGGCGACTTTCGCGACATCGTTGCCGGGCTCGAGATGGGCCGCATGGACGAGCAGGCGGGAGGCGGCGCGATCGGATTTCAGATCGACGCGCGCCACGAGCTTGTCGTCGAGCAGGAAGGGCAGCACGTAGTAGCCGTGCGTGCGCTTGGCGACCGGCGTGTAGATTTCGATGCGATAGAAGAAATCGAAGATACGCTGAGCGCGGTCGCGTTCCCAGATCAGCGGATCGAACGGCGCCAGCAGCGCGCGCGTCTCGATCCGGCGCGGCTGGCGCGCATTGGGGTCGAGATAGGCGGGATGGCTCCAGCCTTCGACCGACACAGGCAGCAGGTCGCCCGCCTCGACCAGTTCGGCCAGCCGTGCCTTGAAGTCGGCGACGGGGAGGCGGAAGTAATCGCGCAGGTCGCCCGCGGTGGCGACGCCCAGCGCCCGCGACGCCATGCGCACCAGTTCGCGCTGGGCCGCGTCAGGTTCGGGTGTCGGCAAGGCCAGCACTTGCGCCGGCAACACGCGCTCGGTGAGGTCGTAGACGCGCTCGAAGGCGCCGCGCCGCGAGGCGGTCGTCACTTCGCCGGCAAAGAACAGCCACTCCATGGCGTACTTGGCATCGCTCCAGCCCCACCACGGACCGGTCTTGGCGGTGCCCGACTCGAGGTCGGAGGCGGCGAGGGGGCCGCGCGCGACGAGCTGGCGCCGGACCTGGTCGATGAAGGCGCCCTTGTCGCGGCGAAAGACGTGCAGCTTGTTCTTGACGTCGCCGGCGTGCGACGCCGCGGCGCGCGCCATGCGCCAGCGCCACAGCGGATGGCTCGCCACCGGCAGCAGCGAGGCTTCGTGCGCCCAGAACTCGAACAGGCCGCGCGCGCCTTTGCGCCCCCAGGCCATGCGGTCGAGATGGAGGCTGTCGTAGTTGCCCAGGCGCGAGAACAGCGGCAGGTAGTGCGCGCGCGCCAGCACGTTCACCGAATCGATCTGCAGGAGGCCGAGGCGGTCGATCGCGCGGCGGACATGGCCGGCGTTGGTGGCGCCATCGGGCCGCGGCACGCCGAAGCCCTGCGCGGCCAATGCGATGCGACGGGCGGCCGGCGCCGAGACGGTTTCACGTTTGCGAGACACGCCCTAAACTAGCGCGAGATAGAGGGCGGCGGACAGGGGAGAGATCATGATGTTGTCGACAGAGCGTGGTGTTCGCCGCGTGATAGCAGTGCTTGCACCGCTGCTGATGGCCGCAGCCTGCGCGCCGGCCGTTCCCGACGACAAGATCTTCACTTTGACCTGGGGAAAACTGGGCATCGGCTACGAGTCGTTCGTCGGCACGCGCAACGATTGCGTCATGGCCGCGAGCGTGGTGAGCCGGGATGCCTCCGGCCGGGAACAGCCGATGCCCGCGGTCAGCGCCAGCCGCTTCAAGTCCTGCATGCGCGCGCGCGGATGGGAGCCGGTCGCCGGCGGCTATAGCGCGCCGCTCGGCTACGACGTGCGCATCGTCGACTGAGGGGCGGGAACTGTCTTCGCGGCAAAGGCGTTGCCTCCGTCAGGCAACCAACCCTCGACGTGGAGGACAGGCATGGAACTCGACCGCGGCCGGCTGATCGACCACCTTCATCTGAAAGTGCGCGATCTCGCAAAGGCGAAACGCTTCTACAAGGCGGCGATGGACGTGCTGGGTATCCCGATCGTCGAGGGCGAGGGCTACTTCTTCGCCGACGAACTCTGGGTCGATGTCGGCGAGACGTCGAGCCACGCGCAGTTCGCCTTCCAGGCCAAGGATCGCGCGATGGTCGATCGGTTCCATGCCGCCGTGCTGGCGGCGGGCGGGCGCGACAATGGCGGACCCGGCGAGCGCAAATATCATCCAGGCTACTACGCGGCCTTTGCCTTCGATCCCGACGGCAACAATGTCGAGGCCGTCCATCACGGCCTGCACGAACGGTCCGTGGCGAGCGTGCGCATCAAATGGTGAGTGGCACTCACTTCCGAGAGGTGCCGTTTCCTTCGAGGCGCGCGATGGCCTTTGCGACGGTCTTGGCCTGGCGGTCGGAGAGATGGCCGTTCGTCCGGTACTGCCGGCAGAGGTGAGCGAGGAATGGGCTTTCGCTCGCGTAGACCTCCGCCCGTCTCATCAAGACGTCGTGGACGTGGGGCGGCGCCTGCTTTGCCGATCGGGCCCGGTAGAACCTGATCGAGACGGCGACGACGAGGGCCACGCTCATGGCGATCAGGATCTCTGTCAGGGTGGGCATGCGGCTGGTCATGGGTGAAGAATAGCCTCCGCGCGCCACCGCGTGGCGCTCAATTTCCCCGCCATGATACACTCTTCCCGGCATGCCGTTGGAGAGTGACCTCTACGCGCCGGTGAAGGCGCTGCTCGAAGGACAGGGCTACGTCGTGAAGGGCGAGGTGCGCGGCTGCGATGTCGTGGCGGTGCGCGGCACCGAGCCGCCCGTGGTGGTCGAGCTGAAGCGTGCCTTCGGCCTCGGCCTCGTCCTGCAGGGCGTCGACCGGCTGGCGCTCACCGACCTGGTCTATCTGGCGGTCGGCGTCTGGCCGAAGCAGATGAAGAACGTGCGCAAGCTCTGCCGCCGGCTGGGTCTCGGCTTCATCGTCGTGGCCGGAGCGAAGGCCGACGTCGTGCTCGACCCGGCGCCCTACAAGCCCCGTCCCGACAAGCGCAAGGCCGGCCGCATGCTGGGCGAGCATGCGCGGCGCGTCGGCGATCCCAACCTCGGCGGGCAGGCGATGCGCGCGCCGCTGATGACCGCCTATCGCCAGGAGGCGCTGCGCTGCGCGGCGTTGCTGGCGATCAATGGCCCGATGAAGGTGGCGGCGTTGCGCGCGTCGGGCGACGTGCCCAAGGCCGCCAGGATTCTGCAGGACGACGTCTATGGCTGGTTCGAGCGCGTCGAGCGCGGCGTCTATGCGCTCTCGCCCAAGGGCAAGCTCGGGCTGAAGACCTTCGATCGGAAGAGCGCATAGAGGCCGACCGTGCACGGCTGGGCATTTTGAGTTAGTATAACGACTGCCGCGATCGGCTCGTCTCGGGATGGCTCTGTCTTGAAATCACTCAACTGGCTGTTGCGCGGCCTCCTGGGACTCGCTGGCGCCATCCTCGTCTATGCGGCCTGGCCGGTTGCCGAAGGCGCGTGGCAGGCCCAGAAGGCCGACGCAGTCCTCTACAAGCTGCGCAACGGGCGGCCCGTCAACCTGGCCGAGATCGACGCCGGGATAACCGCGCTCAACTTCGCTGTCGCCGCCGATCCCGCCGCCGGCCGCCGCCTGCAGCGGTCGGAACTGGTGGCCGGTGGCGCCCTCACGCCGACGCTCGACCTCACGGTGCAACAACGGGTCATCTGGCTGCGGAGCGCGGAGGCCGATCTCGTTGCCGGCCTCGGCAATGCGCCGGCCCGCGGCGTTGCCTGGGCACGGCTGGCCTCCGTGCGGCAGGGGCTGCAGGGCACCTCGCGCGGAGTCGTGGATGCGCTCCTGATGTCGATCGACACCTCGCCGCTGCTGATCACGATCTGGCCGGCGCGGCTGCGGCTGATCCTCGACAACTGGGTGGCCTTCACGCCGCAGGAGCGCGCGCGGCTGGAGGCGTATGTCGTCATGACCTGGCGTCTCAGCTCGGAAAAGCGCTACTTCGGCGCGGCCGTCCGTTCGCCGGTCGACGAGCTGTTCCTGCGCTACTTCCTGCGCGACGAGCCGAAGGGCCAGGAAGAACTCGCTCGCGAGATCGAAAACTTCAAGAGGCACGGGATATGACGTCGCACGACTCCGGCGAGCAGGTCGTGGAGGAGCGCCGACGACCGCTGATCCGACGGCTGGCCGACAATCTCGTCATCGCCCTGTTCTTCGCTCCGGTCATGCTGGCGGCACTCCCGATGGGTGCCAACCGCGACTGGGCCTGGGCGCCGATCGCCATCGTGATCGGGCTGGCGGCCGTGCTCGTGGCGGCGGGCTTTGGCGCGGGCCGCGGCTTCGAGGTTGGCGAACGCGAGCGCCGGCCGCTGCTGGCCTTGATCGGCTGCTTCCTTTTCGTCGTCGCCTTTGCGCTGTTTCAGGGCGCGTCGTTCGCGCCGGCATCGGGCAGCGCCTGGCTCTATGCCTCGGCGCTCCGGATATTGGGCAGCGCCCATGCCGCGGTGCCGGACATCGCCGTCGACGCGGCGCGCAACGGGCTGATGAAGTGCATCGCCTGCGGGTTGATCTTCGTGATGGCGCGCGCCATCTGTCGCGATCGCGGCCACGCACGGCTGTTGCTGGCGCTGCTGGTGGCCAGCACCGTGCTGGTCGTCGTCTACGCGCTGATCATGCAGGTGACGACGGGTTCCTGCTACGTCGGCAGCTACCTCAAGAAGTACGGATTCTACAATCAGGGTGGCCGATGCCTGATGTCGGGCTCGTTCGTGAACAGCAATTCGTTCGCCTGCTACGTCGGCATGGGCGTGGTCGCGGCGATGGCGCTGGCGCTCACCGACCGCCGCCGCGAACGCTCCGCTTTCGATGGCCGCGACTTCCAGACGCTCGAGTCGGTGATGACGGCCACGCGGGTCGCGCTGCTGGTGGCCATCCTCTTCCTTCTCGGCGGGCTCTTGATGTCGGCGTCGCGGGCAGGCGTTGCGGCAAGCGTCGGCGGCGCGCTGGCGCTCGTGTTGCTGCTGATGCGCGGCCAGTGGGACGAGCGGCCCGACCTCGTCCGCTGGTTCTGGGTCGCGGCGGCCATCGTGTTCGTGGTCGGCGTGATCGCGGGCGGCGCGCTGCTCACCAAGGCCGTGAATGCCGGCGACGGCGGCAGCCGCTTCATCATCTGGATGACGTCGCTCGAGGCCATCGGCCTCTCGCCCTGGCTGGGCTGGGGACTTGGCAGCTTTGCCGACATCTATACGATCCTGCAGCCGGCCGCGATCGTCCAGCCGAACGACCTCGCCCATTCGACGCCGATCGAGACGATCGTGGAGCTGGGCGTCATCGCGGCGATCCCGGCTTTCGCCGTCGTGCTGCTGCCCTGGGGTTTTAGCCTGCGCGCCGCGTTCAGGCGGCAATACCATTACAGGGTCCTGCCGGCGGCGGCCTTTGCCGTCGCCGCGGTGCCGATCTTCCATTCGATGGTGGACTTCAGCCTGCAGATCCCGGCGATCGGGTTCGTCACCAGCGCCGTGCTCGGCATGGGATGGGCCCAGGCGTTCGACCGCCAGAGGTCCTCGCGCCGGAGCGCTGCGGCCTAGGTCACGCGCGTTGATGGACCTCGCCGTAGAGGTTGGCCATTTCCGTCGCAACGTCGCTGCCTGAACGGGTTCGCATGCTGTTGGCCGCGCGCGCCGCGACCTCGTCGGGATCGGTCGCGGCCCGTTGCATCGCGGCGGCCCACGCCCGTGGATCGTCGAAGGGCAGCAGCCAGCCATCGATACCGTCGCGGACGCGCTCGGCAATGCCGCCGAGATCGGCACCCATGACGGGCACGCCCATCGCCTGGGCTTCAAGGACGACGAGGGGGCCGGTCTCCATCCAGCGCGAGGGCACGGCCAGGATGTCGAGACTGTCGAGAAAGGCCGGGATGCCGTCGTGCGGCAGGGCGCCCAGAAGTTCGATGCGGCGATCCTTGGCCGCCGCGGCTTCGATCGCCCGCAGGTTCCGCGCATCGTCGCCGGTGCCGGCGATCACCAGCCGCAGCGGCGTCGGCGATGGGACGAGCGCCATCGCCTCGATCAGGGTCCGCACGCCCTTGTAGGTTTCGATCCGGCCGACGAAGCCGATGGTGAGCGCGCGGTTGCCGGCGGCGGCGCGCGGTCGCCGCCGGCTGGTGCCGAATGCCGTGCTGGCGGCCTGGCCGCAGAGCAGGATCTTGGAGTCGGCAATGGCGTTCTCGTGAAGTGCCGAACGCACCCATTCGCTGGGCACGACGATCCGCTCGCAAAGCCTGGCGAGCTCCCGCAGTCGGGCTGCCTGGTTGGCCGCGATCGCGCGGGCCGAGGCCAGAGTGGCGAGCCGGCGCGCGGGAGACCGGGTCACCGACGCTGGCGGCGTCCACGTCGGCAGGTGCGAAACCAAGCGCGCGACCGGCGCCGGCATGCCGCGTTCGAGCGCCCAGCAGTAGGCGCATCGCCTCTCCTCGATGCGGCCGTCGCACGGCCGCTTGCCCTCGAGCATCATCGTGCCGCGTATGCAGAGGGGAGCCGGGACGTGCAGCGTGGCGACGCAGGGAATGCCCAGTTCGGCCGCATGGCGAAGCTGCGAGAGGCCGGCACCGGTCGTCCACGAATGCAGGTGGAAGACATCGGGCTCGAGTTGCCGGAGGAGTTGCTGGAATTGCGCCCGGTCGCCGAACGCCGGATAGCGGTGAACGGGGACGCCTTCCCACGGATACTCGCGCTCGGGATCCGTGGTCGACGCTGCGATCGTGCTTTCGATGCCGCGCTCATGGAGGGAAGCCGCAAGGTCGCGGACATAGACCTCGGTTCCCCCGACCGGATCGGGAAAGTAGAAACCGACGCACTGGACGACGCGAAGGCTCATGCCGCGGCCGGCCGCCGGCTCATGGTCGCCGGCTCACGAGCGGCGCCGCAGATTGACCAGCCACTCGGCCCGGCGGAAGCCGAGCAGCCGGTAGGCGAGGGCGAGGCTGCGGCGAATGGGCGGCGTGAAGCCGGCGTCGAGCTCGTAGATCCAGTCGTAGACCTCGGCGGCGTCCGCCGGGTGGGTTTTGGCAAGGTCGCGCATCGCCGACCAGAGGAAGCCCAATCCGGCCCGCTTGCGGCGGGGCGTCAGCTCGCCCGATTCGGCCAGCATGGCGAGCGCCTTGCGGTACACCATGATCCTTTGCCACGTCCGCACGGTCTTCACGATGCCGTCGGGGAATTGCAGGCGTCCGCGCGAATGCCGGCGATGGACGAAGGCGGGCTTGTCGTAGACGGCGACGCGCGGCTTGCGCAGCGCGACCTCGATCATGAACATCCGGTCGTCGATATATGCGAAGTCCTGGCGGTGGGGGATGTCGGCGATGAAGTCGCGGCGGAACAGGAACGCCGAGTAGTGCGAGTACCAGCCCTCGCCGAGCTGCTGGGCGATGAAGTCGTCGCACGGCACCCAGTCATTGACGTGAAGGCTGCCGGAGTCGTCATCGCAGTCCTGATAGCCGGCAACGACGATGTCGGCGGTGCTGACGCGTGCCAGCCGGAGCTGCTCGTCGGTGGCGCCTTCAGCCAGCCAATCGTCGGAGTCGAGGAAGCGGATATAGTCGCCCTGCGCCACCTTGAGCGCCTCGACGATCGCCCAGTCCTTGCCCCAGTTGGCCATGCGGATCGCCCTGATGCCGGGTTGCTGGCTGAGCCACTCCCAGGTGCCGTCGGTGCTGCCGTTGTCGATGACGATCACCTCGACCTTCGCGGCCGCAGTCAGGCACGACTGCACGGCGTTGGGCAGGGCCCAAAGCCGGTTGTAGGTCGGGATGACGATCGATATGTCGGTCATCGGGCCCTAGGCTGCAGGCGCCGGAGTAAAAGGGCCGACACACGAAACATCCACATTCCGCCGATCCGATCCCGTGAGGTTCATCGCCAGTGCCGCCGTTCCGTTGTCGGTTCGACGGGGAAAAAAGGCAAGCAAACCTTGCCTCATCGCTCGTTCGTGACCGTGTATGAGTTGCCGGTTTCCGTTCGCGCCGTCATATTGTATCACTGGCAGTGCGAACTTTTGCACATCGCCAGGGAAACGGAGAAAATCTTTGCCGATGGCCATCCCGGTCGAACCTACGCCGGTCGAATCGCTGCCTGAACGGACGCCGGCCATGCCGTCGGCGCCGCAGCGGTTCATCGAGGCGTGGATCGATGCCTCGCTGGGATTCGTTTTCTGCGTCGTTCTGCCGATCCCCCTCTATGCGACCGCCGGGCCGTTCGCGAAGGACTTCGGCGCCACCGAATTCACCATCGTGGCGACGGCTGTCGCCTATGCGATCGTCTGGTACTGCGGCCGCCGGCTCGACGCCTTTCCGCGCGCCACCCTGCAGGGCAACATGGGCTACGTCGCCCCGATCGCCGTGCTCACCTATGCCCTGATCGCGGCCCTCCTGCTGTTGCTGCGCCAGGATTATTCGCGCTTCCAGCTCTTCGGCAGCGGCATCCTCACGGTGCTCTGGATGGCGGCGGCGGCCCAGCTGCGGGCCCGCTACCTGATCCGCAACTACGCGGTGATCCCCAAGGCGTCGATCGCCACGATGCCGGAACTGCACGCCTGCCGGTGGCTCGACTTCGACGAGGTCCAGCGCCGGCAGATGCGCGTCGATGCCATCGTGGCCGACCTCAGCGCGGACCTTCCCGACGGCCAGCTCGAGGCGCTGGCCGACGCGGCGATCGCCGGCATCCCTGTTCTCGACCGGCGCTACATCGTCGAGTCGCTGACCGGCCGCACGCCGCTGGGCGGGCTCACGCCCAACGAATTCGGCGCCCTGCTGCCGTCGCGGCAATACCTCGTCGTCCGCCGGTTCATCGAGCTCGTCCTGACGGTAGCCGTCCTGCCGGTGCTGTTGCTCGTCCTCGGCGTGATCGCAGCCGTCGTCCGCTATGACAGTCCGGGGCCGGTGCTCTTCGTCCAGAGCCGCGTCGGCCGTCGCGGGCGCGTGTTCCGCATGGTCAAGTTCCGCACCATGTACCACGGTGCCCAGGGACCGAGCTTCACCGCGGCTGCCGACCCCCGCATCACCCGCGTCGGCGCCTTCCTGCGGCGCTGCCGGCTTGATGAGTTGCCGCAAGTGGTCAATATCCTGCGCGGCGAGATGAGCTGGGTCGGCCCGCGGCCGGAAGCGCTGTCGCTGGAGAAGGGATATGTGCGCGACATCCAGCACTTCGCATTGCGCGGCATCGTCCGCCCCGGCCTCACCGGCTGGGCGCAGATCAACCAGGGCTATGCCCATGAGACCGATGCCATGCGGGCGAAGCTGGAGTACGACCTGTACTATCTCAAGCATTGCTCGCTGTGGCTCGATCTGGTGATCATCCTGCGCACCTTTGCCGTGGTGTTCCGCGGCACCGGCGCGCGCTGATCGCCACGCTCTCCACCTCATCCCTGGTCACCTGATCCCTCGCCATGTGCGGAATAGCCGGCATATTCGCCTACCTCGATGTCGCCCCGCCGGTCGACCGCGCCGAACTCGTGCGCATCAACGACCGTCTGGCGCCGCGCGGGCCCGACGGCAATCGCCAGTGGTTCAGCCCCGACGGCCGCGTCGGCTTCGCCCATCTGCGGCTCGCCATCATCGACCTGTCCGAAGGCGGCGCGCAGCCGAAGACCAGCGCCGACGGCTCGCTCGTCATCACCTTCAACGGCGAGATCTACAATTACCGCGAGCTCAGGGCCGAGTTGCAGGCCAAGGGCCGTGTCTTCCAGAGCGAGTCCGACACCGAGGTGCTGCTGCAGCTCTATGCCGAGTACGGCGACGCCATGGTCAGCCGGCTGCGCGGCATGTTCGCCTTCGGTCTCTGGGACCTGGCACGGCGCCGGTTGCTGCTGGCGCGCGACCCGCTGGGCATAAAGCCGCTCTACTGGGCCGACGACGGCTGGACGCTGCGCTTTGCCTCGCAGGCCAAGGCGTTGCTGGCCGGCGGCGCGGTGTCGAATGAGCCCGATCCCGCCGGCATCGTGGGTTTTCATCTCCTCGGCAGCGTGCCCGAACCCTTCACGGTCTGGCGCGCCATCCACACGCTGCCGGCCGGCACGACGCTCGTGGTCGATGCGGCGGGCCCGGGCGCGCCGCAGCGCTACTACGATGTCGCCGGCGCGCTCGCTGCCCGGGCGTCGGGTACGCAGGTCGAGCCATCCGATGCGCGCCGGCAACTGGTGGCCGCCGTGCACGACTCCGTGCGCTATCACCTGGTCGCCGACGTGCCGGTCGCCGTCTTCCTGTCCGCCGGTCTCGATTCCGGGGCGTTGCTGGGCACGATGGCGCAACTGGGCGTGCGCGATATCTCGGCCGTGACGCTTGCCTTCGAGGAGTTCAGCGGCGCCAATCTCGACGAGGCGCCGCTTGCCGCCGAAGTCGCCGCCCGCTACGGCGCGCGTCATATCATCCGCACCGTCGATCGTGCCGAGTTCGAGCGCGACCTGCCGGCGATCCTTGACGCGATGGACCTGCCGAGCATCGACGGCATCAACACCTGGTTCGTGGCCAAGGCAGCGCGCGAGGCGGGGATCAAGGTGGCGCTGAGCGGTCTTGGCGCCGACGAGTGTTTCGGCGGCTATCCCTCGTTCACCGACGTGCCGCGCAGCGTGCATTGGCTGCGGCCGATGAACTGGCTGCCCGGGCTTGGCGCGCTCGTCCGCCGCGGCCTGTCGGCGGCGGCCCGTGCCGGGCTCGGCATTCATCCCAAGGCCGCGGGGCTGCTGCAGTACGGCGGCAGCTGGGCGGGCGCCTACCTGCTGCGCCGCAGTGTCTACATGCCCTGGGAATTGAAGGACCTGCTCGATCCCGCCGTGCTCAAGGAAGGCCTGCGCCGGCTGGTGCCGCTGCAGCGGATCGGTGCGGTGCTGGAGGACGGCGGATCGCTCGGCGATTTCGACCGGGTCGCGGCGCTCGAGACCTCACTCTACATGCGCAGCCAGCTCCTGCGCGACGCCGACTGGGCAGGCATGGCCCATGGCGTCGAGATCCGCGTTCCCTACGTCGATCCTTTTTTCCTGGCGGCGCTACCGCCGGGGGCTGCGCTGGCGGCGATGAACGCCAAGGCCGCGGTCGCCGATATTCCCGATCCGCCGCTGCCGGCCGCCAGTCGCGTCAGGCGCAAGACCGGATTCGTGACGCCGGTCGGCCGCTGGCTGCATGAGGCAGGTGGCGGGGCGAGCGGCGCCGGCGACGGCAGCAACCTGTCGATGGCGTCGCGCAACTGGGCCTTGCGTATCTGGAAGGCTGGCTGGACCGGCCCCGCCGTGGCCTGAAGCGTCGATGACGGTTCGCATCCTTGCCCTGGTCGGCGATTGCTACGGCGCCCGTGGCGGGATCGCCCGCTACAACCAGGATTTGTTCGAAGCCCTGGCGGAAGCGGGCGCCGACATACTGGTGTTGCCGCGCCTGGGCGATGCCGGCGGCCTGTCGTTGCCAAAAGGAATCCGTCAGCGGCCGCCCGTGTTCGGCCAATTGAAGTTCTCGATCGCCGCGCTCTGGACGGCCTGGCGGCATCGGCCCGTCGATGTCGTCTTCTGCGGCCATGTCTTCATGGCGCCACTCGCGTTCATGATCGCCCGCCTGGCCGGCGCGCACTATTGGCTGCAGGCGCATGGCACCGACGTCTGGGGAAATCGCCGGACGATCGTGCGCGCGTCGATCGAAGCCGCCGACCTGGTCACCACCGTCAGCCGCGCGACGCGCCGCATCCTGCTGGGCTGGGCCGACCTTGCGCCGGAACGCGTCCGCGTCCTGCCCAACACGGTCGGCGATCAATTCACGCCGAGGCCACCGTCGCCGCTGCTGCGCCAGCGGCTGGCGCTCGGCCCCGGCCCCATTCTGCTCACCGTCGGCCGGCTTGCGGCGAGCGAGCGCTACAAGGGCCATGAGCAGATCTTTGCCAGCCTGGCCGCGCTCCGCGCCGACTATCCGACGCTGGTCCATGCCGTGGCTGGCGAGGGCGACGACCGGGCCCGCCTCGAAGCGCGCGCCGCCGCGCTCGCGCCTGAAGCGGTCCGCTTCCTGGGCTACGTTCCCGACGAGGATCTGCCCGACCTCTACCGGCTGGCCGACCTCTTCGTCATGCCGAGTTCGGAGGAAGGATTCGGCATCGTCTACCTGGAAGCCGCCGCCTGCGGGCTGCGCGTGGTCGGCGGCGCCGGCGGTGGTGCCGGTGATGCCATTCCCGATGCCCGCGTCGGTCTCACCGTCGATCCGCTCGACCGAAACGCGTTGATCGATGCGGTTCGGCGGTTGCTGAGGCAGGGCAGGGTTGAGTCGATGGCGATCGAAGCCTACCGGCGGCCGCACTTTGCCGCCGCCGCGCGTCTACTCCTCGCTCGCCTTCTGGGCCGGCCGCGTCGTAAGAGGGGGGCGTCATGACCGCTCCCGCCCACAATTCGCCGCGAACCCTCATTCTCGAGGCCGGCCGCGCAGATCGGCAATACTGGCCCGACCTGTGGCGCTACCGCGAACTGTTCTTCATCCTTGCCTGGCGCGATGTGGCGGTGCGCTACAAGCAGACCGTGATCGGGCTCGCCTGGGCCTTCGTACGACCATTCATGACGATGGTCGTCTTCACCATCGTCTTCGGCAAGATCGCCAAGCTTCCGACCGAGGGCGCCGCGCCCTACGCGGTGATGGTGTTCGCCGGACTGCTGCCGTGGACGCTCTTCGCCTCCGTGCTGAGCGACGCCTCGACCAGCATCGTCGGCAGCGCCAACCTGATCAGCAAAGTCTATTTTCCGCGGCTGATCGTGCCGCTCTCGACCATCGTGGTCGCGTTGATCGACTTCCTGGTGAGTCTCTTCATCCTGGCCGGCCTGATGCTGTGGTATGGCCTCGTGCCCGGCTGGCAGATCCTGCTGCTGCCGGTGTTCGTGCTGCTGGCGCTGCTGTGCAGCATCGGTCCGGCGCTGTGGGCGGCCGCAGTGCTGGTGAAGTATCGCGACTTCCGTTTCATCATTCCCTTCGTGACGCAGATCGGTCTCTACATCTCGCCGGTCGGCTTCTCGGGCAAGATCGTGCCCGAGCAATGGTCGCTCCTCTACAGCCTCAACCCGATGGTCGGCATCATCGACGGCTTCCGCTGGTGCATCCTGGGCGGCAACAGCCCGATCCAGGGTCCGGGGTTCGCCATCGGTGTGGTCATCACTTTCGTGCTGCTGTGGTGGGGCATCCACAGCTTCCGCCGCACCGAACGCGCCTTCGCGGACCTGATCTGAAGATGAGCGACGTGGTCATCCATGCCGGCAAGCTCGGCAAGAAATTCCAGATCGGCCACAACGCCGCGCGCCAGGAGAACTTCCGCGAGGCGATGATGCGTGGTCCGCGCAACCTGCTGCGCGGCGCGGTCGACATGCTCAAGGGCCGATCGGTGATCGCGGGCGACACGATCGAAGAGTTCTGGGCGCTGCGCGACGTGAACTTCGAGATCAGGAGCGGCGAGGCCGTCGGCATCATCGGGCGCAACGGCGCCGGCAAGACGACGCTGCTCAAGATCCTGTCCAGGATCACCGAGCCGACCGAGGGCAGGGTCGAGATTCGCGGACGCGTCGCCAGCCTGCTCGAGGTCGGCACCGGCTTCCATCCCGAGCTGAGCGGCCGGGAAAACATTTTCCTCAACGGCGCGATCCTCGGCATGACGCGGGCCGAAGTGCGCGGTCGCTTCGACGAGATCGTCGATTTCTCCGGCGTCGAGAAGTTCATCGATACGCCGGTCAAGCGTTACTCGGTCGGCATGTATGCGCGGCTGGCGTTTGCGGTCGCTGCCCATCTCGAGGCCGAGATCCTGGTCATCGACGAGGTCCTCGCGGTCGGCGATTCGGAATTCCAGGCCCGTTGCCTGGACCGGATGTCCAAGGTCGCGAATGCCGGGCGCACGGTGCTGTTCGTCAGCCACAATCTCGCGGCGGTCATGGCGCTGACGCGCCGCGCGCTGGTCTTCGGCGGTGGCCAGCTTCTCTTCGACGGCCCGATCGAGTCGGCGGTCACGCGCTACGCCGCCTCACTCAGCAAGGCGAGCGAGGACAGGAACTGGGGCCGGGGATACAATGCGACGCTGATATCGGCGAACCTGGTCGATGGCCAGGACGCACCCACCGACCGATACGAGCCCGGCGAGCCATTGCGTGTCCGCGTCGTGATCGAGACGGACGGAATGCCCGGGATGTCCCTGGAACTGCTCCTGCGCGACGAACTCAACCTTCCGGTCGCCTTCTATTCGTCGGCGGTCTTCAACCAAGTGTCGCTGCCGCCGGTGGCCGGACGATACGAGTGCACGATTTCGCTCCAGCCCTACGACCTCGCCGCCGGCGAATACTGCTTCGACCTCAAGACGACCTACACCAACGTCGGCGAGGACCATCGCATCGACAACGCGCTGCGGTTCGTCGTCGATACCTGCAGCCCAGGCGGTATCCCCTACAATTTCAAGCAGGGATCGGGGAAGGGGACGCTCGCCATGAGGCTGGAGGCGCCGCTGCGGTTCGCCGCCCTCCCGACGCCCGATCCGGGCTGAGCGCCACGGCATGTCCAAGACGGTCTGCATTGTCAGCCCCGGCAATCTGGCGTCGAACCCCCGCCTGCTGAAGGAAGCGGATGCGCTGCATGGCGCGGGCTATAGCGTCACGGCCGTCGTCTGCGATTACACCGAAGATCTGCGCGCCACCGATGACGGGATCGCGGCCCGCGTGCCGTGGACCGTCGTGCGCGTGCCGCGGCCGGTTGGCGAGCGCGCGGTCACCATGGCGGCCGTACGGCTGGCCAGGATCGTCGTGGCGACCGGCGCGTCGGTTCCGCCGGAACTGGCCGCCCGCGCGAGCGGCGGACCGGTCTCGACCCTGCGGCGGGCCGCACGCGGCATTCGGGCCGATCTCTACATTGCCCATTACGTCGCGGGTCTTGCGGCCGCGGCGCCGGTGGCGCGGCAGCGCGGCGCGATGCTGGGCTTCGATGCCGAGGATTTCCATTCCGGCGAGAGTACCGGCGGCGGCCAGGACTTCCGCATGAAGATGATCGAAGCAGTCGAGCAGGCAGCCTTGCCCTCGTGCGCCCATGCCACGGCCGCATCGCCGTTGATCGCAGAGGCCTATACGGCCCGCTATGGCATCGCACCGACCCCCGTGTTGAATGTCTTTCCCCTCGACATGGCGCCAGCCGCGCCGCAGCCGCGCGATCCGGCGCGGCTCAAGGCCTATTGGTTTTCGCAGACGATCGGCCTCGATCGTGGGCTGCAGCCGTTCCTGCAGGCGATGGCCCGGGCGAGAAGCCGCGTTACCCTCGACATTCGCGGCGGAAACCAGCGGGGGGACGGCGACCGGCTGATGGCGTTGGCTCGCGACCTTGGTGTCGCCGACCGCGTTTCCATCCTGCCGAAGGCGCCGCCCGACGAGATGGTGACCCTGTCGGCGGCTTACGACGTCGGCCTGTCGCTGGAGACGTCGGGCACCCAGAACCATGAAATCTGCCTCACCAACAAGCTGTTCACCTATCTGCTGGCCGGGGTTCCCGTGATGATGAGCGATACGCGTGCGCAAAGCGAACTGGCGCCGTCTCTCGGCGCCGGTGGCATGCTGGTGTCACTGTCCGATCCCGCAATGATCGCGGCCGCGCTCGACGACCTCGGCGAGGCACCCGCGCGGCTGGCGGAAGCGAAGCGGACGGCCTGGCGGCTCGGCCGCGAACGCTACAACTGGGATTTCGAGAAGAATGCCCTGCTCGAGGCCGTGGCGGCCGCATTCAGCCGGCGTGAACGGGAGCCCGCATGGCAACGATAAAGCAGAGATTGGGCGGGTGGCTGATCCCGCGCCTGCCGGTCAATGCCTGGACCTTCCGCGCCATTCGCCTGGAAATCAACGCAGGCGCGGTGCGCCTGCTTGGACGTCTCCATCCGGGCTGGATCCGGGCGCGCCGCGCGCTGGCGCAACGGAAAGGCCTGCTGGTCAATATCGGCTGCGGGCCGTTCGGTCGGGAGGGTTGGGTCAATCTCGACCTTTATCCCGCCGATGGGCTGACCCTGCGGACCGACTGCCGTCGCAATCTGCCCCTCGGCGATCGTTCTTGCCGCGGCATCCATGTCGAACACTACCTCGAGCATCTCGAGCCGACCCGCGAACGCGGACTCTTTCTCGCCGAGTGCAACCGCTGCCTGGAGGAGGGCGGCGTGCTGCGGATCGTCGTTCCCGACATGCGGAAGTACATCGAGGCCTATCTCGCTCCTGGCTGGGATCTGCTGAACACCATCGGCTGCGGCGGCGAGAGACCGCAATCGACCTTCGGGACCAAGATCGAGGCGCTGAACCACGTGTTCGTTCAGGATGGCGAGCATTACGGCGGCTACGACGAGGCGTATCTGCGGGCCGTCCTGGAGGCGGCAGGCTTTCGCGATGTCACGCAGGTGGCGTGGCGGGAAGGGGCCTTTCCGGGCGGCGGCATCGATCGCGATCAGCATCGGCCTTACTCCCTCTACATGGAGGCGCGACGGTAGTGCGCCTGCTGATGACCGTGGATCCGGAGATCGAGGTGCCGCCGCTGACCTATGGCGGCATCGAGCGCATCGTCGATGCGCTGGTCCGCCGGCTGCGCGCCGAGGGCCATCACCTCGGCCTCGTCGCCAAGGCGGGCTCGACCTGTCCGACCGACGAGACCTTTGCCTGGCCCGGCGCGCGCTCGCAGTCGGTCTCGGACACGCTGGCCAATATGTGGACGCTGCGTCGCGTCGTGCGGGACTTCCGTCCCGACGTGATCCACAGCTTTTCGCGCATCGCCTATCTGTTGCCGCACCTGCGCGGGCCGGTGCCCATCGTGATGTCGTATCAACGCGAACCCACGCCGCGCACGGTCGGCCTGGCCGCGCGTCTGGCGGCCCCCGATGTACTTACTTTCACCGGCTGCAGCGACTACATCGCCAGCCGCGGGCGGCCGGCCGGCGGCGTGTGGCACGGTATCCCGAACTTTGCCGACACCGATGCGCTCACCTTCAGTCCAGTCGTGCCGGCCGACGCGCCGCTGGTGTTTCTCAGCCGGATCGAAAGCATCAAGGGCGCGCACTGGGCCATCGAGATCGCGCGCCGCACCGGCCAGCGTCTGGTCATCGCCGGCAATCACGCCACGTCAGGCGAGGAAGGCGACTACTGGCGGCAGCAGATCGAGCCGTGGATTGGACGCGACGGCATCGAGTATGTCGGGCCGGTCGACGATGCCCGGAAGAACGCGCTGCTGGGCCGGGCGCGGGCCATGGTGGTGCCGATCCGGTGGAACGAGCCCTTCGGCATCGTGTTCGCCGAAGCGCTCGCCTGCGGCACCCCGGTCATTTCCTGTCCGCGCGGCGCTCTGCCGGAAATCGTCCGCCCGGGCATCGACGGCTTCCTCATCGCGAGCATCGAGGAAGGCTGCGCCGCGGTCGAGAAGCTCGGCACGATCGACCGCGCCGCCTGCCGGCACAGGGCGGAGGAGCACTTCTCGGCGCGGGCCGTGGTCGCGCGCTATCAGGAACTGTACGCTGGTATGCGCGCGAAGATGGAGCATCGATGACCCGCCGCGTTGCCCTGGTAAGCGGCCACTTCTTTCCCAGCAATCTGGTCGGCGCCCAACGCGCGCGACTATGGGCACAATATCTGCCCGAGTTCGGCTGGGAACCGATCGTGGTCGCGGGTGATCCGGAGCACTACGAGGAACGGGCGGATCCCGAACTCATGCGGCTGCTGCCGTCGGAACTGCGGGTCGTTCATGCTGCAACCTTGTCGACGCGGCCGGTCCGCCTCGTGGGCGACATCGGCGTCCGCTCCTTCCGGGGTTGTTACCGCGCGCTGTCGGCCCTGGCGGCCGCCCGCGAGGTCGACTTCATCCACGTCATCATCCCGTCGAACTTCCTGGGCCCGGTCGGCCGCCTCGTCCATCGGCGCTACGGCGTCCCTTATGGAATCGATTACGTCGATCCCTGGGTCAATCGCTGGCCTGGCGTCGAGCGCCCCTTCAGCCGCGCCTGGGGCTCGTATCATCTCGCCCACTGGCTCGAGCCCTGGGCGGTACGGGAGGCGGCGCTGATCACCGGCGTCGCGCCCGGCTACGTCTCGGGCATGCTGGAGCGCAATCCCGAAGTGGCGAAGAACGCCGAGCTTGCCTACATGCCGTTCGGCATCGCGCCCGAGGATTTCGCGCCGGTCCGCGACATGCATCGTGCTCCCTTCCTGTTCGACCCTGAGGACGGCTGCTTTCACATGATCTACGGCGGTGCCCTGCTGCCCGCAGGCCTGGTCGTTCTCGATGCCTTCCTGTCCGGTTTGCGGGTGCTGCGCGAGACGGCGCCCGACCTGGCGAGGCGAATGCGCGTGCATTTCGTTGGCACCGGCACCTCGCCGGACGATCCCAAGGGTTACCAGGTGCTGCCGCGTGCTCGGCGGTTGGGCGTGGACGAGATGGTCCGGGAGAATCCCCATCGTATCGGCTATGTCGACATGCTCAACCATCTGATGCAGAGCAATGCGGTCCTGGTGCTGGGCTCGACGGAGCCTCATTACTCGCCATCGAAAGTGTTTCAGGGAATGCTGTCGCGGCGGCCGGTTTTCGCGCTCCTTCACGAGCAGAGCACGGCGGTGGCCATGATCCGGGCTGCCCATGCGGGCCGGGTGACGACCCTCACGGAAAAGCAGTTGCCCCCGCCGGAGACCATCGCGGCGGCGCTCCGTGCCTTCATCGAGGAAGGCGCCACCTTCGATCCCGATACCGTCGACCGGTCGGGCTTCGAGGCATTCTCCGCGCGCCATTCGACCCGCCTCCTGGCCGAAGCGCTCGACCGCGCCTGCGCGCGGCATCGGTCGAGCTGAGGCCACCTTGCGCATCGGGTTCCTGGTCAGCCATCCGATCCAGTACTTCGCGCCGCTTTTTCGCGAGCTCGCGCAGCACTGCGATCTGACCGTGTTCTATGCCCATCGCCAGACGGCCGAGCAGCAGGCCCGCGCCGGGTTCGACGTCGCCTTCGAGTGGGACGTCGATCTCCTGTCGGGCTACCACAGCAAGTTCCTGCGCAACGTGGCGCGGACGCCGTCGACCGACCGATTCTTCGGCTGCGACACGCCCGACATCGCCGGGGAAATCGCCGGCGGGTCGTTCGACGGTTTCGTCGTGCCGGGCTGGGCGCTTCGCACCTACTGGCAGGCCGTGCAAGCCTGCCGGCGCGCCGGCGTGCCGGTATTCGCGCGCGGCGATTCCCAACTCGTGGGCCCGAGGAGTGGCGCGGTCCGGCTTGCCAAGGCCATGGCCTTCCGCGGCGTTCTGCGACGGTTCGACGGCTTCCTCTATGTCGGGCAGAGGAACCGCGACTATCTCCTGCACTACGGCGCGCCATCGCAGCGGCTGTTCTTCTCGCCGCACTGCATCGACAACGACGCCTTCAGGGCCGCGAGCGAGGCCGCCGGCCGCAGCTCCATCGATCGCGAGCCAGAGCCCGCCCGACGCGTGCTGTTCGTGGGCAAGCTGATCGAGCGCAAGCGGCCGTTCGACCTGCTGCAGGGGGCCGCGCGGCTGGCGGCGGAGGGCTGTCCCGTCGACCTGGCCTTCGCTGGATCCGGCGACCAGCAGGAAGCGCTTGCCGCTGCCGCCGCGGCAGCGGGCGTGCGCGCGCACTTCCACGGTTTCGTCAATCAGAGCGAGCTGCCCGGCATCTACGCTGCCGCCGATGTCATTGTCCTGCCGTCCGACGGGCGCGAGACCTGGGGACTGGTCGTCAACGAAGCCATGGCCTGCGGCGTGCCGGCGGTGGTTTCCGATGCCGTCGGCTGCGGCCCGGACCTGGTCGAAACCGGTGTCACCGGGGCGGTTTTTCCACTCGGCGACATCGCGGCGCTGGCCGACGGGATCGGCAAGGTCCTGGCCTTCGACCGTGTCCGGACCCGGCAGGCCCTGGCGGCGCGGATGGAAACCTACTCGCCAGCGCGGGCCGCCCAAGGTATTGCAGGCGCGGCAAGCGCCCTGAAGTCCCGAAGCAGGACAGAATGAAACGCTATTCCGTGCGAGACCACTCGTGGTGACCGTGAACGCTCCCCTTCGCACGCGGGCCCCGGCGCCGCGCATGGCGCTGGACTACGGCTTTTTGCGCCGCACGTTTTTCGGCATCGGAATGCTGCTGCTTCTGATCTCGCCGTTTTCGCGCGATCCGCTGGAGCTGGCGGTGGGCGGTTTCGTGCCCTGGCTCACCATCAGCATCGTGGCCAAGCCGACGATGCCGGCGGCAGTGGTCTACATTTTCCTCTGGCAGTGGGCCCAGACCTTTGCCCGCGTCCTGCAGTCGATGATCGATGGCGAGTCCTTGGGCGCGGGACCCTTCGGTTCCGGTGTCGTCCATGCCTACTGGTACATGCTCGCGAGCCTCGTGGCCCTGGCATGTGTGTTTCGCGCCATGCTCGGCGGGATTCCGGTGCCGACGCCGGAGGACGAGAACGCCCATCGCGAATGGCGACCGATGGACCTTTTCCTCCTCTATTGCGGAACGCTGGTCCTGGCCGTCGCCTGCACCTACGCCAGTCGCCTCATTCCCGGTCTCAGCCAGCAGTTCGAGGCGGTGTCGCGCCTCAAGATCGTGGCCGAGTTCCTGCTGTTCGTCTCCGTTCTCTCGACCGGCCGCGGTGGCAACTTCCTGCTGGCGACGGTGCTGTTCGAGATCCTGATCGGCTTCAGCGGCCTGCTGTCGGATTTTCGCGGGGTGTTCGTGTATCTGCTGATCGCGGCGATCGCGGCGCGCCTGCCATTGCGCATGGCGTCGATTCTCGGCGGCGTCGTGTGGCTCACCGTCCTGCTGTCTTTGGCGCTCTTCTGGACGGCGGTGAAGATGGACTATCGCGAGTACGCGACGGGCGGCGAGGAAGGGCAGCACATCACCATGCCGCTGTCGGATCGACTGACCTATCTCGTCGCGCAGGCCGCCTCGCCGGGAAACATCGATTGGGGCGAGGCCTCTTACGCACTGCTCAGCCGTTTCGCTTACGTGGACATTTTCGGATCGGTGGTGGATTACCAGCATCTGGCCCGCGAAGGAGCCCCGGCTGCCGGACAATGGCAGTCTGCATTCGATCACGTCTTCAGGCCGCGCATCTTCTTTCCCAACAAAGCTGCGCTTTCCGACAGTGACGTCTTCGCCCGCCTGACCGGCGCCGATCCGCTTGAGGTGATTCGTGGCACGACATCGATCAGCGTCGGGTACATGGCGGAGAACTACGCCGATCTCGGATTTCCGGGAATGCTGCTGGGCATCGCGGGGCTGGGCCTGATGATAGCGTTCATCATCCGGCATTTCATGCGATCGCGGCTGCCATGGATGGTGCGTCAGGGCGTAGTGCTTGCCTTCGTCTACAACGTCGCGGGGTCGGGCGTGGAAATATCGCTACCCAAGATGTTCGGCGCGATGATCATGTTCTTCCTCGTCTACTGGGCGCTGGCAAAATACGCGCTGCCGATCGGCCTGAGGTGGCTTTACGCCCGCTCCAGCGCGGCCCAGCCGCAGCAGACGCAGACCTGACCGCCGACGGCCCGTCCTTGCGCCTGCTTCACGTCGTGCCGACCTATCTGCCCGCGCTTCGGTACGGCGGCCCGATCCGCACGGTCCACGCCCTTTGTCGCGCCCTCGCGGCGCTTGGGCACGACGTTCATGTCTTCACCACCAACATCGACGGCGATGGCGACAGCGACGTGCCGTTGCTCAATCCGGTCGATCTCGAGGGCGTCAAGGTGACGTACTTTCCGAGCCGCTTCCTGCGCCGCTTGTACCGCTCGCCGCCGATGGGACAGGCGCTCGCGCAGCAGATCGCGGGCTTCGACGCCGTTCATCTTCATGCGGTTTATCTCTGGCCGATCTGGGCCGGGGCCAGGGCCGCACGGGCGCACGGAGTGCCGTATGTGATATCGCCGCGCGGCATGCTGGTGCCTGAGCTGATGCGCCGCAAGAGTCGATGGGCGAAGGCGGCATGGATCGCCCTCGTCGAGCGCGCCAACATGGAAGGCGCCGCTGCCATTCACGCCACGTCGGCCGTTGAGGCAGGACACATTGCGGGATTCGGCTGGCGACTGCCGCCCATCGCCACGGTCCCCCATGGCGTGGATGACCCGCCGCCGCCTTCAGATGCACCGTTGTCGCCCGACGTGGCGCGGGCCATCGGTGGCAGCCCGCCGGTTCTGGCGCTCGGCCGAATCAGCTGGGAGAAGGGGCTCGATCGGTTGATCGCCGCGCTGCCGCTTGCTCCCGAGGCGCGCGTCGTGATCGCCGGCGACGATGCCGATGGACATGCCGCCTTTCTGGCGGCCGAGGCGGAGCGCTTCGGCGTTTCGGGACGGGTGACGATCCTCGCCCGCCACGTCGCGGGCGCCGACAAGGAGGCGCTGTTCGCCGCGGCGCAGGTGTTCGCCATGACATCGCTGTCGGAGAATTTCGGCCTCGCGGCCTTCGAGGCGATGCGCCGCGGCGTTCCGGTCCTGACGACGGCCGACGTCGGCATGTCGGAAATCGTCCGCGATGCCGGGGCCGGTCTGGTGGTCGAGCCTGTACCGGCCGCCATTGCCGAGGGGCTCAACGCGCTGCTTGGCGATGCGGCACGAAGCCGGATCATGGGCGAGCGCGGCCAGGCCGTCGTTGTCGGGCAATATGGCTGGCCGACAGTCGCGCGCCGCATGGAGACGCTTTACCGCTCGGTGGGCCGCGCGGATCGTGCCGGGAGGCCGGCACATGAGTGATCTGCTGGAGCACAGTCCGTTCGATCTCGCGTCCGAGCGCCGGGTGGCCATCATCGCCGACTGGCTGCCGCCCGATTTCGGCGCGGTCGGCCAATACATGCAGATGCGCGCCCGCGCGCTCGCCGAACAGGGCCACGAGGTGACGCTGATCGGCCTGTCCTCGGGCGAGAGCTCGACCCGGCAGGAGACGCGGGGCAGGGGGTCGTTGAGCGAGATCCGGCTGTCGACCCGTCCGGTGCCGCGCCGCTCTTTCCTGGCACGCCTGCTGTGGACGGCGGCCACCAACCTGCGCCTGGTCGCGGCGGGCTTTCGCGCCTTGCGAGCGGCCGACGGCATCCTGTTCACCGGATCGCCGCCGCTGCTCATCCACCTGCTGGCGCCGCTCAGGCCGCTGTGGCGCGGCCGGCTCGTCTATCGCATCACCGATTTCCATCCCGAGTGCCTGATCGCCGCCCGCAATCGTCCGTCCGCGGCGCTCGGTTTGCTGCTCGGGCTGACGAATTTCTGGCGTCGACGGATCGGCGGCTTCGAAGTGCTGGGACTAGACCAGCTGAAGCGCCTGCGGGCGACCGGAATCCGCGAGGAACGGATCGCCCTCGTGCGCGACGGCTCGCCGGTGACGTTTGGCGACGATGTCGTGGCTGAGCCGCTGCCGGCTGACCTCAAGGGGCACTGCGTTTTGCTGTACGCCGGAAATTTCGGCGTGGCGCACGACGTCGAGACGGTCGCCGAAGGCTACAGGCTCCATCATCGCGCCGGCACTGGCAGGGTACGGCTGTGGCTGAGCGCGACAGGGGCCGGCGCCGACGACCTTGTCGCGCGCTTCACCGAGCAGCGTCTTCCTTTCCACAAATCCCGACCGGTTCCCCTGGAGCGGCTGGCGGGGCTGTTGCGCACGCCCGATGCGCATCTCGTGACCTTGAAGGATGCGTTCGTGGGCTTCGTGATGCCGTCCAAGATCTATGCCTGCATCGAGTCCGGCAAGCCGGTGGTCTTCGTGGGCAGTGCGGAGTCCGATGTCGATCTGCTGGCGCGCGCCGCGGAGCCAGACAGTTATTGGCGTGTCGCGAGCGGCGACCCTGCGGGTTTTGCCGCCGCGCTGGAGCAGCTTGCTGATCGGTCTTCGGAGCCTCTCCGCTAACCGCTCTCAGTCTGGTCCGCGACGCTGTGCGAAGATCGTCTTCACGACGTCGCGCGTTCGCTGCTGCCAGGGCAGGGCCTGCACACCGAAGACCGACGCGAAAAGATCGCTGTTCAGGCGGGAATTGCGGGGGCGGCGCGCCGGTGTCGGGAATTCTTTCGTCGTAATGGCCTTCAAGGCGGGACGCTTGCCGGTGAAGGTCGCCTGCGCCGCGACGATTTCTTCTGCGAATTCGAACCAGGTCGCGTCGCCTTGCCCGGCGAAGTGATAGGTCCCCCAGCAGGTGTCGCTCCCGGACGTTTTCTCGGCGGCCGTCAGGAGCGCCTCCGCCAGGTCCGCGGTGGCCGTCGGATTGCCCACCTGATCGTTGACCACGCCCCAACCTTCCCTTGAAGCGGCGAGGTCCAGCATGGTTTTCAGGAAGTTGCGGCCATGGGTGCCGTAAACCCACGCCGTCCTGACGATGACGTGGCGACGTTGAGCGCTGCGGATAGCTCGTTCACCGGCTTCCTTGGAGAGGCCATAGACGCCCAGCGGCATGACAGGATCGGTTTCGACGTAAGCCGAGGGCTTGCTGCCATCGAAAACGTAATCGGTGGAGACATGGATCAACGGTATGGCGAGGTCCGCCGACGCCTGCGCCAGCACTGCCGGACCGTCGCGGTTCGCCTGTTGCGCCAGGCCGGGCTCCTGCTCTGCCCGATCCACTTTCGTATAGGCGGCGGCATTGACGATGACGGACGGGCTTGCGCCTTCGAGCGCTGCGCGGACTTGGCGGGGGTCGGAAATGTCGCATTCCAGCCGCGTCATCAGTCTGGCCGCGACGCCGCGCGCGGCGCACAAGACCGCGAGTTCCTGGCCGAGCTGACCTTGAGCACCCAAGACGAGCAATTTCATGTCGACTTCTTCGCGTTACCAGGTGAACGACGCTAGCCGCAACATTGAGAACATTGGCTTTTTGATATAGGCTGCACCACTTGGTCTCGAACTCGACCAGAGGCGGCCAGGGGCATCCATGAATTTCACCGCACAGGAGCTGGAAAAGGGCAGTGGCGTACTACTGGTCCGCTCCAAGCGGTTTGTCGACAGCCGCGGGCACTTCATGGAAGTCTGGTCGAAATCCGCATACTCGGAAATTGGCATCAATGCCGATTTCGTCCAGGACAACCAGTCGCTTTCCTCGGCCCGGGGCACATTGCGCGGCCTTCACTTCCAGCGTGCCCCCTTCGAGCAGGCAAAGCTTGTCCGCGTTCTGAAGGGCGCGATCTACGATGTCGTCGTCGATATCAGGCCGAATTCCGCGAACTACGGGCGATGGATCGGTACGGCGCTGAGCGCCGACGAAGGCGAGCAACTATACATCCCGCGCGGCTTCGCGCATGGCTTCCTCACCCTGTCGAGCGAGACCATCGTTTCATACAAAGTGGATGCCCCTTACTCGCGCGAGAGCGAAGCGGGGATCAGGTGGAACGATCCGGAACTCAATGTGCGGTGGCCGCTGATCTACAGTGAAATCGTCCTGTCGGAAAAGGACGCATTGCTGCCGCTGTTCAACGGCTCGCCGGGCGCCATGCACAAAAATATCAGAGCCGTGGAATCCTGAGCGGAGACTGCCGGCTCAGGCGGCAGCCACTGTCTTCGGCGGCGGGATGCTCGGTCGCTCCAGGCCCCGCACTCCCAGCAGCCGCTGCAGCTGCTGGCCCACGATCCAGTGAAGCGGGTAGAGACGGTTGAGGTCGCGGAGTGCCCGGCCCGTCTGGGCGATCTGGCCCCGCATCGCCAGGCGCCGGATCCAGCCGAGATGATATCGGCCGCGCATATGGGCCCGGAAATGACGGACCTTTTTCAGTTCCGCCTCGCTCCAGTGCTTGCGGTACCAATCCGCGAGCTGCAATTCCTCGCGTAAATACCTCGCGCCGGAGGTCGGCAAGGCGGACGTCATCAGTTGATGGGTGCGGACGGCGTGCTTCACCTCGCCGTTGCGCAGGATCGGAAATCGCTCGGCCACCCGGTTGTAGAATTCGAGGTCGCCGGCCAGCGGATAGGTCTGGTCGAACAGGCCCACGGCATCGAACGTGCGGCGCGGGATCATGATCGAGGAGATCGAGGCCGGCAGGTTGCCATAGTGCGACGAGATCCAGAGATAGAGCGGCCATTCGATCCGCTCCGGCGTGTCGTCGTTGTCGTATGTGCCGAGGAAGCGCCCCTGTTCGTCGATGCGTTCCGGCATGCCGTAGACGAGGCCCGCGTCAGGGTGCTTGGTCAGCAGCGCGGCCTGCGAGGCCAGATACCCCGGCAGCATCACATCGTCCTGGGAGAAGACCTGAATCGGATCGCCCTTGGCCTCGGAGATGCATCGGTTCAGGTTGCCGAATATTCCGCGGTTGCGGTCGTTGCGCAGGAGGCGGATGCGGGGATCGGCAAAGCCCTCCGCCACATCCAGCGAGCCGTCACTCGAGCCGTCATCGGATATGATCAGCTCGAGGTCCACGTCCTGGGCCAGGATGGATTCGATCGCCTTCGCCAGATACGGCTTGCCGTTGTAGATGGGCAAGACAACGGTGATCAGCATGCCGCCCAGGCCTCGAATTGAAATGCGCGCATGCTGTGAAAGAATCCCTCGCCGACCGATCCCCTGCAGAGTGCCGCATCTGAGGTCGACCTTCCGACGTACAAAGGTGGATTAGCCGATATTGGCGCACAGAGTGCGGAAATGCCGCAGACTTTTCCGCAGCCCTCAGGCAACTCGCCGATGGTGCAAAAGCGCTGCGATGACGGGTGGTTCACAAGTCCAGACAGAAGCTCAGTATTAAGTTGAGGAATCTCATTTATCTCATTGAAATTTAATGGTATTGATATGTCAGACGTTTGGTGATATTTACTGTCTGCGCTGGCACTGCAGCCTTATTTAATTGTGGAATAACGACGGTTGGCGAAACGCCGACTCTCCTTGGCGAGGCCAAGGGCTTATATTAGCCGTAATGATTGAGTTTATTGGAGTTGTCTCCAGATGGTTTCGACCGAACTCTCGATCGATTGCAATGGGCGGGCAAGGGCTTGGCTTAACAAGCGCTATTCGGTAACTTGCGGGCTAACTTGGGTGGGACCGAACCGAGCTCTGCCGGTCGGGCCAAGTGGGTGTGAATACTTCAAAAATGACTGCACCGGTGTTTGCCGCCGCGGTCGGGTTGGGTCTCATGGTTAAAATTGCATTTAGAGCGCAGTGTTTTGCAGTCGCGTCGTTCGCGCTGATTGGCGTGGCGCATGCGCAAACCCCGGCCGGACAGGGCCAGGGGCAACAGCTCGCTCAGCAGGAAGCCCAGCAACAGCAGGGCCAGCAGCAGGAAGGTCAGCAACAGGGCGGTGGTCCGCAGCAGGGCGGTGGCCCGTTGCAGGGTGCCGGCCCGCTTCAGGGCGCCGGTCCGTTGCAAGGCGCCGGTCCGCTTCAGGGCGCTGGTCCGTTGCAGGGTGCCGGTCCTCTCCAGGGTGCCGGCCCGCTGCAAGGTGCCGGCCCGTTGCAGGGTGCGGGACCTCTCCAGGGCGCCGGTCCGCTTCAGGGCGCCGGTCCTTTGCAGGGTGCCAGCCCGCTTCAGAGCGCGGCACCGGTGCAAAACGCCGGCCCGGCAGATGGTCTCAACGCCTTGAACGCCACGCCGCCGCCGGTTGCGCCGCCGCCGGCGCCCCTCGGCGCTGCACCCCCGCCGCCGGGCCTGGCTCCGGCTCCGGTCACCGCCATGACGATGAACCAGCTGCTTGTGCAGGTCCTGTCCGGGCCGAATGCGCCGAGTCCGCAGATTCTAGCTGCGATCATCAACGCTATAACGCCGCCGCCGCCCGCAGCGCCGCCATCGACGCCCATCCCAGCGGCATTACCGCCGGCACCGCCGGTGTTCGTGCCGACGTCAACGCCGGGCCCGCCGACGCCGCAAATTATCATCCAGCCTGGCCCACTTCCCCCGCCGACCTATGTTTCAGATAACAACGTCAGCAGAAGCTAGCGGTTCGGTGCAGCGTCGGGACTTTTTCCAGCCCACACTCGGACCTCTACCGGGATGGACCGCTGCTCCCATGGCTATCAGTGCGAATCGCTCGCAGCTAATTTGGTCGCCCGTTCTCGGTTGGGCGCTCCTGTCGTCATGCCTTGTCTCCGGGGTGCAAGCCCAGGAGGAGACGACGACACCGGGGCTGCAGACGCTTGAGCAGGAGGGGCCGAGCGAGGTCCTCGACATCCTCTCGATGCCCACGTCCGAAGCCGGCGGCGGCAGTGGCAGCGGCTTGCGCGGCGAGCTGGGCATCGCGATGGGATCCTTCACGCTCTTCCCGTCGCTCGAGATCGTGGGCGGCTACGACAGCAACGTCTTCGCCACCAGCGCGCCGACGACCAGCTCGATGTTTACGGTCGTCAAGCCGCAGGTCGAACTGAAATCGGAGTGGCTCAACCATTCCCTGCGCGTGCT
Source organism: Reyranella sp. (assembly GCA_052386855.1). Taxonomy (GTDB): domain Bacteria; phylum Pseudomonadota; class Alphaproteobacteria; order Reyranellales; family Reyranellaceae; genus Reyranella. The sequence continues at coordinate 107,871 of JBQTJT010000009.1, forward strand.
TGCCTCGGGCGGGTTTGGTTTCTACGTCAGCGCGCCGACGCAGAATTACCAGAACTACAGCCTGGTGGCGGACGGCAAGTTCGAGATCCGGGACGATTTCTACGTCGTGGCCAAGATCGGCGCCATGCGGGCCACCGAAGCGCTGGGAACGCCCAACGTCGCGTTCGCGCAGGCGCCGACGGTCGTCGATTCGGTGCCGGTCGAGATCTCGCTCTACCAGAAATTCAACCGGTTCTTCTACCAGTTGACGGCCGGCGCGGTGCGCTACTGGTTCTACGACTTCAGCACCATCACGGCGACGGGCTTGCCCGGAGTGAGTCGTGATCGCACGGACTATTCGGAGACCATCCGCCTCGGCTATGAGATCTATGACGGCACGTCGGTCTTCATCGCGCCCGGCCTGCAGCAGAGCGTTTACCAGCAGGTCATCAACGCCGCCGGCCAGCAGCGCGACTCCCAGGGCTGGATCTTCCCGGTCGGCGTGTCGACGAGGCTCGGGCCGAAGAGCCAGCTCGAAGGCTACGTCGGATACCAGACGCAAACCTACCTTGCCGACGGCACCCAGACGGGAGCGTTTACATTCGGCCTGAGCGGCAGCTGGAACGGCTACGAGCCGCTGACGCTGCGTCCGTCGTTTCTGCGCGGCATCAACCAGTCGGCGCTCGTGAACTACCAGAACTACATCTCGACCACGCTCGGCCTGGATTTCCTCTACGACCTCCACGGCCCGTGGCAAGCCGTCGGCGGCACGTCCATCAATACCGCGGATTATACGCCGGCGACCGGCGTCGCGAACGTGGCGCCGCGCACCGACTATTTCTTCAAGGGGTCGATCGGCCTCATGTATTCGCTCCGCCCGCAGGTCCAGATCGGTCCGCTGTACGAATACATGCAGGGGTGGTCGACCGACGTTGCCGCCGGTGGACCGGCGTACACCCGCAACATGTTTTCCATCCGCCTGATCGCGAAGCGGTGAGACGATGAGCATCGCAACCGCTCTTTCCCGTTGGCAACGACCGGCCTCGCGTCTGACGCTGGGCCTGTGGGCCTGTCTTTTGGGTGCACTTCTTGGCCTCGCCGCCTGCGAGACGCAGCCGCCGATGACCACCAAGACGCTGCAGCAGCCGTCCCAGGTCACCCAGACGATCCGGATGGGCGAATACCGCGTGGCTCCGGGCGACAAGATACGGGTCGTGGTGCTGTCGGATACCGAGCTTTCCGGCGATTACGAGGTCGATTCGACGGGATTGATCTCCCCGCGCATGGCCGGCCGCATGTCGGTCGTGGGCATGACGACGGTCGAGATCGAGTCGATGCTGCGAAACCGCTATCGGACGGATGGCTTCCTGCGCGATCCGAAGCTCAGCGTCGACCTGGTTTCCCGCCGCCCGTTCTATGTCGTGGGCGAGGTGACCAAGAACGGTGCGTTTCCGTACGTGAACGGCATCAACGTCATTCAGGCCGTCGCCATTGCCGGCGGCTATACCCGCCGGGCGTCCAAGACGCGCATCACCGTGAGGCGCTTCAATTCACCGGCGGGCGAGGAAGAGACAGTTACAGAAGATAGTCCCATCGGCCCGGGAGACGTGATTTCCGTCCCCGAGCGGTGGTTCTAGTAGCGTAGCGTAAGTGTGGTTAAGGCGTGCGGTGTGGGGCCGCGTGTTGAGTAGAGAACTGCGCGGCGGCTGGCCTTGGGAAGGGTCGGAAGGCGGCGTTGGGTGTCCTCCGGAGCACGTCAGGTGCGGAGTGTGGTTGGATGGGATCGATGTCTAGAGCCAGCGAGGTCGCCGAGGAGCCCGCGATCAACCGTAACCCGCCACTGGCGGGATTGCCGCGTCCGGGTGCCAGCGCGCCTGAAGACGCGTCGACCGAACTCTGGGGTTGGCTGAGGCTCGTCAACCGCCACAAGATCATGATCATCGGCTGCGGGTTCGTCGCCGCCGTGCTGATGGCCCTCGTCATTGCCCAACAGACACCGATGTACAAGGCGTCCTCGCGCCTGATCCTCGACACCCGCACTTTCAAGGTCCTGAGCACCGAAGGTGCCCTGGGCGGTGTCGACACGCTCAACATGGGCGCCATCCAGAGCGAACTCGAGGTCATCTCGTCGGAGTTCGTCATCGGCCGCGTCGTCGACAAGCTTGGCCTGGCGAGCAATCCGGACTTCAACGGCACCAAGCCGCCGGGCGTGCTCGATTCGGCGCTCGACCCGATTCGCGAGCTCTGGAGCAGCGGCATCTCGTCGTTGCTCGCCCCGGCGCCGCCGCCGCCGACAACGTCTGCTCCGACGCCCAAGCCGGGCGCTGGCGCTCGTGCCGACCGGGCTGCTGAAGCCAGCGACCCGCGACGTCAGGCTGCGATCGGTGCCGTGGCCGGCCGCCTCAGCGTCAACCTGCTGGGGCGCACGTTCGTCATCCTCATTACCGCCGAAAGCCCCGACGGAACGATGTCGGCCCGGATCGCCAACGCCGTCGCCGAGGCCTACCTCGCCGACCAGATCGACACCAAGAACGAGGCCAACCGACGGGCGACGGAGTGGCTCGAGCAGCGTCTGGCGGAACTGCGCCGCAATCTCCAGGTCGCCGAGGAAGCCGTTGCCGCCTATCGCCGCGACAAGGGCCTGGCCGGCAGCCCCGAGGGCGCGATCTCGACCCAGACGCTCTCGGAGCTCAACTCCCGCTACACTGCCGCGCGCGGTCGCCGCATCGAAAAGGAAGGCCGCCTGGTCGCGCTCAGCAAGGCAAGCCTCAATCCCGGCGAACTCGCCAATATCCCCGAGGTCGCGGGCAACACGAGCCTCGCTGCGCTGCGCATCCAGGACGTCGAACTCAGCCGCAAGTCGGCGGAACTCGCTTCGCAGCTGGGCGACAGCCATCCCAGGCTGATCCAGGTCCGCAACGAGCTCAATGCCGTCCGCGCCCGCTTCATCGTCGAGACGCAGCGCATCACCCTGGCTGTCCGTGCCGAACTCGACGCCGCGACGTCCGAGGAAGAAGAGCTCAAGGAACTGGTCGACAAGGCCTCGGTCGTTTCCGGGACCGCCAGCCAGTACGAGGCTGAACAGAAGCAGCTCGAGCGCGAGGCGACCTCCAATCGCGCGCTCTACGAGAGCTTCCTGAACCGCTTCAAGGAACTGCGTGAGCAACAGGACATCCAGCGCGCCGACGCGCGCATCCTGGCCTATGCCCGTCCCTCCGGCGCGCCGTCGTCGCCCAACTTCAAGTCGGGCCTGATGGGTGCATTCGTGATCGGCTGCCTGCTGGGCATGGCCGGCGCGATCGCCGCCGAGAAGCTGGACCGCGTCTTCCGCTCCGCCGCCCAGGTCGAAGAGGCGACGGGCGTCAGCGTCCTGGCGATGGTTCCGGAAGTCAAAGGTTCCGCCGCCACGCGTGCCAACGTGGTCACCAACATCCTCGAAAACACGACATCGCCGGCGGCCGAGGCCGTGCGTGCCGTGTTCACAGCGATCAGTCTCGCGAGCCTCGATCGCCTGCCGCGGGTGCTCGCGGTCACGTCCTCGACGCCGAGCGAAGGCAAGACCACCTTCGTCGCTTCGCTGGGCGGCCTGCTGACCAAGATGAACACCTCGCGCCGGGTGCTGATCGTCGACCTCGACCTGCGCCAGGCCAAACTGTCGGTGGCGCTCGGCATCGGCGAGCGCGGCGGTACGATCGACGAATACCTGATGGGCACCAAGACGCTGGCGGAATGCACGCGGCGTCATGAAGAGTCGGGCGTCTATTACATCTGCGCCCGGCCCAACACGCCGAACGCCCCGGAAATCCTCGAGTCGCATGCCATGAAGGCGGCGGTCGATGTGTTCTCGGACAACTACGACCTGGTGATCCTCGATGCGCCGCCGGTCCTGGCCGTTTCCGACGCCCGCATCATCGCCCGCCTGGCCGACTACACGGTGTTCATCGTGCAGTGGGCGAAGACCCATCGCGAAGTGGTCAAGACGGCGGTTGAGTCCCTGCTGGAGGTGACCAGCCATATCGGCATCGTCATCAACCGGGTCAATCTCTTCAAGCACGGCCGCTACGGTTACGGCGATCACGGCGATTACTACTCGCGCTATCGCGGCTATTACGGCCAAGGGAACGAAACATCGGCGGCCAAGAGCGACCCGGCACGCCCGGCCCTGAAGCTGGCGTCGAAGAAGTAGGCTCGCCTGCGCGAAGGGCCCGCTGTCGGCGGGCCCTCGGCGGCTGCGTCGGCGGTCGCGCGTCGTCCGTACTCGAAGGCAGGTTGTCGGATGGCTGACAGGAACACCATTCGAGATGTCGTCGAGCAGGTGATCGTGGTCGCCTACAAGGAGGATGTGCAGCCTCTCCTGACCGCTCTTGAAGAGGAGCGGCTGCCGGCCACCCTGCAGCGCATCACCTACACGCCCGAAGAGATGGCCTATGCCGTCAATTCGCGATGCCTGCTCAATCATCGCCTGGCCTGGGAGAAGGCGGCACTACTGCCCGGCTATACGCTGATCTGCGAATCCGATTTCGTGCCGTGCCGCGGCCTGGGGGACTTCCCGGTCTTCTGGCCCGAGACCAACGCGCGCGCCTGGGGCTATCTCTATCAGGGCAGTCCGCGACTGCTTTGGCTGTCGGAAGGGCAGCCGGCATACCTTCGGGCCCATGCTTCGCCGACGGTCGCCTATGTCGTCAACGCCACCGTGGCCAAGATACTGCTCGAGTATTTCGAGCATGTTTCTTCGAATTTTGAGCTGTCGCAGTACTTCTCGTTCGAGACCTTCTTGCAGTGGTATCTCATGGGCAAGGGCGCGGCCGCGTACATGCCGCCGCGGCATTACGGTGAACATGGCGGGCTTCCGAACAAGGAACACGCCACCATCGGCCAGCTCAGCCAGGGCGGCGAGCATCACGCCGACAACCTGATGGCGGGGTTGCGCTTCCTGCCGCAATACACCAGGGGCAGCCGGCTCAGGTTTCTCTTCGTGCGGGCGAAGTGGCGGCTCCTGGGAATCAGCCGGTTGCTGTCGGGACGCTGGATCGTCGTCACCAACGTTTACGACCTGTCGTTCAGGGACAGGTGCCGGATGTTTCTTGCCGGCGCGGCGCGGCTGGCGCCGCGCGTGCCGGGCCTTGGTGGCTGATGAGCTGGGCGGCCGATGAGAATGTGGATGCGAAAATCCGGATGACCTGTCACAAGTGAATGTCATGCTTCGACGTATTTCCGTCCTGGGCCTGGGCTATGTCGGCCTGCCCGTTGCCACGGCGTTCGGCCGGGCAGGGTTCCAGGTCGTCGGTTTCGACATCGATGCCAGGCGGGTCACGGAACTGTCGCGGGGCGAGGATCGGACCCGCGAGGTCGAGCGCGAATTGCTGCGCGCTCCCGGGCTTCGCTTCTCGTCCAGGCCCGAAGACCTGGGCGCCGCGGACTTCCATATCGTCACCGTGCCGACGCCGATCGACGCCAGCAAGACGCCCGACCTAGAGCCCCTGAAGCGGGCATCGGCCACGATCGGTGGCGTGCTCAAGCGCGGCGACATCGTGGTCTATGAATCGACCGTCTATCCCGGCGTCACCGAGGATGTCTGCATCCCGGTGCTCGAGAAGACCTCGGGGCTCAAGTGGAAGACCGACTTCAATGTCGGCTACTCGCCCGAGCGCATCAATCCCGGCGACCGCGAGCGCCGCTTCGACAACATCCTGAAGATCGTTTCCGCCGACACGGCCGAGACGCTGGATATCGTCGACAGGACGTATCGCAGCGTTGTGAGCGCCGGCACCCATCGTGCGCCGTCGATCCGCGTTGCCGAATTCGCCAAGGTGCTCGAGAACACGCAACGCGACGTCAACATCGCGCTGATCAACGAGGTCGCCCTGATCTGCGACCGGCTCGACATCGACACGCAGGACGTGCTGCAGGCGGCCGGCACCAAGTGGAATTTCCTGCCGTTTCGGCCCGGCCTGGTCGGCGGCCACTGCATCGGAGTCGATCCGTTCTATATCGCCCACAAGGCCGAGTCGGTCGGCTATCACCCGCACGTGATCCAGTCGGGGCGGCGGGTCAACGACAGCATGGGTTTCTACGTCGCCAATCGGGTGGCCCGCAGCGTCATGCGAAGCGCCGGTGACGGCCGGCCCGTCGTCACCTTGCTCGGTGTTACCTTCAAGGAAAATGTCCCGGACATCCGCAATACGCGGGTTGTCGATATCGCGCGCGAGTTGCAGGATTTCGGCATCACCGTCCAGTTGCACGACCCGATGGCCGACGGCGACCTGTTGAAGCAGGAGTACGGCCTGTCGCTTACGCCGCTCGACCGGCTGCAACCCGCCGACGCCGTCGTTCTGTCGGTCGCCCATCGCAGCTACCGCGACGGCGGCTGGGATCTGGTGCGACCCCTGCTGAAATCCGCCGGGGGCTTCGTGGCCGATATTCCCGCCGCGCTCGACCGGGCGACGATGCCGGCTGGCGTCACTCTCTGGCGCCTGTAGCCGGGTCATGCGTGTTTTGGTTCCAGGCGGCGCCGGATATATCGGCTCTCACACGTGCAAGGCCCTTGCACAGGCCGGGCACCTTCCGATCGTCTACGACAATCTTCGGACGGGTCATGCCTGGGCCGTCAAATGGGGGCCGCTTGAACAAGGCGACCTCAACGATCCGACGGCGCTGGGGGCAGCAATGCGCCGGCATCGCCCGGACGCCGTCATCAACTTCGCCGCCCTTGCCTATGTGGGCGAATCCGTGAAGGAGCCGACGCTCTACTACCGCGGTAACGTCGCCAGCATGATTACCCTGCTGGAGACCATGCGGATGCACGATGTGGGCTCGATCGTGTTTTCCAGCTCCTGCGCAACTTATGGCGTGCCGCAGCATCTGCCGATCGTCGAGACCATGGCGCAGAATCCGATCAATCCGTATGGCCGTACGAAGCTGATGGCAGAAGAGATTCTGCGCGACGCCTGTGCGGCGCATGGCCTTGGGGCCATCGCGTTGCGCTACTTCAATGCCGCCGGTGCCGATGCCGACGGTGAGTTGGGTGAAGAACACGATCCCGAGACTCACCTCATTCCATTGGTGCTGCAGGCGGCCCAGGGCGCCCGGCCCAGCATCTCCATCTTCGGCATCGACTACGAGACTCCGGATGGCACGTGCATTCGCGACTATGTCCATGTAACCGACCTCGCCGCCGCCCATGTTGCCGCGCTCTCGGCGTGCCGGGGAGGGCAGTACTCGGCCTACAATCTCGGTACGGGCCACGGCGTCAGCATCAATGACATCATCGGCCGGTCCCGCGCGATTACCGGCAAGGCCATTCCCGCGGAGGCCGCGGCCCGGCGGCCCGGCGACCCGGCCAGTCTCATCGCCGATGCCTCGCTTGCCAGGAAGATGCTGAAGTGGGAGCCGGCTTGCTCCGGCCTCGACAACATCATCGACAGTGCCTGGCGCTGGATGACGGAGCATCGGTTACGCTCAGCCAGATGACGCGTCGAACATAGGCTGATAACGTTTCGCATCACTCAACCGAAAGAGGCACGCCGTGTCGCCGACGACCGCTACCGCGCCCGCTAGTGCGAAAGGCGCGCCTCAGTTGCCAGCGTCTGTCCCAGCGTCAGTCTACGACGAGAATTTCTACAGCGATCAGGGGGAATCCTCTTATATCTCCGCGAAGAAGTACGTCGCGATTTTGGTTCCGTTGCTGGACGTCCGGCGAATTGTAGATGTGGGTTGCGGACGCGGGACCTGGTTGAAGGCTTTCAAGGAAGGCGGCGCCGGGGAACTGGTGGGACTGGACGGGCCCTGGAACACGCAGGGGCGTATGATTGAAAGTTCCATAGAGTTCCATCCCGTGGACCTGAACAAGCCGCTCGACGTATTGGCGAACAGGAGATTCGACCTGGCGATGTCGCTGGAGGTCGCCGAGCATCTCCATCCGTCGTCTGCGTCCTCTTTTGTTGCTTCGCTTGCAAATCTGTCGGACGTCGTCCTGTTTGGAGCGGCCTACACGCTGCAAGGCGGGACCAACCATATCAACGAACAGCCGCACACCTACTGGGCCGACCATTTTCTATCCCACGGGTATGTGCCGTTCGACCTGTTCCGGCCGGTCCTCTGGGGCAGTCCGGAGGTCGATTTCTGGTACCAGCAGAACACATTTCTCTATGTCAGGGAGAAAAGCGGGGCCTTTGGCCATTTGACCGGAAAGAGCGTCTCTCCGATCGCAAACACAGCCTTCATGAACTGTGTGCACCCCGTGCTCTACAACATCCATTCGGACGAGAGGACCATCGTCCGCCGCTTCATCAAGAGCCTTATCCCCAAGACTTTGATGCCAGCCGCCAAGAAGGTCCGCCGCTACTTCCGTTGAACGGCAAGGGCCGAGGCGCCGTTTTGTAGGCTGCGCAGCCTGTGAATTTGGCGATGCCGTGGCTGGGGGACCTGGATTCGAACCAAGACTAACCGGGTCAGAGCCGATTGTTCTACCGTTAAACTATCCCCCAACGGATGCCATGCGGCCGGCAGGAGGTGGATTTAGCCATGACGGGCCCACTTGGCAAGCGGGGGGCAAGCGGGGGCAAGCGGGCCTCGCCTCGGGCCCCGGCGTCGGTTACCATCGGGCCAAAGAAAGAGTTGAAAATGGCCGGGGAATCCACGCCTAAGGGGGGCTGGCACAGCGGCCGTTTCGCGCACACCTTTGCGGCCATCGATCTCGGCACCAACAATTGCCGTCTTCTGGTGGCCCGGGCATCGATCGATGGGTTCGAGGTGATCGATGCCTATTCCCGGCCGGTCAGGCTGGGAGAAGGAGTGGCGTTGAGCGGCGTACTGTGCGGCGATGCGATCGAGCGCACCTTGAGCGCTCTCGACGTCTGCGCGTCCAAGATCGGACGCAACCGCGTGACGCGGGCCCGCCACATCGCCACCGAAGCCTGCCGGCGCGCCTGCAACGGCGAGGATTTCCTGACGATGGTCGCAGAGCGCACCGGCCTTCGCTTCGATGTCATCCCGCCGTCGGAAGAGGCCAGGCTCGCGGTGGCGAGCTGCGAAGACCTGCTCGATCCGGAAACACCCTATGGCCTGCTGGTCGACATCGGCGGCGGCTCGACCGAAGTGAGCTGGCTCCGCGTCCTGCATCGCGACGGCCGGACGGGTGGCGTGGCGACGGAGCTGATCGACATGACGTCGGTGCCGTGGGGCGTCGTCACCCTCACCGAGTCCTGTGTCGGCGGCCAGCCGCGCGAGCGGGCGGTGACCCGCGCCTGCTACGACGACATGGTCGAGCGCATCCGCGCCGACCTGCGCCCGTTCTGCGCCAGGCACGGTATCGGCCATGCCGTGGCGCGCGGCGAGGTCCAGGTGGTCGGTGCATCGGGCACGGTGACGACGGTCAGCGCCCACAATCTCGGACTGAAGCGCTACAACCGCGCTCTGGTCGACGGCTCGCGCATCGACCGCGAGTCGATCCTGCGGATCTGCGACCAGCTTTCGAGCCTGTCGGTCGTCGAGCTGACGCACCTGCCGTGCATCGGCGACGACCGCGCCGATCTTGCTTTGGCGGGCGGCGCGATCCTGGAGGCGGTCTGCCGGCAATGGCCGACGTCCACCGTGCGTGTCGCCGATCGCGGCCTGCGCGAAGGCGTGCTGATGGACCTGATGCGCCAGGCCGATCGCGACGCCGATCCCCGCTGCCGGCCGAGCTGAAGACCATGGCAAAGGATGACAAAGGCGGGCGGCCGACGGGCAGCCTGCCGACCGGAAGACGCGCCACCGTCCGCGTGAAGACGGCGCGCGGCCGCACGGTGTCGTCGCAGCGCTGGCTGCAGCGCCAGCTCAACGATCCCTATGTCGCCGAGGCCAAGAAGCGCGGCTATCGCTCGCGGGCCGCCTTCAAGCTGCTGCAGATCGACGACCAGGTCCGGTTCCTGAAGCCCGGCGCGCGGATCGTCGACCTCGGCGCGGCGCCCGGCGGCTGGACCCAGGTGTCGGTCGAGCGGGCCAAGCCGGGACGCGGCGGTGGCATCGTGATCGGCCTCGACATCACGCCCGTGGAACCGATTCCCGGTGCCACGGTGCTGGCCAAGGATTTCTACGACGACGATGCGCCCGCGGTGCTGATGGAGCTGCTGGCCGGGCCGGCCGATGTCGTGCTGAGCGACATGGCGGCGTCAGCCACCGGCGATACGCAGACCGATCATCTGCGCATCATGGGCCTGGCGGAAGCCGCGCACGACTTTGCCCGCCAGGTGCTGAAGCCCGGCGGCACCTTCGTGGCCAAGGTGTTGCGCGGCGGCACCGAACGGTCGCTGCTCGACCGGTTGAAGAAGGACTTCGTAAAAGTCCGTCATGTGAAGCCGGAGGCGAGCCGCGCCGATTCAGCCGAGATGTACGTCGTCGGGACCGGTTTCCGGGGCTAGGCCGAACTTCTATTTCTCTTGCGCTGCCACCCGCGCAATCTTGCGCCGGTGGGCCGTTCGGCCTTGGCTTGGGCGCGCCGGTGTGTATAACGGATCGCCAACCCGGCGACCCCACGCTCATGAGTTAAGGGGGCGCCGTTTTTTTCACCCTCGATTTGGAGGTTGGCATGCAGATACAGGAAGCGCTTACGTTCGATGACGTGCTCCTGAAGCCTGCGGCTTCCTCCGTCCTGCCCTACCAGACCGCGACCCGCACCCGCCTCACGCGCACCATCGAACTGGGCATCCCGCTGATGTCGGCGGCGATGGACACGGTCACCGAAGCGCCCATGGCGATCGCCATGGCCCAGGCCGGCGGCATCGGCGTCATCCACAAGAACTTCGATCCCGAGACGCAGGCCAACGAGGTCCGCAAGGTCAAGAAGTTCGAAAGCGGCATGGTGATCAACCCGGTCACCATCCATCCCGACCAGACGCTGGCCGACGCGCTCGGCCTGATGACGATGCATCAGATCTCCGGCATCCCGGTGGTCGAGCGCGGCGCTGGCAATGGGGTGGGGGGCAAGCTCGCCGGCATCCTGACCAACCGCGACGTCCGTTTCGCCACCGACAATGCCACGCCGGTCAGCGAGCTGATGACCAAGGACCGGCTGGTCACGGTGCGCGAGGGCGTGAGCAAGGAGGAGGCCCGCCGTCTCCTGCACCAGCGCCGCATCGAGAAGCTGATCGTGGTCGACGAGAACTACCGCTGCGTCGGCCTGATCACGGTCAAGGACATCGAGAAGGCCAACAAGGTCCCCGGCGCCAGCAAGGACGAGAAGGGCCGGCTGCGCACTGCCGCCGCCACCGGCGTCGGCGAAGATGGCCTCCGCCGCGCCCAGCTCCTGATCGACGCCGATGTCGACGTGATCGTGGTCGACACCTCGCACGGCCATTCACGCGGCGTGCTGGATGCCGTGACGCGCGTGAAGAAGCTCAGCAACTACACCCAGGTCATGGCCGGCAACGTCGCCACCCGCGAAGGCGCCCAGGCGCTGATCGACGCCGGCGCCGATGCGGTGAAGATCGGCATCGGCCCGGGCTCGATCTGCACCACGCGCATGGTGGCGGGCGTGGGCGTGCCGCAGCTCACCGCGATCATGGAGGCGGTCGAGGCCTGCCACGCCGCGGGCGTGCCGGCGATCGGCGACGGCGGCATCAAATATTCCGGCGATCTCGCCAAGGCGATCGCGGCCGGCGCCGATTGCGCCATGATCGGCTCGCTGCTGGCCGGCACCGACGAGGCGCCGGGCGAAGTGCTGCTCTACCAGGGCCGCTCCTACAAGTCGTACAGGGGCATGGGCTCGATCGGCGCCATGGCGCGCGGCTCGGCCGACCGCTACTTCCAGGCCGAGGTGCAGAGCACGCTGAAACTGGTGCCCGAGGGCATCGAGGGCCGCGTGCCCTACAAGGGCCCGGTCGGCAACATCATCCATCAGCTGGTCGGCGGCCTGCGGGCGGCCATGGGCTACACCGGCAACGCCACGATCGCCGAGATGCAGAAGAACTGCCAGTTCCTGCGCATCACCGGCGCCGGCTTGCGCGAAAGCCACGTGCACGACGTCGAAATCATGCGCGAGGCCCCGAACTACCGCGAAGGCGGCATGTAAGGACGCGCGAGGTCGGCGGCGATCGTCCTCGCGATCAGCCGGTTGCCCTCGGCGTTCATGTGCCACAGTACGTAGAGTTGCCGCGGCTTCGAAGTCGCGGCCATGGCTTCGTAGCTGTCGAGCGTGGCCAGCCCTTGTTTCTGCGCGCAGGCCAGCAAGCCCGCCGTGATCCGCCGCTGTTCGGCGGCGAACTTCGGATGATCCCAGACGACGGGATCGTACTCGGCCACCACGAGCATGCGCGCGCCGCTCGAGCGCTGCAGCTCAGCCAGGCGTCCGGTCAGCAGGCAAGCGATGCGCTCGCCCGTGCCTTCGGGATGGACGCGGATGTGATCACCGAACCAGTCGTGCAGCAGATCGAGGCGGCGCAGGACGAAATCGACCAGGAGAGAGTAGCCCAAGGTGCGCTGCCAGAAGGTGAGCGTCGTCTTCGGATCGGCGCGCGGCGGCACCGGCACGTTGCGCGGCACCGGCACGCCGTTCTCGATATCGAAGTAGGGCTTGTCGGCGCTCCACAGCCGGCGCATCTCGGTGCGCCGGATATCGTCGGCGATGAAGGCGACCACGATCGCCTCGGGTCTGTAGCGCGGCGCCAGCGCCTCGGCGCGCAGCACGATCTGATCGAAGCCGTAGCCGCTCACGCCGGCATTGAGCACGTGCCGCCCGGTGATCTGCTGCAGCAGGGCGGGCCAGGTTTCCAGATCACCGACCTCGGCGCCGAAGGTGAAGGAATCGCCCACTGCCAGGATGGGCGCGGCCGTTCCCGGCGGCGGCGCGCCGGTGCTGCGCAGTCCGTCCGCCTCGATGGTGAGTCCGGGGGCGGCATGGCCGGGGCGGGGGAGATACCCCAGCCTGTCGTCGTGGACGTAACGGCCGGCATCGCCCTCGGTCAGGACCGTGCGCGCCTCGCGCACGAAGTTCGGCCAGGTGAAGAGATAGCCCCAGAACCAGGTGCGCAGGCCCAGTTCGAGCACGCCAAGGCTCAGCAGAATGGCCGCGACGACCAGCAGGATGCGTCGGGGAAGCTCAGGGCGGTGGCCCAAGGGAGGCCGTTGCGCGTCGGGCATATTCATCGTAGCGGCATGTTTTGAAAGGGAGATCGACGTGACGCCGGGCGCGCGGGTAGCTGCCACCATAGAACTCCTGGACGAGATCGTCAGCCGTGGCCTCATGAGCGATAGAGGGCGGCCGGCCGACCTGATCGCCAATGCCTATTTCCGCAGCCGCCGATTCATCGGCGGCGGCGATCGCCGCGCCGTGTCGGAACGCGTCTGGAGCCTGCTGCGCCGCTATGGCCAGCTCACCTGGTGGCTGGAGCGCACGCGCCACCCCGATCGCTCCGCCCGCGCCATCGTGGCGGCCGACTTGATCCTCGTCGAAAGCAACAACCTCGCGCAGCTCGCGGCCATGTTCGACGGCGGCCGCTATCGCCCTCAGCCGCTCGACGAGGCCGAGTTGCGCGCGCTCCGCCAGATGGAAGGCCATTCGCTGCCGCATCCGGAACAGCCGGACTGGGTCCGCCTCAACGTCCAGGAATGGGTGGCGCCGCATCTGATGGAAGCCTACGGCGAGGGCTGGGGCCGCGAGATTGCCGCGCTGGAGACTCCGCCGCCGGTCGACCTGCGCGTCAACCAGTTGAAGGCCACCGTGGAGCAGGCGCAGGCAGCCCTTGCCAGGGAAGGCATCGACACCGAGCCGATGCGCTACGCGCCGTACGGGCTCCGTCTCACGCGCCGCCTCTCGGTGGTGTCGGGCGAGGCGTTCCAGAACGGGCTGGTGGAAATCCAGGACGAGGGCTCGCAGCTCGTGGCGGCCCTGGTCGATGCCAAGCCCGGCATGCAGATCGCCGACTATTGCGCCGGCGCCGGCGGCAAGACTTTGGCGATGGCCGCGGGCATGAACAACAAGGGCCGCGTCGTGGCCATGGACGTCTATGAATCGCGGCTCGACCGTTCGGCCCAGCGGCTGCGCCGCGCCGGCGCCCACAATGTCGAGCGCCGCGCGCTCGATATCGACAATCGCAAGTGGCTGAAGCGCCAGGCCAAGGCCTTCGACCGCGTGCTGGTCGACGCGCCCTGCACCGGCACGGGCACATGGCGGCGCAATCCCGACGGCCGCTGGACGCTGCAGCCCAAGGACCTGGCCGAGCTGGTGCCCAAGCAGGCCGAGATCCTCGACGCCGCGGCGCGCCTGGTGAAGCCGGGCGGCGGCCTCATCTATGCGACATGTTCCGTGCTGCCGGCCGAGAACGAGCACCAGATCGCTTCCTTCCTGGAACGGCACCCCGATTTCGAGACCGTGCCGGCGGGCGACATCTGGCGCGACGTGCTGGCGAGCGAACCGCCGCCCGAGATGTCGGCCTCGCCCTATCTTCGCCTGTCGCCGCTCAAGCACGGCACCGACGGCTTCTTCGCCGCCACCCTGGTGCGCAAGCCGGCGCCGGTGGAGGTCAAGAAAGAGGAAGAGGCGCCCGTCGAGACGCCCGCATGATCCGCATCCGCCGCGCCAAACAGGGCGATGCCTCGGCGATCGGCCGGGTGCATGTAGAAACCTGGCAATCGACCTACGCCGGCATGCTGCCCGATGCGATGCTGGTGGCCATGTCCGATGTCCGCCAGTCGGCCTGGTGGTCGCGCGTGCTGGCCGACCCCGGCGAGGCACGCGGCGTGTTCGTGGCCTACGACGAGGAGATGGGCGTGGTGGGCTTCGGCAGCTGCGGGCCGGTGCGCGATCTTCCCGAAGGCCTCGACGGCCGCGAGGTCCGCGTCGGCGAGGTCTACACGCTCTACGTCGAGCCCGATTTCCAGAACCGCGGCCTCGGCCGCCGCCTGCTCGACGCGCTCTTCCGCCAGCTCAAGGCCGACCGCTGCGACACCGCCGTTCTGTGGATGCTGGCCGAAAACCCCACCCGGTTCTTCTACGAGGGCCTGGGCGGCGAGCGGGTGGGCGAGCGGATCGACACCCTCTCGGGCGTCGACGTCGAGGAAATCGCCTTCGCCTGGCGCAGCCTGTCGGTCCCCCTGATCCGCCGCCGGCTGGCCGCGGAGGATTAGCCTTTCTTCTGGACCGCGAGCGTCCCGCTCGCTCGGACTCATGAGCGAGCGGGACGCTCGCGGTCCAGGAGACCATGAGGTATCCACACATCCCGGTTGCTGCCCGCCCCGGCGCTGCCTTATATCCCCCCATGACCGACCGTTTGCTGATCGTCGATTTCGGTTCCCAAGTCACCCAGCTGATTGCCCGGCGCCTGCGCGAAGCGGGGGTGTACTGTGAAATCCACCCCTTCCAGTCGGTCGACGGCGCCAAGATCAAGAGTTTCGACCCCAAGGGGATCATCCTCTCCGGCGGCCCGGCCTCGGTGATCGAGGGCCAGGCGCCCTCGGCCCATCCCGCCATCTTCGCCGCCAAGGTGCCCGTGCTGGGCATCTGCTACGGCGAGCAGACCATGGCGAAGGAACTCGGCGGCACGGTCGAATCCGGCCACCACCGCGAGTTTGGCCGCGCCGAAGTCGAGGTCAAAGGCCAGTCGGCCCTGTTCGACGGCGTCTGGGCCCCCGGCGACAAAAAACAGGTCTGGATGAGCCACGGCGACCGTGTGACCAAGCTGCCGCCGGGCTTCAGCGTCATCGCCGCCAGCGACAACGCGCCGTTCGCGGCCATCTCCGACGAGAAGCGCGGCTACTACGGCGTGCAGTTCCACCCCGAGGTCATGCACACGCCAGACGGCGCCAAGCTGCTGCGCAATTTTGCGCTGAAGATCGCGGGCGCCACCGGCGACTGGACCATGGCTGCGTTCCGCGAGCGCGCCATCGCCCAGATCCGCGCCCAGGTGGGCAAAGGCAAGGTGATCTGCGGCCTCTCCGGTGGCGTCGATTCGTCGGTCGTGGCCGTGCTGCTGCACGAGGCGATCGGCGACCAGCTCCAGTGCGTGTTCGTCGACCACGGCCTGCTGCGCCTGAACGAGGGCGCGGAGGTCGTGCGCCTGTTCCGCGACCACTACAACATCCCGCTGGTCCACGCCGATGCCTCGGAGCTTTTCCTCAAGGCGCTGGCCGGCGTCACCGATCCCGAGACCAAGCGCAAGACCATCGGCTCCCTGTTCATCGACGTGTTCGACGCCGAGGCCAAGAAGATCGGCGGCGCCCAGTTCCTGGCCCAGGGCACGCTCTATCCCGACGTGATCGAATCCGTCTCCTTCACCGGCGGCCCGTCGGTCACCATCAAGAGCCACCACAATGTCGGCGGCCTGCCGGCGCGCATGAACATGAAGCTGGTGGAGCCGCTGCGCGAGCTGTTCAAGGACGAGGTGAGGGCGCTTGGCCGCGAGCTCGGCCTCCCCGACGCGTTCGTCGGCCGCCATCCGTTCCCCGGACCCGGCCTCGCGATCCGCGTGCCCGGCGACATCACGAAAGAGAAGCTCGACATCCTGCGGCTCGCCGACGCGATCTATCTCGAGGAGATCCGCCGCGCGGGACTCTACGACAGGATCTGGCAGGCCTTCGCCGTGCTGCTGCCGGTGCGCGCCGTCGGCGTAATGGGCGACTTCCGAACCTACGAGAACGTGCTCGCGCTGCGCGCCGTGACGAGCGTGGACGGCATGACGGCCGACTGGTAC
>JBQTJT010000010.1:0-49325 GCA_052386855.1 Reyranella sp.
GCCCGGCGGCCGGGTTGTCCGTCGCATCCGCCGCGTGGTCCGGCACCGCCGCCGCCCCCCCCTCCTCCGCCGTGCGCCTCCCCCCCGCGGTCCGGAAGAATGAGCCCAAATCTGCTTTAGGAGGAACGAGCTAATGAAGATGAAAGCCGGCGTTCTCACGGTCTGCGGCGCGCCCCGCCCGTTTGCCAAGTCCAAGCCCATCCATGTCGTGGAAGTCGATCTCGATCCGCCCGGCGAGGGCGAGGTTCTGGTCAAGGTGGGCGGTGCCGGGCTCTGCCATTCCGATCTGTCGCTGATCAACGGCGACCGGCCGCGGCCGGTGCCGATCGTGCTGGGCCACGAGGGCTCGGGCGAGATCGTCGAGCTGGGCAAGGGCGTGCATGACGTTAAGGTCGGCGACCATGTCTGCTTCACCTTCAACGTGAGCTGTGGCCGCTGCCGACGCTGCCTCGAAGGCCGGCCCTATATCTGCGAGCGTTCGGTCACGCCGCGCGCCGCGGGCCAGCTGCTGTCGGGCAACCATCGCATCCACATGGACGGCAAGCCGGTGAACCATCAGTCCGGCGTCTCGTGCTACGCCGAATATGCCGTTGTCGACCGCGGTTCGATCGTGGTGATCGACAAGACCTTGCCGCTCGACGTGGCCGCCCTGTTTGGTTGCGCCGTGGTGACGGGGGTCGGCGCGGTGATCAACACAGCGCAGATCCAGCCCGGCAGCTCGGTGGCCGTCGTCGGCCTGGGCGGCGTGGGCCTCAGCGGCCTGATGGGGGCGGTGCTGGCGGGTGCGGGCCGCATCGTCGCCATCGATCTCTCCGACGACAAGCTCGGCCTCGCGCGCCAGCTCGGCGCCACCGACACGGTGAATGCCAGGGACGTCGACCACGTGAAGCAGGTGCGCGATCTCACCAACGGCGGCGTCGACTATGCCTTCGACCTCGCCGGCACCATCAAGGCGATGGAGACGGCCTATTTGGTGACGCGCTGGGGCGGCACGACGGTGACGGCGGGCCTCTCGCCGATCGCCGCCGATTTCTCGTTCAAGCAGAGTGCGCTCGTCAGCGAGGAGAAGACCATCAAGGGCTCCTACATGGGAAGCTGCGTGCCGGTGCGCGACATCCCGCGCTTCATCGCGCTCTACCAGCAGGGCAAGCTGCCGGTCGACCGCATGGTGAGCGAGCGCATCGGCTTCGACGAGCTGAACCTGGGCTTCGACCGGCTGCAGGACGTGGCCACGGTGCGGCAGATTTTGGTGCCGCACGGGTAAGCCGCGACGCCAAGCTTGCGTGGTGTACCATAGAGTGGTACACTATCCCATAATGGGAGTGTCTGTTTGATCCTGGATTTTCGGGATGAATGGCTTCGAGCCTTCTTTGTCGACGACGTGCGGTCGCGGAGGATTCCCGCGGACCTCGAAGACCGTTTGTTCCGCAAGCTCCAGATGATCGACGATGCGACGACCGATCAGGATTTGCGCGTGCCGCCCAGCAATCACTTCGAGAAGCCGCGCGGCAATCTGGCGGGTTTCCATTCGATCCGCGTTAACAGGCAATGGCGGTTGGTGTTCCGGTGGAACAGCGGCAAGGGCGAGGCGGTCGGCCTATATCTCGATGACCACAGCTACAGGTGACGCGAGGCAAACATGCTGATGACGAAGCGCAAGCCGGCCACGGTCGGTGAGATTCTCATCGAAGAGTTCATGCAGCCGCTGGGGCTGACCCAGGGCGCGCTCGCCAAGGCGATGGGCGTTCAGCGCAAGCACGTCAACGAATTGTGCAACGATAGGCGGAATGTGACGGCGTCGACCGCTCTCATCCTGGCTCGCGTCTTCGGTAACACGGCAGATTTCTGGTTGAACGTCCAGCGCCGCACCGACTTGTGGAACGCGCTGCATAGTCCGCGCGAGCGGGACAGGATCGATCGTGCGCGACCTTTGAAAGTCGCCGCCTAGATTCTCGCCACGTGATCTCGAATAGGCGGGCGGGGCTCTCGCCCGCCGCCGAAAACGAGGGCTTCGGCCGGCTGCAGGACGTGGCCACGGTGCGGCAGATCCTGGTGCCGCACGGCTAGATCTCGAAATCGCTAGTCCGACGAAGGACTCGTCGGCAGAGACTTGGCCTCCCGGGGACGCTCAGTGGCGGCTCCCCCGGCGACGGCGCGTGTTTCCAATTCGCGCGCTTTCTCGCGCTCCACGGCGATCGCGACCACCGCGACCGCCCTTCGATATTCCGACCTGAGCAGCATGCTCAGAACGACAGCGTCGCTGCGCCCTGCTTGATCTGCTCGTGCAAGGCGCTCGCGCCGACGATGGTGACGCCGTCGATCAGGTCGGCCTGCTCGTAGCCGCGCGACTTGACGCACGGCGGGCATGCCCAGATCACGCCGCCGCGCTTCTGGAAATCCTGGATCAGGGCCGCGAGCGGCTGCAGGGGCGCGACGTGCGTGAGCTCGTGGCCGCGCTTGCGGACGAGGTCGATGGCGGTGCTGGTCAGAAACATCGAGACTTTTAGGCCGGCGGTGAGGCCGCCGTTGGCGATGGTGAAGGCGACCGAGGAGAGTTCCGAATCGATACCCTTGGTGGCGACGATCACGAGCTTGTCAGTTCCGGTTTGCATTGGATAACCTCCGTTGGCGTTGAAAAGCGCGCGGCATTTACGCCGGGAAGGGAGCACCGTCTTTGGCCAGGCAGCCGAAAAACATGGCCGCGAATCCGGGCGAGAACGATGCGTTGTCGGATGTGCTGCGCGGTATCCGGCTCACCGGCACGCTGCAGTTCTGCTTCATGCCGTCGGGCGCCTGGCAGACCGACGGCAAGCCGCGCCTTGCCGCCCTGGCGGCGGGTGCCACGCCCACCATCCCGTTCCACATTCTGGTCGACGGCAGCTGCTGGCTCAGGATGGACGGCAAGGAGTTTGCCCTTGTGGCGGGAGATGTCGTGGCATTCCCGCATGCCACGGGACACTCGTTGGGCGCCGGCCACGGCGGCATGACTGTCACGCCAGTGCTCGACCTGCCGCCCAAGCCGTGGCGCAAGTTGCCGATCCTGCGTTACGGCGACAGCGGGACCCCGGTCCGCCTGCTGTGCGGCTACCTTCAGTGCGAGGCGCTCAATTTCGGCCCGCTGCGGCAGGCCTTGCCCAAGATGGTCCATGTCACGACCGGCAAGGACGCCCGCGCTGCCTGGCTCGGAGCCACGCTGCGCCAGATCGTCGAGGAGGTCGACCGGCCCAATGCTGGCGGCGCTGGCCGATCCCTCGCTCGGCCGTTGCCTGACGAGCATCCACGACGATCCATACCGCAACTGGACGGTGCAGAGCCTGGCCGCCGCCTCGGGCCTGTCGCGCAGCACATTTGCCGAGCGCTTCGAGGAGGTGCTCGAAACATCGCCGATCCGCTACGTCCGCGACTGGCGCCTCTATCTCGCGAGCGTGGCGCTCGGCACCACACGAAAGCCTGTTGCCGCCGTGGCGCACGAGGCCGGCTATGAAAGCGAAGCCGCCTTCAGCCGCGCCTTCTCGCGGGCCTATGGCATGCCGCCGGCGACGTGGCGGCAACGCAGCCGGAAGGGATGACGATGAGCCTGACGATCGCCGTCGAGACGCCGCTGCAGGACGAGGTCCGCACGCTCGTGGCCGAGCTGAACGCCGTCCTGCTCGAACTGACGCCGCCCGAGCATTGCCATCACCTGACCGTGGAGCAGATGGCGGATGACAGCACCACGGTCTTCATCGCCCGCGACGGCGGCGCGGCCATCGCCTGCGGGGCGTTGAAGCGCCATGCCGATGGCATCGGCGAGGTCAAGCGCATGTACACGCGGCCGTCCCATCGCGGTCGCAAGATCGGCGAGGAGATCGTGGCGCGCATCGAGGCGCTGGCGCGGTCGAAAGGCTTGAAACGCCTGGTGCTGGAAACCGGCGATCGCCACCACGCCGCCTGGAAAGTCTACGAGCGTTCGGGCTTCACGCGCTGTGGGCCGGTGCTCGATTACGCCGACGTCACCTGGTCGGTGTTCTACGAGAAAATCCTCTAGCGGATGTCGAAACCGAGCTTCTTCAGCGAGGCGCGGATCGTCTCGCGGCCGTTCATCGACTTGATCGGCCCGAGCCGGTTCAGCACCCGCTGCGTCCAGGTCGCGGCCTGCAGCTCGTGGCGGGACGAGAACTTGGTCATCTCGGCGTCGTAGGTGGCGCGCAGCGCCGCTTCCTGCGCGGCATCGTAGCGCTCGTGATGGAGCACGATCGACTGCGGCAAGCGGGGCTTCACCTCGCCCTGGGCCTTGCCGTCGGCGGCATAGCCGACGCAGAGGCCGAACACGACGAACGACTGCAGCGGCAGGCCCAGCAGCTCGGCGACCTTGAGCGGGTCGTTGCGCATGGCGCCGATATAGACCGTGTTGAGGCCGATCGACTGGGCGGCCACCACGGCGTTCTGGGCGGCGAGTGCCGCATCGATGCAGGCGACCATGAAGGTTTCCAGCCAGGGCATGGTCTCAAAGTCGGTCGTCGTGGCCTCCGAGATGCGCTGGTTGCGCGACATGTCGGCCACCCAGGCGATGAACAGCGGGCATTGCTCGATGTGCTTCTGGTTGCCCGCGATCTCGGCCAACACCTTCTTCTTCGCGGGATCGGTGATGGCGATCGCCGACCACCATTGCATGTTGGAGCTGGTGGCAGCCGACTGGGCGGCGGCAATCAGGCTCTCCAGCGTGCCCGCCGGCAGCGGGTCGGGCTTGTAGCCGCGCACCGAGCGGTGATCGAGCATGACCGCGATGGTCTCGTTCCACGGCCCGGCGGGTGGGAGCGCATCGACGCCGTAGCGATGCTCCAGCGCTTCGGTCTTGGACGGGGTGGCGACGGTCAGCGAGTCCATGAGGCGGTTCCCTGTGGTTTGGCACGGGTGATCGCGGTCACCAGCGCCAGAAGAATGAATCCGACGACGATCATGAAGATGGCGCGCGGCTCGCCGCGGTCCATCAGCCAGCCGAACAGCAGAGGCGAGAGCATGCCGCCGAGGTTGAAGCCGGTGCTGACGAAGCCGAACACCTTGCCGAACGAGCCGGGCGGCGTGACGGCCCGCACCATCATGTCGCGCGACGGCTGGATCATGCCGTTCAGCAGCCCGCCCAGCGACATCACGCCGACCAGCACGGCCGCCGGCATGTTCACCCAGGCCATCAGGATCGCCATGGTCGAGGTGAAGGCGAAGCCCACGGCCGCGACGCGCTCATGGTGCGGCGTGCGGTCGGCGATGATGCCGCCCAGCAGCACGCCGAAGGCGCTGCACAGCAGGAAGCCGGAGAGCGCCACGTTGGCGGCGGAAAAGCTCGTACCGTGAATGGCTTCGAGGCCGACCACCGTAAAAGTCTGGAGGCCGCTGTTGGCCATGGCGAGGCAGAAGAAGAACAGCAGGTTGCGCAGGATCGGCTTGCTCAGAAGCAGGTCGAGACCGACCTTGGTCTCGCCTTTTGCCGGCTGCTGGCCGGGCTTGTGGACGACGCGGGGCAGGATGCTGCCGGCCACGATCACCAGCAGGGCGACCGCGAACGATAGCCCGGCGGCGAACAGGAAGCCGCCGCGCCAGCCCCAGACCGCCGCGCACGCCAGCACCAGGGCGGGCGTCACACCGGAGCCGAGATAGCCCGCGAAAGTATGGATCGAGAAGGCCTTGCCGATCCGCCTGTGGTCGACGGTAGCCGACAGGATCGTGTAGTCGGCCGGGTGATAGACGGTATTGGCGACACCGAGGAACGCGTAGGCGATCACGAAGAACCAGTAGCCCGGCAGCAGGGCGGCGGCCGCGATCGCGACGGCGCCCAGCAGCAGCCCGCCGGTCAGCATGGCGCGCGGGCCGATACGGTCGACCAGGAAGCCGGCCGGCGTCTGCAGCAGCGCCGAGGCGATGTTGAAGGCCGTCAGCGCCAGGCCGATCTGGATGTAGCTGACGCCGAACGCCTCGCGCACCTCGCCGAACAGCGGCGGCAGCAGCATGATGTGCACATGGCTCACGAAATGCGCCACGGCGACCAGCGCGATCACCTTGGTCTCGCGGCTCCATTTCGGGCCGGAGGCGGCCTCGGCCGGCAGGCCGAGTGGTTCACTCGTCGACGACATTGACGCCCAACGTTCCGATGCCGGAGATCTCGACCTCGACCTTGTCGCCGCCCTTCATCCAGAGCGGCGGCTTGCAGCCCATGCCCACGCCGTCGGGCGTGCCGGTGGCGATGATGTCGCCCGGCTCCAGCCAGGTCACGGTCGAGAGATATTCGATGATGGTGGCGACGTCGAAGATCATGTGCTCCGTCGTGTCGTGCTGCACCACGGTGTCGTTGAGGCGGGTGGTGAGTTCCAGCCGCTGCGGGTCGGGGATCACGTCCGAGGTGACCATCCACGGCCCGAGTGGGCCAGTCGCCGGGAAATTCTTGCCGGCCGTCACCGAGTGCTTCTGGAAGTCGCGCACGCTGCCATCGAGGAAGCAGGTGTAGCCGGCGATGACCGAGAGCGCGCTGGCGCGCGAGACGTGCCGGCAGCGCTCGCCGATCACGACGGCGAGCTCGCCCTCGAAGTCGAAGTCGATCGAGGCGCGCGGCCGCACGATGTCGCCGCCATGCGCCACGAGCGTGTTGTGGAGCCGCGAGAAGACGCTGGGCACCGTCGGCACCTGCCGGCCGACCTCGCCGACGTGGCTCGCATAGTTGAGGCCGATGCAGAGGATCTTCTCAGGATCCGGAATGGCCGGCAGCAATTCGACCTCGTCCATCCTGAAGTCGGCCGCCACGCCTTTGGTTGTCGCCGCCAGTTCGGCCAGCGCCTTGCCGGCGATCGCGGCGCGCAGGCTGGGCCAGCGTCCGCCGGTGCGCTCCGACAAATCGACGATACCGCCGTCCACGGCGGCGCCGAATTTGAGCGCGCCCGCATGGCGAAAACTGACCAATCGCATGGCCGGGAGCCTAGGATTATCCGAGCAGCTTTGCGAGGCCCTTGGAGAGGTTGATGCTCGGCACGGGCGCCGGCCGGGCGAGCGCGCCGTTGCTTGCCTTGACTGGTTTTTGCCGCGCCAGGCCCTCGGCCATGGAGATCGCGCAAGCAACCCCATCGAGAAGAGGGGCATCGACCAGGGTCTTCAGCTTGGCGGCCAGGCCCGCAAGCCCGGCGCCGCCCAGGATGACCACGTCGGCACCGTCCTCGCGGACGCAGGCAGTGCAGCCTTTGGCGAGCAGCGCCATGGCGGCCTTGGGGTTGCGGGCAATGTCGGCGCCGGTCGGTGCCACGGTGCGCACCGAGGCGAGGCGAGAGGAGAGGCCGTGGCTCGCCACGAATTCCTCGAGCATCGACTTCCAGCGCTCGCCGCCGGTCACGATGGAGAAGCGGTTGCCCATGGCGCAGGCCTGCAGGATCGACGCATCAGCCATGCCGACCACCGGCACGGGGCTCACCTCCTTGAGAGCCGCGAGGCCGGGATCGCCGAAGCAGGCCAGCACGACGGCGTCCTTGCGTCCCTTGTCATTTGCCAAGGCATCGAGCGCGGCGTGGCCGGCAATGGCATAGGCCGCGCGCGAGGCGATGTAGCGTGGCCCGAAGCTGCCGGTGAGGGCGCGCAGCTTCGTGTCCGGCCGGGCGAAGCGCTTCGCGGTTTTCAGCACCAGGTCGGTGATCGAGGCCGTCGTGTTGGGATTGATCAGCAGGATGTCGGTCATGTCTGCATTCCCTCGCGCAGTCGCGCGGCGTCGTGGTTCTCGCCGATCGACATCGAGCAGATGCGCGAAATGTGGGTGAGCGGCAGGCCTGTCTCCCTGGCCCAGTCGTTGAGCTGCGCTTGCGCCGCGCGCAGGTCCTTCTTGGACGTGCCTTTCTCGCTGATCGGCACGCCCGAATCGCGCAGGCAGAGCATGAGGTCGTTGGTCAGGATGAAGGAGTCGCGACCAAGGAAGCGCAGCAGATACTGGCGGGTATTGCCGCCCAGCCTGGAGCCGTGCTTGGCGAGAACCTCCATCAGCCCGATCTGGTCGTCGGCCGGCCAGGCCGCGAGGAACTTGCCGAAACTGCCGTGTTCGGCCGCGATATCGCTCACGAACTTCGCGTTCTCGCGTACCGACTTGATCTTCTGCGGATTGCGGACGATGCGTTTGTCGGAGGCGAGATCGTGCCAGAACTCGGCGGGCTGGAACAGGAGCCGCTTGGGGTTGAAGCCGAGGAACGCCTCCTCGAAGCCCGGCCATTTCTGGTCGATCACGCGCCACACGAAGCCGGCCGAGAAAACCCGCCGCGCCATCTCGGCCAGCACGCGGTCGTCGCCGAGCTTGGCCAGTTCTTTGTTGTTGCGCTTCTTCGGCAGGAGCGAGGCCAGAACCTTCTCGCCGCCCTTGCGTTTGGCGGCGCGCTCGCGGATGCGCTTGAAGGGCACTCTTGCCACGGCCGCTACTCCAGCCAGCCGTCGAAGAAGTCGAAGACGCTGGCCTTGAACAATGGATGGCCGATGCAGGAGAAGTGATCGCAGCCGGGCAGCGTCACCGCCTTGGCGCCGGGAATGGCCTCGGCCAGTCCCTGCGGCGGCCCGGCAAGCTGGTCGCGCGCGCCGGCCACGACCAGCGTCGGCCGGCGGATCGCCATCAGCGAATCGCGCGTGAGCGGCACGCGCGCGCCGCGCGAGCAGGCGGCCAGCGCGAGGCGATCTTCCTTCTGCTCGTCGGCGAAGTGGCGGAAGCTCTTCAGCATCGGATCGGCAATGGAGTCCGGCGATGCGGCTTCCATCGCCTCGGCCATCGCCCCTTCCTCGCGTGGTGGATCGAACATCCTGCCACCGACGCCCGCCACAACGAGATGATCGATGCGGCCGCCGTCCAGAAGCGCTGCGGTCAGCGAGATGTGCGAACCCATGGAGAAGCCCAGCAGATGGGCGCGCTCGACGCCGGCGTGATCCATGAGTGCAAAAACATCGCGCGCCATGGCGTCACGATCGTACTTGGCGGGATCGTGCGGCTTGGCGCTTTCGCCATGGCCGCGGTTGTCGAGGGCGAAGCCGCGCAGGCCCTTGGACGGGATGGCGTCGTACCAGCCCATGCGCTTCCAGTTCTCGTACCGGTTGGCGGAAAAGCCGTGCACCAGGACGATCGCCTTTTTGGCGTCGGCAGGACCGAATTCGTCATAGGCCAGCGAGAGCCCATCGGAGGTGAACTGAGCCATGACTTTCCCTAACCCGGCCCATGAATTGCGACAAGGTTGATCCAGTGCGCCAAGTGTTGGACAACCGTTTCAACAAAAAGGGAAACGCATGACGCAGCCGCATTGGCCGGAGGCCCCGAAACGGCCAAAAGGCGCGCCCAACATCCTGGTCATCCTGTTCGACGATGTCGGCTTCTCCGACCTCGGCTGTTACGGCTCGCCGATCGCCACCCCCACCATCGATGCCATCGCCGGCCGTGGCCTGCGCTACACCGGCTTCCATACGACGGCCATGTGCTCGACCACACGTGCGGCGCTGCTGACGGGACGCAACCATCACTCGGTCGGCGTCGGCTGCCTCGCCAACTTCGACTCGGGCTATCCCGGCTATCGCGGCAAGATTTCCAGGGAAGCCGGCACCATCGCCGAGATGCTGCGCCCGCACGGCTATCGCAACTACATGCTGGGCAAGTGGCACGTGACGCCGCTCACCGAATCGGGCGCCACGGGTCCGTTCGACGGCTGGCCGCTCGGCCGCGGCTTCGACCGCTACTACGGCTTCATGGATGCCGAGACAGATCAATACGCGCCCGAACTGGTGCGCGACAACACGCCGGTCGATCCGCCGGGCACCTTCGCCTCCGGCTATCACCTGACCTCGGATCTGGTCGACCAGGGCATCCGCTATCTCGCCGATCATGTCGGCGACAATGCCGAGACGCCTTGGTTGATGTGGCTGGCCCCTGGTGCCTGCCACGCGCCGCACCAGGCGCCGTTCGATCTCATCGACAAGTACGACGCGATCTTCGCCGAAGGCTGGGACGTCGAGCGCGAGAAGCGACTCGCCCGCCAGATCGCGTTGGGCATCGTGCCCAAAGGCACGCGCCTGCCGCCGCGCAACGATGCCGTGCGGCCATGGGCCGAAGTGCCCGATGGCGAGAAGCGGCTCTTCTCGCGCCTGCAGGCGGCCTATGCCGCCATGCTCGACCACGCCGACCAGCATATCGCGCGTCTGGTGAAGTTCCTCGAGACCGCCGGACAGCTCGACGACACGCTGGTCATCGTCATGTCCGACAACGGCGCCAGCCAGGAGGGCGGACCGTCCGGCCTGGTCAACGCCATGGGCCCCTACAATCTCCGCCGCGAGCCGATGGAGGAGAAGATCGCGCGCATCGGCGACATCGGCGGCCCCGACACGCATTCCAATTTTCCGCTGGGTTGGGGCATGGCCGCCAACACGCCGCTCCGCCGCTACAAACAGAACACCCATGGCGGCGGCATCCGCGATCCGCTGGTGATGGCCTGGACCAAGGGCATCGCCGCCAAGGGCGAGCTACGCCACCAGTTCTGCCACGCCAGCGATCTCGCGCCGACCTTGCTGGATATCGTCGGCGTAAAACCGCCCAAGACGATCAATGGCGTCAAACAGATGCCGATCGAAGGCACGAGCTTTGCCAGGAGCCTGAAGAACCGGAAGGCGAAGTCCAAGTCCAAGCCGCAGTATTTCGAGATGTTCGGCCATCGCGGCCTGGTGCAGGACGGCTGGAAGGCTGTGTCCTTCCATCCGCCGGGCAGCGACTTCGCCAGCGACAAGTGGGAACTCTACCACCTCGACAAGGACTTCAACGAACTCGAGAACCTTGCCGAGCGCGAGCCCGAGCGGTTGGCGGCGATGGTCGAGGAATGGTGGCGTCAGGCCGAGAAGAGCAACGTGTTGCCGCTGGACGACCGCTTCGCGCCGCGCTTCGCCGACAATGCCAAGCGCTTCCACGGGCCGCGCAACCGCTTCGTGTTCCATGCCGGCATGGGCCATGTGCCGACCGATGTCGCGCCCGACGTGCGCAACCGCACCTATACGATCGAGGCCGACGCGCAGGTCGACGGGCCGGCGACGGAGGGCGTGCTGATCGCCCACGGCGACGCCACGACCGGCTACTCGCTTTATATGAAGGACGGCAAGCTCGCCTACGACATGAACATCGGCGGCGAGCATCACCTGATCGTCTCCGACCGGCCGGTGCCGGCCGGCAACCGGCGGCTCGGCATGCGCATGCGGCGCAAGGACGGGCGTAACTTCGCCACCCTGCTGATCGACGGCGAAGCCGCGGGCGGCTTCGACACCCAGAACGGATTCGTCAGCTTCATCTCCTGGTCGGGCCTCGACATCGGCCGCGACCGCTCGAGCCCGGTGTCGCACTACACGGCGCCGTTCGCCTTCACCGGCAAGCTGCGCAAGGTGACCGTGCTGATGGACGACGACCAGCTGCTCGACGCCAAGGCCGCGGCCGACGCGGCCCTCGCGCGCGAATGACCGCTGTCGTCCCCCATCCGGGCCATCATCCGGGAGTAGACAGCGCCTACGCCTGGCGGCTGGCGTTCGTCTCGATGCTTTGCATCACGTTGGGCGGCGGCGCTCTCTACCTGCCGGTGGTCGCGCTCAAGGAGATGGCCGCCGAGTTCGGCGACCGCCGCGCCGTGCCGTCGTTCGCGTACATGGTGGGCTTCTTCGCGATGGGCGTCGGCGGCGTCTTCATGGGCTGGCTGGCCGATCGCACCAGCCCGCGCGTGCCGCTGATGATTGCCGGCGTCTCGATCCTGGCCGGTGGCTGGCTGGCGAGCAGCGGTGACGTCCTGGCGCTCTACCTGGGCTATGCCATTCCGCTGGGCTTCCTCGGCAATTCGGCCACCTTCACGCCGGCCATGAACAACATCCAGGGCTGGTTCGACCGCCGCCGCAGCACGGCGGTATCTCTCATCTCGGTGGGCCCCGCGATCTCGGGCTTCGTCTGGCCGCAGGTCTACCGCTGGCTGGTGCCCGAGGTCGGCTGGCGCGAGACGCTGGTGATCTATGGCGTCGTGGCCGGCGTGCTGATCTTCCTCTGCGCCTTCTACATCAGGCCCTCGCCGATGGCGCGCAGCAAGGCGGCGCGGCCGGCCGAGGATCACTCGGCGCTCCCGATGTCGTCGCGCTCGCTCATGGTGATCCTCTCGGCCGCGGGCTTCTGCTGCTGCGTCGCCATGGCCGTGCCGTTCGTGCACATGGTGGCCTTCTGTGGCGACCTCGGCTTCTCGTCGGCGCGTGGTTCCGAGGCGATCGCGCTGATCCTGCTGACGGCGGTGGCCGCGACCTTCGCCATGGGCCGGCTCTCCGACTACATCGGCCCGATCAAGGTGAGCCTGCTCTGCGCCCTCATCCAGATCGGCTCGCTGCTGGGCTTCGTGTTCGTCGAGAGCCTGTCGGGCATCTACACGCTCTCGGTCATCCACGGCATTCCCTACATTGCCATCGTGCAGGGCTACGCGCTGATCCTGCGCTATCTCTACGGCCCCACCATCGGCGGCTGGCGTCTGGGTGTGGTCATGCTGTTCGCGATGGCGGGGATGGCCATCGGCGGCTGGCTGGGCGGCGCGATCTTCGACGCCACGCTCTCCTACCGCTCGGCCTTCCAGGCAGCTCTTGCCTTCAACCTCCTGAACCTGATGCTGCTCGGCCTGCTCTACTTCGCCCAGCGCCGACGCAGCGCCGTGATCATCCTGCCGTAAGACCGAGGACACTCATGAGCGACGATCTCTGGAGGATGACGGCGGTCGAGGCGGTGGCGCGACTGAAAAAGCGCGAGATTTCCCCGCTTGACCTGATCGAGGCCTCGGCCAAGCGCATCGCTTCAGTCGAACCCGACGTGAACGCGCTTCCCACTCTGTGCCTCGATCGCGCCCGCGACCACGCCAAGCGCATCATGGCGGGCGGGGAAGCCTGTGAAGCTTCCGGCGAAGCAGGCTGGCTCGCCGGCCTGCCGGTCTCGATCAAGGACCTGACGGACGTGGGCGGCGTGCGGACCACCTACGGCTCGCCGATCTTCGCCGATCATGTGCCGGCCAAATCGCATCCGCTGGTCGAGCGCATCGAGCGCAAGGGCGGCCTCGTCGTCGGAAAGTCCAACACGCCGGAGTTCGGCGCCGGCGGCAGCACCTTCAACGAAGTCTTTGGCCGCACGCGCAATCCCTGGAACACCTCGCTCACCTGCGGCGGCTCGACCGGCGGCGGCTCCGTCTCCGTGGCAACAGGCGAGGTCTGGCTGGCGCACGGCTCCGACCATGGCGGCTCGCTGCGCCGTCCCGGCACTTACTGCTCGACCGTCGGCATCCGGCCGTCGCCCGGCCGCGTGACTCGCGGCACCTCGAACAACCTTTATTCACCGCAGTCGGTGCAGGGGCCGATGGCGCGCAACGTCGCGGATCTGGCGCTGTTTCTCGATGCCATGGCCGGGTTCTGCCCGCACGACCCCATGACCTTCGATGCGCCCGCCGTGTCGTTCAGCGCTGCCGTCGCCAGGCCGGTGGCGCCGAAACGTGTGGCCTTCAGCATCGACTTCGGCGGCAGGTTCGAACTCGACGGCGAGATCCGCGAGATCTGCGCCAGGATGGCGCAACGCTTCCAGGAGCTGGGCTGCATCGTCGAGGAGGCCTCGCCCGATTTCGGGCCGGTCGACAACGTGTTCATGGCGCTGCGCAGCCAGCAGTTCGTCGTCGACCGCGAACTGCAGATCCAGCAGCACCGCGACAAGATCAAGCCCGACATCATCTGGAACACCGAGCTGGGCCTCGCGCAGACCGCGAGCCGGCTGGCCTGGGCCGAGCGTGAGCGGGCGGCGCTCTACCGGCGCATGGGCGCGTTCTTCCAGACCTACGACCTGTTCGTGACGCCGGGCGCGCCGACCGCCGCTTTCGACGTCAATCTGCGCGCGCCTGAAACCATTGCCGGCAAGAAGCTCGAGAATTACATGGCGGGCTCGACCCTCAACTCGGCCATCACCGTCACAGGCTGCCCCGCCATCGCCGTGCCCTGCGGCTTCGACCAGTACGGCCGGCCCGTCGGCCTCCAGCTGGTCGGCAAGCCCCGGGGCGAAGGGGCCTTGCTGCAGGCGGCCGTCCTCTACGAGCAGTTGATTGGCTTGGATCGCCTGCTACCCATCGACCCCAGGCCCGGAACCGTGCCACCATCGGACTAGGACCCTGTCGTCCTGAGCGTAGCGAAGGACCTTACCGACCGACCATGCACGGACCGTTGCTATCGAGTCCCTGGCCGACGTGAGGTCCTTCGCTACGCTCAGGACGACAGACTTCCTGAGGCGTTTGCGCGAGGGGAGAATGCTATGCGGGTCGTGATCACGGGCGCGAGCCGGGGGATCGGTCGGGCGACGGCACTGAAGCTCGCGGCCGACGGGGCCGAAGCGCTGACCCTCTGCGACGTGGCCTATCTCGACGAACTGGACGCGCTGGCGGCCAATCTCCGGACATCGGGCTGCAAGGTCCACACATTGCGGGCCGACATGGCCAGGCCCAACGAACCCGCCCGGGTGATCGCTGCCGCGGCGAAGGCGATGGGCGGCATCAACGGCGTCGTCGGCAATGCCGGCATCGCCGCTCCCGCCAAGCTGGTCGACCTCGACGTCGCGACCTGGGATCGCGTCTTCGACATCAACCTCCGCGCCAACTGGCTGCTCGCCAAGGCGGCGCATTCCCATCTCCGGAAGTCGAAGGGCGCCATCGTGATGGTGTCGTCGATGTCCGGCGTCATGCCGCAGCTGCCGACCGGCGCCTACAGCCCGGCCAAGGCCGCCCTGATCATGCTGGCCGAGATGATGGCGCTGGAATGGGCCCCAGACGGCATCCGCGCCAATTCGGTCTGTCCCGGCTTCGTCCACACCTCGATGACCGAC
The DNA here is from genome assembly GCA_052386855.1 of Reyranella sp. Classification (GTDB taxonomy): domain Bacteria; phylum Pseudomonadota; class Alphaproteobacteria; order Reyranellales; family Reyranellaceae; genus Reyranella. The sequence continues at coordinate 14,876 of JBQTJT010000010.1, forward strand.
GCGATCTACAGCCAGCCCAGGCTGGCGCGCGGCCGCGCCAAGCTGGTGCCCCTCGGTCGCGTCGCCAAGCCCGGCGACATTGCCGACGCCATCGCCTTCCTGTTGAGCCCGGAGGCGGGCTACATCACCGGCCAGGCGCTGGTGGTGGACGGCGGTCTCACGCGGTCGATCCTCAATCATGCGCCCGGCGTGGCGGCCACCCCGAAAGGCAAGTAGAGCGAAGCCGGGGATCAGTTGAAGATCGAGGGATCGATCAGCGGTCGTCCGCGCGGGCGGGCGGCCTCGGGTCGGTCGCATTTCTGGAAGAGGCCGCGGCCGGCCGAGCCGCTCATCTTGCCCTCGTCCATCACCACCTCGCCGCGCGACAGGGTCATCACCGGATAGCCGGTGAGTTCGCGGCCCTCGTAGGGCGTGTAGTCGCAATTGTGGTGCAGGATCGAGTTGGTGAGGCTCACCTTGCGCGTGGGATCCCACAGCACGATGTCGGCGTCGGCACCGACGGCGATCGTACCCTTGCGCGGATGCAGGCCGTAGATCTTGGCGGGGTTGGTTGAGCTCAGCGCCACGAACTGCTGCAGGGTGAGACGGCCCTTGTTGACGCCTTCGGAGAAGAGCAGCGGCAGGCGGGTTTCGACGCCCGGCACGCCGTTGGGAATCTTGCGGAAGCTCTGGGATGCGCCCGGCAGCTTCTTGCCGCGCACATCGTCGTACTTGAAGGCGGCATGATCCGAGGACAGCACCTGGAAAGTGCCGGCGGCGAGGCCGGTCCAGATATGCTCCTGGTTGTCGGTGCCGCGCGGCGGCGGAGAGCACACGCATTTGCTGCCCTCGTCGCCCGGCTTCTCGAAATCCTCCTCGCTCAGGAACAGGTACTGCGGGCAGGTCTCGCCGTAGACGCGGAGGCCGCGGGCCTGGGCACGCTGGATCTCATGCATGGCTTCCTTGGCCGAGACGTGCACGAGGAGCATCGGCACGTCTAAAAGCTCGGCGAGAGAGATGGCGCGGTGCGTGGCTTCGCGCTCGACCACGAAGGGTCGCGAGGTGGCATGGAACTTGGCCGCCGTCATGCCTTTCAGTTCCAGCCGTTCGGTCAGCCAGGTGATGCAGTCGGAATTCTCGGCGTGGATCATCAGCATCGCCTGCTCGCGCCGCGCGGCCGCCAGCGCATCGAGCATCTCGCGGTCGGTGAGCTTCACGTCGTCGTAGGTCATATAAACCTTGAACGAGGTGTAGCCGTCGGCGACCAGGGCGGTGAAATCCTGGCCCATGATCTTGTCGCTGGCGTCGGACAGGATCACATGGAAGGCGTAGTCGATCAGCGACTTGCCCTCGGCGCGCTGGTGGTACTTGTTCACCGCGTCGCGCAACGGCTGGCCCTTGTTCTGGTAGGCGAAGGGGATGATGGTCGTGGTGCCGCCGGCCGCCGCCGCCCGGCTGCCGCTCTCGAAATCGTCGCAGAAGACCGAGCCGTCGGCCGTGTCCTGGTCGAAATGGACGTGGGCGTCGATGCCGCCGGGCACCGCGATCAAGCCCGTGGCGTCGATCTCGCGCCGGCCCCGGTCGAGCCGCTCGCCGAGCGCCACCACGCGGCCGCCAGAGACGCCGATATCGCCCTTCACGACGTCTGAAGCCGTGGCGATGGTGGTGTTGCGGATGACCAGATCGTACTCGGCCATGTTCTCCTCCCCGGCGCCAAGGTAGCAAGGCCCGTGCCGCCATACCCGCCTAGACCGGGGGACGGGGCCGGTCCACACTTGGCCGGGAAATCCAAAGAGGCAAGGGAGCCGTCATGAAACGCTGGTTGGGATCGGCAGTCGCCCTGGTTGCCCTGAGCCTGCTGGCGCCGGCCGGGGCGCAGACCGCCATCAAGCCCGCCGTCGTCTACAGCACGGGCGGAAAATTCGACAAATCCTTCAACGAAGGCGTGAGCGAGGGCGCCGAGAAGTTCAAGAAGGAGACGTCGATCGCCGTCGCCGAATTCGAGCCCAGCAACGAGACGCAGTTCGAGCAGGCGCTGCGCCGGTTCGCCCAGCGCGGCCAGGATCCCATCATCGCCGTCGGCTTCTCGCAGGCCGTCGCGCTGGAGAAGATCGCAAAGGAATTCCCCAACGTCCGCTTCACCATCATCGATAGCGTGGTCAATCTGCCCAACGTGCAGTCGGTGGTGTTCAAGGAGCAGGAAGGCTCGTTCCTGGTGGGCGTGCTGGCAGCCCTCGCCTCCAAGAGCGGCAAGATCGGCTTCGTCGGCGGCATGGACATCCCGCTGGTCCGCCGCTTCCAGTGCGGCTTCGAGCAGGGCATCAAGTACGCCAATCCCAACGCCGAGCTGATCACCAACATGACCGGCACGACGCCGGCCGCCTGGAACGATCCCGGTCGTGGCGCCGAGCTCGCCAAGGGCCAGTTCGACCGCGGTGTCGACGTGGTTTATGCCGCCGCAGGCTCGACCGGCATCGGAATCCTGCAGGCCGCCAAGGACCGCGGCAAGCTCGGCATCGGCGTCGATTCCAACCAGAACCACCTGCATCCCGGCACGATGCTGACCTCGATGCTGAAGCGCGTCGATCTCGCCACCTACAACAGTTTTAAGGCAGCGCAATCCGGCACCTGGAAGGGCGGGACGCAGGTGCTCGGCCTAAAAGATGGCGGCGTCGACTGGGCGCTCGACACGAACAACGAGAAACTGGTGACGCCCGAGATGAAGGCCAAGGTCGAGGCCGCCAAGGCCGATATCGTTTCCGGCAAGATCGTGGTCCACGACTATATGAGCAACAATTCGTGCAAGCCCTGACGCCTGCGGCAGCGGCCATCGAGCTTCGCGGGATCGACAAATCGTTTGGGGTCGTTCATGCCGTTCGTGGTGTCTCACTCAGGGTCGAGGCGGGCACGATCACCGGCATCGTGGGCGAGAACGGCGCCGGCAAGTCGACGCTGATGAGCATTCTCTACGGCCTCTATCGCGCCGATGCCGGCGAGATATGGGTCGATGGCCAGCCGGTCGAGATGGCGAGCCCGCGCGACGCCATCGCCCATGGCATCGGCATGGTCCACCAGCATTTCATGCTGATCGATACTTTCACCGTACTCGAGAACATGGTGCTGGGCGCCGAAGGCGGCCTGCTGCTGGCCGGCGGGCTGGCGGCGGCGCGGGCCGAACTGGTGCGGCTGGGGCGTGACTATGGCCTCACGATCGACCCGGATGCGCGCGTCGCCGACCTTTCCGTGGGCGAGCAGCAGCGCGTCGAAATCCTGAAGGTACTATTCCGCGGCGCCCGGACCCTGATCCTGGACGAGCCCAGCGCCGTGCTGACGCCGCAGGAAACCGACCGCCTGTTCCGCATCCTGCAGACCTTGAAGGAACGCGGCGTCACTGTCGTGTTGATCACCCACAAGCTGCGCGAGATTGTGGCGGCGACCGACCGCGTCTATGTGATGCGCCAGGGCCAGATCGTGGCCGAGCGCCGCACCATCGACACCGGGACGGAGGAATTGGCCGAGCTGATGGTCGGCCGAAAAGTTCGCCTCGATCTCGACAAGTCGCCGCCTCGGCACGGCGAGGTCCTCCTGCAGGCCGAGCATCTGTCGCTGATCGACGGCCGCGGCGTCCGGTTGCTCGACGACATCGCGATCGAGCTGCGCGCCGGCGAGATCGTGGGCATCGCTGGCGTCACCGGCAACGGCCAAAGCGAACTGCTGCAGGTTCTGGCCGGCATCCGTCCGCCGAGCGGTGGCCGGCTGACGGTCTGCGGCCACGCCCTCGATGCGCGCCGCCCGGGCAACCCTGCGGAAATGCGCACCCTGGGCCTCGCCCATGTGCCCGAGGACCGACTGCGCCAGGGCATGGTCGCGGCCTTCGAGGCCTCGGAAACGTCGATCCTGGGCTACCAGGACGGGCCGCCGTTCACGCGCAACTACCTGCTCGACGGGCCGGCCGTCGGCGCCCATTGCGCCCGATTGATGGAGCGCTTCGATGTGCGGCCGCGTTCGCCCGGCCTGCGGTCGTCCAGTTTTTCGGGCGGCAATCAGCAGAAGCTGGTCCTGGCGCGTGAGATCGCACGCCAGCCCAGGGTGCTGCTGGTCGGCCAGCCGACGCGCGGCGTCGACATCGGCGCCATCGAATTCATCCATCGCGAGCTGGTGAAGGCACGCGACGCGGGCTGCGCGGTGCTGGTCGTGTCGGTCGAACTCGACGAGATCCTGTCGCTGGCCGACCGCATCCTGGTGATGTTCGCCGGCCGTATCGTGGGGGAGGTCGCCCCGGACCGCGCCGATGAACGCCGGCTCGGCCTCATGATGGCGGGCGCCGACGCGGCATGAGGGCGCCCCATCGTCCGTTGCCGACCTGGGTGGAGATCGTGCTGCTGCCGCTGGTCAACATTGCGCTGGCCTTCCTGGTCGTCGGCGTGATCGTGGCCATCATCGGCGTCGATCCCTTCCATGCGCTCCGGCTCCTGGTCGTGGGCGCCATCGGCTCGTCCGAATCGATCGGCTACACGCTCTACTACGCCACCAACTTCGCCTTCACCGGGCTCGCGGTGGCGGTGGCCTTCCATGCCGGCCTGTTCAACATCGGCGGCGAGGGCCAGGCCTATGTCGGCGGCCTGGGCTGCGGCCTCGCCATACTGGCGCTCGACGGCTGGCTGCCGGCCTGGCTGCTGATCCCGCTGGCCATTGCCGCATCGGCCCTGTTCGGTGCTGCGTGGGCGGCCGTTCCGGCCTGGGCGCAGGCCTGGCGCGGCAGCCACATCGTCATCACCACCATCATGTTCAATTTCGTGGCCTCGGCGCTGATGGTCTACCTGATGGTGAACGTGCTGATCGCGCCGGGCTCGATGACGCCGCAGAGCCGCGCCTTCGCCCCCTCGGGCCGGATTCCGGCGATGCACGATGCGCTGGCGGCGATCGGCATCACTGTGGCGCCGTCGGCTCTCAACCTCACGATCGTGCTGGCGGTGCTGTGTTGCGTGGGCGTCTGGGTGTTCCTGTGGCACACGCCCTGGGGCTATGCGCTCCGCACCATGGGTCACAATCCCGAGGCCGCGGTCTATGCCGGCACCAATCTCAAGCGCATGACCATGCTCGCCATGTGTCTGTCGGGCGCGCTGGCGGGCTTCGTGGGCGTCAATGAGCTGATGGGCGTGCATCATCGCATCGTGCTCGATTTCCCGGCGGGCTACGGCTTCGCCGGCATTGCCGTCGCCCTGATGGGGCGCAGCCATCCGCTGGGCATCGCGCTGGCGGCGCTGCTGTTCGGAGCGCTGCAGCAGGGCGGGGCAGAGCTCGCCTTCGAAATTCCCTCGATCACCCGCGAGATGGTGGTGGTGATCCAGGGCCTGGTCATTCTTTTCTCGGGCGCCCTGGCGCACCTGCCGCGGCCCTGGCTGCAGTTCCTGTTCGCGCGCCGGGCCTCGTGATGGACGAGGCCTTCTCCTTCGTCCTGCTGATGCTGGCCTCGACGCTCCGGGTCGCCACGCCGCTGGTGCTCTGCGCCATGGGTGGGCTGTTCTCGGAAAAGAGCGGCATCGTCGACGTTGGCCTCGAAGGCAAGATGCTGATGGCGGCCTTCTTTGCCGCGGCGACCGCGTCCGTGACCGGCTCGGCCTGGGCGGGCGTGGCCGCGGCCATCCTGGCGGCGGAAGCGCTGGCGTTGCTGCACGGCCTCGCCTGCATCACCTATCGCGGCAACCAGGTGGTGAGCGGCGTCGCCATCAACATCCTGGCCGCAGGCCTCACCGTCGTCCTCGGCACCGCCTGGTTCGCGCGCGGCGGCCAGACGCCGCCGCTCCTGGACGGCCAGCGGCTGATGCCGCTCTTCCTGCCGAGAGCGGGGGACAATGTCCTGGTCTACGTGGCGCTGCTGTCGGTGCCGCTCACCTGGTGGATGATCGCCCGCACGCGTTTCGGCCTTCGCCTGCGCGCCGTGGGTGAAGTGCCTCTTGCCGTCGATGCCGCCGGCCTCTCGGTGGCGTGGCTGCGCTATCGCGCGGTGCTGCTCTGCGGGCTGCTGGCCGGTCTCGCCGGCGCCTATCTGTCGATCGGCCAGAACGCCGGCTTCAGCCGCGACATGACGGCGGGGCAGGGCTTCATTGCGCTCGCTGCCATCATCTTCGGCAAGTGGCGACCGCTGCCGGCTTTCGGCGCCTGCCTGATCTTCGGCCTGCTCGATGCCATGGCCATCCGGCTCCAGGGCGTCCGGGTGCCCGGTGTTGGCGAAGTTCCGGTGCAACTGATCCAGGCCATGCCCTATCTTCTCACCATGTTCCTGCTGGCCGGCTTCATCGGCCGTGCGATCGCCCCCAAGGCGGCCGGCGTGCCCTACGTGAAAGAGCACTGAAATGGACGATTTGCTCCATCTGGCGCGCCGCATGATGCTGCGAGCCCACGCGCCCTACTCGAAGTTCCATGTCGGTGCCGCCGTACGTGCCGGGGACGGCACGATCCATGGCGGCTGCAATGTCGAGAACGCCGCCTACCCGCAAGGGCTCTGTGCCGAAGCCTCGGCGATCGCGGCCATGGTGGCGGCGGGCCACAAGCGCCTCCTGGAATGTCTCGTCGTGGGCCCTGGTCCCGAGCTCATCACGCCCTGCGGCGGCTGCCGCCAGAAGCTGCGCGAGTTTGCCGGCGACGAATTGCCGGTCCATCTCTGCGGCCCCGACGGGCTGCATCGCACCGTGACGCTGGGCCAGCTCCTGCCGATGTCCTTCGGCCCGCATCATCTCGGCAAGCCATGAACGACGTTTTCGCCCGCGCGGCCCCTGGTTTCCGGCCGAAGGTCGCGGTGGTGCTGGGCTCCGGCCTCGGCGGTTTCGCCGACGAGGTGAAGAAGATCGCCACCATCCCCTATGGCGAGTTGCCGGACTTTCCGCGGACGACGGTCGGCAGCCACGCCGGGCAACTGGTCCTGGGCCACGTCGGGTCGACGCCTGTTGCCGTGCTACAAGGCCGCGCGCACTACTATGAACGCGGCCGCGCCGACGAGATGAAGGGTGCCATCCGTGCCGTGGCGGCTCTCGGCTGCCAGACGCTGCTGCAGACCAACGCCGCCGGCAGCCTCCGTCTCGACATGCCGCCGGGTTCGGCCATGGTCATCACCGACCACATCAACTTCACCGGGGTCAATCCGCTGTTCGGCGAGAGCGGCGACGGCCGCTTCGTCGACATGGTCGATGCCTATGACCCCGCCTTGGTGAAGAGCCTGCTGATGGCCGCCAAGCAGGCCAACGTGCTTTGCCATGACGGCGTCTATATGTGGTTCAGTGGTCCCAGTTTTGAGACGCCGGCGGAAGTCCGGGCCGCCCGCGTCCTGGGCGCCGACGCCGTGGGCATGTCGACGGCGCCGGAGACGATCCTGGCACGCCACGCCGGCATGAAGGTGGCAGCGCTGTCGCTGATGACCAACTACGCCGCGGGCCTCGTCCCTGGAACGCTTGCTCACGACCAGACGATCGCCGTTGCGAGTTCGGCCTCGGGCGACGTGCGCCGCCTGCTGCGGATCTTCCTCGAGCAGTACGCCTAGGCCTCATGCTGCCGCAGGAGATCATCCGCCGGAAGCGCGATGGCCACGAACTGTCGGCCAAGGAAATCGCCTTCATCGTGCGCGGTATCCACGACGGCAGCCTGAGCGAGGGCCAGGTCGCCTCGTTCGCCATGGCGGTGTTCTTCCGCGGCATGACCGTGCCGGAACGCGTGGCGCTCACCCTCGGCCTTGCCCACTCGGGCATCATGCTCGACTGGCGGGATCTCGCATTGCCCGGTCCCGTGATCGACAAGCATTCGAGCGGCGGTGTCGGCGACAAGGTGAGCCTGATGCTGGCGCCGATCGTGGCGGCCTGCGGCGGTTTCGTGCCCATGATCTCCGGCCGCGGTCTCGGCCACACCGGCGGTACGCTCGACAAGCTCTCGGCGATCTCGGGCTACGAGACCCAGCCCGATATCGCGACCTTCCGCCGGGTCGTCCGTGAGGTCGGCTGCGCCGTGATCGGCCAGACCGACGAGCTGGCACCGGCCGACCGGCGGCTCTATGCCGTGCGCGACGTCACCGGCAGCGTCGAGTCAATCCCGCTGCTGGTGAGTTCGATCCTGTCGAAGAAGGTCGCCGAGGGCCTCGACGGGCTGGTGATGGACGTGAAATGTGGCTCCGGGGCCTTCTGCGACACCGAGGCGATGGCGCGCGATCTGGCGCAGAGCCTCGTAGCCGTGGCCAACCAGGCGGGCCTGCCCACCATCGCGCTGATCACCGACATGGACCGGGTGCTGGGCCGCGAGGTCGGCAACGCACTCGAGGTCATGGAGACGGTGGCCTATCTGACCGGCCGCGATACGCGCGAGCCGCGCCTGCACGAAGTGACGATGGCGCTTGCGGGCGAAATGCTGGCGCTGGGCGGTCTTGTGCCTGACGTTGCTACAGGTCGCGCGCGGGCCGAGGCGGCGCTGGCCGACGGCCGGGCGGCGGAGGTCTTTGGCCGCATGGTGTCGGCCCTGGGTGGCCCGAACGATTTCCTCGACCACGCCGGCCGCTACCTGTCACAGGCGCCCGTGATCAAGGCCTGCACCGCCGAGCGCTCCGGCCATGTCGTGGGCATGGATGCGCGCCAGGTCGGCATCGCCGTGGTGGCGCTGGGTGGCGGCCGTGCCCATGCCGACGACGCGATCGATCCTTCCGTTGGCCTCAGCGAGGTGACCGATGTCGGCGTGCCGATCCGGGCCGGTAATCCACTCTGCATGGTCCACGCCGCGAGCGAGGCCGATGCCGATGCGGCTATTGCGCTGGTCCGCCAAGCCGTCCGCATCGGTAACGCGTCGGTTGCCGAGCGGCCGGTCGTCATGGAACGCGTCGTGCTATGAGCGAGCCCGATCTGGGGGCTTACGAGCGCGACGGCTTTCTGGTGCTGGAAGGTTTCCTGCCGCCGGCCGACTGCGACGCGCTCCAGGCGCGTGCGGCGGAACTGGTGACTGCCTTCGATCCAGGTCCGGCACGCACGGTCTTCTCAACCCGCGACCAGGGCCACGCCCGGGATCGCGCCTTCCAGGAGTCGGGCGGGGCGGTCCGCTTCTTCTTCGAGGAGCAGGCGACCGACCAGCCGGTGCCGCTGGCCTTGAACAAGATCGGTCACGCGTTGCACGACCTCGATCCGGTCTTCGACCGGGTCTCGCGCCAGCCACGGCTGGCCAGCCTCGCGCGGGTGCTCGGTTTCGTCCGGCCGCTGCTGCTGCAATCCATGTATCTCTTCAAGCAGCCGCGGATCGGCGCCGAGGTCGGCTGGCACCAGGACGCGACCTACCTGCATACGCGGCCCTCGACAGTGACGGGCTTCTGGGTCGCCCTCGACGACGCCGACCGCGACAATGGCTGCCTGATGGCGCTGCCGGGCGCCCATCGGGGGCCGCTGCGCCAGCGGTTTCAGCGCGAGGGCGACCGGATGGTCACCCAGACGCTGGACGCCACGCCGTGGCCCCCGGTCATGCCGGTGGCGCTGGAAACCCGGCGCGGCACGCTGGTCGTCCTGCATGGCCTGCTGCCGCACGCCAGCACCCCCAACCGCTCGTCCCGTGCCCGGCACGCCTATGCCTTGCATCTGATCGATGGCACGGCCGATTATCCGGCAGACAACTGGCTGCAACGGCCAGGCCTGCCGCTGCGAGGTTTTACGTGATCCCCAAGGTCGAACTGCATTGCCATCTCGAGGGTTCGATCGCGCCCGGCCTCGCGCGTGAGCTCGCCACCCGCAATGGCCTCGCGTTGCCTCCCGGGCTGTTCGGGCCCGACGGCCACTATGTGTGGCACGATTTCTGGAGTTTCCTCGCCGCCTACGACCGGGTCTGCACCGTGCTGCGCACGCCGCGCGACTTCAGTGACGTGATCTATTCCTACCTTGCCGGCGTGGCGGCCGAGGGCGCGATCTACGTCGAGATGTTCTGCTCGCCCGAGCGACCGGCGGCGCTTGGTATTTCCTATGCAGCATGGCTCGAGGCGCTGGCCGAGGGCATCGACCGCGCCCAGCGCGAGTTCGGCATCGTCGGCCGCATCATCATCATCTGCATCCGCCATCTCGGGCCCGAGCGTGCGCTTACCATGGCGGAGGCCATGGTGGCCGAGCCGCATCCCTATGTCGTGGGCTTCGGCATGGGCGGTGACGAGGCCAAGTTCACACCTGCTGATTTTGCGCCGGCCTACCGGCTGGCCCGCGACAAGGGCTACGGTTGCACCGTCCATGCTGGCGAGGTGGTGGGTCCGGAAAGCGTATGGGCCGCGATCGACTCCCTGCCGGTGACCCGGATCGGGCACGGCGTACGTTCGGCGGACGATCCAGCGCTGATGGCCGAGCTGGCGCGTCGGGGCACGGTCCTCGAGGTCTGCCCGGGCAGCAACGTCGCGCTGGGATTGTATCCCGACCGGGTCTCCCATCCGCTGCATCGCTTGATCGCATCAGGTGTTCCCGTCACGCTCAATTCCGACGATCCGCCGTTCTTCCACACGACGCTCGGCAACGAGTACGACCAGGCGGGTCTTGGCGATGCAGCGTTGAGACATATCGCGCGAACGGCGGTCGACGCCTCCTTCGCCGATGAGACGACCAAACGAGGATTGTTGAAGGAGATCGGGTCATGATCGCGAGGACCGCCCTGGCACTCGGCGCCGCCCTTTCCGCGTTCCTGTCGTCGGGGGCCGCGTGGGCGCAGGAGACCCCGCACAACGACATGCTGCTGGCGACCCTGTGGACGCAGCGGTCCATCGAGTTCAAGGGCAATGCGCTCACGGTATTCGCATTGGCCCGCATCCGCCTCGACGAATCCCTGGCCGACAAGAACTGGACGGCGTCGCCCGCCGAGCAGAAGGCCGACTACCAGAACCTGCCGCCCGCCGTCATTCTCGACATCGACGAGACGCTGCTCGACAACTCGCGCTATCAGGTCTGGATGCTGAAGAACAACCTGACCTTCAGCACCAAGACCTGGAACCAGTTCTGTGCCGCCCAGGTGTCGACGGCGATTCCGGGAGCGCTGGAATTCACCAAGTATGCCGACTCCAAGGGCGTGAAGATCTTCTACATCACCAACCGCGGTGCCGAGACCGAGAAGGACACCCGCGAGAACATGGCCAAGCTCGGCTTCCCGATGGGCGGCAACGTCGACACGTTCCTGATGCAGGGCGAGAAGCCGGAGTGGGGCGGTGCCAAGGGGACGCGCCGCGCCGTGGTCACCAAGGACTACAGGGTCCTGCTCAACATCGGCGACAATTTCGGCGATTTCGACGACCGCTACCGCGGCAGCGAGGCCGAAAGGGCCAAGGCGTTCGAGGCCGACATGGCCTATTGGGGCCGCCAGTGGCTGGTCATCGCCAATCCGACCTACGGCTCGTTCGACACGGCACCCTACGGCCACGACTTCAAGAAGCCGCGCGAGGAGCAACGCAAAGCCAAGTGGGATGTGCTGGAGGCCTGGGTGGGCCCCACGCCGTAGGCTAAATCGCCGCTTCGGTTTCGGCCAGAAACATAGAGGACCGGCGTGTCGGGTGGGCCCGAAATATTGAAGTCAGCGAGGCGGACACCGATGCAGGCGGCGCAGCTGGCCTCGCGGCATCCTTTGCCAATGGAGAGCTACTCCAGCAGTGACCGCAGCATCCAGGCCGTCTGTTCATGCACTGTGAGCCGCTGCGTCAGCAGGTCGGCGGTCGGCTCGTCATTGGCCTTGTCGGCGAGCGGGAAGACGCCGCGCGCCGTTCGCGCCACGGCCTCGTGGCCGGTGACCAGGATGCGCACCATGTCCATCGCCTTGGGCGGCGTGGCGGGCACATCCTTGAGCGAGCTCAGCCTGGCGAACTGGGCATAGGAGCCGGGGGCTGCGTGGCCCAGCGAACGGATGCGCTCGGCGATCGGATCCACCGCATTCCACAGCTCGGTGTACTGCGTCATGAACATGGTGTGCAGCGAGGTGAACATCGGGCCGGTGACGTTCCAGTGGAAATTATGCGTGGTCAGGTACAGCGTATAGGTGTCGGCCAGCAGATGGCTGAGGCCGGTGGCGATCTTGCGCCGGTCTGCTTCCGTGATGCCGATGGAGATGGTCGGTGCTTGTGCGCTCTTGGCCATGACTGCCCCCACGAAAAATATGTGCCCCCAATCCTACAGCAGGGCGGGGTCGACGGTGAACAGCTCCTGGGCGCGGCCGACGCCTCGGAGCGCGAAGCGGCCGACCGACACCAGCCGCGCGCGTTCCGCCGCCGGCAACGCGTCCGCCAGCGCCTGCGACACCAGGACGGTCCGGTCGACCGATCGGCACATCGAGGCGATGCGGCTGGTCTCGTTCACCGCGGGCCCCACGACCGTGAAGTCGAGCCGGTCGATGCTGCCGACATTGCCGTAAAATACCTCGCCGATATGCAGACCGACATAGACCGAGGTGATCGGCCGTTCCTCGGCCTGGCGCCGCTCGTTCACGGCCTGCACCTTTCCGCGCATGTCGGCCTCTGCCCGGAGCGCCTTGGCGCTGGCCTCCGCCGGATCGTCGGCCCGGAAGATCGCCAGCGTGCCGTCGCCGATCAGCTTCAGCACCTCGCCGCCGACGTCCTGGATCGCGGTGATGACCGCCTCGGCATAGTCGTTCAGCAGCGGGATCACCTCGTCCGGCGAGGCGGTATCGGTGATCCTGGTGTAGGCGCTCAAGTCGGAGAACCACAGGACCGCATAGATACGGTCGGCGACGCCGCGCGAGATGCGGCCGCTCAACACGCGCTTGCCGGCATCGCGTCCGAGATAGACCTCGACCAGCGTGCCGGCCACGCGCGCGAGTGCTGCAGCCTTGATGGCCAGCGCCAGCGGCGGCACCAGGCGGCGCAAAGCCACCAGGCCGGCCTCGCTGAAACCCTCGGGATGGCGCGTCACCCAGGACGAGTAGACGCAATCCATGTCGCCGATGGCATTGTCGTCGGCGAAACGGTGGACGAAGACGAGGTAGTCGGTGTGGCCGGCATCCTTCATCTCCTGGATGGCCGGGAAATCGGCGGGCTCGCCGAAGCCGATGCGCCGGCGCAGTTCTTCCCCGCCGGTCTGGAGGAGATGGAAGAACGGGCTGCGCTGCCACATTGCGGCCCCGTCGCCCTGGTCGCTGCGGCCGTATTCGACCATGGCAGGATCGTTCGATGCCTCGTTGCGCCAGCGGAAGACGCGGCCTTCATGGACGGGATGCAGCGTGTCGATCAGGGCCATCGCGCGCGACACGTCGAGGCCGGCAGCGCGGCACTTCTCGCAGAATTCGCGCAGCAGATCCTCTTCCGTCATGCCGGCGAGGCCTCGACGAACCACCCAACCGGCGATACGGACGATGTCGGCGTCTTTCATGGGACCCATTTTTGTGTTGGCAGGTATTCCATCGTGCCCGAAGCTCGCGTGCAAGGGGAATGCCGAATGAGCACGCTGCCCAACTGCCTTCTGATCGTGACGGCCGAAGTCGATATCGAAGTCGAGGCGGACTGGGGCCGATGGTACGACGAGGTTCACCTGCCCGATGCGCTCGCCTGTCCCGGCGTGCTGTCCGGACGCCGCTACGTTTCCACGGGCGAGATCGCCGAAAGCGAGCGCGGCCAGAGCAGGCGCCGACGCGCCACGCTCTACACCACGGTCTACGAACTCGACTCGCCCGCTGCGGTCGAGACCAAGGAGTTCGCTGCGATGCGCGGCTGGGACCGCTTCGCGCCGCACGTCCGCTCGCAGACGCGGGTCGTCATCGCCCTCCGCTAGCCTCGTTCGCTACGCCGGCACGCAGTAGCCGTCGCGTCGCGGATCGCAGCCGCCGGTGAAAGTGCCGGTCGCGGGATCGACCGCTACGCCCTGCATGCCGCCCACCTTCATGGTCCAGCCCGGGCCGCTGGTGAGGTCGTGGCCGCGCTTGCGCAGCTCGGCATGGACGTCGGCCTCGACGCGGGACTCCAGCAGCACGGCGCGGCCGTCGTTCAGGCGGGCGCGCGGCGCTTCGATCGCCTGCTGCAGCGGCAGGCCGTAGTCGATGTATTGCACGAAGGCCTGTGGCTGGGTCTGCAGGATGCCGTAGCTGCCGGGCGTGCCCAGCGCCATGACGGCCTTGTCGTTCTGGGTCACGATCGAGGGCGCGACGCAGATCGGCATCCGGCCGCCTGCCTTTACCCGATTGGGGCTCTTGGGATTGACGTCGGCCCAATAGAGGAAATTGTTGAGGCAGAGGCCGGTGCCGGGCACGACGACGCCTGAGCCGAACACGCTGCCCAGGCTCTGCGTCACGCAGACCATGTTGCCGTCCGAATCGGCGATCGAGAACGACGTGGTGTGGCCTTCTGCGATATCGGGCGTCCATTGCTCGGTCGGGCCCGTGATCGGCTTCTTGTCGCGCACGCGGGCGCGCAGCGATTCGACATGGCCCTCCGAAAGCAGCTCGGCCAGTTTCTGCGGCGAGGGGATGCCCGCCAGGATGCGCACGCCGGCGGCGACGCGGATGGCGCGCAGCACCGTGTCGACATGCTCGACGCCATCCCTCGGCATGCTCTTGAGGTCGAAGCCTTCGAGGATACGCAGGGTCAGCAGGTACTGGAACGCCTCGCAGGGCGGCGGCGGCACGTGCACCGTGCGGCCGCGATAGTCGATGCTGATCGGATCGACCCAGACGGCCTTCGCTTCCGCCAGGTCGTCCATGGTGAGCACGCCGCCCAACTCTTTTAGCCGATCGACCAGCTTCTTGCCGAGCGCGCCACCATACATCAGGCCGGGGCCTTCGTTGGCCAGTGCCTCCAGCGTCTTGGCGAGGTCGGGCTGCTTCAGCACGGCGCCGATCCTGGGCTTTCCGCCGGTAATGCCTTCGAGATAAACGCGGCTCCATTCGGGATAGAGTTCGGGCCGGGCCTTGAGTTCCGCGTTCACGCTGCCGCCGATCTCCTCGACGTTGAACTCGATCAGGCCGAAGCCGTCGCGGGCGAGCCTGATCGCTGGCGCGAACAACTCGGGCAGCTTCTTGGTGCCGTAGGTGCTCACCATCTCGCACCAGCCGCCGAGATTGCCCGGCGCGCCCACGGGGATCGGACCGCGGATCAACTGGTCGCGGTTGGAAAGCTTGTCGACCGGGAAAGCCTTGGGGATCTGCGTCACGAAGTCGAGCGAGCGCACGCGTCGTTCCTTGGCCACGTAGACCGTGGCCATGCCGCGCCCCGCCAGGCCCGACATGTAAGGCTCGACCACGTTCAGCGCCGCGGCCGTTGCCGCCGCCGCATCGAAGGCATTGCCGCCATTGGCGAGGATGCGTGCACCGGCTGCCGCCGCCAGTGGATGGGCTGCCGCCACCATTCCGTGTTGCGATGTGATGGTGGGACGCTTGCCGTGCTGCAACATGCTTCATCCTTCTCGAAAGTTGGAGGGATCGTGCCGATTAGAGACGGTCGCGGCCAGAGCGAATTGCGCTAAGCTGCCCCGCAGGAGGAAATGGACTCAAAATGCGCAGATTGGAATTCGGCTGGTTCCTGCCGACGGCTGGCGACACCACGGCCTATGGGCTGGCGAGTGCGCAGGTGGCGCCGTCCTTGCCGCTGTTCGACAAGATCGTCGCGGCTGCCGAGACAGCGGGCTTCGAATACATGCTGGTGCCGGTGCAGACCGCCTGCTGGGAGGCGTGGATTTCCAGCGCCATGATGGTGGCGCGCTCGAAGTCGATGCGCATGCTGGTGGCGGCGCGGCCGAGCTACATCAACCCGGTGCTGCTGGCCAAGATGATCACTACCTTCGACCAGCTCTCGGGTGGCCGCATCTGCATCAACCTGATCGCCGGCCAAAGCGAGGCCGAGAACGCCTCCGAAGGCGTGAAGTGGGGCAAGGAAGAGCGCTACGAGATCATGGACGAGGAAGTCTCGATCCTGAAGGCGCTGTGGACCACGCGCGGCCCGGTCGATTTCGATGGCAAGTTCTATCAGCTGAAGGGTGCACAGATCCGGCCTTATCCGCTGCAGCAGCCCCATCCGCGCTTCTATCTCGGCGGCGGCTCCAAGCAGGCCTGGGAGATCTCGGCCAAGCATTCCGACGTCCATCTCTTCTGGGGCGACACCTACGAGCGCATCCGCGCCAACATGGCGGAGATCAAGCAGATGGCCGCCGCACACGGCCGCGAGAAGGACATCGGCTTCGGCATGCGCCTGCAGGTCGTGTGCCGGCCGACGGAGAAAGATGCCTGGGACTTCGCGCATGGGTTGGTGGCGCACGCCAGCGAGGCGCAGAAGGCCTTCGTCAAGGAGCGCTTCGCCACGTCGGAGGCCAACCGCCGCGTCCGCGAGCTGGCGGCGATCGGCGAGACCATCGAGCCGAACTTGTGGACCGGCATCACCCAGGTCCGGCCGGGCGCCGGCATCGCCGTGGTCGGCGATCCCGAGCAATGCGCCAACACGTTGCAGAAGTTCATCGACCTCGGCTGTCATTCCTTCTGCCTGTCGGGCTATCTGCACGACGAGGAGGCGGAGCGTTTCGGCAAATGGGTGATGCCGATCCTGCGCGAACGCAACCGCGAGCGCATGCTGGCGGCCTGATGCCTCGCGCCGCGCTGCCCGATGTCGGCGCCCGTCAGCTCGAGGCGGTACTGGCGCTGGCCGAGTACGGCAGCTTCGTTGCCGCCGCGGCGCGGCTCAGGATTTCCCAACCCGCGCTCACCCGCATGCTGAAGCGACTCGAGATGCAGCTCGGCGTGCGGCTGTTCGAACGCAGTACGCGCCGGGTCCAGATCACGGCGGCGGGGCGGGAGTTCGCCGCTGTCGCCGAACGCATGCTGAACGATCTTGGCATCACGGTGCAAAGCGTGCGCGAGGTGGCGCAGGAACGGCGCGGGCTCGTGGTGATCTCGTGCGTGATGTCGGTGGCGGTCGGCCGGCTGCCCCAGATGATCGCAGCCTACCGCGGCGGCCGGCCGGGCGTCGAAATCCATGTGCGCGAGGGCGTGTATGCTTCGATCCTCGACGATGTGCGGAGCGGCGTCGCCGATTTCGGCATCAGCTATGTCGACGAACTGCCCGATTTCGCGGTTGGCACGGCGCTGGGCCGCGAGACCTTCCATGCCGTCGTGCCGGCCCGTCACAAGCTTGCCGGCCGTCGCAGCGTCAGCCTGGCCGAGCTAGCCGCGCATCCGATCGTCGCCCTGCCCACCGAATCGCGCACCCGCCGCACGATCGATGCCGCGGCGGTGACGGCGGGTCTGCAGCTTCACCAGAGGGTGGTCGTGAACCAGATCGCGACCCTGCTGGCTCTGGTGGGCGCCGGCGTCGGTGTTGGCGTGGTGCCTGGCGGCGCCACCCGCGGTCCACTGGTCCGCGGCTTGCGCTTCATTCCGTTGGCCGAGCCGAAGCTGGTGCGCCGCCTGGGCCTGATCGCCTTGCGCGAGCGCGAGCCCACGCCCGTCGCGTCGGGCTTCATGGCATTGCTGCGCCGCGAATGGCCCAAATCCGATTGATGCAGATTATGCAACAATCTCGTCTATCAGGTTGATCTTGGCATAGCGCCGCCGCGGACTATGCTTGGCTTGGAGGTATAACGTGCAGCTGGCATCCAGGACCTACGACGCCGACAGCATATCCGCCGTCCAGGAGCTGTATCACAGCAGCGGCTGGACCGACGGCCTGCCGATCGTGCCGCCGACGGCGGACGCCGTCCAAGCCTGCCTCGACTGGGCAATGATGCCGCCCGACCAGCTCATCGGCATCGAGCCGGTGCGCGGGCTCGCGATCACCGCCGAAAAGCTGGCGGTCAATGCCGTCATGGCCGGCTGCCTGCCGATGCACTTTCCCGTCGTGATCACCGCCTGGATGGCGATGATGCAGGACGAGTTCCTGATGCATGGCGCCACCGCCAGCACCGGTGGCTGCGCTGTCTTGGTGGTGTTGAACGGCCCGATCCGCCTGGAACTCGGCGCCAGCGGCACCTTCAACGTGCTGGGTAACAGCGATCGTGCGACAGCGGTCATCGGCCGTGCCGTGCGTCTCTGCCTGATCAACCTGATGGACGTGCGGCCGGGCGTCATAGACCGCTCCACTCTGGGGCACCCCGGCAAGTTCAGCTACTGCCTGGCCGAGGACGAGGAGGATTCGTCGTGGCTGCCGCTGCACGAGCAGCGCGGCGTGGAGCGCGCGGCATCGGCGGTCACCGTGATGGCGGCGGGCGCGCCGCGCCAGCTCATGAACGAGTGGACGACGGCACCCAAGGAGATCCTGGAAACCTTCGCGGCCGAAATGCGCGCCAACCTGCGGCATTACTCGATTCATCCCGGCAACTACGCACTGATCATTCCCAAGCAGTTGCGCGAGCATCTGCAGGTCGCGGGCTGGACCAAGACCGACATCGCCGAGTTCATCCACGAGCGGGCACGCATCCACCGCCGCGAATGGGCCGACGTCGGCAAGGGCGCGGTCGTGCGCGATCGCGGCGACAGCGTCTATCCGGCGATGGAATCGCCCGACCAGCTCCTGGTCATCGCCGCGGGCGGGCCGGCTGGCGGCTTCGGCGCCGTCATCCCGCCCTGGCTCGGCAACAAGAGCCACGCCGTGACGCTCCCCTTGGGCGTCTGTGTCGACTGCGAACCTCCCAAGTGAAGAAGAGGCACACCATGGTTTTCCGCGTTCTCGATCCCACGACCGAAAAGGCGCCGCCTGCCGGCAAGCTCGCGCCGCGCCTCGACACGCTCGAGGGCAAGACGATCGGCTTCATCTCCAACGGCAAGGAAGGCACCAAGGGCTTCTTCCTGCATCTCGACCGGATGCTGCGCGAGGAGTTTGGCGCAGCCAAGGTCGTGAGCCGCACCAAGTCGAACTACAGCGCGCCGGCCGACAAGCACATCGTCGACGAGATCAAGGGCTGGGATGCCGTGGTCTCCGGCCTGGGGGATTGAGGCAGTTGTTCATCGTGCAGTCTGCACGACTCAGTGACTGCTGAACGCCTCGGCGTTCCCGCCTTCAGCGTGATGACCACCCGGTTCGTGAGTGCCGCGGAGATGATGAGCCGCGTGCTCGGCATGCCCGATTATGCCTTTGCCACCATCGGCCATCCGGTCAGCAGCGCCACCGACGAGGGTCTGCGCGACATGGCCAGGATCGCTCTCGACCAGGGTCGCCGCCTGCTGCTGCGGCCGTAGAGCGGGGTTTTCGGACGCAACCTTTAGTCAGCGCAGGCGTTGGGCTGACATGAAACCTATTGCCATCCTGGGCGTCCTCCTGATCGCGCTGGGCGTCGCCGGCCTCGTGATTGCCAATATCTCGTTCACCGAGAAAAAGGTGATCGTCGACGCCGGCCCGCTCAAGATCACGGCCGATCAACAGCGCGAACTTCCGATCCCGACCATCGCGGGAATCATTGCCGTCGCCATCGGCGCAGGCCTGCTCTTCTACGGCCGCAACAAGGCCAGCAGCTAGGGCAATTCCAGCCGGACCGCGACAGCCGCACTGGCGATCACCGCCGGGTCGTTGTTGTCGGGATCGGCGACGTCGAGCCCGCCCTTCACCACCTTCACCGTGACGATGCCGTGCGGCAGTGAGGCGCGCACCTTCTCGACGTCGACCTTGTCGGGTTGCTGCACGCCGATCGTCACGTCGACGAACATATCCGTCTTGGGGTTGACTTTCAGCGTGCGGATCATTGCCAGCGATGAGTGATGCAAGGCGTCCTGCACGGCGCGGAGCGCTGCCTTGGTATAGTCGCCTCCGTGCAGGTCGTTGCCGGTGCCGAGTTCGAGGATGACGCGTTTGGCGGCCATGATGCGGCTCCCGCTCAAAGGTCGAGCCGGACGATGGCGGCCGCTTGCGCGATCACCGTCTTGTCCGTGCCGGCTTCGTTGGGAATTTCGAGGCCGCCCTCGAAGACCTTCACCGTGCCGGTACCGTGCGGCAGCACCGCCAGCACCTGCTTGGTGTCGACCTGATCGGGCTTCGGGACTCCGATCAGCACCTCGACCTGCATGTCGTCGCTCGACTTGCCGAGCGCCGTGGCGACGGTGAGCGAGTTGTGCCACAGCGCGTCCCGGAGCGCGCGGACGGCGGCCTTGGTGTAGTCGCCGCCGCGGATGTCGGTGCCCATGCCGATTTCGAGGGCCACGCGCTTGAGCGCCATTGCGATCTCCCTAGCTCTTGGCCAGTCCCGCTTTGACCAGCAGCGGCTTCACGTCGACATAGTATTTTTCGGCGAAGGCGCGGAACTCGGCGGGGTTCTTGTCCCACGGCACCTGGATGAACTTCGCCAGGTACTCCGTGACCTTGGGCTCGGTCGAGGCCTGCTTGAAAGCCTGGTAGATCGAATCGACGATCGCGGGCGGCATGCCCTTGGGTCCGAGCAGGCCATAGGGGCTCTGGCCCACGACCTTGACGCCGAGCTCGGTCATGGTCGGGATGTCCTTGTAGCGCGGGATGCGCTGCTCGGTCGCGAAGGCCAGGATGCGGCACTTGCCGTCGTCGACGAACGGCGCCCATTGGGCGGCGTCGGCGATGAACTGGATCTCGCCGCCCATCAGCGCCTGCATCCATTCCGCGCCGCCCTTGTAGGGAACGTGGGTGAACTTGGCGCCCGTGGCCTGCTCGACCTCGATCATCATGAGCTGGCCGGTGCCGCCCACGCCCGAGGTGCCGTAGTTGTACTTGTCCGGGTCCTTCTTGCCGGCGTCGATCATGTCCTGGAATGTCTTCCAGGGAGAGTCGGAGCGCACGACGATGCCCATCGTGTAGCTCGAGAGGCCGGTGATGTAGGTGAAGTCGGTCAGCGGATTCCAGTTGGTCTGCTGGTAGTGCGGATAGCGCAGCGTGTTGATGCTCATGACCGCCAGCGTCTGGCCGTCGGGCTTGGCGTTCAGCAGCATCGCCGGCGCCAGCGTGCCGGCGGCACCAGGCTTGATGTCGATGATGATCTGCTGGCCCAGGATCTTGGTCACGGCTTCGCCCAGCAGGCGCATGTGGACGTCGGTGACACCGCCCGCGGCGAAGGGATTGTAGATCGTGATCGGCTTGTCGGGCTTCCAGCGCGGCTGGGCCCGAGCGACCATGGGCGCGGCGAGCGTGGCGGCGCCGGCAAGGACGGTGAACTGACGACGACGCACATCAAACGACTTGGACACGGCTTTCCTCCTGGACTTCATCTTGGACGACGCCAGTGTAGGCGAAAGCGCGCTCGGTGCTACTTGCCGAGGGCTACTTCTTCCGCATGGCGTCGTAGCTCCACGGGCCGGGGCCGGCGGCGGCGATGTAGAGGAACACGAAGCAATAGAGCGCCGCCAGTTCGCCGCCGTTGAGGATGGGATAGAAGCCGCGCGGTGCGTGGGCGACGAAATAGGCAACGGCCATCAGGCCCGAGAGCACGAACGCCGTCGTGCGCGTGAAGAGGCCGAAGATCAGCAGCAGGCTGCCCACGATCTCGATCAAGCCGGCGACGCCCGCCAGAGACGCGAGCTCGAGCTTGGCGAACATCGGCACCGTCGGGAACTTGAAGTGCTTGGCGGTGCCATGCTGCAGAAACAGCAGCCCGGCCATGATTCGCATAATGCTGAGCAGGCGCGGCGCCCAGGCCGTCGCGATGGCTTCCAGATTCATAAGTCACTCCCCCATGATGATTTGTTGTACCCGCTCCCTAGCCGGTGTGCGAGACCGGTTGCGGCGGCCCCGGCGGATGCTGCGGCGGCGGCGGCGAATCCTGCGGTCGGCCGGGCTGCGGCAGTTCGGGCGGGATCGGTTGCGGCTTGATTGGTTCGGGTGGCACGACGGGAACGTCGGACATTCTGATTCCTCCTGGGCGCGCGAAGGAATGCCCGCCGCGGGGCGGACATTCCAAACGCAAGCGAAAGACGATGCCGCTATTCGCGGTTGTCGCTCTGGTCCTTGTTCATGCCCTGGTCGGGCTTCCGGTCCTGCTTTTCGCCCGGCTTCTGGCCGGGCTGCTGGTTCTGGCGCTGCTGTTGCTGGCGCTGAACCTGCTCGCGCTGCTGGCGCTCGCGATCCTGCGGGGACGGGTTGCGGGTGTTGGGATCGTTCATGGCTTGGTTCTCCATGTTCGTGACGACGCCGGTATGACGTCGCTGTGAAGACAACGCCCCCTCTCGGGAACGGGTTGCGGGTCCCTCCGTTGAGCGAAAACCATGGCTTTACTGGAGGATCACGGATGACCAGGAAATTTGCATTCGCCCTGCTGGCCGCCGGTGGTATCGCGGTGCCCGGCATCGCCACCGCTGCGAGCGAAGCGGACTGCGCCGCGCAATGGACCCAGGCCGACACCAACCATGACGGCGTGATCGCCGGCATCGAGGCCGACCGCTACCTCGCCTATATTCGCATCCGCGCCCAAGTGACGCCGCCGGCCGACGGCCGCATCACGCAGGACAGTTTCATGCAGGCCTGCCAGGGCGACACCTTCATCGCCAAGGCCGCCGAGCCCGGTGCGCCGTTGAAAGGCGAGAACAGCTTCACCCAAACCCAGGCCCGCGATCGCGTCATCGCGGCGGGCCTGACCCAGGTCACGACTCTCGCCAAGGATCCCGACGGCATCTGGCGCGGTACCGCCAAGAAGGGCGACGTCGGCGTCAAGGTCGCGGTCGATTTCAAGGGCAACGTCGTCGTGGAATAGAGGAGCATCGATCATGAAGACCATCGCAAGAGTCTATGACACCTACGGCCAGGCCCGCGCCGTCGTGGCCGACCTGGAAGACGCCGGCATCGCCACCGCCGACATCAACCTGATCGCGAACAAAATCGCCTGCGTCGAGAATGTCGAGGACGCGGGCCCCTCCGGAGCCGGCACCGGCGCCGGCGTGGGTGCGGCCGTCGGCGGTGCGGCCGGTCTTCTGGCCGGTCTCGGCGTGCTGGCCATTCCGGGGCTCGGCCCCGTCGTGGCGGCCGGTGCGCTGGCCGCGACCGCTTTAGGGACGGCGGCGGGTGTCGCGACCGGTGGCATCGTGGGCGCGGTGGTTTCGTCTGGCGTGCCGGAGAAGGACGCCGAACTCTACTGCGAGGCCGTCCGTCGCGGCGGCACCATGGTGAGCGTCCGCTTTGCCGAGGAGCGCGAGCCTCCCATCCGCGAGATCATGAACCGCCATCGTCCGATCGACGAGGCGACCCGCGAAGCCGACTATCGCAACGGCGGCTGGACCCGCTTCGATTCCGCGGCCGGTCCTTACAAGCCTGGTCGCGTCGACTAGAAGGGCCTGCTACTTCTCCGGCACTTTGCCGATGCGTTCGACCGCAGTCGCCAGCCGCTTGGCGTCCGCGGCCACGAAGGCGGCAAAGGCCGGCGCGTCGAGATAGGCGATCGGCGTCTCGACCTTGGCCATCGCCTCCTTGAATTCCGGATCTTCTACCGTGCGCTTCACCGCATCGCGCAGCGCCGTCATGATCGGCGCCGGAGTCGCGACGGGCGCAAAGAGCCCCGACCAGATATAGAAGGTGGCGTCGTAGCCCAGCTCCTTCATGCTGGGCACGTCGGGCAGCGAGGCGAGCCGCTTGTCGCCCCACACCGCCAGCGCCCGCATCTTGCCCGCCTTGATCTGACCGATCGCCGCCGACGGACCCGAGGCCAGCGCATCGATCTGGCCGCCGAGCAAGGCCGCCACCGCCGGTCCGCCGCCCTGATAGGGGATGTGGAACAGCTTTATGCCGGCGGCCGCGGCAAAGATCTCCATCGCCACATGCAGCGTGCCGTACACGCCCGACGATCCGTAGTTGATCTTGTCCGGCTTGGCCTTCGCCGCCTCGACGAAATCCTTCAGCGTCTTGTACGGTCCGTCGGCGCTGACCACGAGCACCGTGGGATCGGCGGTGATCAAGGCGATGGGCGCAAACTGGTCGAGCTCGTAGGCGGGCGGGCGGCCCTGCAGGCGATCGGCCACCGGCAGCACCGAGATCGACGACAGCGCCATCAGGATCGTGTAGCCGTCGGGCGCCGCGCGCGCGGCGAGTGCGGCACCGACCGAGCCGCCGGCGCCGGGCTTGTTCTGCACCACCACCGATTGCTTCAGCAGGCGGCCCATGACATGCGCCGCCGGCCGGGCGGAGATGTCGGCCACGCCGCCGGGCGGGAACGGCACGATCATCTGGATCGGCCGCGAGGGATAGGCGTCCTGCGCCCCTGCTTGTCCGAAGGTCGCCGGAAGAACCGGCAGCGATGCCGCGCCGATGAGGAGCGTGCGCCTGCGCATGTTGTTTCCCCCTTACTTCCCCGGTCCGGCCTTGGCGGCGCCCGGCCTTGTGCCTGGATAGGTGGCGCTGAAGCCGAACAGGTCGACCAGCGCATTGGGCTTCATGATCTTGTCGAGGTCTTCCAGTCCGGCCTTCGTGGCGGGCTTCAGCCCCAAAGCCAGCGGCCCCTTGGGTGCCTTCCAGTCGCCGATGAACGAGGACACGGCGTCGAGCATCTTCAGCGTCGGCGGACCCTGGATGGAGGAGAAACCCGCGATCGTCATCAATGCGGTGTTTACGATCTCCTGGGCCTCGGTGTTCTCTTCCTTGGCCATCGCCGGCAGCACCTTGGCGATCAGGCCGGTATCGTCGATCGTGAGCGAGGCGATGCGCAGGCGGCCGTCGTCCATGGCGCTCGACTTGTCGCTGATGCCGTCGATCACCAACGCCAGCGAGAGCTTGACCTGGCCGCGCAGGCTCACCTCCAGCGTCTTCAGCGTCAGTACCTTTTCCGCGCCGTCGATCCTGTAGTCGAGCGCGATGTCGACCGGCACCTTCGGAATGCCGTAAGGCGCAAGGGCTGCGAAGACCTCGTCGTCGCCCGTCATGCCCTCGAATTTGAGCTTGGCGAAGCGCGGCGCCTCGTCGTCCTTGGCGTCCTTCTTCAGCCGGTCGAAGTCGAGCTCGTCGACCGCGATCCTGTCAATCTTGACCGTGCGCTCCTTGTCGCCGCTCGCGGCGTCGGCCGGCACGACGGCGACCACGTCGGTCAGCACGAAGCCCGAGGTGCCGACGGCGGTGCCTGTCTTGTAGGCGAAGCTTTTCAGCTCGAGCTGCGGCTTCAGCTCCTTCTCGAAGCGCTGCAGCCCGTCCTGCGCCCAGGCGCCTGCGGTCAACCCGACCACCAGCAGCGCCGTGCCGAGCCCGGCAAAAATCCCCCGCATCGCATCCCCCGTCTGTTGAGGGCGGAGCCTAACACCGGGGCACACGGGGCCGATACAGCGGCGAGTCAGTGGGACAGCGGTTGCCGTCACAGCCGCTCGCCGGAGACAGGCCCCAAAGCTATATCCCACAAGGATTTCGGCGTGAGAGCGGCAACAGGGTCGTGAGACGCCGAATGACTCGTTTCACGTCGTTCCTCCGGTCCCAGGACGCGGCGGCGCAGGGTACGGCGGCGGCGGCTCGTCGCCGCGATCTCCGCCCACAGGTTGGCGAACTCGGGGTCCTCGAGCTTCCAGCGATAGACCGTGCCGCGGTTCAGGTTGGCGCAGGCGGCTGCCAGGCTGGCGTTGGCGCCGCGCAGCAACTCGCGCAGGAAGGCCACGCGCTTGTGGTCGTTGGCGTGGCGGAAAGGCGAGGAGAGGCTCATCGGGAAACTCCTGTCGGAACCGAAGATAGGAGTATAGGAATAGGATATTGTCGTCAATAGGCCTATCTTGCGGGTCAGGCCGTACGGACGCCGTCACTTTGCTGGCGAGGCACCGGCAAGGACGGCGCCAGCGACCTCAGCACCAAACCCGGATCGGGCCGATGGCTCTACCGCGTCGGCGCGATATGGGGTTGCTCGAGGTCGGCATTGCTCGTGCGGGAAGCGTCATCGTCCAGCGCATCGCCGAGATAAACACCCGCCAGGAGAGCGAAGAAGCCGATCAGCAGGACAAATCGGAGGCCGCTCATGAATTGCCTTCGGCTTCATTAGGTATGCAACGACCGATCGTATGGAAGTTCGGCCGGAAAGGCCAGCCGTGAGGGCCACCCCGGGGCGCCCCGTATCGACGCTGTCACTTTACGGGGACAGCATGGCGGCCTTGTCCATCTCACAAAGGAGGCTCCCATGATCCGCAAGGCCAAGGCCCGGTGGCACGGCACCGGCAAGGACGGCACCGGCGATCTCACCACTGACTCGGGCGTGCTCGCCACCACGCCCTATTCCTTCAAGACCCGCTTCCAGGGCGAGAAGGGCACCAACCCCGAGGAGCTGCTGGCGGCGGCCCATGCCGGCTGCTTCACCATGGCGCTCGCCTTCCAGCTCCAGACCGCGGGCTTCACGCCCACCGCGCTCACGACCGAGGCCGCGATCTCGCTCGATCCCGACGGCGGCGGCTTCAAGATAGCCAAATCGGCGCTCACCCTGGTGGCCGAGGTGCCGGGCCTCGATCAGGCGACCTTCGACAAGCTCGCGGAGGCCGCCGAAAAGGGCTGCCCGGTGTCGAAGCTCTTCAAGGCCGAGATCACGCTCACGAAGACGTTGAAGTGAGGAGGGCCGTTCGACCGGGCACTGCCTTCAGCGGTCACGCCTGAGGTTGATGCCGTCGAGCGGTGCGGCGGCGAGCAGCGATTTCAGCTCTGTTACGGGCGCCGGCAGCTCTACCGCCAGCAGGACGCGGCCGTACTCCGGGGCCTCGGGATCGTGCGCGATGTCTTCCAGCTTCGTTGCTTCAGGTGGATTCTCGCCGCCGCGTTCCTTGCCGTCACGGACATAATCAGCGGCGATCTCCGCCAACCAGCGCAGGGCCTCCTCGACCGAGTCGCCCGCTGCGGTCGCGCCCGGAAGATCGGGCAGGAAGGCGTAGAAGCCGTCTGTGCTCTTCTCGATGATCGCCCAGTAGTATCGCAGTGCCATCTTCGTCTCCGCTGGCCGTCTCCAATCTATTCGGCCAAGGATAGCTCGCTACCAACTTTGGGTTGTGTCCGGGGATAAGCAGGACGTTTGGGTGTCCTCGACCAGCCATCTCACCGCCGAGCCCCTGATGTCGATGGCCGGTATCAAGCTCACGCACGTGCCCTACAAGGGCGGCGATCCCGCGCTGCAGGCGCTGCTGGCGGGCGAGACCAAGATGTCGTTCGTCGATCTCTCGATCGCCGGCTCCCATGCCGCGGCCGGTCGCCTGCGCCCGCTCGCCATCAGCACCACGAAGCGCGCCGAGCTGATGCCCGACCTGCCGACCTTGGCCGAATCGGGGCCCTTAGGCTTCGAATCGATGACGACCTTCGCGATGTTCATGCCGGCCGGCACGCCGCCCGAGGTGATCGCGCCGCTGAACCGTGAAGTGAACAAGGCGCTGGCGACGCCGGAGGTGAAGAAGTGGTTGTTGGGCCAGGGCGTCGCGGGCGTCGGCGGCACGCCGGAGGATCTCGCCAAGCACCAGGCCACCGCTTCGGCTAAGTGGGGCAAGGTGATCAAGGAGCAGGGGATTAAGTTCGAGTAGGCGCGTGCATTTGTTTGAATGCTGGCTCACTAAAGGCTTCAACAGTTTTCGGAGTCCGATGAGCCTCGACTCAGACCGCGGAATAGATTCTCTTCGCACCGCACCGCACCGAAATGATTGAGCTATCTTTGTCTTTCTTGCTAAGAATTGGTGGGGAGAGTGGCGAGCTTCTAGTTTGATGTCGCGCGTGCGTTGCGGTGCATTTGAGGGCCGAGATCTCGCTGCCGAGGGAGCATATTGAAAATGTCGGAAGCTCGTCTAGACATTCAAAGAATAAAAATTCGACAGGTAGTCGACGATTACCGTAGTGGGCGACTGGTCGTGCCGGAATTTCAGCGTGAATATGTGTGGAAGCCAAGTCGTGCACCACGTCTCATTGATTCCATCTATCGAGGGTTTCCGATTTCAGTGCTGTTGCTGTGGACAAGCGACGCTGCGACTCGGTCCCGCCGGCGCGAACCACGTCCGTCTCGCGCGAGCTTAGTATCTTGGCTGATTGACGGACAGCAGCGAGTAATAACCTTGTCGCGGATACTTAGTGGTGATGAGGGAATTGATGTCCTATTCAACCCCAACGAAGATTCATTCTCGCTCGCCAACGCCGCGACAAGGCGAGATACGAATTGGTTTCGGGTAAGCGACCTTCTTGACGACGAGTCGTATCGACTGATTCGACGCGCCTTGCCAGAGGGGACTAGGGGCGTGAAGCTTGAGGCACAATTTGAACGCGTACGGAAGATTCTAGATTACGAAATTCCCGCCGTTCGGATGATCGACTACACCTTCGAACAGGCAGTCGAAGCATTTACTAGAATCAATACTCTTGGCGTCAAGCTCAAGACCGAAGACATTGAAAGCGCACGTGTTGCGGCGCGACACACCGGCTTTATTGCGGATGAGGTAGCGCCGTTCGTTACGCAACTGCGCCAGGAAGGCTTCTCGCGGCTAAATGTCATGCACCTCTTTCGGGCCTGTGCCTTTATTGCGCTGCCTGACGGTCGTAACCGCACGCCTTTGCATGAGCTCAGCCGCTCCGAAGTGTTTAGTGCTTGGAATCGTACCAAGAGAGCTACAACTGAAGCGATTGCGCTTATCCGTAACGAGTTCGGACTCGTCAATATGGATATCCTGTGGAGTGGGGCCTTCCTCGTTCCTGTTATCGCGCTTTGTTCATCGACATCACCTCGTGATCTCAATCCGAAAGGAATTGCGGGCTGGCTTGCAATGGCCGCCCTTTTGCATCGCTACAGTAAGTCGAGTGAATCTGCGCTTGATCAAGACCTTAAGGCGTGCCGAGCGGATGATCCAATCGGAAAGCTTCTCTCTAATGTTCGTCGCGATTTTCGGTTCTTTGGTGCAGTAGCGGAGGACTTCCAGGGTGCCCTGAATGACAAAGGCGCCCTTTTCGCGTCATACATTGCATGTCGGCAAGCTGGGCTACGAGACTTGTTCTCCGGTTCTCAGATTCTTCTTCAGTCAAATGTTGATCGGCATCATTTGTTGCCGCGCGCTCAGTTTCCTGAGAGTAGACGGCAAAATTCAGATACCGTCGCAAATATCGCCTTCATAACAGGTGTTGCTAACCGTGCTGTGGGAGCAGCTTCACCTGACGTTTATCTTTCGGAACTCGACTCGAAAGTGCTTGAAAGTCAGTGCGTTCCTTTGGACTCTAAACTTTGGCGGATTGATAGAGCTGAGGAGTTTTGGGATGCACGCCGCCAACTCCTGGCGGAATCGTTCAACGCGGCTTTGAAGAGAATGCTTCCTGGACGTCGGATTAATGCTGGATGATCGATGAGGCCTTCTGCGTTTAGACGAGCGACTTCGATTAGAGGCCGCCGATCTGGATGTCCGGATTCTCACCTGAGGCCGGACGGCAAATCAGGCTTGAGTTTGTGAAGAAGGCAAAAGTGTCGGGGCCACGACAGAATTTCCAGCTAGGCGCTAGAACACCGACATGTTAACTGCAGTTAACATATGATCGAGGTTAGCCAGAAAGTTGCCCTTGCCATGGCCAGCAGGATCGTACCCTTCGATCCGGCGGAACACCTCCGCTCCACTGAGGATCAAGTCGACCTTCTCAATAATGCGTTTGCCACCGGAAATGTCGCATACATCGCCAATGCTCTTGGAACCATCGCCCGCGCCCACGGCATGTCGGAAGTGGCCCGCGGTGCCGGTGTCACCAGAGAGGCGCTTTACAAGTCGCTCACCAAAAGTGGCGATCCAAAGCTCACGACGTTTGTGAACGTTCTCAAGACCCTCAAGCTCGACCTCAAGGCATTGCCGTCGACAGCTGCTGGTCGCCCTATGAAGATCGATCGCGCCCGCAATAGGGGGCTGAGGGCTGCATCAACCAAGAAGGCCGCGCGCGTTCGAAGTGTGGCTTGAGCGACACCCCCTGACGCGCGCCTAACCCCGCGCCGCCACCTTCGTCGGGTCGCCGAGAGTCTTGTTCAGCGCGACGGCCTTCGCGGAGAGGCGGCGGGCCGTGAAGGCGTCGATGGCCGCGCCCTTGGTGATCTCGAGCGTCGCCATCTCGAATTTCCCGCCGGGCTTTAGTCTTGGCTCGATCAGGCGCAGGCGCTGTCCGCGCCAGAAGCCGAACAGCACGCGCTCTTCCTCGGCGCGGATCAGCAGGACAGGACCGCGCGAGAAGTAGACGAGATGGCCCCACTTGATCGCCTCGTCCAGGGTCGCGCCCGATCGGACAGCGGCGCGCAGCGTTTCTACGCAATCGCGGCGCCAGCCGCGGAGCGCACTCACATAAGCGTCGGGGCTGGCGGCTGGTGTCGTCTTCTTCATCATCGCGGCGCCCCACTATCGCGGTGCTACGAGGAGATCGTGAGCAGATGGCGTGCCAGCGCGCCGCCGCGCGCCGGCGGCAGGAGGGTGGGCGCCTGGTAGAGCTTGACGGTGGCGGCGCAGCCTTCTGGGTCCGACGATTTGGTGAGCGCGGCCAGGCTGTCGAAGTCGGCGGGTGTGTAGCCCGCTTCCTCGAGCAGCTTGTGGACCTCCTGGTTGGTGATCTGCTGCGGCGCGACGGACCGCGCCTTGCCGTTCACGTAGGCCTCCTCCTGCGCCGTGAGCGCGCGCTTGAAGAGGGCGGCGCCCGTGGCGTCGAGCCGGCCCGGCTGATGAAGCCCGATCAAGCCGAATTCCCGACACAGCGCCACGTTCGTGGCCTGCAGGTGTTTTACGAAGGCCTGCATGGCCTTGATGGCATCGAGCACGGCGGCATCGTCGGCGCGCCGCAGTGTGGGCGCAATGATGTCGCGGCGCACCTCGGCGCCCACGATGAAGGAGCGCGGTGGGGCGCCTTTGGGAGGGTTCTTCATGTCGGCCTCGATGGCGTCCCGGAACTTGAGGTCGAGCGCGGGAGTCTCCCGCAGCACCAGGCCGACCAGGGGCGTTTCCCGGATCGCCCGCATGGACTGGTCGATCGTCACAGTTTGGTCGGACGCCACGCCGAGGCTCTCGGAGTCCCTGAGGTATTTCATGCCGGCGCTGGATAAGGCGGCCGCCACCGCCGCCGCGACGAGCGCCGCCAGGGCCTGCCGCAGCCGCCCCGTGCGGGTCGACTTCCGGCTGTAAAAATACGCGCCCACGCCGGCGGCGACGGCGATGCCGAGGGCCAGTCCCCAATTTTCCATCAACGCCTCATGTGGTGTTCGTCATGCTCTTCCGGACCGCGCGCGTCTCGCGCGCTCAAGGTGCGTGTGAATGCACTGAAGCGAGCCGGAGGCTCGCGGTCCGGAAGAGCATGAAAGAAGAGCACATCCTAAGCGGGGCGGCCGTCGAGTTGACGGGCGACCTGCTGCTCGGAGCGTTCGTTGGCCATCAGCACCAGGCCGAAGGTCACGACCAGCACGCACACGGTGCTGACGTAGATGCCGTAGCCCCAGATCATGTCGACGGTCCGAGGGTCGGCGACGTCGACCCAGTCGAGTGCCAGCAGGCCCACGCGGACCAGGCGGGCGGCGGCGATGCCGGCCAGCGCCACGGCGGCGATGCGGCGGCTCTGCAGCCCGTCCAGCCGGCCGCCGCGCCAGGTCTCCCAGGCGGTGGCCCCCGCCAGGCCGCCGACGAACAGCGAGAACACGAGGGATTGCGCGCGGAGCGCCGAGCCCATCTGCCAGCTGAAGGTGACCACGAGCGCGAAGAGGCAGGTGGTCGCGACGGTGACGATCGCCATGCCGAGCGGTGTCGCCTTGCTGGAATTGAAGCGGCGCATGCTCACCCACATGGCCGCGAAGCTCGCGACGCAGAGGCTGTCGGCGGCCACGAAGACGACGGCCGAGGTCGAGGGGGTGCGCAGGCTGAACAGCAGCGCGCCGACGCTGCCCAGCACCAGCGCCGCCGCCCAGCTGCGCAGTGCCACGGCATCGCGGTGGCGATACCAGGCGAGCAGCGAGACGCCGGCGGCGACCAGGGTGGTAAAGACAGCCACGATGTCGAGCGTGGGCAGGTGCAAATTCATGGTCCAGCATCCTACGCCAGCGCCGGGCGGGGAAACAGCGCGCCGGGCGAAAGCCGGTCAGGTGCCGGGGGCGAAACCCGGCGGGAACTCGGCCGAGGCGTGCGTCTCGGCGTCGAAGGCCTCGGCGAGCCTGATCAGGTGTGCCTCGGCGTACCACGGCGCCACGAACTGGATCCCGATCGGCAGGCCGGCCTTCGAGCGGCCGTAGGGAATGCTGATCGCCGGATGGCCGGTCATGTTGAAGGGGATGGTGTAGGTGTACCAGGCCGCGCGCAGGTCGCCGATCGGCTTGCCGTCGACTACGAGGGGAGCGAACTGGTCCTGGGTGGCGAGTGGCGCCGGCGTGGCGACCGTCGGAGTCAGCAGGAGATCGCAATCGTCGAACAGCCTCTGCACCGACTTGTAGGCGGTGGTGCGATCGACCAGCGCCCGGCGCAGCATGACGACATCGACGGCGTCGCCCTCGTCGAGTGTCTTTGCGAACGACGGATCGAGATCGCCGCGGCGGTTCTTCAGGATGTCGCCGAAACGCTCGATCTGGTTGGCGCGCAGGATGATGCGGGCGACATCGAGCTTCCAGTCGATCTCGCGTCCGTCCATTTCCGTGATGCGCGCGCCTTGTTTGTCGAGGAAGGCAATGGCGGCGTCGAGCCTGGCCTCGGTATCGGGATCGAGATAGCCGCCGGTCATGCGGCGGATGACGGTGATGCGCTTGCCCGCGATCGGATGCTCGCCGGTGTCCTCGCCGGTACCCTCACCTGTATTCTGGGGCCAGGCGAATTGCGTGCGGCCGATGGCCAGCGTCCAGGGATCGTCACGGTGGCCGCGCGACATCGAGGCGAGGCCGGCGCCGAGGTCGGCTGGATGGCGCGCCATCACGCCCAGGTAGGTGAGCTGGCCGAACTGGTCGGGCGGCACCTCGTGCGGCACGCGGCCGAGCGTGGCCTTCAGGCCATAGACGCCGCAGCAGGCGGCCGGAATGCGACCGGAGCCGGCGCCGTCGGTCGACATGGCGATGGGGCCGAGGCCGAGCGCCACGGACACCGCCGCACCGCCGCTCGAACCGCCCGACGTATGCTCGCGGTTCCACGGGTTGCGCGTGATGCCGTGCAGGCGGCTGTCGGTCAGCACCTTGTGGCCGAACTCCGGCGTCGTGGTCTTGGCGAACAGCACGGCGTCGGCCGCCTTCCACTGGCCGATGGCACTGGCGTCGATCGCGGGCACGTTGTCCTTCATCGTGAGCGAGGCGAACGCCGTGCGCAGGCCCTTGGTCAGGATCAGGTCCTTGGCCGAGACCGGCACGGCGGCCAGCGGCCCGAAGCCGGTGCCGCGCTTCCTGCGGGCATCGAGCGCGTCGGCGGCCGCGCGGGCGCCGTCGGCGTCGAGCGTGGCGATGGGATTGAAGGGCTCCGCGCGTTTGCAGCGCTCGAGCAGGCCCTCGACGATGTCGCGCGCGGCGACCTTGCCGGAGGTGAAGGCCTTTACGAGCTGGGCGACGGGCCGGCCGGCGAAATCCTGTGCGGGCAAAGATGATCCCCCTTCTTCCTTTCGCGAAGTTATAGGGCATGGCCGTTGCCCACGTCAGGCGTCACTCCTTATATATGTCTGCCGCGGCAACGCGCGTCAGGGGGAGCTTCATGGCCGACAGCGTGTTCCACAAGGACTTCAAGGCGATGCCCTGGTGGTGGGAATGGTGGCATCCCACCAACGAGCTGAGCCAGGACCCGCCGCTCAAGACCGACGTGCTGGTGGTGGGTGCGGGCTACGGCGGCCTCTCGACCGCGCTCGAGCTGGCGCGCTCGGGCGTCGAGGTGACGGTGCTGGAACGCGGCGAGTTCGGCGTCGGCGCCAGCACGCGCAACGGCGGCGGCGTCAGCGGCGGCACGACGATGGGCAAGGGTTTTTCCGGCAAGGGTGTCGGCGGCGATGCCGAGGCCTGGAAGGCGGTGATGGCGCGCATGCTGGCCGATGCCGCGGATTCGCTCGCGCAGGTCGAAACGGTGATCCAGCGTGAAGGCATCGAGTGTCACTGGCGCATGAACGGCCGCTTCAGCGGCGCCTATACGCCGCGCCACTATGCCGAGCAGGCGGCCAAGGTTGCGACCTATAACGAGAAGGCGGCACTCGGCACCTACATGGTGCCCCGTGAGCAGCAACGCGAGGAGATCGCGTCGGACTATTACTACGGCGGCATGGTGGTGGAACGCACCGGCCAGCTTCATCCCGCACTCTACTACGGCGGCCTGCTGAAGGCGGCGAGCCGTGCCGGCGCCAGGCTCTGCGCCCAATGCGACGCCGAGAAGATCGAGCGTAAGACAGGTGGCTTCCGCGTCCTCACCAACAAGGGCCCGATCGAGGCGCGCGAGGTGGTGATCGCCACCAACGGCTACACCACCGATCTCACGCCGACCTTGAAGCGCAAGCTGGTGCCGGTGGCGAGCCACATCATCGCCACCGAGGAGCTGCCCGAGGATCTCGTGCAGAGCCTCATTCCAAAGAACCGCGTCGTCTCCGACACCAAGCGCGTGCTCTGCTACTACCGGCAATCGCCCGACAACAAGCGCGTGATCTTCGGCGGCCGCGCCCGCTTCACCCAGGTGGCGCCCGAGGTGAGCGCGCCGGTGCTGCACG
>JBQTJT010000011.1:0-91375 GCA_052386855.1 Reyranella sp.
GATCCGCGCCGCAGCGTCGGCAGCGGGTCTTCGACAGCACAGATGGAGATACCGAGGTGAGCGTGCATGGCTAGTTCCTACGATGTCATCGTCATCGGCGCCGGACCGGGCGGCTACATAGCGGCCATCCGCGCGGCCCAGCTCGGGATGAAGACCGCGATCGTCGAGCGCGAGCATCTGGCCGGGATCTGCTCCAACTGGGGCTGCATTCCGACCAAGGCGCTGCTGCGCACATCAGAGGTTTATAGCCTGATCAAACACGCCGATTCCTTCGGCCTGTCGGTGAAGGACGTCTCGTTTGATGCCAAGAAGATCGTCGAGCGGTCGCGCAAGGTTGCGAATCAGCTGAGCAGCGGCGTCTCGATGCTGATGAAGAAGAACAAGATCACGGTGTTCGATGGCGCCGCCAAACTTGCAGGGGCGGGCAAGATCGCCGTCGCGATGAAGGACAAGAGCAGCGCCACGCTCACCTACAAGAACGTGATCCTGGCCACCGGCGCCCGCGCACGGCAGCTTCCAGGCCTCGTGACCGACGGCAAGCTGGTCTGGAGCTACAAGGAAGCGATGGTGCCGCCGGAGTTTCCGAAGTCGCTGCTGGTGATCGGCTCCGGCGCGATCGGTATTGAGTTCGCGAGCTTCTACCGGACCATGGGCGCCGAGGTCACGGTCTGCGAGGTGCTGGACCGTATCCTTCCTGTCGAAGACGCCGAGGTGTCCACTTTTGCCAAGCGCGCCTTCGAGAAGCAGGGCATGAAGATTCTCACGAGCGCCACCGTGTCGAACCTGAAGAAGGGCGCCAACAACGTCACCGCGACCATCACCGTCGGCGGCAAGGCCGAGCAGATCACCGTCGATCGCGTGATCAGCGCCGTCGGCATCGTGGGCAATGTCGAGGATCTGGGCCTCGAAGGCACCAGGGTGAAGGTCGAGAAGACCCATATCGTGATCGACCAGTGGGGCTTTACCGGCGAGCCCAATGTCTATGCCATCGGCGATGTCGCCGGCCCGCCGTGGCTTGCCCACAAGGCGATGCATGAGGGCGTGCTGGTGGTCGAGAAGATCGCGGGTGTGAAGGGCGTGCATCCGATGAAGTCCGAGAACATCCCGGGCTGCACCTATTGCCAGCCGCAAGTCGCCAGCATCGGCCTGACCGAGGCCGCCGCCAAGGCAAAGGGCCTGCAGCTGAAGGTCGGCAAGTTCCCGTTCATCGGCAACGGCAAGGCGATCGCCCTTGGCGAGCCCGAGGGCTTCATCAAGACGGTCTTCGACGCCAAGACCGGCGAGCTGCTGGGAGCCCACATGATCGGCGCCGAAGTCACCGAGTTGATCCAGGGCTACAGCATCGCCAAGACGCTGGAGACCACCGAGGCCGAGCTCATGGCGACGGTTTTCCCGCACCCGACGCTGTCGGAGATGATGCACGAGTCGGTACTGGCGGCGTACGGCCGGACGCTCCATATCTAGGCGGTCATGGACGGATCGCACGACAAGTTCCCCCTGAGCCGCGCCGAACGCCATCCCGAGAAGGCGCATCGGCCGGACAACCCGATCCAGCGCAAGCCGGACTGGATCCGCGTGCGCGCGCCCAACTCGCCGGAATATGCCGAGACCAAGCGGCTGATGCGCGAGTTCGGCCTGACGACGGTCTGCGAAGAGGCGGCCTGCCCGAACATCGGCGAGTGCTGGAAGCAGAAGCACGCCACTTTCATGATCATGGGCGAGACTTGCACGCGGGCCTGCGCCTTCTGCAACGTCGCCACCGGCAAGCCGGGCGCGCTCAATCCGCACGAGCCGGCCAATATCGCGCAAGCCGTCGGCAGGCTCGGCCTTGGCCACGTCGTCGTCACCTCGGTCGATCGCGACGACCTGGAGGATGGCGGAGCAGGGCATTTCGCCGAAGTGATCACGGCCCTGCACAGCGCGGCCCCCAATACGACCGTCGAGATCCTGACGCCCGACTTCATGCGCAAGAGCGGCGCGATCGAGACCGTGGTCGCGGCGCGCCCCGATGTCTTCAACCACAATCTCGAGACGGTGCCGCGGCTCTATCCGACGATCCGGCCTGGTGCCCGCTACTTCACGTCGCTGCAGCTGCTCGCGAAGGTGAAGGAGATCGACCCGGCGATGTTCACCAAATCCGGCCTGATGGTCGGCCTCGGCGAGACACGCGAGGAGATCCTGCAAGTGATGGACGATCTGCGTGCGGCCGATGTCGATTTCCTGACGGTCGGGCAATACCTGCAGCCCACGCCCAAGCATGCACCGCTCGATCGCTTCTGGACGCCTGCGGAGTTCGACGAACTGGCAAAGCTCGCCCGGGCCAAGGGATTTCTGATGGTCTCGGCATCGCCGCTCACGCGGTCGAGCTATCACGCGGGCGATGATTTCGCGCGACTGCGTGCCGCCCGATCGGAGCGGCTGGCCGCGCTGACGCGGGCCTGACCGACCCTTGCCGACCCGCCACGCCGAACGCCGCCTGGTCGGCCATGCGCCGATGCAGCTGTTCGATCTCGTGGCCGATGTTCCGCGCTATCCCGAGTTCCTGCCCTGGTGCCAGGCTGGCCGCATCCGGCGGCGCGAGAGTCCGACGGTCGAGATCGCAGAACTGGCGATCGGCTTCGGACCGTTCCACGAGAAGTTCGTTTCCCGCGTCGAACTGGCACCAGAGTTTCCCGCCGGCCCGCGGATCGACACTACGGGGATTGAGGGCCCATTCCGGCTGCTGACCAGCCGCTGGACGTTTCAGCCCGACCCGCACGGCACGATGATCGACTTCGAGCTCGAATTCGACTTCCGCTCGATGCTGCTGCAGCAGACGGTTCGCCTGCTGTTCGCCGAAGCCGTTCGGCGCATGGTTTCGGCCTTCGAGGCCCGCGCACTGCAGCTCTACGGCAAGCCTAGCGCTCGGCCAGCGACGCCAGCATCGCAAGCGCGGTAAGGACCGAGATCCGGCGGATCGCATCGCGGTCGCCCGGGAAGATGTGGCGTTCGGCAATCGGCTCGTGGCCTTTCCGAACGGCCGCCAGATGAACCAACCCGACCGGCTTTTCGTCATTGCCGCCGCCCGGACCGGCGACACCGGTCACTGACACCGCGATATCGGCCAGGGAATGGGCGAGGGCGCCTGCCGCCATCGCGCGGGCCACGGGTTCGCTGACCGCGCCATGGCCGAGCAATGCATCCCACGACACGCCCAGCATTTCTCGTTTTGCTTCATTGGCGTAGGTGACGAAGCCACGCTCGACGACGTCGGAAGAGCCCGCGATGGCGGTGAGGGCGGCAGCGACAAGTCCGCCAGTGCAGGACTCGGCCGTGACGACCTTTAGTTTCTTCTTGCGGCAGGCGACCAGCACATGCTCGGCCGCCGCCCTGATTTCGTGATCGAACATGCGAACCTTACCTTCTCGGCACTTCGACGGTCGCGACCGCCTGCGCAGCGATGCCTTCTCGACGGCCGGTGAAACCCAGCCCTTCCGTGGTCGTGGCCTTCACGCTCACCCGGTCGCGGTCGATGCGGGCGATGCGGGCGATGCTGTCGATCATCCCGTCGCGGTGCGGGCCTATGCGTGGCGCCTCGCAGATCACGGTGAGATCGAGATGAACGATCCGGCCGCCACGCTCGGCCAGAAGCCCGACGGCGTGACGCAGGAAGCGATCCGATGACGCGCCGCGCCATTGTGGATCCGACGGCGGGAAATGCTTGCCGATATCGCCGGCACCGATGGTGCCCAGGATGGCATCGGTCAGCGCATGCAGCGCGACATCGGCATCGGAATGGCCGCTGAGCGCGTGAGTATGTGGAACGGCAATGCCGCCCAGCATGACAACGCTGCCGGGTGCGAAGCCGTGCACGTCGAAGCCGAATGCGGTGCGTGTTTCCATCGTCGATGCGCGCTGCATGTCCTCGACCGTGGTGATCTTCGGGTTATCGCCGCTGCCGGCCACCATGACAACTTTCAGGCCGGCGCGTTCAGCGACGGCGGCATCGTCGGTGAGGGCCGTCGCTTCATCGGCGCCAAGTGCGGCGGCGGCGCGATGTGCCTTCAGTAGTGGGGCGAAGCGGAAGACCTGGGGTGTCTGCGCCCGCCACAGGTTGGCGCGCGGTACCGTCTCTGAAATGACGCCATCGCTCGCAATGCGTTTCAGCGTGTCGGCAAGCGCGATACCCAGGATCGCGCCATCGACGCCCGGTGCCGCTGCTGCTTCGAGACAACCGGCAATGTCGGCAGGCCGAACGAAGGGCCGGGCGCCATCGTGGATGGCAACGAAATCAGGAGGGGCGCCGGCCAGCGCCTCCAGCCCGTTCAGGACCGAAAGCTGACGGCTGGCCCCGCCCAGGACCGGGGGCGGCAGGTCGAAGCCGGCAGCCGAGGCCTGATAGTGGGGTTCGTCCCCCGGGGCGATCAAAACCTGGATGCGGCCGATACCGGGGGCGGCCCGTAATGCATAGAGGGTGTGCCGCAGGACCGGCTGGCCGTCCAAAAGCGCATATTGCTTGGGCAGGGGGCCGCCGAAACGGCTGCCGCGGCCGGCGGCGACGATCAGGGCAGTACAGGTGGGCACCGCCGGTTAATAACACTGCGACAAGGGGTGCGCACTTCGGACGCTTGCAGAAGGGCGCTGGACTCGGTAATGCTCGCTCAATTATTGTGCACTGCACAAGATGCCTATTAACTGAGCAAGAGAAATGGCCAGCGTCTCGCGACTCCCCCCCGTTGATATCGGCCCCGTCCGTCTCGAGGACCCCGTCATTCTGGCGCCGATGTCGGGGGTTACCGACATGCCTTTCCGCCGGATGGTGAAGCAGGGCGGCGCGGGCCTGGTCGTGTCGGAGATGATCGCCTCGGCGGCGATGGTCCGCGAGAACCGCAAGACGCTGCTGATGGCCAAGAATTCCCCGGAAGAATTCCCGATGTCGGTCCAGTTGGCCGGCTGTGAGCCGGAAGTGATGGCCGAGGCCGCCAAGCTGAACGAGGACCGGGGCGCCGCCATCATCGACATCAATTTCGGCTGCCCGGTGAAGAAGGTCGTGAACGGCCATGCCGGCTCTTCGCTGATGCGCGACGAGGTTCACGCCGCGAAGATCCTCGAAGCCACGGTCAAGGCCGTGAAGCTGCCGGTGACGCTCAAGATGCGCACGGGCTGGGACGAGACCAACCGCAATGCGCCCAACCTCGCGCGCATCGCCGAGGCTTGCGGCATCCGGATGCTGACCGTGCATGGCCGCACGCGGTGCCAGTTCTACGAAGGCCACGCCGATTGGGCGTTCGTCGCCAACGTCAAGGCCGCGACCAGGCTGCCGGTGATCGTGAACGGCGACATCAACACGCTCGACGACGTCGATCAGGCCTTGGCGCAGTCGGGTGCCGACGGCGTGATGATCGGGCGCGGCGCCTATGGCCGGCCCTGGTTCCTCAACCAGGCCATCCACTATCTGAGGACAGGTGAACGGCTTACCGATCCGCCGCTCGCCGAGCAATACGCCACCGTGCGCGCCCACTACGAAGCGATGCTCGAGCACTATGGTCTCGAAACCGGCGTGCGCATGGCGCGCAAGCATCTTGGCTGGTACTCCAAGGGTCTGCCGGCATCGGCCGACTTCCGCGGCGCGGTCAATCGCGAGCCCGATCCAAGCAAGGTGCGAGCCATGCTCGCCGCCTTTTTCCTTCCCGCCCTGGAACGGCAGGCGGCCTAGCATGTCGCTCCGTCCGCTCAAGCGCTCCAACTCGTCCCCCGAGCTGTTTTCCGCGTCGATCCTCGATTCGCTCTCGGAAGCGGTCGTGGTGGTCGACACCAGCCGGCTCATCCAATACGCCAACCTTTCCGCCGAACAGTTCTTCGGCGTCGGGCGCGCGCGCCTCATCGGCCATCCACTGGACGAGTTCGTGCCGGAAGATACGCCGCTCTTCTCGCTGCTCGAGCAGGTCCAGACGAGCGGCGGCGCGGTCGCAGAGAACGGCATCACACTGGCCTCGCCGCGTATCGGCACGCGCTTCTGCGCGCTGCGTCTGTCGCCGGTCGCCGACAGCGACGGGCTGATCGCCGTCTCGCTGGTCGAACAGACGATCGCGCGTAACATCGACCGGCAGATGTCGCACCGCAGCGCTGCCCGTTCGGTGAGTGCGCTTGCCGCCATGCTGGCACACGAGGTCAAGAACCCACTGTCGGGCATACGAGGCGCCGCCCAGCTTCTCGAGCAGTCGGTTCCCGACAGCGACCGCGAGCTGACCAGCCTGATCTGCGAGGAGACCGACCGGATCGTGGCGCTGGTCGACCGGATGGAGGCGTTCGCCGACGGTCGTCCGATCGACCGCGGTCCGATCAACATTCACCAGGTTCTGAATCACGTTCGCCGCCTGTCCGAAAACGGCTTCGGCAAGGGCGTGCGCTTCATCGAGACCTACGACCCGTCGTTGCCCGAGGTCCATGGCGATCGCGACCAGCTCATCCAGGTGTTCCTCAACCTCGTGAAGAATGCCTGCGAAACCCCGGGCAATGGCGAGCGCGAGATCGAGCTTTCGACCGGATTCCGCCATGGCCTCAGGCTGGCGGTCCCGGGGCAGCAGGCGAGGGTCAATCTGCCTCTGGTCGTTTCGGTCCGCGACAATGGCCGCGGCGTACTCGACGAGATCCGCGCCCACATGTTTGACGCTTTCGTGACCAACAAGCCGACAGGAACCGGCCTGGGTCTTGCATTGGTGGCCAAGATCATCAACGACCACGGCGGGGCCATTGAATTCGACAGCGAGCCCGGCCGAACAACCTTCCGAGTGATGCTGCCGATGCAATTCCCCCAGACCGCCCCATGAGCACTTCCGCGACAATTCTGATCGCCGACGACGATCGCGCGATCCGGACGGTGCTGCATCAGGCGCTGGGGCGCCAGGGCCACACCGTGCGCAGTACCGGCACGGCCGCGACGCTGTGGCAATGGGTCCAGGAAGGCGAGGGCCAGCTTGTCATCACCGATGTCGTCATGCCGGACGAGAACGGCCTCGATCTCGTACCGCGCATCCGCAAGCTCCGCCCGGATCTGCGCATCATCGTGATGAGCGCGCAGTCGACGCTCCTGACGGCGGTGCGCGCCACCGAGCGCGGCGCCTTCGAATATCTGCCGAAGCCGTTCGATCTCAATGAGCTGGTTTCAGTTGTGAATCGCGCGCTCTCGGCGCCTGCCGCATCGATGCCGCGCGGCGCACATCCGCCGGAGGAGAGCGAACGCCTGCCGCTGATCGGGCGGTCCGCCGCCATGCAGGAGATCTACCGCGCCCTGGCGCGCCTGATGTCGACCGACCTCACGGTGATGGTGTCGGGTGAATCGGGCACCGGCAAGGAGCTGGTGGCGCGGGCGCTGCATGACTACGGCAAGCGCCGCAAGGGACCTTTCGTGGCCCTCAACATGGCCGCCATCCCGCGCGAGCTGATCGAAAGCGAGCTGTTCGGTCACGAGCGCGGCGCCTTCACCGGCGCAGTGCAGCGGTCGTCGGGCAAATTTGAGCAGGCCTCCGGCGGCACGCTGTTCCTCGACGAGATCGGCGACATGCCACCCGAGGCGCAGACCCGCCTGCTGCGCGTCCTGCAGGAAGGCGAGTACATGACGGTCGGCGGCCGGACGCCGATCAAGGCCAATGTCCGCATTGTGGCTGCTACCCATCGCGATCTCCGTCGCCTGATCCAGCAAGGGCTGTTCCGCGAGGATCTGTTCTATCGCCTCAACGTGGTGCCGATCCGGCTGCCGCCGCTGCGCGAGCGTCTCGACGACATTCCCGAACTGGCCAACCATTTTCTGCGCGCCGCGACCATGGACGGCCTGCCGACCAAGGTGCTGTCGACAGACGCCATGGCGCGCCTGCGCCAGCATCGCTGGCCGGGCAACGTGCGCGAGCTGGAAAACCTCGTGCGCCGCCTGTCCGCGCTCTATTCGGAAGAGGTGATCGGCGTCGAGACCATAGAGTCGGAGCTCGCTGACGCGGTCCAGACGGCGGAATTCGAACCCGCAGGCGCCGGTCCGGCGCAGGCCGACGCTTCCCTGACCGACGCCATGGACCGCCATTTGCAGGCTCTGTTTGCCGCCCATGGCGACCGGCTGCCCCCGGATGGCATGTACGATCGTGTCATTTCCGAGGTCGAGCGACCGCTCCTGTCTCTGGCCTTAGGGGCAACGCGCGGGAATCAGTTGCGCGCTGCCCGTCTCCTGGGGCTCAATCGCAATACGTTGCGCAAGAAAATAAAGGACCTCGACGTCCCAGTGGTTCGTACGCCGCAGGTTCGCCGAGGCGGGTGACTTAGTGACAACTGCGCTGGGCGGCTCACGCTTG
Source organism: Reyranella sp. (assembly GCA_052386855.1). Classification (GTDB taxonomy): domain Bacteria; phylum Pseudomonadota; class Alphaproteobacteria; order Reyranellales; family Reyranellaceae; genus Reyranella. The sequence continues at coordinate 8,319 of JBQTJT010000011.1, forward strand.
GGCGACATGGTAAGCGCGGTGCTCCGCGGGCTGAGCGGCCGTGTCGCGGCTGTATCCCTCGCTATCCTCGCCATCGTTGCCGGTGCAGTCACTTACGCCTGGCTCGCGGGTTTCGTGCCGGCGGCATTCGGCACGCTGGGCTGGATGACCGGCCTCCTGGTCTCGGACCTGGTCATCGCCATCGCTCTCGTGGCGGTGCTCGCCGTTCGCCTGACGCAGCTATGGCTGGATCGCCGGCGAGGCGCCGCCGGCTCGCGGCTTCACATGCGCCTCGTGCTGGTCTGCAGCGTCTTCACCATCACACCGACGCTGATCGTGGCCATCATCCTGTCCCTGCTTTTCCTCAACCTGACGGATTTCGTCGTGAAGCCGTCGCAGGCAGCCTTTGAGGCCGCGCGGGCGATCGGCGAGCCGGTACGGCGCGCCCGGGAGGAGGAGATCCTGCGCGATATCGGCGCGATCGCCGGTCCCCTTCAGGCGCTAGGCGTCGATGGCGTCCGCGATGCGGCGGCGACGAAGCAGCTTCTGGAAACCTTGATCGAAGGACGCCCGATCATCGAGGCGACCGTCCTCGACGCCGACAAGGGCGTGATCGCCCAGGCCCAGGCGGCCGACGACCAGGGCATGGTCGATCCGCTGCCGTCCGCGAGATTCCTCTGGCAAGCCGTCAATCAGGGACGCCCGGTCCAGTTCGACTCCGCGAAAGGCGCGTACTTCGTGATGCAGCTCTTCGTCGGTGAGCCGCTTTTCCTGGCGACCGGCCATGCCGTCGATCTCAGGGTCGTCGACTACATCAAGAGCATCGAATTCGCCGGAACGTTCTATTCACAGATAGAGCAGGCGCTGCAGCGCAGTCAGCTCGTCATCTTCCTGGTTTGCGGTGCAATCGCCTTTCTGATGCTGCTGGCGGCGGTGTGGTTGGCAATCCTGTTCGCGACCCGCCTGACGGCGCCGATCGGCGGGCTGATGGCGGCTGCTGAACGCGTGCGCGGCGGCGACCTCTCGACGCGCGTGGAGGAGGGACCGCCCAATGACGAACTGGGTCAGCTCGCGCGCTCGTTCAATCGCATGGCCAGCCAGATCGAGCAGCAGCGCGGTGAACTGGTCAACGCCAACAAGGAACTCGATACCCGCCGCCGCCTGACCGACGCGGTGCTGGCGGGCGTGTCGGCCGGCGTGCTCAGCGTCGATGGCAGGGGCATCGTCACCCGCAGCAACCGCTCGGCACTCGAACTATTGGCCCTGCCCGAGGACGGCGTCCTGGGCCGGCCGCTGACTGATGTCATGCCGGAACTGGCTCCGCTCGTGGTGCAGGCGGCCGAGCGGCCGGATCGCGTTACCCAGGGACAGGTCGATATCCTGCAGCGGGGAGCGCGGCGTACCCTGCTGGTCCGCATCAGTGCCGCCTCAGGCGCGGGGTCGGTCGTCACCTTCGACGACGTGACCGACCTGATGTCGGCGCAGCGCATGGCGGCCTGGGGCGACGTGGCGCGGCGCATTGCACACGAGATCAAGAATCCGCTGACGCCAATCCAGCTTTCCGCCGAGCGATTGAAGCGTCGCTACCTGAAGCAGATCAAGGAGGATCCCGAGACCTTCACGATCTGCACCGACACGATCATCCGCCAGGTCGGCGACATCGGCCGCATGGTCGATGAGTTTTCGTCCTTTGCCCGCATGCCGCGTCCGACGGTACAGGCCGAAGACGCCAAGGAGCTCTGCCAGCAGGCACTCTTCCTGCAACGCAACGGCAACCCTGAGATCCACTACGTTTCGCACTTGCCGGACGGCGGGGTCCCGTTGATCTGCGACCGACGGCAGGTCGGCCAGGTGCTGACCAACATCCTGAAGAATTCGGCCGAGGCGATCGAGGGACGGGAAGCCTCGGCGTCGGGGCCGCTGCCGCCGGGTGAGATCTCGCTCAGCTTGAAGGACGATGGCGCCATGGTGCGTATCGTCGTCGAGGACAACGGCAAGGGCCTGCCGAAGGAAGGGCGGGAACGCCTGACCGAGCCCTATATGACCACCCGCAGCAAAGGTACGGGCCTGGGCCTCGCGATCGTAAAAAAAATCATGGAAGACCATGGCGGATATCTCGCTCTGGAGGATCGTGAGGGTGGCGGTGCCTGCATCAGTCTGGTATTCCGGCGAGACGCGAAGGAAATCGCGTCGGCTCGACCGCATGCGACAGCCGCACAATGATCCGCAGAGACAGTAGCGGACTGCTTGAAGAGCCATGGCCCACGACATCCTGATCGTTGATGACGAGCGCGACATCTGCACGCTGATCGCAGGTATCCTCGAGGATGAGGGTCATACAGCTCGTCGCGCCCATAACAGCACCGAGGCAATTGACGCCGTGCGGCAGCGCCGGCCGGCGTTGGTAATTCTCGACGTTTGGCTGCAGGGCAGCGAACTCGACGGCTTGCAGCTTCTCGAGGTCATCCGTCGCGAGGATCCGCCCATTCCGGTCGTCATGATCAGCGGCCACGGCACGATCGACACCGCGGTGTCGGCGATCAAGACCGGCGCCTACGACTTCATCGAAAAGCCCTTCAAGGCCGACCGCTTGCTGCTGGTCGTCGATCGCGCCATTGAGGCCGACAAGCTCAAGCGCGAGAACGCAACCCTGCGCCGGCGAGCGGGAGGAGACGTCACCTTCGTCGGTTCCTCGGCCAGCGCCGCCAGCGTGCGCACCCAGATCGAGCGGGCAGCACCCACAGGCAGCCGCGTTCTGATCGTCGGCGCCTCCGGAGCAGGCAAGGAAACCATGGCCCGGCTGATCCACCAGAGCTCGAAGCGGGCCGATGGGCCGTTCGTCGTGGTCAACTGCTCGACACTGCCGACGGAACGACTGGATATCGAGTTGTTCGGCACCGACGGCGAGACCGAAGGTGACACACTCCGCGTCTCGGGCGCCTTCGAGATGGCCCATGGCGGCACATTGCTGCTGAAGGAAGTGGCCGACCTGCCGCTGGCGCTGCAAAGCCGGCTGGCGCGTGTGCTCCAGGAACAGTCCTTCGCGCGCGACGGCGGCAAGACCCGCGTCGAGGTCGACGTGCGCGTGCTCGCCTCGACCAGCCGGACCCTGCAGGAGGAAATCACCTCGGGGCAGTTTCGCGAGGAGCTGTATCACCGGCTGAATGTGGTCTCGCTGCGCGTGCCGCCGCTCAGCGAGCGCCGCGAGGATATTCCCGAACTCTCCGCCGACCTTCTGCGCCGCGTCGCGGACGCCACCGGCCTGCCGGTGCGGACCATCGGTGAGGACACGCTGGCCGCCCTGCAGGGCCACGACTGGCCCGGAAACGTCCGGCAACTGCGCAATGTCATCGAGCGCTTGCTGATCCTGGCGCCGGTCGGCGGCGGCACGATCCGCGCCGACGTACTGCCAAGCGACGTCAGCGAGGATTCACCGTCCGTGCTGCGCTGGGAAAAGGGCGGCGAGATCATGCAACTGCCGCTGCGCGACGCCCGTGAGGTCTTCGAGCGGGAATATCTGCTGGCCCAGGTCACGCGGTTCGGCGGAAACATCTCCCGTACCGCGACCTTCGTCGGCATGGAGCGGTCGGCTTTGCATCGCAAGCTGAAGTCGTTGGGCCTGCACGGGACTGCGCCAGACGAGCGCAACGACACCGAAATCACGATCTGAGAAACGAAGGAGAGCGGCATGGCGCGCTATGCCTATGTCAACGGCCGCTACGTCGATCATCGCGAGGCCAGCGTTCACATCGAGGACAGGGGCTACCAGCTCGCCGACGGTGTCTACGAGGTCGTAGGCGTGCGAGACGGCCGGTTGATAGATGAAGGGCCGCACATCGACCGACTCGACCGGTCGTTGCGCGAGCTCAGAATCGACTGGCCGGTTTCCCGTCCGGCGCTCGGCTTCATCATGCGTGAACTGATGCGCCGCAACCGCCTGCGCGACGGGCTGATCTACATGCAGGTGACACGCGGCGTGGCCCGCCGCGACCATGCCTTCCCGACAGTGCCCGTAAAGCCGGCGCTGGTGCTCACCACCAAGAACTCGAAGAGGGCCGAGGCCGATCCGGGTGCCGGCATTGGTGTGAAGAGCCAACCCGACATTCGCTGGGAGCGCTGCGATATCAAGACCGTCGCGCTGCTGCCGAACGTGCTGGCCAAACAGGCCGCGCGGGAGAGCGGCGCCTACGAGGCATGGCTGATCGACACCGACGGCTGCGTCACCGAGGGGGCGTCGACCAATGCCTGGATCGTGACCAAGGACGGCGAACTGGTGACGCGCCAGACCGACAACGGGATCCTGGCCGGCATCACGCGCCACACGCTGAAGTCGTTGTGCAATGCGCTCCAGCTGAAATTCGTGGAACGCCCGTTTTCGCTGGCGGAAGCCAAGAAGGCTCAGGAAGCATTCATTACCAGCGCAACGTCGTTCGTGACGCCGGTGGTGAAGATCGATGGCGACACGGTGGGCGACGGCAAGGTCGGTCCGATGGCGCGCCGCCTGCGCGAAGAATACGTGCGCTTTGCAGCGACCGGCGAGGCGATCACATGAGCGGCTCCGCCGCCGCCAGATTGCCTCGCGCCGTGCTCTTCGACTGGGACAATACCCTGGTCGACACCTGGCCAACGATCGTCGAGTGCTACCGCGACACCTTCACTGCCCTGGGTTTGACGCCGTGGACAGCAGAGGAAGTGCAAATCAACGCCCACGGCTCGTTGCGCGATGTTTTCCCCAGCCTGTTCGGAGATCGGGCAGGCGAGGCCGAGCGGATCTTCTACGAGACCTTTCTCCGCATCCATCTGGAGCGCCTGCAGCCGCTGCCGGGAGCGGACACGCTGCTGGCGCACTGCCGGGAGGCGGGCTGCTACGTGGCCGTGGTCAGCAACAAGGTGGGGGCGAACCTGCGCACGGAGATGGCCCACCTGGGCTGGCAGCGCTGGATCGCCCGCGCGGTCGGCGCCAAGGACGCAAAGCGCGACAAACCGGCGCCTGATCCCATCTATCTGGCACTCGACGGCACGGGAATTGCCCCTGATGAGACCGTATGGATGGTCGGAGACTCCCTTGCCGACCTCCAATGCGCCCATGCGGCGGGGTGTTTACCCGTTCTGGTAGGGGGGGCGGAGCAACTGTCAGCCTCCCTGCTGGAACATCCGCCCCGTCTCAGGGCACGTAATTGTCATGAGTTGCTGGCATTGCTTTGACCCAAGCGTCCCCTATATTTGTTTTAACTCGGTAGCAGGGAGAGCCCTGCGCCGCCCAAACCGGTGACCTTCGGGAAGCCGGCCGCCCAGCAAGAGGCCAAGAACATGAGCGAAAAGGCACAAAACGTTCAGGACGTGTTCCTGAACCACCTGCGAAAGAACAAAACTCCGGTCACGATCTTCCTTGTGAACGGCGTGAAATTGCAGGGAATCGTCACGTGGTTCGACAATTTCTCGGTGCTTCTGCGCCGCGACGGTCACTCGCAGCTTGTCTACAAGCATGCGATCTCGACCATCATGCCGGTCACCCCCGTGCAGTTGTTCGACGGGGACAAGGCCGACGCAGCAGGCTGATTTGATCGAAGACCTCGAACAGGAAGTCCACGAAAGGCGCAAGCGTACGCCCACCGACACCGCGCGACCGGCGACGGTGGCTGCCGTCGTGTGTCCCTATACCAGAGGCCGGGGCGAAGAACGCGATGGCGAAGCCAAGCTCCATGAAGCTGTCGGTCTGGCCCGGGCCATCGACATCGACGTGCGTCTGGCCGAAACCGCGCCGCTGCGCCGGATCACGCCCGCCACATTGCTGGGCAAAGGTGTCGTCGAGCGGGTGAAGGACGCCGTCGAAGAGCTGGGCATTGGCTTGGTGATCGTCGACGACAGGCTGACGCCCGTCCAGCAGCGCAACCTCGAGAAGGCCTGGCAGACCAAGGTCATCGACCGGACGGGCCTCATCCTGGAGATTTTCGGCGCCCGCGCGCGCACGCACGAAGGCCGGCTGCAGGTCGAACTTGCGGCGCTGGACTACCAGCGTGGCCGCCTGGTGCGGTCATGGACCCATCTTGAGCGCCAGCGAGGCGGCTTTGGCTTCCTGGGTGGTCCCGGCGAATCCCAGATCGAAATCGACCGCCGTCTGATCGGCGAGCGCATAGTTCGCATCAAGCGCGATCTCGAGGGCGTGCAGCGGACGCGCGCCGTCAATCGCGTCGGCCGCAAGAAAGCACGCCTGCCGACTGTGGCGCTGGTCGGTTACACCAATGCCGGCAAGTCGACGCTGTTCAACCGGCTCTCCGGCGCCAGCGTCATGGCCAAGGATCTGCTCTTCGCCACGCTCGACCCGACCATGCGATCGATCAAGCTGCCGAACGGCAAGGGCTGCGTGATTTCCGACACGGTGGGTTTCGTTTCCGATCTGCCGACGCATCTGGTGGCGGCCTTCCGCGCGACCCTCGAGGAGGTGATCGAAGCGGACCTGATCGTGCATGTCCGCGACATCGCCCATCCCGAGTCCGAGCAGCAGCGTGCCGATGTCGAGCAGGTCCTGAAGGACCTGGGCGCCCTCGAGGAAGGTGGTGGCAAGCCTTTGATCGAAGCGTTGAACAAGATCGATGCGCTGCCGGCCGACAGGCGCGACACGCTGGAGACCCGCGCCGCCGCAGGTGCTGCGCGAGCGCTTCAGTATCCTGTCTCGGCCTTGACCGGGGAGGGGGTCGATCATCTCCTGGAGGCGATCGGCGAATTCCTGGGCCGGGCAGGGACTGCCCGCGAGATCTCCGTGCCACTGAGTGACGGCGCCACCATCGCCTGGCTTTACCGTCATGGCGAAGTGCGTCACCGGCGCGATGAGGGTGAATTGGCGCTGCTGACCGTGGCCCTCGATACCGCTGCCGCGGCGCAGTTCGAGCGCCGGCTGGCGCGTTGACAGGCCTCTGGCGCAAAACTTATAAGCTGCACCATCCCAGACGAAGGAAATGCTATGAAATTCAAGCCTTTGCATGATCGGCTGCTGCTAAAGCCCATGACTGCCGAAACCAAGACCAAGGGCGGTCTCATCATTCCCGACACGGCCCAGGAAAAGCCGATGCAGGGCGAGGTCGTGGCGATCGGGAAGGGCAAGCGGCTCGAGGACGGACGGCTGCAGGCGATCGACGTCAAGGTCGGCGACAAGGTGATCTACGGCAAGTGGTCGGGCACCGAGGTCAAGATCGGCGGCGTCGACCACGTCATTCTCAAGGAAGAAGACCTCTTCGGCGTTGTTGGCTGACCACGATGTTGGGCAGCGGTGACCCGTCGCGGGTCGCCGACCTGATCCGGGAGACGGCGGCAGCAGAGTTGTTGCCGCGGTTTCGCAACCTCTCCAAGGACGACATCCGCCAGAAGCGGCCGGGCGACGTGGTTACCGTGGCCGACGTCGCAGCCGAGCGGCGACTCGCTGCGGGACTGGCAAAGATCCTGCCGGGCGTGCCGGTCGTGGGCGAGGAGGCGGTCGAGAGCGATCCCGGTTTGCTTGAGTTGATCGGCCGGCCGGGCGAGATGTGCTGGATCGTGGACCCTTTGGACGGGACGGCGAACTTCGCCGCCGGCAAGGATACCTTCGCCCCCGATGGCTTCGTCGGCTACAAGGTCATCAAGGCGTTCGACACCCAGTTGCCGGCGGCCGACCGCAAGCGGCTGGGGCGGGTTTCGACATTGCGCTGTGCCGGGGTCGAGTATCTGGAAATCCTGTCGGGCCGCGCGGCCTTCAGCCTCTACCGGATCACCAAACCCTGGGATCACGCCGCCGGCGCCCTGATGATGGCCGAAGCAGGCGGCGGCTCGCTGCGCTTCGACAGCTCGCCCTACGAACCGGCGCAGCCGACCATGCCGGCATCATCAGCGCGGCCTCACAGGCGACGCTGGCCGAGGTGAGGGCGGTGTTCAAGATGGTCCAGATGCCGCTGCTGGCGCCGCGCCCCTAAGTCCGCGTCTTGGCTTCCTGCCAGAGCGATTCCATTTCTTCGAGGCTCGCATCTGTGGGCTTGCGGTCCTGGGCAGCGAGCTGGCGTTCGATATAGCCGAATCGGCGCTCGAACTTGTCGTTGGTGGCCCGAAGTGCCGCCTCGGGGTCGACCTTGCAATGGCGCGCCAGGTTGGCGACGGCAAACAGCACGTCGCCCAGTTCGTCGGTCAGGCGGGCCTGGTCCACGGTGCCGGCCGTGATTTCGGCCCGCAATTCACCCAGTTCCTCCTCGATCTTGTCAATGACGGGCTCGATATCGGCCCAGTCGAAGCCGACTCGGGCGGCCCGCTTCTGGATCTTCTCGGCGCGCATGAGGGCGGGAAGGGCGCGCGCTACCCCGTCCAGGGCGCCGGCGGGCTGAACGGTCTGCTTGGCGGCCCGCTCGGCGGCCTTGCGGGCTTCCCAGGACACGGTCTGGGCCTCGGACGTGTCGATCGTGGCGTCGCCGAAAACATGCGGATGGCGGTCGATCATCTTTTCGGCGATGGCGGACGCCACGTCGGCGAAGCTGAAGACCTGGGCCTCCTGGGCGATCTGGGCGTGATAGACGACCTGGAGCAGCAGGTCGCCAAGCTCCTCCTTGAGGGCCGGCATGTCGTTGCGCTCGATGGCGTCGGCGACCTCGTAGGCTTCCTCGATCGTATACGGCGCGATCGTCTGGAAGGTCTGGTCGATGTCCCAGGGGCAGCCGTGCTGGCGGTCGCGCAGCCAGACCATGACGGCGAGGAGGCGTGGCAAAGGCTCTTTGGGAAGGCTGTCGGCGGTGGGACGATTGGAGGCCATGTCATTTTGTATCATATGTCCTACCATCGCATAATATATATTATGACAAATATTTATATATGATATTTATCAAATATCTACCAATCTATCCTTAGGTTTTCCTTTAGGAGAGAGAGAAGCTTGACGCCTCGGCCGGCCTCACTTGCCGGAACGCCCAAGGTCAGCAGGACACCCTGCTTGGGATTGCCAGGCCGTGGGATGATGACATCGAAGACGACCCGCTGTTCGGCATCGCCTTGGGCCTTCGGCGCGTTCTCGAATACCACGAGGAAGGTCCCATCTCCGAGCTTGCGCGCCTGCGCCTTGACGCCTGGTCGCCGCGCCTGGATGGAGCCGGCCTTGGTCGAGGCATAGTGCTCGGCGTCCTTCACGCCCTCGTAGTCGAAATCGACCCGCCAAACGACGACGCGGTATCGCTTGTCGCTGCTGTAGCCGACGCCCCGCTCCCAATCCTCGGTCGCCAGCCAACCGAGAGGCACCGCCAAGGTCACCCGGATCGGCTCGAAGCGGACGCGGGCAAAGCCCTTGGCGTTGTCGATCCCCAGGACCCTGGCAACGGGCGGGTTGGGGCCGCCCGCGATGATGGGGTCGGAGCGGGAAAAGCTCGCGCCATTGTCGAGGGTCGCGAAGTCTCGAAAGGTCAGGCCGCCGGCATCGAGTTTGTCGTTGGCTCTGGCCGGCGACGCCAGGCAGAGCAATGCACCGGCTGTTGCCAGGAACAATCTGCGGCCGGACTCCTTTCGTTTCTCTTCATTTTTCATATCAGGATGTTCTTCCAAGCATTTGTTCTAGAAAGAAAATATCAGGACACTTCGATGACCAAGCCATCCTGGCAAGGCTGCACATGCGGCGGCGTCAGACGGTCGACCTCAGCATAATCCATATCGACATGCAGGTTCGTCAAAAAAGCCCGGGCCGGACGAATCCGGGCAATCCACTCGAGCGCCCGCTCCAGGTGGGCATGGGTCGGGTGCGGGCGAAACCTCATGGCATCGACAATCAGCACCTCGACGCCCTGGATCGCCTCAAAGGCGCTCTCCGGCAACGTCACCACGTCGTTGGCGTAGGCGAGTTGCCCGAAGCGAAAGCCCATCGACGGTGCCAGGCCATGGTCCTGGACGAAGGGAATGACGGGCACGCCGGCGGCCCGGAAGGGCCCCTCGATGAGATTGGCCTGGTAAATCGGGTTGTAGACGCCGCTGCCCTCTGCCTCGAAGCAGTAGCCGAAGCGCCGCCGCAGGATCCCGAGGGTCCGCTCGTCCGCCCAGGCGTCGATCCGTCCCTGGCGGATTGCATAGGGCCGCAGATCGTCGATGCCGTGTACCTGGTCGGCATGCTCGTGCGTCCAGATCACCGCGTCGATGCGCTCGACGCGGGCGTCCAGCAATTGCGACCGCAGGTCGGGGGAGGTGTCGACCAGCAGGGTCTTGCCCTTGTCCTGGACCAGGATCGAACAGCGTCGGCGCCGGTTGCGATGGTCCTCGGGGTCGGCCGCCCCCCACTCACCCTTCCCGTCCTTGCCACCCGGCCGCGGAACGCCCCCTGAGGTGCCGCAGCCGAGGATCGTCACCCGCACCGCTGACGCTCCGCCTTGGCAAACAGCCGGAAGAAATTATCGGTGGTCGCAGCCTCGAGTTCGCCGACGCTCACGCCCTTTAACTCGGCGACCTTGGCCGCGGTATGGGCGACGTAGGCCGGCTCATTGGTCTTGCCGCGCTTCGGCACGGGCGCGAGGTAGGGTGAGTCGGTCTCGACCAGCAGCCGGTCCAGCGGAATGTCACGGACGATACCGCGCAGCGCCTCGGCCGCCTTGAAGGTGACGATGCCCGAAATCGAAATATAGAAGCCGAGCGCCAGCGCATGGCTCGCGACCTCGGCCCCGGAGCTGAAGCAGTGGATCAGGCCCGGGAAGGCGCCCTTCCCCGCCTCCTCCTCGAGCACGTCGATAGTCTCGCGATCGGCGTCCCTCGTATGGACGATCAGCGGCAGGCCGGTTTGCCGCGACGCGGCGATATGGGCGCGGAAGCTCTCGACCTGTTCCTCACGCGGACTGTGCTCGTAGTAGAAATCGAGCCCGGTCTCGCCGATTCCGACGACCTTGGGATGCTTGGTGGCCTCGATCAGCCGGTCAGGCGTGCGTTGCCCCTCCTCCTTGGCCTCATGCGGATGAACGCCCACCGAGCACCAGACATGGTCGTGGCGCTCGGCAATGGCCCGCACACGCTCGAACTGATCGAGCCGCGTGCCGATCGTCAGCATGCCACCGACACCCGCCGTCCGGGCGCGTGCCAGCACGCCAGCCTCGTCGCCGGCAAGCTCGGGAAAGTCGAGATGGCAGTGGCTGTCGATCAGCATGTCAGCTCGCCGCGGCCGCCGGTTCGACGAACCGCGGGAAGACGCCCTGCGGCTTGGGCAGCTCGGTTCCCGGCGCGAGTTCGCGGTCGAACGCGGCGAAGGCCCGCGCGTCGGCCGGCACGGCGAGCTGGTCGAGGATCTTGCCCGTCGATTCGGGCATGAAAGGCTGTGCAAGCAGCGTCACCCGCCGGATGGTCTCGGCCAGGATCCACAGCACCGTATCGCGGCGCACCGGATCGGTCTTGGCGAGTGCCCACGGCGCCTGTGCATCGACATAGCGATTGGCGTCGGCGATCACCTCCCAGATCGAGGTGAGTGCGCGATGGAAGGCCTGTTCGTCGAGGTCGGCCCGCACGACGGAAAGCAACCGTTTGGCGCGATCAAGCAGCGCATTGTCGACGTCGACCAGCGTTCCCTTGGCCGGCACCTTGCCGTCGCAATTCTTGGCCACGATGGAGAGAACGCGCTGGCACAGATTGCCGTAAGCGTTGGCAAGATCGGCATTGAGACGGCCGATCAGCGCGCGGCGCTGGAAGTCGCCGTCGTTGCCGAAGGGCACCTCGCGCAGCAGGAAGTAGCGGAACGGATCGAGTCCGAATTCTGCCGTCGCGGCCACCGGATCGATGGCATTGCCCAGCGACTTGGAAATCTTCTGGCCTTCGGTCGTCCACCAGCCCGAGGCGAAAACCCGCTTCGGCGGCGCCACGTCCGCGGCCATCAGGAAGGCCGGCCAGAACACGCAATGGAAGCGGATGATATCCTTGCCGATGATGTGCAGATCGGCCGGCCAGAATCGCCACAGCGGGTTGCTCTCGTCGGGGTAGCCGCACTCGGTGATGTAGTTGGTGAGCGCGTCCAGCCAGACGTACATGATGTGCTTGGGATCGCCGGGTACCGGTATGCCCCAGGAAAAGCTGGTACGCGAGACCGACAGATCCTGCAGGCCGCCCTTCACGAAGCTGATGACCTCGTTACGCCGGCTTTCCGGCGCGATGAAGCGCGGATTCTTGTCATAGAACTCGAGCAGACGATCTCCCCAGGCCGAGAGCTTGAAGAAATATGACGGCTCCTCGACCCACTCGACTTCGTTGCCGACCGGCCCGGCCCGGCGCTTGCCGTCGGTGCCGACCTCGGTCTCGCTCTCGGCATAGAAAGCCTCGTCGCGCACGGAATACCAGCCTGCATACTTGCCGAGATAGATGTCGCCAGCGGCGACGAGCTTCTCCCACAGCGCCTGACAGGCGGCGTAGTGGCGCTTCTCGGTCGTGCGGATGAACCCGTCGGGGCTGAAGTTCATCACGCCGATGAGGTCGCGGAACGACTGGCTGACCTTGTCGGTGAAGGCCTGCGGCGACAGGCCGGCGGCCTCGGCGGCCTTCTCGACCTTCTGCCCGTGCTCGTCGGTGCCGGTGAGAAAGTGCACGTCGTAGCCGTCGAGGCGCTTGAAGCGGGCCATCACGTCGCACGCCAGCGTTGCGTAGGCATGCCCGATATGGGGCACGTCGTTCACGTAGTAGATCGGCGTGGTGACGTAAAAAGTACTGCGACCCGACATGATGACTGAACTCCGAACCGTCGCCCTTCCCGCGCCACCCTTCCGGGGACGCCGGGTTCAGCGCTTCAGCGCATCGCCGTTTGGAGAGCCAGGAAGCTGCCGAGAACCGTTTGCTTGCGGTCGAGATTGACGGCATCGGCTCGGGACAACAGATGGGCGATCTTTTCCCATGCCTCCATCCAGCGATCAAGGCTGGCGGCGGCTAGCAAACGCCCGTTCAGCCCGCTCTCCGATGGCACGATGGCTGCAGCTTCCGTGCCCAGAGCCCAGTGTCGGGCGAGGCTCTTCAGCCAGCCGTCGAACAGGTAGTTGAGCGACCGCCAGTCGGCGTTTGCCTCCTCGCCGCGCTTGGCGAAGCGCTCGGCGAAGGTGTGTAGGCGCGGCATGTCGAGTTCGGGCAACGTCGCCAACACCTCGACCATTTCGCGGTAGAGATCGAGGCTTCCTGCCCCGGCGAGCTCCAGGGCCCGCCCGATGCTGCCTTCGGCCAGTCGTGCCAGGGCGATTCTCTCCTCGGGCTTGGTGTTCGGCGCATAGTCGCCGAGCAGGTTCACGACAGTCTCGTCGGCAAGTGGCTGCAGCGCCAGCCGCCGGCAGCGCGAGCGGATCGTGGGCAGCAGGCGGCCCGGCGCATGTGCCACGATCAGCAGGGCAGCGTTCGGGGGTGGCTCCTCGAGGATCTTCAGAACCGCATTGGCGCTGTTCCGGTTCATCTCGTCGGCTGAATCGACGACGGCGACGCGCCATTGGCCCATCGCTGGCGTCATGTGCATGAAGGCCCCGAGCCCGCGCACGTCGTCGATGGCAATCTCGGCCCGCATGCGGCCGGTGTCGTGATTGACGGAGCGCCTGAGGTGGAACAGGTCGGGATGCGAGCGTGCATCGACCAGCCCCCTGCCCGGCGCGTCCTGTGCGACATCGAGGTTCGCAGGCGCGTCGCCGAACAGGCCGCCCTGCTGCTGGCCGCACAACAGAAAGCGCGCGAAGCGCCAGGCAAGCGTCGCCTTGCCGATGCCACGTGGTCCGGTCAGCAGCCAGGCGTGATGCAGGCGCCCGCTTTGCTGGGCGGCCAACATCGTCTTTTCCGCATCGTCATGGCCGACCAGACGCTGGCTGCGCCACGGCGGCGGCCAGTCATAGGGCCATTCCAGCTTTTCGAGCTCGGCCGGATCGGCGCTGGTCTTGCCCCTGGCCATCGCCTCAGGTGTCCAGTCGGCTGGCCACGGCCTCGGCAATCGCCGCCGCGATGGTGTCGATGTCGCGCCTGGCGTCGATCACGACGCAGCGCTCCGAATCGATCGCTGCAATATCGAGGAAGCCCGCCCGGACACGCTCATGGAAGGCGACCGGCAAATTCTCGTAGCGGGTCTCCTTGCCGCGCCGCGCCGCTGCCCGCGCCAGGCCGGTCTTGACCGGCAGGTCGAGGATCAGCGTGAGATCCGGGCAGAACTCGCCGACAGCCATATCGTAAAGACCGCCCAGCAACGTGCGATCGGCGCCGTGCCCGTAACCCTGATAGGCCATGGTCGAATCGGCGAAGCGGTCGCTGATCACCCAGGCACCGCGCTTGAGGGCCGGCCACACGGTCGATCGCAGGTGATCGCGCCGGGCGGCAAAATGCAGCAACGCCTCGGTGACGCCGTCCCAGCGTTCGGCAGGCCCTTCGACCAGCAGCTTGCGCACCATCTCTGCCCCAGGCGCGCCGCCCGGCTCCCGCGTGGCCACGGCCTCATGTCCCTTGCCTTCCAGCCATTTCTTGAGGCGCACGACCTGGGTCGACTTGCCGGCCCCCTCGCCGCCCTCCAGCGTGATGAAGCGCCCCGACGCGGGGGCGCTCACGACAGCCAGCCGAACAGATAGTGCTGGATCATCGTCGCGACGCGACCGATGGCGCCCATGCGGGCGACATCCGCACCGATTTCGAGCGGATACTCGATGACCCTGCCATCGGGCAGCGTGACCGCGGCGATGCCGACCTTGGTGCCTTTCACGAGCGGCGCGGGCAATGGCCCTTCGAACCGCGCGACCACGCGAGGCGACACGGCTTGCCCGGTGGGCGCCGTGATCTGGACCGGGCGCCCGACGACAAGCGCCACCTTGTCCTGGGCGCCCAGCCACACCGGCGCTTCCACAACCGTATCGCCGGCACGGAAGATCGTCGTGTTGATGAATTCGCGGTACCCCCACTCCATCAACCGTGAGGTCTCCTGAGCGCGCTCAGCCATGGAACCGAGGCCATTGACCACCAGGATTAGGCGGCGGCCATCGCGTATCGCCGACGTCGCTTGGCCATAGCCGCCTTCCTCGGTATGACCTGTCTTCAGGCCGTCGGTGCCGGGTGTGATCTTGAGCAGGCGATTGCGATTTTCCTGGCGGATGTTGTTGTAGGTCCAGTTGCTCTCCGCATAGTAGCGATAGAGCTTCGGATAGTCGTCGATCGTGCGCCACGAGAGCACCGCAAGGTCGCGCGCCGTGGTGTACTGGCCCTCGGCGGGCCAGCCGGAGGAGTTCTTGAACACCGACTTGGTCATGCCGAGTTCGCGCGCGCGCTTGGTCATGCGTTCGGCGAAGCTCTCTTCGCTGCCCGACAGGCCTTCCGCGATAACCACGCAGGCGTCGTTGCCCGACAGGACGATAATGCCCTTGATCAAATCCTCGACCGAGACCTCGCTGCCGAGTTCGAGGAACATGCGCGACCCGCCCATCGCCCGCGCGCGCTCGCTCACCCGGAAGCGCGAATCGAGCTTGAGGCGGCCGGCGGCGAGTTCCTCGAAGATGATATAGATTGTCATCATCTTCGACATCGACGATGGCGCCATCGGCTGCTCGGCATCCTTGAACAGCATAACCGTCGATGTCTGCGGGTCGACCATGAAGGCTTGTTTGGCATAAGTACCGATGCCGACCTGCGACGGTGGCAGGGCCTCAGTCTTGGCCGCCGCTGTCGGTCCCGCAGGCTTGGCAGTAGCGGCCGGTGGCTTGGCCTTTGCGGGAGGCTTCGTCGGCTGCGTCTGCTGTCGTCGCGGCGGGTCCGCCTGCTGTGCGTAAGTCACCGTCGCGGCGCCGACGACGGCGGCCGCAGCGAAAAGCGCCATCACCGGGCGCAGCCGATCAATCCCCAACAACACGGGCATCACCATAACCTGACCGCTTCAGCCGGTCGGCGACAATGCCGGCGGCGTCGGAGGTCGTATAGGGGCCCAACCGGACCCGATAAATATCGCGGCCGCTGGCCGAAGCCTGTGAAATCTCCGAGGCACCATAGCTGCGCACCGCATCACGCTGGCGCCCGGCGTTCTCAGCTGTCGAAAAGGAGCCGGTCTGGACGTAGAAGCCGCCTCCCGAGGAGGCCGCCGGTGCCGTCGATGCCAAGGACGCAATAGTAGGCCCGCTCTTGGCTGAGGGCGCCGTAGTCTGTTCCTGCGCGGCGGCTGAGTTGCGTGGATTGGCCGGCCATCCTGCCTGAACCTGGGTTGACGGAGGCGCCGCTGCCGGTTGCGCTGTCGCCATAACCTGCTGCTGTTGTGGCGCGCGCCGGCCGGAGGCCAGCTGGGCGACCGCGTCGTTCTGCTCCGCCGGTCCGCCGCCGTTGATCGCCACCTCCTTCACCGCGAGACTCTCGGCTTGGAGCTGTTCGATCCGCACACGCGCCGTTCCGTTGCGAATGACGTCGAGTTCCTGGGCGGCGGTGCGCGAGAGGTCGATCACCCGGTTGCTCGCGAACGGGCCGCGGTCGTTGATCCGGACGACGGTGGACAGGCCGTTGGAGAGATTGGTGACCCTGACAATCGATGGCATCTGCAAGGTCCGGTGCGCCGCCGTGCGGTCGCTCTGATCGTAGCGCTCGCCGTTGGCGGTCGATTTGCCGTGGAAACCTGGCCCATACCATGAGGCCACGCCGGTTTCGACATGGCTGAAATCTTCCTTGGGCGTGTACCAGACACCGTCGATTTTGTAGGGGTTGCCGATCTTGTAGGCGCCGCGTTGTGCGTTTGCTGGGCTCCCCTTGCCGCCCGGGCTCGAGCCGCAGGCGCCCAGGCAGGCGATCACCAGCAGGGCGCCACAGATGCGAAGAAGTGCCATTGAATCAAAGCTTGAGCTTACTAGGGGTAGCCGCATGATGGCGGCATCATACATCATCTTGGGCGGCGGGTGGAGCCACCCCGTTTCAGGGCATCAGGTCGCGATCCGGTCCGACAGCAACCCCACGGCCAAGGCGAAAAAGTCCGATTGGTTCCAGCGCAGGATGGCGCGGAAATTCTCGGTGGTCTGGAAGGTCGGTCCGCCGGCGCCGGCTGGCCGCACGATGCGCGTGCCCTGCCCCGCCGCCGTTCCTGCCGGCACTTCCTCGCCCCAGCGGAGGCCCGGCCGCCACCCTACGCGGCGGAGGTAGTTCACGATCGAGGCGAAGACGTCGACCTTGTTGCTCCAGATGTCCATCCGGCCGTCGCCATCGCCGTCAGCCGCGTAGGCGACGAAGCTGGTCGGGATGAACTGGCACTGGCCCATGGCGCCCGCCCACGACCCCTTCATCGCGGCCAGGCCGACATGGCCTTGTGACAGGATTTTCAGGGCCGCGATGAGCTGGGCCCGAAAGAACTGGGCCCGAAAGTTGTTGTAGACGAGTGTCGCGAGCGCCGGCACGACGTCGAAATCGCCGAGACGGGTGCCGTAATTGCTTTCGATCCCCCACAAGGCCACGACGACCGATGCCGGAACACCGGCGGGCACGGCGAAGCGGTCGATGGTGCCGCGGTTCTCCGCCAGGAGCGTCCGGCCGCGGCTCGCCCGCTCGGGCGAGACGACGAGTTCCTGATAGCGCTCGAACGTCATCTTGAACTCGGGCTGATTGCGCGCGAGTTCCATCACCCGCGGAATCTCCTCGATATTGTCGAGCGCGGCAGCGAGCGTGCTTTCGTCCACGCCGGCGCGCGCCGCCTCGGCGCGCACGCCACGCAGCCACGTGGCAAATTTGGGATCGCTGGTCTGGGCCAGCGCTGGCAGCGGCATGAGCGTAGCGATGGCGCACAACATTCGTCGATTGATCATGAGTGGCCCTGAGGTGAAACGGAGGGAGGAACCATGTTCATATCCCTGCAATTCTAGCAGGATTCATGGCGACAATCGGGATATGTACCGGCCGCTCAGGACGGAGTAACAAGCACGTCCCGGATGGGTGGCCGAGCGGTTTAAGGCACCGGTCTTGAAAACCGGCGTGCGTGCAAGCGCACCGTGGGTTCGAATCCCACCCCCTCCGCCAACAAACGCCGTGATGGCCTAGTTGACGCCATATCGTGCGAACTCCTCGGCGACGTTGGGTTGCAAGCCCTTGCCCGTCAGGATGTCGGCCTCACCGCCCGCCTTGTCGCCGGTCTTGACCTTGGCCAGGCCGCGGCCGTAGTACGCGCGGGCGCGCTGGGGATCGATGGCCAGTGCAGCGTCGTACTCGGCGATCGCCTTTGCATACTGGTGCAGCTTCAGCTCGATCAGCCCGCGATTGATGTGCACGAAAGAATCCTGAGGCTCGAGCTTCAGGGCCTCGGCGCAATCGGCCTGCGCCTGGGTCAGGTTCTTGCCGAGGACCGCGTGGGCCATGCAGCGGTTGTTCAGGGCCGGCACCATTTTCGCATCCAGGCGAAGCGCGTCGGTATAGTCGATGATCGACTTTTCGTAGTCGCCCTTGCTGAAGTAGGCGATACCGCGGTTGAGGAAGTTGGTGGGATCCCTGGGACGCAGCTTGATCACCTGGTTGAGATCCTCGATGGCCTTGTCGTAGTCACCGGCGCCCGAATAGATGCTCGCCCGGCTGCCGTAGAAGCGGGCATTCGTGGGGTCGACGCGTATCGCATCGGTGATTTCCTCGAGTGCCTTCGCGGTATCGCCACGAAGCGAATAGACGAGTCCCAGATAGTAGCGGGCAGTCGGGTCGCTCGGGCTCAGTTTCACGGCTTCGCTGACGTCGCTGATAGCCTGCGGGAAATCCCGCTTCAATGCATAGGCATAGCCGCGCTGGGTAAGCGCGCTGAAATTGTCGGGACTGAGTTTGAGCGCCGAGTCGAAGTCGGCAATGGCGGCGTCGATCTTGTTCTGGAAGAGGTAGGCCATGCCGCGATTGATGAATGTCAGCGGCTCCTTGGGATCGATCTTGATCGACTCGGTATAGTCGGCAATCGCGTGATCGTAGTCGTCGATGCGATGATAGGCAGTGCCGCGCTCGAAATAGGCGAAGGCCATGCCGGGAGCCAGCCGGATTGCCTCGTCGAGATCCTTGACGGCCTGACTGGTATCGCCCTTCTTCAGGTATGTCGCGCCACGTCCGAGAAAGGCACGAGGTTCCTTGGGATTGATCTGCATGGCCAGCTCGAAGTCCTTGAGGGCCTCGTCATATTCCTGCTTGTCGACCTGGGCCATGCCGCGCTGGTAGTAGGCATTGGCCACTTGATCCGCGGCCTGCGCCTTCTCGCCGTCCATGGCGCCCGGCCCCTCCTTGCGAAGCCGGAGAATCTCGGCGGTCTGCATGCCGAGCTTCAATGCTTCGGTGAAATCGGCGATGGCGCGATCGGGATTGTTCTTCTGGCGGTAGGTGACGCCGCGATTGACGAGCGCGTTCACCTCCTTGGGGTTGAGCTTGAGCGCCGCATCGAAGTCGGTGATCGCTTCGTCGAACTTGCCCTTCTTCGTGAAGAGAACGATGCCGCGGTTTACGAGTGGCGTGGGATCCTTGGGCGTGAGCTTGTTGGCGGCGCTGTAATCTTCGATCGCTGCATCGGCGTCGCCGATCCGGTGATAGGCAATTCCCCGCTGCATGTGGGTGAATGCCTGCCCTGGCGACAGCTTGACCGCTTCGTCGAAGTCGGCGATCGCCTTCCTCAGATCGTTTTTGTACATGTAGGCGGCACCACGTCCGACCCACGACGAGCCATCGTTCGGGTTGAGGCGGATCGCCTCGCTGAAATCGGCAATGGCCTGATCATACGCGTTCTTGTCGTAGTAGGACAAGCCGCGCTGGAAGTAGACGAAGGCCGCCTGAAGCGCGATCCGGTGCTGGTCCTTGGACTGCGGCGCCAGCTGGCTTGTTATCGAGTCAGGAAGCAGAGTGGCGCGCACCGGTTCGATCTTGGGCGGCAGGAGCTTGATCGCGTCGGTGAAATCGGCGATCGCCTTGTTCAGGTCACCCTTCTTTCGATGGACGATCCCGCGGTTGATCCACGCGCTGATCTCGCGGACATTGATCTTCAATGCCGCGGTGAGGTCGGCGATCGCGCCCTCATTGTTGTCCTTTCGCGTGTAGAGAACGACGGCGCGATTGATCAGCGGATAGGTTTCCCGCGGTGCGAGGCGGATGGCGTCGCTGTAGTCGATGATCGCCCGGTCGGCCTCACCGATGGTCTGGTAGACGACACCGCGCTGCGTATAGAGGTAGGGATTGGTCGGCTGGGCGTTGATCGCCTCGTTGAAGATTCGAATCGCTTCCCGGAAATCGGCCTTGGAGCGTGCCGGGCTGCCGGCCCCGCTCTCCGACAGGCCGCGATTGAGATAGGCCAGAGCCAAGGGACCGCCGGCAAGCGAGCCGGTCTTGATGGCTTCTGTGCACGCTTCGACCTTTTTGGCCGCGTCCGCTCCGGTCAGGCCATTGCAGACGTCGATTGCGGGAGGACCGCCCTGCGGGGGCTTGGCCGGCTCTGCCGCCTGTGCGGGCGGCGCCGGTTTGGCCACAGGCTGCGGCGGCTTGGCCGGCGCCTGACCGTAGGCCGGGGGGAGTCCCCACCCAAGCAGACTGGCGCTTGCTGCACAGGCAACCGCGCCGAGCATGATGCGCCCGACAAAACCTCGCATGATCGTACCTCGTGGCGCCGCAGACGGACCCCAATGCCGACCCTGCGGTTCGACCTCATAAGTGACAACATTTTCCGACTTTTCAAGCGCCAGGAAAGCCCCAGGAATGCTTGCGAAGGCAGCGTCGGACACAATCGCGGCACATCTGATGGAGGATTCGCGACAGCAATCGACGGGGGGCTCCGTCTTTGGCAAGCTCAAACGGCAAAAATTGGGAGGAAATGAATTGGACAAGTTAGAGAGCGCCATCGGGCGCCGGACGATCGTTGCTGGCTTGGCCGGTGCTCTTGCCGCCCCCTCTGTTGTTCGCGCCCAGGCGACCTACCCCAACAAGCCGGTGCGCTACATCAACCCCTTCCCGGCCGGTGGTGCCACGGACACGCTCTCGCGAATCTTCTGCGCCAAGATGTCGGAACTCTCCGGGCAGCAATGGATCGTCGAGAACAAGGGCGGCTCCGGCGGCAATGTCGGCATGGATGTCCTCGCGAAGTCGGATCCGGACGGCTACACGCTTGGCCTCGGCGGCGTCGCCAGCCACGCGATCGCACCGACGCTCTACGCCAAGCTGCCGTTCAATGCCCGCAATGACTTCTCCTTCGTCTCGACCATGTGGTGGTTGCCCAACATGCTGGTCGTCAATCTCGAAGTGCCGGTGAAGAACGTGCCGGAGCTGATCGAACTCCTGAAGAAGAACCCCGGCAAATATTCCTACGCCTCGGCCGGTTCGGGCACGACGCTGCACCTGTCGGGGGAACTGTTCAAGATTCTCGCCGGAGTGGACATGGTGCATGTCCCCTACCGCGGTGCGGCGCCGGGCATGCAGGATCTGCTGGCCGGCCAGGTCCACATGATCTTCGACAACATTCCCGGCTCCCTGGCGCAGGTTCGCGCCAACAAAGTTCGGCCGATCGCTGTCACCTCGGCCAAGCGCACACCGGTCGCGCCTGAAGTGCCGACCATCTCCGAGACGCTGGCCGAGTTCGACATCGTGTCGTGGACCACGCTCACCGGGCCGGCGAAGTTGCCAGCCAACGTCGTCTCGCGCCTCTCCGAGCTTTCGAAGAAGGCGCTGGAAAGCGACGATCTGAAAGCCAAGTTCCTCGATCTGGGCGCAACCGCCTGGTGGCAATCGCCGGCCGATACCCTGGCCTTCCGCGATGCCGAAGAGGCTCGCCTGGCACCGGTCATCCGCAAGTCCGGAGCTCGGGTGGATTAGGACAATGCAAACCCTTTCCACCGCTCAGGCCGTGGTGTCGATGCTGGAAGTGAACGGCATCGACACGCTCTACTGTCTGCCCGGCGTCCAGAACGATCCGTTCTTCGACGCCTTGTACGACCGCACCAACGCCATCCGCCCTATCCACGCGCGGCATGAACAGGCCTGCGCCTACATGGCCCTCGGCCACGCCATGGCGACGGGCAAGCCCTCGGCCTATGTCGTCGTGCCCGGGCCGGGATTCTTGAACACGACAGCGGCGCTGTCGACAGCCTACGCCGCCAATGCGCCGGTGTTCGCCCTCACGGGACAGATCCAGCAAGCCATGATCGGCCGCAATCTCGGCCAGTTGCACGAATTGCCTGATCAGCTCTCCATCATGCGTGGCCTTACCAAATGGGCCGATCGTCTGCGGTCGCCGGCGGAAGCGCCGGGCATGATCAACGAGGCGTTTCGGCGCCTGCTTTCCGGCCGGCCGCGTCCGGTTGGCCTGGAATGCGCCCTGGATACCTGGGCACGGCGGGCGCCGGTCGAATTGATCGCCACCCCTGCACAAGCCGATCCCTGCCCGGTCGACGAGGAGGCAGTGGAGCGCGCCGCCAAGTTGCTGGGCGCCGCCGAACGTCCGATGATCGTCGTCGGTGGTGGCGCGCAGGCCGCCGGAGAGTATGTCCGGCTGATCGCCGAGATGCTCGACGCGCCGGTCATGACCGGCCGTATGGGCCAGGGCGTGATCGACGGGCGGCACAGGCTTTCCGTCACCATGCCGGCCGGCTACCGCTTCTGGGGCGAGGCCGATGTCGTTCTGGCCGTGGGAACACGCCTGCAGCCGCAGCAACAGAACTGGGGCCTCGACGACCAGCTGAAGATCATCCGCATCGATGTCGACAGCGAGGAACTCGACCGCCAGCGCAAGCCCGAGATCGGCATCGTGGGCGACGCGGCCGCAACGCTGAAGACGCTGGCGAACCGGCTGGCCAAGCACAATACCAAGCGCAACGGCCGCGCCGAGCAGGTTGCCGAGACCAAGGCGGCGGCAGCGAAGCGGATCCACGAGACGATCGCGCCGCAGATCGGCTATCTCGAAGCAATCCGCAAGGCGCTGCCGGAAGACGGCATCCTGGTCGATGAACTGACCCAGATGGGCTACGCCGCCCGCCTCGCCTATCCGACCTACAGGCCGCGCACTTTCCTCTCGACGGGCTATCAGGGCACCCTGGGTTGGGGTTATGCCACTTCGCTTGGCGCCAAGAGCGCAAAACCCGACACGCCAGTCGTGTCGATCAGCGGCGACGGCGGGTTTCTGTTCACGGCGATGGAAATGGCGACGGCGGCACAACACGGCATCGGCGTCGTGGCTGTCGTGTTCAGCGACGGCGCCTACGGCAATGTCCGACGCATCCAGCAACAGTCGTTCAACAACCGCACCATCGCCAGCGATCTGCGCAACCCCGACTTCGTAAAGCTGGCGGAGAGCTTCGGCCTCGATGCCGTGCGGGTGAAGTCACCGGAGGAACTGGGCGCCGCGATCTCGCGCGGCATCGCCAGGGGTGGCCCGATGCTGATCGACTGCCCGGTCGGCCAGCTTCCCGACCCCTGGCCGCTGGTCCAGGTGCCGCGGATCAGGCCCCGTAAGTCTTGACCACATCGGGGTCGGGATCGCGTCCCAGCCCCGGGCCGGTCGGCACGGCGAAGTTGCCGTCCCTGGGCATGATGAGGTCGCCATAGAGGCTTGCCTCCAGATCCATGTGGTAGCGCTCGATCATGCCGCCCGGCGTCCCGCGTGCTGCCAGGAGATGCAGGGTCGCAAGGAAGCCCGGCCCGAAATAGGGCGAGTGCG
The DNA here is from genome assembly GCA_052386855.1 of Reyranella sp. Taxonomy (GTDB): domain Bacteria; phylum Pseudomonadota; class Alphaproteobacteria; order Reyranellales; family Reyranellaceae; genus Reyranella. Next base: position 31,867 of record JBQTJT010000011.1, read on the forward strand.
GCATCAGGGTGACGCCCGCGGCGTCGCAGAGCGTCGCCACTTTCAGAAACTCCGTGATGCCACCCACCTTGGTGACGCTGGGCTGGGCGTAATCGACGGCACCGGCTGCGAGCATGTCGCGGAACTGGAAGGACGTGCAGAGATTTTCGCCGGCAGCCATCGCGACGCCGGTGCCGGCACGCAGCTTTGCGATCGCCGTGAAATCCTCGGGCGGGAAGATCGGCTCCTCCAGCCAGAAAAGATTGTATGGGCGCAGCTTCAGGGTCATGTGGCGCGCCTGCTCGGGCGTCCACGGGCAATTGGTGTCGACCATGATGTCAACGCTCTCGCCCGCCGCCTCGCGCGCGGCCTTCACTTCCGCTTCCTCGGTCTCGTGCAGCTTGATGTGGCGGTAGCCTTCGGCGACCGCTTGCGCCGTCCGCGCTGCGACCTTCTCGGGATCGCGATACTTCAGCAGGCTCGCATAGGCCGGCAGGCCGTCGCGCCGCGCACCGCCCAGCAGCCGGTGCAGCGGCAGGTTCGCGGCCTTGCCGGCGATGTCCCACAGCGCGATGTCGAGGCCCGACAGGGCAAAGACGGTGATGCCGTAGCGGCCGAACAGGTGCAGCTTCTGCTGCAAATCGTAAGAGAGGCCGGCGATGTCGCGCGCGTCCTGGCCGATCGCGAGGGGCGCCACCATGTTGTGGAGTGCCGCCTTCACCGCATCCGTACAGCCGTAGCAGAAGGCCTCGCCCCAGCCCACCAGACCGGTGTCGGTCTCGACCCGGACCAGCAGGATGTTGTTGGTCGTCCAGGTGCGCAGGCCTTCGCCTTTGTGGCTGCCGCCGAAGGTGTACGGCACTTTGACCGAAAGGCTGTCGATGCGCGCGATCTTCATACGACTTTCCCCTTCAGGCGGATGTCGGCCAACAGTTTCCCGGCAAACACAGGATCCGACAGACGCTTGGACGTGAAGCGCGGGTCGCGGTGTGGCGCGTCGGCCAGATAGTGGTTGGTGAGGCGAGCCGAGAGCGGCGGCGGCGCCGTGTCGTTCTCCGGCATCTCGACCTCGGCCATGGCGAAGTAGGTCTGGCCGTCCCCGGTCTTGAAGAAATCGACATCCCAGTGGTACTGCCCGTCCGGCCAGGAATAGCGCGTCTTGCAGAGCGACTCGCGGCGCTGGCTCCACAGGCGATCGAAGTCCGACGCGGCGATCTCGGTCTCGATCTCCACCACTTTGCCGTCGATCTCCCGCTTGTAGGTGAAGATGTGGATGCGCTTGGCCCCTGTCTCCATCGAGCGAATGCGCAGGCCCGGGGCGTCAAGGTAGGCCTGCTGCACGGCCGTGCGCGTGACGCCGGGCAACTCGGCCAGTCGCGCTTCGAGCTTGCCGTCGTCGTCGAGGACAAATTTGCGTTCGTTTTCGATCGGCATGCTAGAATTGTTACCATGGCCACACAGACGATCGACCAACTCCCGACGCCCTCCCTCATTCTCGACCGGGCGATCCTGCGGCGCAACCTCAAGCGCATGAGCGATCGGCTTCGTGATGCCGGCGTGATGCTGCGTCCCCATCTCAAGACCGCGAAATCGGTCCAGGTCGGCCGCATGGCCGTCGAGGGCCACGACGGCCGCATCACCGTGTCGACCCTGGCGGAAGCGCGCTATTTCGCCGACGGCGGTTTCAAGGACATTCTCTACGGCGTGGGCATCGTGCCGGCCAAGCTGCCGGCGATCACCGAACTGCGACGCCGGGGCGCCAACCTGCGGGTGGTGACGGACGATCTGGGCGTCGCCAAAGCCATCGCGGCGGCCGCCACAGGCGGCGACACCTTCTCCGTCTTCATCGAGATCGACAGCGGCGCCGGCCGCGCCGGCCTGCCGTTCCCCGTACTGCCGGGGCTGCTCGACATCGCGAAGGTCCTGCACGCAGCACCTGGCGTCGACTTGGCCGGCGTCATGACCCATGCCGGCCACTCCTATCACCAGAGCACGGCCGACGGCCTTGCCGCCGTGGCCGAGCAGGAGCGTCGCGCGATCGTGGGTGCGGCCGAGGCGCTGCGTGCCGCCGGAATCCCCTGCCCGATCGTATCCGGCGGCTCGACGCCGACCGCCATGCACTCGAGGAATTTCACCGGCATCACCGAGATGCGGCCCGGCGTCTATGTCTTCAACGATCTCGACCAGGAGTTCATCGGCTCCTGCGGCGCCGGCGACCTCGCGCTTTCGGTCCTGGCCTCGGTGATCGGCCACTATCCGCACCGCAACCAGCTCCTGGTCGATGCCGGCGCCCTCGCGCTCTCCAAGGACATCAGCGCCCAGGAGTTCCAGCCCAAGGTCGGCTTCGGCACGATTGCCGGCACCACGGCTGCCGGTCTGGCGGTGGTGGAGTGCTCGCAGGAACACGGCTTCGTAGGCTCGGACAATCCCCTGCCTTACGCCGACCTGCCGGTCGGTTCACGAGTCCGCATCCTGCCCAACCATGCCTGCATCACCGCCGCCGCCTACGACCGCTACTACGTCATCGACAGCGACCTCGACGGTGGCAAGTCGGTGGTCGACGTCTACGACCGCATCAACGGCTGGTGAGCGCTACAGAGAATTGACGGTGTGGCCGCCGTCGACGGTCACGACACTGCCCGTCATGAACGCGCCGGCCTCGGACGCCAGCAGCAACAAGGCGCCGTCGAGATGCCCGGGCTGGCCGATGCGCCGCTGCGGGATGCGCTCGATCAGGCGCTGCCCGCCCGGTGTCTTCCAGAACGGGCCGTTCATCTCGGTCTCTATGTAGCCGGGACAGATCGCGTTGACGCGGATGTCGTGGCGCGCCCACTCCATCGCCAGCGCGCGCGTGAGGTGGATGAGCCCCGCCTTCGACGCGTTGTAGGGCGCCACCTGGCCGATGGTGCGCAGGCCAAGGATCGAGGCGATGTTGACGATACTGCCCGGCCGCTTGTCGGCGACCCAGCGCCTGGCCGCGCCCTGTGCCACCAGCCACGCGCCGCGCAGGTTGGTGTCGACGACGGAGTCCCAATCCGCTTCGGGCATGTCGAGCGCGGGCTTCACGATCGAGATGCCGGCATTGTTGACCACGATGTCGAGTGGCCCCGCCGCCTCGATCGCGGCGGTGATCGACGCGCCGGACTGCACGTCGAGATCGACCGCGGTCGCCTTCACGCCCTTCCCACCGAGTTCCGCCTGCAGAGACGCCAGCCGATCGGCGCGGCGCGCGGCCAGCACGACCGAGGCACCTGCCGTGCCGAGGCAATGCGCGAAATGTGCGCCGAGGCCCGATGATGCGCCGGTGACCAGGGCGACCTTGCCGCTAAGGTCGAATAGCTTGGACATCGCCGCGGCTCCCTTGTTTCATGCCCGCCTTATAGGCGAGAGCCGTTGCGAGAGGAAACATGCGTACGCCCTGGCCGCTGATCGGCCTCCTGGTCGCGGCCGGCGTCGTTGCCGCCTTCCATGTCGGCAAGGTGCCGCCGTCGATTCCGTCCATCCGCGAGGAGCTGGGCGCGAGCCTGGGCCAGGCCGGCTGGCTGCTGTCGACTGTCAACCTGATCACCGCGCTCGGCGGCATGGCGATCGCGCTCACCGCCGACCGATTCGGACACCGCCGCCTGGTTCTGTTGGGAACCGGCCTCTGCGCCGTTGCCAGTCTGATCGGCGCCTTCGCCGGCAGCGTCGATGTCCTGCTGGTGTGGCGCGTGGTCGAGGGCCTCGGCTTCATAGCTGTCGCGGTGGCTGTGCCGAGCTTGCTGCTCCGGATCGCCAGCACTGCCGATCAACGGCTCACCATGGCGATATGGACGACCTACATGCCGGCGGGCGCCGGCACGATGATGCTGATCGCCGCCATGATCCTGCCCGGCACCTCGTGGCGCACCGTTTGGCTGGTGGCGTCGGTCGCCTCGCTCCTCATGCTGGTTGCGCTGCTCTTGGTCGGCCTGCGCCGGCGCGAACTCGACCGTCTGCCGGTCAGCCACCGCCCCGTGCTGGGCGAGATGAGGGAAGTGGCGACCAGCGGTGGGCCGCTCGCCATCGCCCTCTGCTTCGGCGCCTATTCCTGCTGCTGGTTCGCCGTCGTGGGCTTCTTGCCCACGCTGCAGATCGACCGTTTGGGCTTCTCGACCTCGACCGCGGCCATCGTCACCGCGCTGGTCGCTATGGTGAACGTCACCGGCAATCTGTCGGCGGGCTGGCTGCTGCATCATGGCGTGCCGCGTGTCGTCGTGATCGTCGGCGCCGCGGTCACCATGTCGTTCTGCGCCGCCGGCATCTTCATCGACGGTGTGCCCGACGTCTTGCGGCTGGTCCTGGCCGGCATCTACTCGGCTGTGATCGGCGTCATTCCGGGTTCCCTGTTCACCGCGATCCCGATCCATGCGCCGCGGCCGCAACTCGCCGGTGCCGCCACGGGCCTGCTGATGCAGGGCTCGAACATCGGCAGCCTCATGGGCCCGCCGATCACCGGCGCGCTGGTTGCCGCGGCAGGCTGGCCGAGCGCGGCCTGGCTCACCTCCATTGCGCTGGGCGTGGCGGCGGCGGCCGGTCTCTTCCTGCATTGGCGCGAAAAGCGTACGATGACCGAAGCGCCGCAAGGAACAGCGTCATGATCTATGTCGACATCGTCTCCGATACGATCTGCCCCTGGTGCTATATCGGCAAGCGCCGCTTCGAACGCGCCCTGGTGGCGAGCGGGCGCAACGACGTGGCCATTTCCTGGCGGCCGTTCCAGCTCAATCCCGACATGCCGGCCGAAGGCATGACCCGTGACGACTATGTCCGCGCCAAGTTTGGTGGTGGCGACCGACCGCGCCAGATCTACCAGGCCATCGCCGAGAGCGGCCGCGAAGCGGGCATCGAATTCCAGTTCTCGCGCATCCAGCGCACCCCCAACACCGTGCTCTCGCACCGGCTGGTCCACTGGAGCGCCAAGAGCGAGGTCCAGGACGAGGTCGTGGCCGAGCTTTTCAAGGCCTATTTCGAAGAAGGCCTCGACATCGGCGATCTCGATACGCTGGTCGAGTGCGCCGTCCGCGCCGGCATCGACGCGACGCGGGCACAGCGCTACCTCGACAGCGACGAGGGCCGCCAGGAGGTCGTCGCCTCCGACGTCTACGCCCGGCGCCTCGGCATCAACGGTGTCCCCTGCTTCATCGTGAACCGCAAGTACGCCGTTTCCGGCGCCCAACCGCCGTCGGCCTTCGTCGAGGTCTTCAATCTCGCCGAGCGCGATGCCGCCACCAGCGCGGCCCAATCGACGGTCTGAGCACATGGTATGTCGATCAGCATATGATATGTTGATCGACATATCTTGAGGCCAGAATGCCCGCCAGCCCCGCTCGCAAGGCCCGCACCCGCGTCGAAATCCTCGAACACGCCGCCCGGCTGTTCCGCCTGCGCGGCCATGCCGGCACCAATATCGACGACATCATGTTGGCGGTCGGCCTCACCCGCGGCGCCTTCTATGCCCATTTCACCTCCAAGGACGATCTGTTCGCCGAGACAATCAGGGCCGGGACCGGGCTCACGAGCCGGCTACGGGCCGGCACGGTCGAGGCCGTCCTGGACGACTATCTCGACAAGGACTCCCTCGCGGCAAACGCCCTTGCCTGTGCCCTGGCGGCCCTCCCCGGCGAGGTCGCCCGCGGGCCCCTGGCCGCTCAACTGGAATATGCCAACCAGCTTCATGCCGCGATCGGCGAGTTGGCGCGTGGCCGGCGGCGCAAGCTCGATGCCGATGCCACGGCCGCCGCCATCCTGGCGATTGGCGCCATCATCCTCGCCCGTGCCTCCGGCGACCGGCGGCTCGGCGACTGGCTGCTACGCTGTGCACGCCGGACGACGAAGGAGCTTCTCAAGCCGCGAGTTTCGCCAATCCGGCCAAAATCGAAGTCACGCCGGAAATCCGCTGCCGCTCGTCGGCCCAAACGCGCTGCACGATCACGCGGTGGTCGGGCCGCAGCTTCACCAAAGGCGCGTTCTTCTGGATCCAGGCGATGAGCTTGTCGGGTTGGGCGAACTTGTTGTCGTGGAACGACAGGACCAGCGCCTTCTCGCCGGCATCGATCCGCTCGACGCCCGAGGCACGGCAGAGCATTTTCAGCGCCACCGTGTTCAGCAGGAACTCGGCCTCGACCGGCATTTTGCCGAAGCGGTCGACCATTTCGGCCGCGAAGGAGTCGATTTCCGCCTGGCTCTCCAGCGCGCCGATTCGGCGGTAGAGCCCCATCCGGACGCTGAGCTCGCCGACATACTCCTCGGGAATGAGGACGGGGATGCCGAGATTGATCTGCGGCGACCATTCGGCCCTCTCCGCCTCCTGGGCCCTGCCCCGCGCCGAGGCCACGGCCTCGTCGAGGAGCTGCTGGTAGAGTTCGATGCCGACCTCGCGGATATGGCCGGACTGTTCCTCCCCCAGCAGATTGCCGGCGCCACGGATGTCGAGATCGTAGCTCGCGAGCTGGAAGCCCGCCCCCAGCGTGTCGAGGGTCTGCATGACGTCTAGGCGTTTCGAGGCGGCTTCATTGAGTGCCTTGCCCGGCGGCACCGTCAGGTAAGCATAGGCCCGGGTCTTGCCACGACCGATGCGGCCGCGCAGCTGGTAGAGCTGGGCCAGACCGAACATGTCGGCGCGATGGATGATCATCGTGTTGGCGTTGCGGATGTCGAGGCCGCTCTCGACGATGTTGGTCGACAGCAGCACGTCGAACTTGCCGTCGACGAAATCCTGCATCGTGTTCTCGATCTGGGTCGGCGGCAGGCGGCCATGCGCCATGGCCATGCGCATCTCGGGCACCAGCTCGCGCAGCTCCGCCGCGACCGTGGCCAGGTCTTCGATGCGCGGGCAGACGTAGAAGCTCTGTCCGCCGCGATACTGTTCGCGCAGCAGTGCCTCGCGGATGGCAACGGCATCGAAGGGCGTGACGAAGGTGCGCACGGCCAGGCGGTCGACCGGCGGCGTGGCGATCAGGCTCATGTCACGCACGCCGGTCAAGGCGAGCTGGAGCGTCCGCGGGATCGGCGTGGCGGTGAGCGTCAGCACATGGACGTCGGCCCGCAGTTCCTTCAGCCGCTCCTTGTGGCCGACGCCGAAATGCTGCTCCTCGTCCACGATCAGGAGGCCGAGGTCCTTGAAGTCGATGCTTTTTGCCAGCAGCGCGTGGGTGCCGATGACGATGTCGACGGTGCCATCCTTGAGCGCCGCTTTGGTTTCCTTCGACTCCTTGGCGGTAACCAGGCGCGACAGTCGGCCGATCCGGACCGGCAGCCCCTGGAAGCGCTCGACGAAAGTGCGGTGATGCTGGCGCGCCAGGAGCGTCGTGGGGCCGATCACGGCCACCTGCTTGCCCGAGAGGGCAGCCACGAACGCGGCGCGCAGCGCCACCTCGGTCTTGCCGAAGCCGACATCGCCGCAGATCAGCCGGTCCATCGGCTTGCCCGAGGAGAGGTCTTCCAACACGTCCGAGATTGCCTGAAGCTGGTCCTCGGTCTCGGCGTAGGGGAAACGGGCGCAGAACTCCTCGTAGAGCCCGTCCTGCGGCACCATCGTCTCGCCGCGCCGGATCGCACGCTCGGCCGCGATCTTGATCAGCCGGTCCGCCATGTCGGCAATGCGCTGTTTCAGCCGCGCCTTGCGCGACTGCCAGGCGACGCCGCCCAGGCGGTCGAGGACGGCGCCCTCCTCCGACGCGCCGTAGCGGCTCAGCACATCGATGTTCTCGACCGGCAGGAAAAGCTTGTCGCCGCCTTCGTAAGTCAGCCTCAAACAGTCGTGGCGGGCATTCTGGATCTCCAGCGTCACCAGCCCCTCGTAGCGCCCGACGCCGTGCTCGCGATGAACGACGAGATCGCCTTCGCTGAGCGCCGAGGCTTCGGCAATGAAGCGCTCCGACGGCCGCCGCTTCTTGGCCGGCCGCGACAGGCGGTCGCCAAGGATGTCCTCCTCGCCGATGACCTCCAGCCCATCCAGCACGAAACCATGCTCGAGCGGCCAGATCGCGACGCCGATCACGCCTTGTGGCAATCCAAGCATGGTGGCGAGATCGGACACGGGAACGGGCGTCGTGGCGCCGTGCTCCTGCAGGAGGTGCTGCAGCCGGCTCGCCGAACCTTCGGTGTAGCCCGCGACCACCACCCGGCGTCCGGCGCCGTTGGCGGCCTTCACATGCTCGGCCACCTTGTCGAACAGGTTGACGCCCTGCGCGGTCCGCGCCTGGGCGAAGCCTTCATGGCGGCGCCCGTGAAGATCGATCGTATTGGTGGCCGACGGTGAAGCGTCAAAAGTCGTGAAAGCGGCAACCGTCCGCCGGTCGAGCAAGCCGTCCCATTCCTTGGGGTTGAGATAGAGCAGTTCCGGCGCGATCGGCTTGTAGTCCGCGGCGCCGCTCATGCCGCCCTTGCCGCCAGTCTTGCGGCGGGCGTCGTAGTAGTCGGCGATCAACTCGTGCCGCGCCTGGAACGCCTCGGCGATCTGGTGGTCCGAGGCCACCGTCGCCTCGGGGCAATAGTCGAGGAGCGTCTCCATCTTCTCGTGGAACAGCGGCAGCCAGTGTTCCATGCCGACGTGGCGCTGACCGGCCGATACCGCCTCGTACAGGATGTCGTCGCCGCCGACGTTGCCGAACAGCTCGCGATAGCCGCTGCGGAAGCGCGCGATTCCCTCAGCCGTCAGCAGCACCTCGCTCACCGGCAGAAGCACGACCTCGTCGCGCGGGCCGGTCGAGCGTTGACTCATGGCATCGAAGGAGCGGATTTCCTCTAGCGTGTCGCCAAACAGGTCGAGGCGCAGTGGCTCGTCCGTGCCCGGCGGAAAGAGATCGACCAAGCCGCCACGGATCGCGAACTCGCCGGGCTCCATCACCGTCTCGGCGCGGCCATAGCCATTCTCTCCAAGGAACTTCGCCAGCCAGTTGACGTCGACCGTCTGGCCCTTGCGCAAGACGACCGCGGCGTCGGCATAGAGGCTGCGCGGCGGGACCTTCTGCAGGGCGGCCCCGACCGAGGCCAGGATGATCCTGCCAGGCGCGCCGGGCTTCCTGGCTGCTGCGAGCTTGGCCAGCGACGTCAGCCGCTCCGCCACGATGTCGGGATGGGGAGAGAGGCGGTCGTAGGGCAGGCAATCCCACGCCGGGAAGACCAGCACTTCGCGCTCTGGATCGAAGAAGCGCAGCCCATCCTGCAGCCGCTCCAGGCGCTGGCCGTCGCGCGCTACATGCAGGATGTCCTGCCCGCCGCTCGTGCGCGCCAGATCCGCGAGCACCAGCGAATCCGCGCCTTCCGGCAGGCCGGCGATGGTCCAGCGACCGGCCTTGCGATGGATCGCAGCCAGCGTGTCGGCGAGCGGCATGGTCACTGGAAATTCACCCGAAACGCCATGACCAGACGCAGGACGGCCGTATCGGCCTCAGGCGGAACGTCGGCCTTGCCTGAAACCCAGTCGAAAATGTCGTTGTCGCCGGTATCCAGCAGGCGTTCGTACTGGTCCAGTTCGGCCGAACCAAAGGAGGCGATATGCGCGCGCGCGAATTGGCCAAGGAGAATGTCGTTCTCCTTGTTGCCACGATAGATGCTGCGATAGAGCAGCCGCTTGCGCCGGGTCTCGATATCCGCCTCGCCGCTCATCTTTTCCCCAGGTCCGACCCGAAAAGGGGCGTAGCATATAGGCGGCGGCGATGGCGGAGTCACGCGGCCCCACAAGCCCTGCTCCACGCCCAAGTCACGCCCATACCTCACAGATGCGCCCGCAAAGCCTGACCCCTCTTTTCGCCCAGGTGACATCGCTGCCCGGAATTGGGCCGCGGTTGGGCAAGCTCGTGGAGAAATTGACGGGGCCGCTGGTCGTCGACCTGCTGTGGCACCTGCCTTCCGCCCTCATCGACCGCCGCAATGCACCGGAGATCGCCGGCGCCCTGGCCGGCACGATCGCCACGCTCACCGTGACGGTCGACGAACATCTGGTGCCGCGCAACCCGCGCCAGCCCTACCGGGTCTGGTGCAGCGACGAGACCGGCCGTCTCTGCCTCACCTTCTTCAACGGCCGCGAGGACTACCTGAAGAAGCTGCTGCCGCCGGGTGAGATCCGTGTCGTCAGTGGCCGGATCGATCTCTACCAGGGCGAAGTGCAGATCACGCACCCCGACCATGTCGTGCCGCTCGACCAGCGCGAGTCGATCCTCCGGGTCGAGCCGGTCTACGGACTCACAGCAGGTCTCACCCAGCGGCCGATCCAGAAAGCCATCGCCGCCGGCGTCGAGCGCGCCCCCGAACTGCCGGAGTGGCAGGACGCCGCGTACCGCGCGCGTAATGGCTGGGCTGACTGGAAATCGTCACTCGCACAGGCTCATGCGCCGGCGGAAGAGTCCGATCTCGCGCCGCTGCATCCGGCACGGGCCCGCCTCGCCTTCGATGAGCTGCTGGCGAGCCAGCTCGCCATCGCGCTGGTGCGGCATCACAACCGCACGATCGCCGGCCGTGCCACCAAGGGTGACCGGCGCCTGCACAAGGTCACGCTCGAGACGCTGCCGTTCGAGTTGACCGCCAGCCAGAAAGGCGCGGTCGAGGAGATCGCAGCCGACATGGCCAAGCCCGAGCGGATGATCCGCCTGCTGCAGGGTGATGTCGGCAGCGGCAAGACGCTGGTCGCCTTCCTCGCCATGCTGATCGCCGTCGAGGCCGGTGCCCAGGCTGCCCTGATGGCGCCGACCGAGCTGCTGGCGCGCCAGCACTACGCCACCATCGCGCCCCTCGCCGAAGCCACGGGCGTGCGCCTCGCTCTCCTCACCGGGCGCGACAGCCAGAAGCAGAAGAAGGAGACGATGCGCGGTCTGGCCGACGGCTCGATCGGCCTCGTCATCGGCACGCATGCGTTGGTGCAGGAGGAAGTCGAGTTCGCCGATCTGGCGCTGGCCGTCGTCGATGAACAACATCGCTTCGGCGTGCATCAGCGCATGGCGCTTTCTTCTAAAGGCCAGGCCGTCGACCTGCTGGTCATGACGGCGACACCCATCCCGCGCACCCTGATGCTGGCGGCCTATGGCGATCTCGACGTGTCGAAACTCACCGAGAAGCCGGCCGGCCGCCTGCCGATCGACACTCGCACCCTCCCTCTCGAACGCATCGGCGAGGTCGTGCAGGGCGTCGGCCGCATGATCGGGACCGGTGCGCGCGTCTACTGGGTCTGTCCGCTGATCGAGGAATCGGAGGAGGTCGACCTCGCCAACGTCGAGGAACGCTTCCAGCTCCTGAGTGCCCGCTTTCCCGGCAAGGTCGGCCTGCTGCACGGACGCCTGAAAGGCGCCGAACGCGAGGCAACCATGGCGGCCTTCGCCGACGGGCGCCTGTCGGTCCTGGTCGCCACGACAGTGATCGAGGTCGGCGTCGACGTGCCGGCCGCCACCGTCATGGTCATCGAGCATGCCGAGCGCTTCGGACTGGCGCAGTTGCACCAGCTGCGTGGCCGCGTCGGGCGCGGTGCCGCCAAATCAAGCTGCTTGCTGCTCTACGCCCAGCCGCTCGGCGAGACCGCCAAGGCGCGGCTCGCCATCATGCGCGAGACCGAGGACGGCTTCCGCATCGCCGAGGAGGATCTCCGCCTGCGCGGCGCCGGCGAGCTTTTGGGTACGCGCCAGAGCGGCCTGCCCGACATGCGCCTGGCCGATCTCGCGGCCCATGCCGAACTGCTGCAAGCCGCTCGCGACGATGCCCGCCTGGTCATCGACCGCGATCCCGACCTCAAGTCGGAGCGCGGGGCTGCGCTCCGGACCCTGCTCTACCTCTTCCGCCGCGACGATGCGGTGAGGACGTTGCGGGCGGGCTAGCTTCTTCTTCCGGACCGCGAGCCTCAAGGGCGGAGGCTACTCCGCCCGAGCTCGCTCATGAGCTTGAGCGAGCCGGAGGCTCGCGGTCCGGAAGAGCATGATCAGCCTAGTTGGGCGACGTAAGTCCTGAGCGCATCGCGGGCCGCCTCGACGCTCTTCTCTGCCTCGACCTTGCGCTTGGCCAGCGCTTCCAGGTCGCTCTCCTGCTTGTCGAGCGTGGCGAGATAGCGGCGCTGCAGGTCGCTGTTGGCCGGCACGCGAGCCAGGTTCTCGCGCAGCCGCGCCTGCTCCTGCACGATCGCCTGCCGTTCGGCATCGACCTGCGTGCCCTTGCGCTGGGCCTCGGCCACGGACTGCTGCAGTTGCAGCACCTTGGTGAGCGCCTCGCGGGTCTTGGCATCGAACTCGCGCGCCTGGGCATAGACGCGGATCTGATCGGCGGCCCCGTCGACCAGGCGCAGTTCCTGCTGCTGCGTCTGCTCCTGCACGACCTCCAGCGTCTGGGTCTGATCACCGCCCGGCAGGGTGAACGGGATGCGGTAGTTGCCCTCGCTGATGTCGATGCCCTTATCGTTACCTTTGGCGTCGGGCTTGGTGAGCGTCCAGCCTGGCAGCCGGCGCTGCACGATGATGAGCTGGCGCGGCTCCTTGGCCGGGCCGCGCACGCGATAGACCGCGGTCTGGCGGACGATGCGGGAGAGTTTGAGCACACCCTGGGAGATCGTTCCCGTGGCGAGCCGGTCGGTCTGGGCGACGTCGCGCTCAATGGTGATCTTCTCGTCGAGCGCATAGGCGAGCAGCCGCGTCTCGCCGACCGGGAAGCCCGAGAGCCGGGCGTCGCCGACATAGGCCACGCTGCCGGCCTTGTCGCGCTCGTAGATGGTGATCAGGCCCGGCGGCAGGCCGCTCTCGCCATCGTTGGTGAGGCGGATGGCGGCCAGCGGATTACGCGCGGCGGTGTCGGCCTGATAGAGCGCCATCCGCAGCGCCGGCACCTGGCGGTCTATGATCGGGATCGACAGCGTCCGGCCATTGTCGACGTTGACGGCGCGCGGGAACTTGAAGACGACCTGGGTCGCGGCATCCGAGGCCTCGATCTGCTCGGCTGCAGCCGCAACCGGCGGCGGAGGTGGCGGCGGTGCAGCCGCCGGCGACATGGTGCGCTCCTGCTGGGCGCGATACGGCGCAGGTGCAGGCATCGACGGTGCCGATCCCTTGCTGCGTTGATCGGCCTCGACGCCGCCGCGATCGACGCCGGGCACGAGGCGGCCGGCGACTTCGACCGGTATTTCCGGTCGCGTGACGTAATAGGCGTTGTAGAGCGCCTGACGGAAAGCGACCGGCCGGCCTGATACCAGGGTGAGCTCGACGTCCTTCCAGTCCTGGCCGCTCAGGTTCTCGATCGTGGCCCAGCCCTGCAGCGCCGAGCGGGCCGCGGTCGGATCGGCACCGAGAGTCAGGCGATACGACGCCTTCCACACCGGTGCTTCGACAATGTAGGCCACGCGCACAGTGCGCTTGCCCGTGCCGCGCGCCGACAGTTCGATGGTGCGGGCATCCTTGGCACGGTTACCCTGGATGGCGACCAGTGCCTGGCTCACCTTGTCACGCAGCGCCGCATCGGCGAACTGCAGGTTCTCCGCATCCTCCAGGATGAACTGCTGCAGGCCGAGGCCGGTGAACAGGGTGACGCGCGTGCGCGTGGTCGTGCCCTTGTCGTTGCCGAGAGCGACGGTCTCTTCCTGAACCGAGACGATGCGGCCCGAGATGGCGCGGCTGCCGCCCACAGTGATCTGCGCGCCCTTAAGAGTAGCCAATAGCTGGCTGGGCGAGCCCAGCGAATCCTGGTCGAAGGGCAGGTCCTTGAAGGCCTGGGCCAGCGGTTCGCGCCCGGGCAGGCTGAGGCCGCCGACGCCGCCTTTGTCGTCGTAGACGACCAGGCTTTTCAGCACGTCGTCGACCTGTTGCAGTGAGACCGTGAGCTTCAGCGTCGCGTCACCATCGACGGCGGCTTCATACTCGAAGTAGCCCATGCCGCCCGATGACAGCATCACCCGCTTCAGAGCGAGGTCCTGGGCGAAGGCAAGAGTGGGAAACGTGAAAAGGCTCAGAAGAGCCAGACTGGTCAGAAGGAATCGCATGAGGCCTCCCCGGCGCTGCACGCGCACCGTGAGCGCGGACTATGACGCAACCGGGGCGCTGGTGCGACGAATCTGGGGGGCGAAACTAGGGGGCGACGAATCTACGAGAGCGCGTCTTTCAGGGCTTCGAACGGCAGCAGCACGCATTCCTGCCGGGACTTGTGGGCCGCGACGGGCGCGAAGGCCGCGAACGGCCCAACAGCTTCCCCCACTTCCCGCCCGACTGCGCGCTCGGCGTCGTGCCGGACCTCGGCGATCCCCGCCGCATCGAGCCCGACGGCCACCGAGGCGAGCGCCGAAGCCGAGGCCTGGCAGAGTAGACATCCGCGCACTTGGTGGGCGATCTCCGTGATCCTGCCCTGCCCGTCCAAGCGGACATCGATGATCGCGCGGTCGCCACACAGCGGGTTGTCGCGGCGAGCCGACTTGGTCGGGTTCTCGAGCTTGCCGGCGCCGGTCTTGGCTTTGGCCAGGGCCACGATCTTTTCCTGGTAGAGCTGGTCGCTCATCGAAGCGTCTTGGCGGCGTGCCGCACGCCGGTGAGCAAGGCATCGATGTCGCTGCTGTCGTTGTACGGCGCCATCGACACCCGGGTCGTGCCGTCGAGGTCGAAGCGGTCCATCAGCGGCTGTGCGCAATGATGTCCGGCGCGGACCGCCACGCCGAACGAGTCGAGCGTCTGGGCGACATCGTGAGGGTGGACGCCGTCCAGCATGAACGACACCACGGGATAGCGGTTCTGCAGTCCGGCCGGACCAAAGATCCGCGCGCCGTCGATCTTCTGCAGCCCGTCCATCAGGTGCTGCACCATCGTCATTTCGTGGGCGTGGGCGTCGGTCCAGTCGAGCGCCCGCATCCATTTGCAGGCCGCGCCCAGCCCGATCGCGGGTCCGATCGGTGGTGTGCCGGCTTCGAACCGTCGCGGCGGCGGCGCCCAGGTCGTCTCGGCGAATGTCACGCGGCCGATCATCGAGCCGCCGCCCATGAACGGCGGCATGGCGTCCAGCAGCTCTGCCTTGGCCCACAGCACGCCGATGCCGTTCGGCCCATAGGCCTTGTGGCCGGCGAAGACGTAGAAATCGATGCCCAGCGACGGCAGGTCGATGGGCCCGTGCGGCGCCTTTTGAGCACCATCGAGCATGACCTTGGCGCCGACAGTCTTGGCGACGGCAACCACCGCGCCGACATCGACCATCGCCCCCGTCACGTTGGAGACATGTGCGAGCGAGATGAGTTTGGTGCGGGGTGTGAGCAGGCCCGGCAGCTTCTCGAGATCGATCCGGCCGTCGACCGTGACCGGGATCATATCGATCTCGATGCCGGCCCGCGAACGCAGGAGCTGCCACGGCACGATGTTGGAGTGGTGTTCCAGCTCCGACAGCAGGATGCGGTCGCCCGGCTTCAGGAGAGAGCCGTAAGAATAGGCCACCAGGTTGATCGCGGCCGTACAGCCGCCGGTGAAGACGATCTCCATGGGCGCGACGCCCAGGAAGGTGGCGACTTCGGCGCGGGCATTCTCGTAGGCATCAGTCGCCCGCTCGGCGAGTCGGTGAACGCCGCGCAGCACGTTGGCGCGGCCAGTGGTCTCGTAGGTTCGCACGGCATCGAGCACGGCATTGGGTGTCTGCGCCGAGGCGCCATTGTCGAGATAGTGGACCGGCCGGCCGTCGACGATCTCGGACAGGATCGGAAACTGCCCGCGAACGGCGCCGACATTGAAACTCATACCGGACTCCGTTCGCGCCAAGCCTGAAGCGCCTCAGGCGTGTCGATGTCGGTGATCGCCGCCTCGCCCACCATCTCGACCTCACAGACGAGATCGGCATGCTCGCCGATCAGGTGCTTGGCACCGCTGTCACCCGAGAGCGCGACCATCTCGGAAAAGAAGCGCCGCGCCCACAGGACGGGATTGCCGCGCTTGCCGCCCACCGTCGGGACGCAGATGGCGCGGCCCTCGACCGGGCTAAAAGCTGCGATCAGGCGATTGAGCAGGCCGGTGCCGACTCCGGGCATGTCGCCCAACTGCACGACGGCGGCATCGACATTGGTGCTGAGTGCGCCGATGCCGGTTCGCACCGAGGTGCTTAGGCCATCGACGAAATCCGGATTGGTGACGAACCTGAGGCGCGACCGGCCGGGGATGCCGCTTTCGATGCCCGACCTCACCTGTTCCGCCATGTGGCCGAGCACGACCACGATCTCGACGGCCTGCGATTCGAGCGCCGCCTTCACGGCGTGGACGACCAGCGGCGCGCCGTTGGCATCGGCCAGCATCTTGTTGGGCCCGCCCATCCGCGTCGAGCGGCCGGCCGCCAGCACCAGCACGGCGACGCGCGGCGCCTGTTGCGGACCGTCGCCTTCCGACGGCTCGTCGTCGCGCGGTTGCGGCCGGCTCGCGATCTCGGCCAGCAGGCCGCCCGCGCCCATGCGCACGATCTCCGCCCGGCCCACCGTCAGGCCGGCGGCCAGCCGCTCCAGCACCATGTCGAAGCCGTTGTACTTGGGCGACTTGGCGCATCCTGGCAGGCCCAGGACCGGCTTGCCGTCGAGTTCGGCGGTCAGCAGCAGATTGCCGGGATCGACTGGCATGCCGAAATGGTGGACCTTGCCGCCCGCCACCGCGATGCCGAGCGGCACCACGTCGTTGCGGTCGACGATCGCCGACGCGCCGGCGATCAGGAAAAGGTCGCAGCCTTCCGCCTTCAATTCCTTCAACGCCCCGGCAATGGCCGCGGCGTCGTGCGCCACGCGGCGCTCGCCGTTCAGTGTGCTGCCGAGAGACGTCAGGCGCTTGGTCGTCGTGCCGACTGCCTTGTCGAGCACCTTGTCGCGCGTGCCCGGCAGCTTCGTCTGCACCAGGCCCGCCCGCATCGCCCGGAACGGTGCGACCGATATGAGAGGACGATTGGCCGAGTGTGCGACCTCGATCGCGCGGCTCACGGCCGTCCGTGGTGCGCCATAGGGAATGATCTTCACCGTGGCCACCATCTGCCGCGGTTCTACCCGCGCGAACGGCGGCAGGGTGGCAACGGTCACCGACTCATCCAGCTCGTTCAGGGCGTCGATACGTTCGTGATCGACGACGGCCAAGCCCGAGCCCTTGGAGAAATGATTGCAGCGTCCGGTGAAAGGCGCCGTGACCTCGATGCCCTCACCCGCCAGGGCCTTGGCGACGGTCGCCGCTGCCTCGTCCTCGTGCACGTCGTCGGCATCGAGCCGTGCGGCAACGACCGTCGATACGCCGGCTGCCTTCAACTTGGCGACGTCGCCGGCTGACAGGGTCCGGCCCTTGGCGAAGTTGATTCCACCCGAACGCCAGCTATGGCCCAGGATGGCGCCTGTCGCCTCGTCGATGGGTGTCTCGCCAAATCTCACGCCGCAATCACCTTCGGCCCCGCGAGCGCTTCCAGACGGCGCGCACGCACCTCGACGATCTGACCCAGGATGGAGACCGCGATCTCGGCCGGCGACTTGGCGCCGATGTTCAGGCCGACCGGGCCATGGATCCGGGCAAACTGTTCCTCGGTGATGCCGGCTTCGGTCAGCCGCTCCTTGCGCTTGGCATGAGTGCGCTTGCTGCCCAGCGAACCCACATAGAAGGCATCCGATCGCAGAGCAGACTCGAGCGCCGGATCGTCGAGCTTGGGATCGTGCGTCAAGGTGACGACGGCAGTGGAAACGTCGAGGCCCATTGCCTGGAACGCCTCGTCGGCCCAGTCCTGGATCACCTTCACGCCGGGGAAACGCGCGCTGGTGGCCCAAGCCCCGCGCGGATCGACGACGGTGACGTCGAAGTCGAGCATGGTCGCCATCGGCGCCAGGCTCTGCGCGATATGGACCGCCCCCACGATGATCAGGCGCGGCGGCGGCACGTAGACATTGAGGAAGATCTTCTGGCCGCCGAGGTCGATCGTCTCGCTGCGCCCGATCGCCATGGCGCGGCGCGCGGCTGACACAAGCGTGGCGTCGCGCGCCATCGCGCCGTCGGCCTTGTCGAGATAGACCAAGGTTTCGGCGGCATCGCTGAGGCGCGTCGCCAGGGTGACGGCGGTGCGCTTGGTGCGGGCTTGTTGCAGCGCCGCGATGGTCTCGGTCTTCATCGGATCAGTTTACCTTCTCGACGAACACCTGGACCTTGCCGCCGCAGGCGAGGCCCACATCCCAGGCCTGCTCGTCGGTGACACCAAAATCGAGCAGCCGCGGCTTGCCGTCCTTGATCGCGTCGAGCGCTTCCTTGACGACGGCGCCTTCGATGCAGCCGCCCGACACTGAGCCCACCATGGCACCCGAGTCATCGACTCCGAGCTGGCTGCCCACGGGGCGCGGCGACGATCCCCAGGTCGTGATCACCGTGGCGATGGCGACGCCCTTGCCCGAGCTCTTCCACTTGCCGACCTGATCCAGCACATCGAGTGCGTCACTCATGATGTCTACTCCTTGCGCAGTTCTGTCTGCCACGTAGCCAACCGCCGATCGGCGCCGGGCGTTACCGCGCCCAGGGCCGTGATCAGCCCGGCCAGGCTTTCGAGATTGTGAACGGGGCGGAATTCATCGACATGGGGCAACATGGCCTTGTTGCCCTGGGATTTGGGTTCGTAGGCGCCGTAGCGCAAGAGCGGGTTGAGCCAAACCAGCCGCGAGCACGACTTGTGCAGGCGCTCCATTTCACTGGCGAGGCCGTCACCGCCTTCGCGGTCGAGCCCGTCGGTGATCAACACGACCACGGCCCCCTGCCCCAGGACGCGGCGCGACCATTTGTTGTTGAACTCATGCAACGACTGCCCGATCCGTGTGCCACCCGACCAATCTTCGACCTGCGCCGAGGCTTTGGCCAGCGCTATATCCACATCCCTATAACGCAGGGAACGCGTCACATTGGTCAGGCGGGTGCCGAAGGTGAAGCAGAAGACCCTGTCGCGATCGTTGGTAATCGTATGCATGAAATGCAGGAACATGCGCGTGTAGCGCGCCATCGACCCCGAGATGTCGCAGAGCACGACCAGCGGCGGCGGGCGGCGGCGCGGCTCGCGGCGGCGCAGCTCGGTCAGCCCTTCCGGCCTGAGCGCGCGACGCAGCGAGGCGCGGAAATCGACCCGGGGCCCGCGTCGGGCCGTGCGGAACCGCCGGGTCCGCCGCTCCGGCACCGGCAGGCGCATCCGGGCAATGGCCCGCAACGCATCGTCGATCTCCGCCTGCGACATCTGCTCGAAATCCCTGTGCTGCAGGATCTCGCGATCGGAAACGGTAAAGGTCGCCTCGACCTCGACTTCCGGCGGCTCGCCCTCGTCGGGCGGCGCCTCGCCCCGGCCTGGCTGCAGTGCCTCCTGCAGGCGGCGGCTGAGCTGCTTGCGGTCGTCCTGCTCCGCCGGCACGCCGACCTGCGGCAGAAGCATCTCCATCATCTTTTCCAGGAGTCGCGGATTGCGCCAGTAGACGTGGAACGCCTGGTCGAAGATCTCGCGCTGGTCGCGCCGGTTCACGAACACCGAATGTAGTGTCCAGTAGAAGTCGTCCCTCTTCCGCAGGCCCGCCGCTTCGACCGCCTCGATGGCACGCAGGACCTGCCCCGGTCCGACGCGCAGCCCGGCGGTCCGCAGCGTGCGGGCGAAGTGCACGATGTTGGTCGCGAGCTTTCCCTCGCGCGGATCAGGCGCGGGGGGCGATTCGGGCAGTGCGTCCATCCCCCGACCTAGCCCAGCGGCTCGGCCGCGATATCGGATTTCACCTTGCGCAGGATCTCGGCGGCTTCCGTGCCCTGCAGGCGCTGGATGTCGTCCTGGTACTTGAGCAGTACGCCCAGCGTATCGTTGATGGTCCGGGGATCGAGGTCGAGCGCGTTCAGTTCCGACAATGCCGTGGCCCAGTCGATCGACTCGGCCACGCCGGGCGCCTTGAAGAGGTCGAGCTTGCGCAATTCCTGGACGAAGCCGACGACCTGCCGCGACAGGCGCTCGCTTGAGCCCGGTGCCTTCACCTTGAGGATTTCCAGTTCGCGCTTCAGGTCGGGATAGTCGACCCAGTGATAGAAGCAGCGGCGCTTCAGCGCGTCGTGGATCTCGCGCGTGCGGTTGGAGGTCACGATGACGATCGGAGTCTGTGCCGCCTTCACGGTGCCGAGTTCGGGAATCGTGACCTGAAAGTCGGACAGCAGCTCCAGCAGGTAGGCCTCGAAGGGCTCGTCGGTCCGGTCCAGTTCGTCGATCAGCAGGATCGGCGCGCCTTCGGCATGCGGGCTGAGCGCTTCCAGCAACGGTCGGCGGATCAGGAACCGCTCGTCGAAAATGTCGGCCGCCAACTGTCCGCGGTCATGCACGCCCTGCGCTTCGGCCAGCCGGATCTCGATCATCTGCCGGGCATAGTTCCACTCGTACACGGCGGACGCGACATCGAGCCCCTCGTAGCATTGCAGGCGGATCAGCGGGCGCTTGAGGGTCGCTGCCAGCACCTTGGCGATCTCGGTCTTGCCCACGCCGGCTTCGCCTTCGCAGAAAAGCGGGCGGCCGAGCTTCAAGGCAAGGTAGAGAACGGTGGCGAGACTGCGATCGGCGATATAGTCGCCGCTCTTCAGAAGGTCGACGGTGGCGTCGATGGATGCCGGCGTGGCGGAGGACATGCAACTCCCAAGGAACACGAAGGGGAAACGCTAAAGGGAAACGCTGAACCACCAGTGTAGCGGATGGCGCAGGGCGCCGATATGGTGGGAATCGCTAGCTGGTTCAAGCGCTTGGGAGACGGGCATGGAAGCGGAACTGTTCAAGGGCCGAACGGCAATCGTGACCGGCGGCGCACGTGGCATTGGCCTGGCCTGCGCTGCGAAAATCACCGCCGGCGGTGGTCGTGTCGCCCTCTGGGATCGCGACCTTGCGCGCGCCGAGCAGTCGGCCGCCGCCTTGAAGGGCGCCATCGCCGTCTCGGTCGACGTGACCAGCGAAACCTCGGTCGCCGAGGCCCTCGCCAGCACGGAGAAGCGGCTGGCGCCGCCCGACATCCTGATCGCCAGCGCCGGCATCACCGGGCCCAATGCGACCGTTGTGGCCTACCCGGTCGATGCCTGGCGACAGGTCCTCGACATCAACCTGACGGGAGTCTTCCTCTGCAACCGTGCCGTGGCCGACGGCATGGCCAAGCGCGGCTGGGGCCGAATCGTCAACATCGCCTCCGTGGCCGGCAAGGAAGGCAATCCCAATGCCTCGGCCTACTCGGCGTCCAAGGCCGGCGTCATCGGCCTCACCAAATCCCTCGGCAAGGAACTCGCCACCACCGGCGTGCTGGTGAACTGTGTGGCGCCGGCGGTGGTGAAGACGGAGCTGTTCAGCCAGATGACCGAACAGCACATCAACTACATGCTGTCGAAGATTCCGATGAGCCGTTTTGGCGAAGTGGGTGAAGTGGCCGAGATGGTCGCCTGGCTCGCTTCCAGCCACTGCACGTTCGCGACCGGCGCGACGTTCGATCTCTCCGGTGGAAGGGCGACCTACTGATGGCTCTTCATACCCTCACCCTGACCGAACTCTCTGCCGGCCTCGCCGCCAAGAAATTCTCGTCGCGCGAGATCGTCGATGCCCTGCTCGGCCGGATCGCCAAGGCCAACGGCAAGCTCCACGCCTTCACCGAAGTGTATGGCGACGCCGCGAAGGCAATGGCGGACGGTGCTGACCGTGCACGTGCAGCGAACTTTCCCTTGCCACCTCTGCACGGGCTGCCGGTCGCCTACAAGGATCTCTGCGATATCGCCGGCAAGGTCGGCACCGGCGGCTCGAAGATGTTCGAGGCGCGGGTCGCCACCGAGACCTCCAACACCGTCGAGCGACTCACCGCCGCCGGCATGATCCCGCTCGGCAAATTGCACATGGTTGAATTCGCCTTCGGCGGCTGGGGCACCAACCCCTTGATGGGCGCGCCCTGGAATCCCTGGGATCTCGCGACTCACCGCGTGCCCGGCGGTTCCTCGAGCGGTACCGGCGTTGCCGTTGCGGCACGGCTGACGCCGGCCGGCATCGGCAGCGACACCGGCGGTTCCGTGCGTATCCCCTCGGCCTTCAACGGGCTGGTCGGCCTGAAAGTCACGTTCGGGCGCATCGGACTCTCCGGCACAATCATGCTGAGCTGGACGCTCGATTCGATCGGACCGATGGCCCGCTCGGTCGAGGATTGCGCGCTGATGCTGAATGCGCTGGCCGCCCCCGACCCGCGCGACCCGACGACGCTCGGCCAGCCGCTGGAAGATTTCACGCTGGCTACGCGGCCGGGCTCGATTGAGGGCATGCGGATCGCCATTCCCGACACCAAGCAACTGCCGAACTTCATGCACCCCGACGTGACCAAGGCTTGGCAGACGGCGGCACGGACGTTCGAGAGTCTCGGCGCCACGGTCGAAGCGGTGCGCCTGCCCGACTGGTATTTCGATCTCTCGCGGCCGGCGGGAACGATGATCTCGTCGGAGGCCTATTCCCTGCATCGCGACTACATCGAGGACATGAGCAAGGCGATCGGCCCCGGCGTGCGGGCGCGCGCCCAGGCCGCCAAGATGCTGCTCCCCGGCGCCTACGCGGAAGAGATTCGCATGATGGCCGAGCGCCGGCAGATCTTCGCCGACTGGTTCCGGCCTTACGACGCCATCGTGATGCCGACCATGGCTATACCGGCGATCCCGCTCTCGGAAGTCGACGAGACCTCGCCGCTTCCGGGTTATCTGACGCGGCCGGGCAATTACCTCGGCCTCTGCAGTCTTGCCATGCCATCGGGCCAGTCGGACGGCTTGCCGATCGGCATCCAGATCGTCGGCAAGCCCTTCGCCGAACGCGATGTGCTGCGCCTCGGCAAGGCCTTCCAGGACGCGACCGATTTCCACCGCCTCGCCCCGGATCTGTCCGCCCTGGGGCTTTAGTCGCGCTGCGGCATTCCCTGCGGCACGATCGTCTGGACGATCGAGGCGTCGAGCGCCTCGTAGTCGTGATAGCCGATGGTGGCGTAGAGCTCGGCGCGGGTCTGCATCTGCTCGAGCATGTTCTGCGCGCCGCCGTCGCGCCTGAGTGCGGCGAACAACCGCTCCTGCGCCTTGTTGGCGACCCTGAACGCTGAGACAGGCCAGATCACCATCCGGTAGCCCATCGCCTCGAACTCGGCGGCCGTGAAGAACGGCGTCTGGCCGAACTCGGTCATGTTGGCGAGCAACTTCACACCGGGCATCGCCTTGGCAAAGGCGCGGAACATGTCGGCATTGTGCAGGGCTTCAGGGAAGATCGCATCGGCGCCGGCCTCGATGTATTTCCGGGCGCGCGCCACGGCGCCGTCGATGCCTTCGCTCGCCGCCGCGTCGGTGCGGGCGATGACGACGAGGTCGCGGCGGGCGCGCGACGCGGCATGGACCTTGGCCGCCATGTCGTTCGGATCGGCCAGCTTCTTGTTGTTGAGGTGGCCACACTTCTTGGGAAGGATCTGGTCCTCGATATGGACGGCACCGGCACCGGCCTCCTCGAAGGCCCGCACCATGTGCATGACGTTGAGCGCCTCGCCGTAGCCGGTATCGCCATCGACCAGGACCGGCAGGCGCGAGGCGCGCGCGACCTGACGGACGAAGAAGCACACCTCATCGACCGTGATCACGCCCAGGTCGGGCAACCCCATCGATGCCGACATGCCGGCGCCGGAAAGGTAGAGCGCCTCGAAGCCGGCGTTGCGGGCCTGGAGCGCCGCCATGCCATTGTGCGTGCCGGGCATCTGCAGGATGCCGGGACGCTCCAGCAGGGCCCGGAAGCGTTGACCCGCCGACGTGGTCGGCAGATCGGCGGCGACGAGATACGGCATGGTTATTCTCCTCAGACTTTGGACGGCCGCCTGCCCTGCCAGCCGACCATGAGGCCCGCGCCGACCACCACGGCCGTGCCGAGCCAGGTGTAGAAATCCGGCACCTCGGCGAACATGAAATAGCCCACGATGACCGAGCCGATCATCTGCGTATAGTTGAACGGTGCCACGAAATTGGCCGAGGCGTAGGTCATGGCCTTGGCGACGCAATAGTGGCCGAGCGCGCCGAAGACGCCCAGCGAACAGAGCAGCGCCCAGTCGGTCCAGATCGCGGGCAGTTTCCACACGAAGGGCAACCAGATCGACATGATGATCGCGCCCAGCAATACGCTGTAGAAGATCGAGGTCGCCGGGGCATCGATCCCGGCCAGGCGCCGGATCAGGATCTGGTAGATCGCGTAGCACATGGCGCTGCACAGCAGCAGCAACGACGCCCACTGGAACACCGCGCTGCCGGGTCGGATGACGATCAGCACGCCCGCGAACCCCACAGTGACTGCGGCCATCCGGAACCAGGTGATGCGCTCGCCCAACAGTGGCCAGGCCAGCAACACGACGGCGAGCGGCGCCACGAAGGTGACGGAAATCGCCTCGGCGACCGGGATCGACTTCACTGCCGAGAAGAAGAACAGCGTCGAGAGCAGCATCATGACCGAGCTTATGAACTGCGTGCCGATCCGCCGCGTGCGCAACAGGCCCAGCCCCATGCGCGGCATGAACACGGCCGCGACCAGCACCAGGTGCGAGACGATGCGGAACCAGACGATCTGCTGCGGCTCGTAGGTCGCCGCCAAGAGCTTCACGATCCCATTCATGATCGGGAACAGGGCGCAGGCTGTGCACATCAGGAGCACGCCACGCAGCGGCCGGGATGTCCGGCTCGGGGCCGCGATCTCAGCCACCTCGGATGCTCAGCGGAAGAAGCGTTCGAGCGCGCCCAGCAGCAGCGTTCCAGCCGTCGCGATCACGATCAGCGAGGCGGCAATCGTGGTGAAGCGGCCGATTGCCTGCGAGCGACCGTCGCCGATGATCAGACGATGCGCGACCATCGAGGCCATGCCGATGGCAGCCAGGGTGATGGCCATGCCCAAGGCGATGGCAATGACGCCAACGACGCCGGCCCACAGGACGCCGAGCGCGGCCGACAGCAGGATGACCACCAGCGCCCCGGCGCACGGCGCGATGCCGGCAGCCGTCAGCAGCAGCCAGCCTGCGATCGTCCGGCGGGGTGGCGCAGTGTGAGCATGATGATGGTGATCGTGATCGTGATCGTGATGATCATGCCCATGATGGGCGTGGTCATGCCCGTCGCCATGGTCGTGCTCGTGAAGTCGGCCCGTGATCCCTGCCCACAGGCGCCAGAAGCCGAGCAGGAGAATGAGGACATAGGAGACGATCTCGACATTGCGCACTTCACGCAAGGCGCCCAGCAGTCCCACGCTGTAGAAAAGTTTTAGCGCGCCGGCGAGCAGAAGGGCGGCCAGCGTATGCGTGAAGGCGATCCAGGCACCGGCAAATATGCCTTCGATCCAGGCCTTGGGTTTGGTGCTGTCCAGGAAATACGCCACCACGACCGCCTTGCCGTGCCCCGGCCCCAGCGTATGCACCACGCCATAGCCGAAGCACACGCTGGCAAGCGTCCAGAGCGCCAGGGATCCCGAGCCGGACTGGATGTCGCGCAGCGACGTCGACAGCACATGTTGGATGCGCCGTTGATAGTCGGCGGAATACCGAGCCAGTTCGGCAACGCCGTCGCTGAACACCAGCGCGCCAACCAGCGCCAACAGAAGCAGCACACCGATCCAGAGGAACGGCGAGCGCAGGATGGTGGCCCTCACGGAAACAGGCCTCATGGCAGCTGGCACGTCACGATATCGGCAAAGACGGGATAGCCGCGCACGAATTCGGTCTTGTGCGCCGGGCTCCTGGAGAGCGTGCAGCCCGCCGGGATGGAGGCCTTGTCCAGTTCGAGCCGCATGAAATCTTCAGGATCGTAGCTCACGACCGAGACCGACTTGCTGGGCTCGGGCAAGGCGAAGCGAAAGATGTAGACGAGATTGCGCGGCCCCTTCTTGCGCGGCACATCGGGCTGCCCTGCTCTCTTGTTCTGAGGCATCGGCATGCCGGCGTTGTCGCCGGCCGTGCGGTCCCATTCCGGCGGGATGAAGCTTGCCGGATCGTCGATCCTCGCCGAGAAGGCCGGCCGCTGGGTCGGCCGGAAATCCTTGCCGCCGGTATTGAGCCACGTCAGGTACCCGTAGTTCTTGAGCTCGGGCATCATCTCGTCGGCGAGCGTCTTGGTTTCCTTGGCCGAGAATTTGCCGTCCTGGTTCTCGTCGATCAGCGGAATCTCGATCTCGCTCGAGAACGGATCGAACCGCCACTCGATCTCGACATGGGTGTACTTGCCGTCCTTGGCCACGACCCGGACCACTTCCTGGATCCAGATGTGCGGATGGGCGAACGCCATGGAGGGAGCCAGGATTCCGGCGACCGCGAGAAGCAATCCGAAAGCCGCCTTCACGTCGTAGCCTCCTGCGGCGGCACGGGCCGCGGCTTGCCGTGATCGTCGATCGCCACGAAGACATAGGTGCCGTGGGTCACGCGAAGGTCGATCTGCCCGTGGCGGCGCTGCACCATGGTCTCGAGCGCGATGGTGATCGACGTCCGGCCGATCTTCACGACTTCCCCATAGATCGACACCATGTCTCCCACCTTGATCGGCTGCACGAAGGTCATGGCCGTGATCGCCACGGTCGCCACCCTGCCCTTGGCCACCCGGGCGGCCAGCGCACCGCCCGCGATGTCCATCTGGGAGAGCACCCAGCCGCCGAAAATGTCGCCGTTCCCGTTCATATCTGCGGGTTGCGGGACCGTCCTTACGATGGGATCGCGGCGACTTTCAGACATCGTTTCCCCACCGGATATGGTTGATTTCGGGTAATTTTGCTACCATACCCATGCTCCACCGGCCATCAAGTGATCCCCTCGCGCGGTCGGCAACAAAAGAAGCAACATGGCCAAGAACGGCGATCTCTTCGGTCAGTCGGGTGGCGGCAAGCGCGCCGCGGCGACCAAGGACACCTCTTATACCGCCCGCGACATCGAGGTCCTGGAAGGGCTCGAGCCCGTCCGCAAGCGCCCCGGCATGTATATCGGCGGCACCGACGAGCGGGCGATGCATCACCTCGTGGCCGAGGTGCTGGACAACGCCATGGACGAGGCCGTCGCTGGTCATGCCGACACGATCTGGCTGGAAATGCTCACCGGCAACCGCATCCTGGTGCGCGACAATGGCCGCGGCATTCCGACCGATCCGCACCCGAAGTTCAAGAACAAGTCGGCGCTCGAGGTGATCCTCACCACGCTGCATTCCGGCGGCAAGTTCAACAACAAGGTCTATGCCACGTCGGGCGGCCTGCACGGTGTCGGCGTCTCGGTCGTCAATGCGCTGTCGGACGAGCTGATCGTCGAGGTCGCGCGCGACCGCCAGGCCTGGACGCAGAGCTTTTCGCGCGGCAAGCCCGTGACCAAGCTCAAGTCGGCCGGCCCTGCCCCCAACCGGCGCGGCACGACGGTCACTTTCCATCCCGATCCGCAAATCTTCGGCAAGCACACTTTCGTCGCCGAGCGGCTCTATCGCATGGCGCGATCCAAGTCCTACCTCTTCCGTGGCGTCGAGATTCGCTGGAAGGTCGACCCGTCCCTGCTGCCGAAGGATGGCTCCATTCCCGCCGAGGAGTCGTTCCACTTCGCCGGGGGCCTGAAGGATTACCTGACGTCGGAGATCGGCCAGCGGCCCACCGTCGTGCCCCAGCCCTTCGCCGGCGAAGCCAAGAGCGAGACCAACGGGACCGCCGGCGGCAAGGTCGAATGGGCGGTCTGGTGGCCGAACGACGAGGAAGGCTTCGTCCGCTCCTACTGCAACACCGTACCGACGGCCGAAGGCGGCACGCATGAGTCCGGCTTCCGCAGCGCGCTGCTGCGTGGCCTCAAGCGCTATGCCGAGCTCACGGGCAACCGCAAGGGCTCGATCATCACCGCCGACGACGTGATCGAGGGCTCGGCCGGCCTGGTGTCGGTGTTCATCGAACAGCCGCAGTTCCAGGGGCAGACGAAGGAAAAACTCGTCAGCGTCGAGGCGACCAAGCTGGTCGAAACCATCGTCGGCGACAATTTCGAGCACTGGCTGATCGGCGACAAGGAAGCCGGCAACGTCCTGCTCGAGCACATCGTCGCCAAGGCCGAGGACCGGCTGCGCCGCAAGCAGGACCGCGAGCAGCAGCGCAAGACCGCGACGCGCAAGCTCCGCCTGCCCGGCAAGCTGGCCGACTGCAGCAGCACGGGATCGATCGGCACCGAGATCTTCCTGGTCGAAGGCGATTCGGCCGGCGGCTCGGCCAAGGCGGCGCGCAACCGCGAGACCCAGGCCATTCTGCCGCTGCGCGGAAAAATCCTGAACGTGGCCAGCGCCAGCGCCGACAAGCTGCGCGAGAACCAGGAGATACAGGATCTCATCCAGGCACTCGGCTGTGGCGCCGGCGCTCACTACAACGACGACCGGCTGCGCTACGAGCGCGTCATCATCATGACCGACGCCGATGTCGACGGCGCCCACATCGCTTCCCTCCTGATGACGTTCTTCTATCGCGAGATGCCGAAGCTGATCGAGAACGGCCATCTCTTCCTGGCGCAGCCGCCGCTCTTCCGCATGAGCAAGGGCGGCCGGACGGAATATGCCCACGACGAGCAGCAGAAGGACGAGCTGCTGCGCACCGTGTTCGGCGGCAAGGCCGAGATGACGCGCTTCAAGGGACTGGGCGAGATGCAGTCGGTCCATCTGCGCGAGACCACGATGGACCCGACCAAGCGCATCCTGCTCAAGGTCGATGTCCCGAACTCTGGCGGCGACGCCGACGAACGCCGGGAGGGCATGGACACCCGGACGCTCGTGGAGAACCTGATGGGTCGCAAGCCCGAGAAGCGCTATGCCTTCATCCAGGAAAATGCCAAATTCGCCCGCGATCTGGACGTTTGATCCGACTTATCCGGGAGGCTCGCATGCGTTTTGCGAAGAAGGTCGCCGCGGCGATCGCGGCCGTTATCGCGGTACCGGCCATCGCCTGCGCGGCGACCATCGGCGGCGTCTATTACGCGCCCCAGTACGACTACAGCGATTTCTGGGCGGTGAGCGACAACAAGACCTTCCAGGTCGTCGTGGACGGCAATCCCTTTCCCGGTATGGCCGCCGACGAGATGGCGCAGCGCCTGCTGCCGGTGATGCAGATCGCCAAGCCACGGCCCAACCTCACCTTCACCTACGACAAGCCGGTGGAAATGCCGCGCCCCTACTACCGGCTTGTGCTCGTGTTCGACTACGCCAACGATCTGCGCGCCGACGCGGTCTGCGAGGGCAAAATGCGCACCGCGCCCCCGGCACCTGGCCTTTTCAAGCTCTTCGCCATCTATTGCCGCAACGACATGGCCATGTCGCAGACGACGGCCTGGACGCCGGCGAGCGGCCCGGACGATCCACGCATCCAGCAACTCTTCCGCGAACTGTTCATGGTCGTGTTCAGCGATTCGACGGCGCTGCGTCCGCAGAACAGCCCGGATCGCCGCTAGGGGCAAAGCGCTCCACAGGCACTCTCTGCTAACCAGACGGGATGGCCCTCTGGTATTCCCTCGCCGATAAATTTCTCTCCCGTCTCGAGGCGGAAACCGCGCATGGATTGGCGATCCGTGCGCTGAAAAGCGGGCTGCTGCCGGGCGACAGGAAAGCCGACCCGTCGTCGCTCCTGGTCACCGTCTGGGGCCGCCAGCTTCCCAATCCGATCGGTCTCGCCGCAGGCTTCGACAAGAACGCCGAAGTTCCCGACGCCATGCTTGGCCAGGGCTTCGGCTTTGTCGAGATCGGCAGCGTCACCCCGCGGCCCCAGGACGGCAACCCGCGGCCGCGCCTGTTTCGCCTGTCCGAGGACCGCGGCGTCATCAACCGCATGGGCTTTCCGGGACAAGGGCTGGAAGCCGCCCGCGCCAGGCTGGCCGTTCGGCCCCGCCGCGGCTTTGTCGGCGTCAACGTCGGTGCCAACAAGGACAGCACCGACCGGGCGGCGGACTACGTCACCTGCGGCGTGGCCCTGGCGCCCTACGCCGACTATCTCGTCTGCAACGTCTCCTCGCCCAACACGCCCGGCCTGCGCACCCTGCAGGGCCGCACCGAACTGGCGGGCCTCTTGAAGCGCGTGCAGGACGCGATTGCCTCGAAGCCTGTGCCGCTCGTGGTCAAGATCGCGCCGGATGCGACGGACGACGATCTCGACGACATCGTCTCGGTCTGCCGGGATTTGCGCATGGACGGCATCATCGTCGGCAACACGACCCTGTCGCGGCCGGCGGCGCTGCGTTCCGAGCGGCGCGGCGAGACCGGCGGGCTCTCGGGCGCGCCGTTGACGACGCTCTCGACCGAGGTTCTGCGCAAGACCGCGCAACGTGTGGAGCGGCAGTTCCCGCTGGTGGGCTGTGGCGGCATCGGCTCGGGCGCCGACGCCTATGCCAAGATCCGCGCCGGCGCGACGCTGGTGCAGCTCTATTCGGCCATGGTCTACGACGGCCCGCCGCTCATCCGCCGCATCAAGGACGAGTTGGCAGCCCTGCTCGCCCGTGACGGCTTCGCTTCGGTGGCCGAGGCAATCGGCGCCGACCTAAGTTGAGGCCTCATCGAGATACTGTCCGGCGTCGAACCTGACATAGGCACTCTCGGCATCGAACGCCACGCCGATCGGATCGCCCCCTGAGGCCACGACGTCAATCTGCTTCTGCAGCAGGATGCGCAGCATCGAGACGCCCTGATCGGACGACATCAGGTGCTCCTCCGAATGGAAAGTGATCGCGCCCTGGCCGACCTGGGCTTCGGTGTCGCCGGGGAATTTCTGGTGCTCCTCGGGCGTCAGCTCGGCCCAGGTCTTGCCGTTGTAGCGCGACTTGAACTTGGTGAGCTCGCCCTTCTCGCGCACGCGGCCGGCGACATAGATGCGGTAGTGCGTGTCGTCGATCGGCAGCGTCCAGCCGATCGACTCGACCATGCCGTACTGCGCGACCTGCGGGTTGGGCACGACGCGCAGGGTCGGCACCACGGCCTCGGTGACGCGGCGAAACTTCTTGCCATCTGCCCCCGGCCGGACCGAGGTCGATTTCACGCCCTGGCGTCCGTACTCGAACTTCACCTTCGGAAAGGCGTTCATCTGGGCCGCGAACTGCGGTCCACTGAACGAGCCGTGCAGGATCGGCACGTGATAGGGATCGACGACGTTCTCGAAATGCTGCAGCCAATTGCAGGGCGCGATGGCGATACCGCCGCTGCCGATGCTGGAATCGTCGGCCTCGACGAACTCGCCGGGCTGCAGCATCTCCAGGCATTCGTAGCGTGGCAGCACCGGCTTCTTCTCCGGCGGGCCGAGATAGGCGAAGACCAGCCCGTAGCGTTCTTCGACCGGATACCAGGGCTGGCGGACGCGCTCGCACTGCGCGCCGGTCGGGTTGGGCTCGCACGGCATTTCCAGGCAGTGACCTTCGACGTCGAACAGCCAGCCGTGATAGCAGCAGCGGATGCCGCGCTCCTCGACCTTGCCGTAGTAGAGCGTCGTGCCGCGATGGCAGCAGCGCGGATAGACCAGGCCGGCCTTGCCTTGTCCGTCGCGGAACAGGATCAGCTCCTCGCCGAGGATCCTGACCGCGCGCGGCGTGGCCCCGGCGTCCGCTGCCATGCCGACCGGGTGCCAGTAGCGCCGCAGCAGTTCGCCCATCGGCGTGCCGCGGCCCACCTCGGTGAGCTTCGTATTATAGGTCGGCGGCGCGAGACTGTAGGCGGAGCGGATATCGGTGGTTGCACTCATGCGGGGCTCCCTACTCCACCTTGGCGCCGGATTGCTTGATGAGGTCGGCCCAGATCGGCGTCTCGCGCGCCAGTACGGCGGCCAGCTCGGCCGGCGTGGAGCCGACCGGCGTCTGGCCCTGGGCGATCATCTTCTCGGCGACCTCGGGCTGCGAGATGACCGCTTTGATCTCCCGCTGCAGGCGACCCACGATCTCCGCCGGCGTTCCGGCCGGCGCATAGGCCGCCACGAAAAGGCTGAGGTCGAAGCCCGCGATCAGCTGCTCGGCAAAGGTCCCGAGCTCGGGCATCGAGGCCGAACGCTTGGCGCCGGCAACGGCCAGCGGCTTCACCCGGCCCGCCGCAATCTGCGGCTTGGCACTGGTCGGACTGGCCCAGGTGATGTCTAGCGTGCCGTTGGCCACGTCCTGAATGGCCGGCACGTCGCCGCGATAGGGCACGTGCGTGTACACGCCACCGAGAGATTTTTCGAACATCAGCCCATAGAGATGAGCACTGGAGCCGATGCCCCAACTGCCGTAGGTCGCGGGCCGTCCCAGCCCCTTCGCCCACGCGGCCATGCCCCTGAGATCGCTGAACGGCGCATCGGCCTTCACCAGCACCAGAATGGTGCCGAGCGAGACCAGCGAGACCGCGATCAGATCCTTCGCCGGATCGAAGGGCAGCTTGGCGTAGAGCGACGGATTGTTGGTATGGGTCGAATTCGTCGTGATCAGGAACGTGTAGCCATCGGGCGATGCCCTCGCGACGATCTCGGACCCGACGATCGTATTGGCGCCCGGCTTGGGATCGACCAGAACCTGTTGGCCCAGCCGCGTCGTCAGCCCGTCGGCAATCACCCGGACCAGGGCATCGATCGCCCCTCCGGGATTGAACGGCACGACGATGCGGATGGGTTTGGTGGGCCACGCGCCTTGCGCCCCGCCTGCCGTGGCGAACAGCGGAGCGGCAAGCGCCGCCCCGACGACGCTTCGCCGACCGAGCGCTTTGCGCGGCATTGGCTTTCCCCCTGGTAGTCGCCTGATCTCTGCTGAAACTTAGCCACGCCGACGACCCATGGATAGGTCGGCTGCAGCCGGAATGAGGCCTGCATCGCGAAAATCTGGGCGGCAGACGCGGCCCGGGGGAGCCCATACACTCCCCGCCAAGGGAGAATGATGTGCCGCTCTGGATACCGATCACCATCGCCGCCGCGCTGTGCCAGAACATCCGCACGACGATGCAGCAGAAGATTCGCGGCATTCTGAGCGTCGATGGCGCGAATTTCGTCCGCTACCTCTACGGCGCGCCGCTGGCGCTGGCCGCCCTCGCCTTCCTCGTCTGGGGAACCGGCCGGACGGTGCCCACGATTACGCTGGCCTTCCTCGGCCTCGTCACCATCGCGGGCGTCGCCCAGATCGTGGCGACGTCGCTGATGATCCACTCATTCTCGCTGCGCAACTTCACCGTCGGCACGGTCTACTCCAAGACCGAGACGGTGTTCGTGGCCCTGTTCGCGACCTACATCGCCGGCGAACCGCTGGCCTTCGGCTCCTGGATCGGCATCTTCGTCTGCCTGGGTGGCGTGGCGATCCTCAGCGTGCGAGGCAAGCTCTCCGACATACGCGGTGTCCTTGCCGACCTCACGCACAAGGGCGCGGTCTACGGCATTCTGTCCGGTGCGGTCTTCGCCATCGCCGCCGGCACCATTCGCGAGGCGTCCAAGCTCCTGCCCGAGGGCGATTTCTTGATCCGCGGCATCACGGTGCTCGCCTGCATGAACACCATCCAGGTCGTGCTGATGGGCCTCTACCTCGCACGACGAGACCGGCCGCAACTCGGCAAGGTCTGGCACAACTGGCGCTCCTCGATCTGGGTCGGAATCTTCAGCGTGCTGGGCTCGGCCGGCTGGGCGCTTGCCGTGACGCTCGAGAACGCCGCCCTCGTGCGCGCCGTCGGCCAGGTCGAGCTCGTCTTCACCTTCATTTCCTCGCGCCTCGTCCTCAAGGAGCGGCCGTCGATCGGCGAATGGATCGGCAGCATCCTCGTGATCGGCGGCGTCGTTCTCATCCTCGTAACGCGGTGACCTCATGACCGAACAGACAAGGCCGCTCCACGGCCTGCGCGTCCTCGATTTCTCGACCACGATCGCCGGCCCGCACTGCACGCGGCTGATGGCCGACATGGGCGCCGACGTGATCAAGATCGAATCGCCGGAGGGCGACCTGATGCGCTCCAGGCCGGTGCAGCGCAACGGCGCCGGCACGATGTTCGGCCAGCTCAACGCCGGCAAGAAATCCATCGTGCTCGACCTCAAGCGGCCCGAGGCGATCGCCGCCGTGAAGAAGCTGGTCGCCAAGGTCGACATCGTGGTCGAGAACTATCGGCCTGGCGTGATGAAGCGGCTGGGTCTCGACTATCCCGAACTTGCGAGGATCAACCCGCGCCTGATCTACGGCGCCATCTCGGGCTACGGCCAGACCGGCCCCGGTGCCGGCCGGCCCGCCTACGCCCCGGTGATCCACGCCTCGACCGGCTACGACATGGCGCACGCCTTCTACCAGCAGGGCCGCGAGCGGCCCGACAATTGCGGCATCTTCGTCGCCGATTACGCCAGCGGCGCCTATGCCATGGGCGGCATCCTGGCCGCCCTTCATCAGCGCCACGTCACGGGCAAGGGCCAGATGGTCGACGTCTCGATGTTCGAGACCCTGGTCGGCATGCTGCTGGGCGAAGTCAATCGTGCGCAGTTCGACTTCGACACGCCGTCGCGGCCGATGTACGGGCCGGTCGAGGCCAGCGACGGCTATGTCATGCTGGCGACGGCGAGCGAGAAGACCTTCCAGGACATGGCGACGGCGGCCGGCCGGCGCGACTGGCTGACCGACCCGCGCTTCGAGAAGTACCAGGACCGCCGCATGAACTGGGACAAGTTCGTCGACGAGTTCGAAGCCTGGTCCAGGACCATGACCGTCAAGGAATGCGTCGCAATCCTCGAGAAGCACGGCGTGCCCTGCTCGCCCTACGTCACCGTCACCGAAGCGCTGAAAGACCCGCAGGTCGAGCATCGCGGCTCGCTCTGCACGATCGAGGACAGCGCCGGCACTTACAAGTCGCCAGCGCCGCCCTTCCGCTTCTCGGGCTCGCCCCTGCAAAGCGGGCCGAAGGTTGCAACGCTGGGTGAGGACACGAGGAATGTGCTGGCCGAAGCAGGCCTAAGCGTGGCTGAAATCGAGGCTCTCATAAAATGATCCGGGGTAAAATGATCGATCCGCGTACCCCCATCCTGGTCGGCGCCGGCCAGATCACCGACACGACGGGTGCACCGTCGAGCGAACGCTCGCGCGTGGCCTTCTGCACCGACGCGGCAAATCTTGCGCTCGACGACACGCAGGCCGCGATCGGCGGTCACGGCCTCGGCCATATGGTCGACGCCATCGCGGTGATGGAGTTCTTCAGCGACATCAGCCCGCGCTTCGCCTCGCCCTTCGGCCGCTCCAGCAATCCGCCTCAAAGCATCGCCAACCGCTTGCATGCCCAGCCGCGACAGCTGCTCTACAGCCATTCCGGCGGCAACATGCCCCAGTATCTGGTCAACCGCTTCGCCGAGGAGATCGCGCGCGGAGAGACTGAGCTTGCCCTGATCTGCGGCGCCGAACTGCTGCGCAGCACGCAGATAGCGCGCCGGGCCGGACAAAAGCTCGACTGGAACGAGGATCCGGGCGGCGGCGATCCCATCCGCATCGGCGATCCGCGCTGGGGTTTCAGCGAAGAGGAAGGCCGCCACGAACTGCGCGCCGCCATCCATTTCTACCCGCTCCTCGAGAACGCCATCCGTGGCGGCCTCAAGCGCGATGTCGACAGCCACATGAAGGCGATGGGCCGGCTGTTCGAGCGGCTTGCCGCTGTGGCCAAGACCAACCCGCTGGCGACGCGGCGCGAAGGCTATAGCGCCGATGCGCTGTCGACGATCTCCGACGACAACCGCTGGATCTGCTTCCCTTATCCAAGGCTGATGAACGCCAACGCCATCATCGATCAGTCGGCCGCCGTGCTGATGACCTCCGTCGAGAAGGCGCGCGAATGGGGTATCCCGCAGGACCGCTGGGTGTTCCTGCACGGCTGCGCCGATGGCACCGATACCTGGGTCGTCTCGGAGCGCGAGAAGCTCGACGCCTCGCCCGCCATCCGCGGCTGCGCGCGCATCGCGCTCGACATGGCCAACAAGAAAGTCGCCGACGTCGCGGCCTTCGACCTCTACAGCTGCTTCCCGTCCGCGGTCGAAGTCGCGATGACGGAAATCGGCATCGCCGAGAACGATACGCGGCCGATCAGTGTCACCGGCGGCCTGCCGTTCTTCGGCGGTCCCGGCAACAACTATGTCACCCATTCCATCGCCGAGATGATGAACGTGGTGCGCCGTAAACCCGGCTCATTCGGCATGGTGACGGCCAACGGCAACTACCTCACCAAGCACTCGGCCGGCCTCTATTCGACCGAGCCTACCAAAGGCGCGTGGAAACGCGAGGATCCCAAGAAATTCCAGGCCGAACTCGACGCCAGGCCGAAGCGGAGGGTCGAGACCGAGCCCACAGGCACCGGCACGATAGAAACCTACTGCGTGACCTACGGCAAGGATGCCCCGGAACGCGGCTATATCCTCGGACGACTCGATGCCACCGGCGACCGCTTCGTCGCCATGGCCCCCCAGGAGCCGGCCATCCTGGCCGACATGCTGACGCGCGAGCAGCTTGGGCGTAAGGTGGCGGTCTCCGACGAGGGCGGTCGCAACCTCTTCCGCCCGATCTAGGTGAGGAACGGATGTCCAATATCCTGAGCGCGGCCCAGATGGCCGAATTCAACGAGAAGGGATTCACCTACGCGCGCGGCCTGTTCGCGCCGGACGAGGTCAAGCTCCTGACCCGGGCGATGGAGGAAGATCCGGCCGTCCGCGACAGCATCCTCGATCGCCGCGACGGCGAGGGCCGTTCGACCCGCATCGCGCTCTGGAACCGCGCCGGTGACAGTGTCTACGGCCTCGCCGCCCGCACGCACCGGATGGTCGACACATCCGCCGCCCTGCTGGGCGGCCCGGTCTATCATTACCAGTCGAAGCTCACGGCCAAGGAGCCGGAGGTCGGCGGCGCCTGGGAATGGCACCAGGATTACGGCTACTGGTACTACAACGGCTGCCTCCGGCCCGACTTGCTCTCGGTCATGATCGCGCTCGACAAGACCGACCGGAACAACGGCTGCCTGCAGATCGCCACCGGCTCGCATCGGCTGGGCCGCATCGATCACACACCGCTGTCGCCGACCCAGAACGAAGTCGACCCCAAGCGCATGCCGCACATCCTCGAAAAATGCCCGGTCGAGTATTGCGAGCTGGAAGCCGGCGACGCGCTGGTCTTCCACTGCAACGCCATCCACCGCTCCGACGCCAACCGCTCGGCCAACCGGCGCTGGACCCTGTTGATCTGTTATAACCGCGTCGACAACGACACCTTCACCAAGGTCGACGACCGCTTCTACGTCCCACTCGAGCCAGTCGACGACGAGGCGATCCGCCGGGCCGGACTCCGCTTCGCCCGTGGCGACGGCCAGGAGCATTTCACCAGCAAACCCTACGTTCCGGATCTGCGCAAAGCATCATAGCCTGATGGGGTTGCCATGGACGTCCGCAAAGCCGCCGCGTCCGACATTGAAGCAACCGTAGACCTCGCGGAGCGCAACCGGCTGCAATACCAGAAGTACCAGCCGACATTCTGGCGCAAGCATCCGCAATCGGCGGCGGTGACACAGTTGTTCTTCACCAGGCTGCTGACGGAACCCGGCACCTACTTTCTGGTCGCAACGGAAGGCGGCCAGTTCCTGGGCTTCCTGATCGCGCGGAAATTTCCGTCGTCTCCGGTCTTCGATCCGGGCGGCGACACCTACCTGATCGACGATTTTTGCGTGACCGAGCCTCGCCACTGGATGACGGTCGGCGAGGCGCTGCTCTCCCATGCGTCCACGCTGATCCACGAACACGGCGCGGTGCAGATCCTGGTGACCTGCGGCGACCGCGACCTCGCCAAGGCCGAGGTGCTCCGCCGGTCCGACCTGACCATCGCGTCCAACTGGTGGACGAAGCCGCTGAAGTGACTAAAGGGACATGAACCCCATCGCCCTCGTAAGACGAGGGCACTTCCCCTTTGCGGACTCCGCAAAGGGGAAGAGGATGAACAGTGCCTCTCCTCCCCCGTCTGCGGGGGAGGTGTCAGCGTCTTACGCTGACGGAGGGGTCAGGCGCCGAGTCTCTCCAGCGCCGTGCTGAGTCGCTCGCGGGTTTGTTCGGCCTGGCTGCGGCGCTCGCGCTGCTCCTCGACCACCTCTTCCGGCGCCTTTGACACGAAGGCCGCGTTGCCGAGCTTGGCGTCGATCTTGCCGACCTCGTCGGCCAGCTTCTTGATTTCCTTCTGCAGCCGCGTGCCTTCGGCCTTCAGGTCGATCACGTCGGTGACCGGCAAGGCGTAGGTCGCCTCGCCCACCACGATCTGCAACGCCCCCTTCGGCGCTGTCGCGGCCGGCTCGATCCCCTCGATTCGCGCCAGCCGCTCGATCGCGGCGCGATGCGTCTCCAGCCGCTTCGCGGTCGTGCCGTCGCCGCCCACCACCAGCATCTTGAGCTTGGCCGCTGCCGGCACGTTCAGTTCGGCCCGCGCCGAGCGGATGTCGGAGATCAGTTTCACCAGCCAACCCATTTCAGCGTCGGCGGCGGCATCCAGGGCCCTGGCAACCGGCCAGGGCTGACCGATCAGCGCGCCATGCTCGGCGCGATGGCCGAGCTTGTCCCACAATTCCTCGGTGATGAACGGCATCACCGGATGGAGCAGCTTCACCGTCTCGCGCAGCACGAAGGCCGTGACGGCGCGCGTCTCGTCCTTTTCCGGACCGTCCGCGCCTTGCAGGATCGGCTTGGTCAGCTCGACGTACCAGTCGCAGACGATTCCCCAGATGAACTCGTAGAGCGCGCTGGCTGCGTCGTTGAGCCGGAATTCCGTCAGGGCCTTGTCGATCCCCGTGTTGGCACGCGCAAGCTCGCCCAGCATCCACTTGTTGACGGTGAGCTTCGCCGTCGCCGGATCGAAACCTTTCGGCAACGCCGCACCGTTCATTTCGGCATAGCGCGTGGCGTTCCACAGCTTGGTCGCGAAGTTGCGCGAGCCCTCGACCCGGGCCGGCGCCAGCCGCAGGCGACCTGCTTGCGCCGCGGCCAAGGACGCCACCGTGAAGCGCAGCGCATCGGCGCCGTACTTGTCGATCAGTTCCAGGGGATCGATCACGTTCCCCTTCGACTTCGACATCTTCTGGCCCTTCTCGTCCGTCACCAGCCCGTGCAGGTAGACGGTGCGGAACGGCACCTCCCTCACGAAGTGCATGCCCATCATCATCATGCGAGCGACCCAGAAGAACAGGATGTCCCAGCCGGTCACCAGCACGCTGGTCGGGTAATACTTCGCAAGCTCGGCTGTCTTGTCCGGCCAGCCCAGTGTCGAGAACGGCCACAGCGCCGAGCTGAACCAGGTGTCGAGCACGTCGGGATCGCGCACCAGCACGACGTCCTCGCCGTAATGCTTCAGCGCCGCGGCCTTCGCCTCTTCCTCCGTCAGCTCGACGAAGACCTTCTTGTCGGGGCCGTACCAGGCCGGAATCTGATGGCCCCACCAGAGCTGGCGCGACACGCACCACGGCTGGATGTTCTCCATCCAGCGGAAGAACTCGTCGCGGCCCCGCTCGGGCACGAATTTCACGCGACCGTCGCGCGCCGCCGCGATCGGCGCCTCGGCGAGCTTCTTGGCGTCGGCGTACCACTGCTCGGTGAGATAGGGCTCGACCGGCACGCCGCCGCGATCGCCGTAGGGCACGGCATGGGTGTGCGGCTCGATCTTGTCGAGCAGTCCCTGCTCTTCCATCTCGGCCACGATCTTCTTGCGCGCGTCGAATCGGTCGAGGCCGCGATATTTCTCCGGCGCCTTCTCGTTCAGGCGCGCGAACTTGTCGAAGATGCTGATCGCTTCGAGGTTGTGCCGCCGGCCGACCTCGAAATCGTTGAAGTCATGCGCCGGCGTGATCTTCACCGCGCCCGATCCCTTTTCCGGATCGGAGTACTCATCGGCCACGATCGGGATGCGGCGGCCGACCAGCGGCAGTACGGCATGCTTGCCGATCAGGTGCTTCCACTTGGGATCGTCGGGGTGCACCGCGATGCCGGTGTCGCCCAGCATCGTCTCCGGCCGCGTGGTGGCCACAACGATGAATTCGTCGGCAGCGCCCTCGATCGGATACTTCAAGTACCAGAGGCTGCCCCTCACCTCGCGCGACTCGACCTCCAGGTCGGAGATCGCCGTCAGCATCTTGGGGTCCCAGTTGACCAGCCTCAGGTCCTTGTAGATGAGGCCGGCCTTGTAGAGTTCGACGAACACCTTCAGCACGGCGTCCGACAGCCCCTCGTCCATGGTGAAGCGCTCGCGGCTCCAGTCGCACGAGGCGCCGAGCCGGCGAAGTTGGCCGGTGATCGTGCCACCCGAAAAAGCCTTCCACTCCCAGACCTTGGCCAGGAACTCTTCGCGGTTGAGCAGCTTCTTGTTGGCGTCGTTGCGGGCGGCGCCCTCGACCGCGAGACCGATCCCGTCCTGCTCGAGGTTGCGCACCACGACCATTTGCGTGGCGATACCGGCATGATCGGTGCCGGGTTGCCACAGCACGTCGTCGCCCTTCATGCGGCGCCAACGGATCAGCACGTCCTGCAGCGTATTGTCGAGGGCGTGGCCCATGTGCAGGCTGCCGGTGACGTTGGGCGGCGGGATGACGATGCAATAAGGCGGCTTGCCCGACTCGGGATGAGCGCGGAAAGCCCCGGCCTGCTCCCACTCGGGATAGCGGCGGGCTTCGATTTCCTTGGGGTCGTAGGTCTTGTCGAGCATCTCTTGCCTTATAAACGAAAACGCCACGGGCTGCGCCGTGGCGTTGGATTACGGGCGGCGCCTGGGGGTCAGCGGCGGGTCAGCCGGACGATCTCGCGTTCGACGAACCGCTCGACCATCGGCGGCAAGTTGCGGTCGAGCCACTCCTTCAGCATCGGCCGCAGCATTTCCTTCACCAGGTCTTCGACAGTCTTGCCGTTGGCGTCGATGGCCGGGCCGGGATCGTGGGCAGACGGCGCCGGCACGCTTTCCTGGACGGCCTGGTTGAGGCGGGCGAAGGCCGAGCTGGCAGCTCCGACCGCGCCCGAGCCAACGAGTGCGCTGTCATGCAGCTGTCCGAGGGGCGGCTGTTCGAAGGACGGTTGCGGCATTTCTGAAGCACTCGCGGGATCGATCCGCGGCAGCGGAATCGGCACGGGCCTGCTCGCCGTGGTGCTGGACTTGGGCTCCTCGATGAGGTCGGTCAGCATGAGGACATCGTCGCGGCCTGCGCCGCCGATTGCCGGCGGCAGCCGCGGTTCGACCGGAGGAACGACAGTCGGCCGGGCGGATTGGCTCAGCGCCTGCTGATTACCGACCTGGGCGCGCGCCTCGTCGTCGGAGATGATCTTGCGGATCGAGGCGAGGATATCGTCCATCGACGGATCGTTGTTCGCGCTTTTGGCATCGCTCATCTGCTACTGCCCCCCGCGGCGGGACTGCCCGTGGAGACGTTACCCGAGGCGACGGGGGCTGCAGTGTCGCCATTGCCCCAGCCGATCCAGCGGGAACCCACGTCGTTATAGTACCTCTCTTCGTCGTAATATTCGACCGGAAGACTGAGAGTCCGCGCCGTCAGGCGCCCGATGCCGCCCAGAACGCCGTAGTAGGACACCTGTACGTCGTGGCGCGCCTGGATGAGGTTGACCTGGGAGTTGAGCAATTCCTGTTCGGCGTTCAGCACGTCGAGGGTGGTGCGCGATCCGACCAGCGCTTCCTGCCGCACGCCGTTCAGGGCCACTTCGTTGGCGCGGACCTGGGCTTCGAACGACGTCACCCTGGAACGCGACGAGTCGAGCTGGCGCCAGGCGCGGATGACGTTCTCGGCCACGGCGCGGCGCGCGCTGTCGAGTTCGTTACGCCGCTGGCCGACCAGTTCCTTGGCCTGCCTGATGCGCGACCACTCGCCGCCGCCCTGATAGATCGGGATCGTGGCCTGGAAGCCCAGGATGTAGTTGTAGAACCTGTCACCCGGGACCTGCACGTCGAACTGCTGTTGGATCGTGCCCACCATGTTGATCTGGGGCAGCAGTGCGCCGACCGCGCTGTTCACGCCGTAGGTCGCCGCCGAAATGCGGTACTGGGCGCTGACCGAACGCGGGCCCCCGTCCATGGCGAGCGCCACGGCCTCCTCTTCGCTGGCCGGCAATCCGCCGACCAGGGGAATCTCGCCCAGCTTGGCCGGCCTCACGCCGACGGTGCGCTGGAAGGCGGCTTCGGCGATGCGAACCTGGGTGTCGGCCTGTACGAGGTCGGCCTTGGCCAGTTCCAGCCGGGCTTCGGCCTGCGACACGTCGGTGATCGTGAGTTCGCCGACGCGGAAACGCTCGCGCGTTGCGTCGAGCTGCTGGACGAGGACGTTGACGTTGTTGCGGCGCGCATCGGCGATGGCGATGTTCTGCACCAGGTCGGCGTACGACGTCACGCCTGCCAAAAGGACGTTCTGCTCGGTGTCGGCGAGCACGGCGCGCTGCGCCTGGATGTTGGCCTGCGCCTGCTTCGTATTGGCGACGGTCTGGCCGCCGAGAAAGATCGGCTGGGTCACCTGAAGCAGGGTGGACTTGCCGTTCAACGTCCAGAATGTGGGCGTCTGGACGATGTTCGGCGTGGTCATCGGGTAGTTGGCGTCGATGTTCTTGTTGTAGTTCAGCGACAAGGTCACCCGCGGCCGCCAGTTTGCCACCGCCTGTGCCAGCGTTTCATCGGTCTGCCGCAGCAACGCCCGGCTCGCCAGAAGGTCGGGATTGGAATTGTAGGTCGTCGACAGGGCCTCGATCAGGCTCTGCGACCGGGCCTCCGGTGGCGCGCCCAACCCGACCGCAAGCGCGAGCCCTGCGGCGGCACAGGCGTGACTCAAACCGGGCGGAATACGCATGGGACTGACTCTCATATGGGAGCGGAGCCTAGCACTGCGGGAACCGGCATTGGTAGTCCCCGATGCGGTGGCCAGCCCGTCGGCGGT
This sequence comes from Reyranella sp., assembly GCA_052386855.1. Lineage (GTDB taxonomy): Bacteria > Pseudomonadota > Alphaproteobacteria > Reyranellales > Reyranellaceae > Reyranella. Next base: position 74,679 of record JBQTJT010000011.1, read on the forward strand.
TCATCAGAAAGTGAAGCGCGGCGGCGATGCGAACCCTGGCAGGAGCGGCGTGCCGGCCTCGAACAGCGGCCGGCCCGACGTCACGCCGCCATCCTTCACGAAGATCTGGGCAACACCCATCGCACCGGCAGTCCCGGAGATGGTCACGGCCAGCCTGCCGCCTTCGGCCAATTGATCGAAGATCGCCTGGGGAACCTGCCGAACGGCCCCCTCGATCAGGATGACGTCATACGGCCCCGAGGCCGGAACACCCTGCTCCAGCTTGCCAATCGTCCACTCGACGCCGGCGAGGCCAAGGTCCTTGGCGATCTGCTCGCCCGCGGCCGCCAGTACAGGGTCGCTTTCCAGCGCCGTCACCGCCTTCGCGAGCCGTGCAAGAAGAGCCGCGCCGTAGCCCCGCCCGGCCCCGACCACCAGGGCCTTGTCCTCGGGCTGGGGTTGAAGCGTCTGGAGCAGCCGGGCCAGGACCATGGGTTCCATCAGGTAGCGGCCACCGCCCAGCGGCACATCCTCGTCGGCATAGGCGACGGAACGAACGGCATCGGGCAGGAACCGCTCCCGCGGCAACTCGCCCAGGACGGCCAGCAGCGCCGTGTTGGTCACCCGGTTCGGCCTGAGCTGGCCGTCGACCATGTTACGCCGCGCGAGAGCGAAATCCGTCATCAAGCAACCTCTACATATAGCGGTGTTTATAGGCGGCGCGTGGCGACAGCGTCAAAGGGCGCTCGGACCGCTCGGCTTGACCGTTCTGTCGCAGCATGAGTATAGCACCCGCCGTTCCTCGCGCGGCCTGGTGGCAGAGTGGTGATGCAGCGGACTGCAAATCCGCGTATGCCGGTTCGATTCCGGCCCAGGCCTCCACAAACCGCGACGACCGATGCCCTTGCGTGGGCAGGGATGCTCTGTCAAAACATCGCGCCTTCGCGGGCTGGATACCGCCGCCCGCGCCGATTTCCATTCCGGAGTAGCTCAGCGGTAGAGCAGGCGACTGTTAATCGCCCGGTCGTAGGTTCGAGTCCTACCTCCGGAGCCAATCGGGGCCGTTCTCGGAAGGGAGCGGCCCCTTTTTGCCTGTGGAGTTGTCCCCATGGCTAGCCCTCCTCCGCCCGGCGAAAAGGTCGAACTGGTCGACCACGTCGTGGCCTTCCAGGGGTACTTCAAGGTCGGCCGCTACTCCTTTCGGCATAGCCTCTTTCAGGGCGGCCAAAGCCCCCTCGTCGTCCGCGAGGTCTTCGAGCGCGGCCATGCCGCCGCGGTCCTGCCCTACGATCCGGTGCGCGACGAGGTCGTCCTCATCCGTCAGTTCCGGGCCGGCTCGTACGTTGCCGGACGCCATCCCTGGGGATGGGAGACGGTCGCGGGCATCATCGAACAGGGCGAGACGCCCGAGGATCTGGTGCGTCGCGAATCGGTCGAGGAAGCCGGGCTCGCGATCGGCGACCTGATCCCGATGCACAACGTCATCGCCAGTCCGGGCGCTATGTCGGAAACCTGCGCGCTCTTCGTCGGCCGCGCCGACACGACCCATGCCGGTGGTGTGTTCGGCCTCGAAACCGAAGGCGAGGATATCCTGGTCAAGGTCGTGCCGTTCGCTGAGGCTCGCGCGATGCTCGACCGCGGCGAGATCGACAATGCGACCGCCGTGATCGCCCTGCAGTGGCTGGCGCTTCATCGCGCCGACGTGCGAGCCCGCTGGCGCTAAGCCGGTTGCGCCTTGCCCCGCTCCCTGTCTACCGTCCCTCAGGGAGTGCAGGGTCCAGCACAGTGAGCAAGTCATGAACGTCCGGTCGGGTTTCATCGAAAGCATCGGCAACACGCCGTTGATCAAGCTGCGCGCCGCCTCAAAGGCCACGGGCTGCGAGATTTACGGCAAGGCTGAATTCCTCAATCCCGGCGGGTCGGTGAAGGATCGCGCTGCGCTGGCGATGATCCGCGACGCCGAGAAACGCGGCACGCTGCGCAAGGGCGGCGTGGTGGTCGAGGGCACGGCCGGCAACACCGGCATCGGCATTGCCCTGGTCGCCAATGCGCTGGGCTACCGCTCGGTGATCGTGATGCCCGAGACACAGAGCCAGGAGAAGAAGGACATGCTGCGCCTGTGCGGCGCCGATCTCCGCCTCGTGCCGGCGCTGCCTTATGCCAATCCCGGCAATTACGTCCGCTATTCCGAGACGCTGGCCAAGGAAATCGCCACCAAGGAACCGAACGGTGCGGTCTGGGCCAATCAATTCGACAATGTCGCCAACCGAGACGGCCACTATCGCACGACGGGGCCTGAGATCTGGGACCAGACCGACGGCAAGGTCGACGGCTTCACCTGCTCGGTCGGCAGCGGCGGTACGCTCGTGGGCGTTGCGATGGCGCTGAAGGAGCGCAATGCCGGCGTGAAGATAGCGATCACCGATCCGATGGGCTCGGCGCTCTACAACTTCTACGCCAAGGGCGAGCTGAAGGCCGAGGGCAATTCGGTCACCGAAGGCATCGGCCAGGGTCGCATCACCAAGAACCTCGAAGGTGCGCCGATCGATCTCGCCTACCAGGTCACCGACGAGGAAGCCCTGCCCGTTCTTTTCGATCTCATCCAGCACGAAGGCCTCGTGTTGGGCGGCTCGACCGCCATCAACATCGTGGGTGCGATGAAGCTCGCCAGGGAACTCGGGCCCGGCAAGACGATCGTCACCATCCTGGCCGATGGCGGCTCACGCTATCAGTCGAAACTGTTCAATCCGGCATTCCTGCGCGAGAAGAAGTTGCCGCTGCCGTCCTGGATGACATGAGCCCCACTCGATGAGCAGAGTCGTCGTCTGCGGCAGCCTCAACATGGATGTCGTCGTGCAGAGCACACGGCGGCCCGCCGCGGGTGAAACGCTGCTCGGTGGCAAGGTTTCGTTCCTGCCCGGCGGCAAGGGCCTCAACCAGGCCATCGCCTCGGTCCGTCTCGGCGCCGCGACCGCCATGGTCGGCGCCGTCGGCAAGGATGCCTTCGCCGATGCCTTGCGCAGCTTCCTCGCCGACAACGACGTCGACAGTTCCGGCGTCCGGGAAATCGACGGACATGCCACCGGCGTGGCGCTGATCCAGGTGGCCGGGGGTGACAACGCGATCACCGTCGCCTCGGGCGCCAACCTGCATCTGACGACGGCGATGGTCCGTCAGGCCCCGCATCGTGACGAAGTCTGGGTAGCGCAGTTCGAGACGCCGCTCGCCACGACCGAGGCCGTGCTCGGGCGCGCGCACGCCGCCGGCGCCCGCACCGTCCTCAACCTGGCGCCGTTCGTGCGCCATCCCAGCCGGCTGCTGAAGTGCGTGGACGTCGCGGTCCTGAATGAGATCGAGTTGTCGCAGGCGACGGGAGCCGAGATCGGCGCTTCCAGTCCGATCGAGGCGGTCGTCGCCGCCTGCGAAAAGCTCCGCCTGAAGGGCGCTCGCACCGTCGTCGCCACCTTAGGCAAGCGCGGCGCCGTCGTGGTCACCGCCGAGGGCGCCGCCCGCGTGCCGGCGCTGAAAGCCAAGGTCGTGGACACGACGGGCGCCGGCGACTGTTTCGTGGGCGCGCTGGCCGCCCGCCTGGCCGCCGGTGCCACGCCGGTCGAGGCCGCCCGCTACGCCAATGCCGCCGCCGCCTGTTCCGTCGAGCGGTTGGGCGCCGCGCCCTCGATGCCGACGTCGAGGGAAGTTGCGGCGCGTCTGGCGAGGGCCTAAATCCCCTCCATGCCCACTTCCATGTTCCAAGAACTCTTCCGTCAGGATGCCTATCTCAAGGAAGCCGATGCCACCGTGACCGCGCTCGACGAGCGCGGCGTGCGGCTGGATCGCTCCATCTTCTATCCCACCGGCGGCGGTCAACCCGGCGACACCGGCGTATTGCGCTGGGACGGCGGCGAGGCCCGCATTGTCGATGCGCTGAAGGCCCCCTCTGCAGATGGGAGTGGCGACGACGTGCTGCATGTGCTGGCGCCCGATGCCGCCCGGCCGGCGGTGGGAGCCTCGGTACAGAGCGCGCTCGACTGGGAGCGGCGCTATCTACACATGCGCATGCACACCGCGCTGCATGTCATGTCGGCCGTCATCAAGGGCAACGTGACCGGCGGCCAGGTCGGCGCCGACAAGAGCCGCCTCGACTTCAACCTCGAGGGCGAGGTGCCGGCCAAGGAATGGGTGACTGAAGAGGTCAACAAGCTGATCGCGCTCGACCGGCCGGTGACGCCGCAATGGATCACCGACGAGGAGCTGAACGCACGGCCCGAGCTGGTGAAGACCATGAGCGTGCGCCCGCCGATGGGTGCGGGCCGCGTCCGCCTGCTCGCGATCGAGGGCGTCGACCTGCAGGCCTGCGGCGGCACCCACGTCGCGCGCACCGGCGAGATCGGCGGCATCGAATGCATAAAAATTGAAAACAAGGGCAAGATGAACCGCCGGTTCGTCATTGCGCTGGCTTGAGGAAGCACGAGATGGACTACGCAAGACCCGACGCGCTCGTCAGCACCGATTGGCTCGCCGCCCGCCTCGCCGCCCCCGACGTCCGCATCGTCGACGGCTCGTTCTACCTGCCGGCGCAGAAGCGCGACCCCAAGGCCGAATTCGTCCAGCAGCACATCCCGGGCGCGGTGTTCTTCGACATCGACGAGATCGCCGACGAGAAGAGCCCGCTCCCCCACATGCTGCCGCCGCCCGAGAAATTCGCCTCGCGCGTGCGCAAGCTTGGCCTCGGCGACGGCAACAAGATCGTGATCTACGACACCACGCCGATGACCGGCGCCGCTCGCGTCTGGTGGATGTTCCGCGCCATGGGTCACAAGGACGTGTCGATCCTGGACGGCGGCCTGCCGAAATGGTTGCGCGAGAACCGCCCGGTGACGGACGATCCGACGCCGCCGCGCGACCGTCACTTCACCGCCCGCCTCGACAACACGCTGGTGCGCTCGGTCGATGATGTGTTCGGACTGATCGACAGCAAGCGCGAGCAGATCGTCGATGCCCGCGCCGCGGCCCGCTTCCGCGGCGAGGCGCCGGAGCCGCGCGCCGGCCTGCGCGGCGGCCACATGCCGGGCGCCTACAACCTGCCCTACAACGAGCTGATCGATCCCGCGACCGGCACCATGCTGCCGGCCGACAAGCTCGCGGCCCGCATCGCGTCCTCCGGCATCGACCCCTCGAAGAAGGTCACGGCAAGCTGCGGCTCGGGCGTTACCGCCTGCGTCGTGGGCCTCGGCCTCTACCTGACCGGCGCGCCCGAAGCCGCCATCTACGATGGCTCTTGGACTGAATGGGGCGGCCGTGCCGACACGCCTATCGTCACCGGTCCCTGAGCTGTTCGCGCATCAGCCACCGCCGCGCAGCGACGGCCGACTGCCGATCCGCATCACCTACCTCGAACTGAAGCCAATCGGCTGGACGCGGCGCGGCCTGCCGCCCGATATTGACGTGTCGATCGAGCGTGTGACCTCGCCCACCGTCGCGCTCTATCGCGAGCTCTACGACCGCGTCGGTCGGCCGTGGCTCTGGTACGAGCGTCGCCTGCTGTCCGACGACGCGCTCGCCGCCCTGCTGGCCGCCCCCGGTCATGAGCTTCACGTCGCCCGCCACGACGGCGCCGTGGTCGGCTACTTCGAATTGCAGGGCGACGAGATCGTCTTCTTCGGCCTCACGCTCGACTATATCGGCCGACGGATCGGGCCGTGGCTGCTCGACCGCGCGATCGAACGCGCTTTGGCGCGCGATCCCGTGCGGGTGATCCTGAACACAAACACCCTCGATCACCCCAAGGCGCTCGACACCTATCGCAAGGCAGGCTTTCAGCCCGTGCGTAGCGAAACCAGGGAATTGCAGGACCCGCGCGTGCTCTGGCCCGAGGTCTATCGCTGGCCGCCAGCGTGAGGCCTGTGCCATAGTCGAAGGCATGACCTCCAAGAAAACTTATACCAGACCCGACACTGTTTTGGCCGTCGCCGGCCGCGATCCCGACAACAACTTCGGCATCGTCAATCCGCCCGTCTATCACGCCTCGACGATCCTTTCCCCGACGATGGAGAAGTTCGAGAATCGAATCCCGTTCGAGGGCTTCGGCTACGGCCGCAACGGCACGCCGACGCAGAAGGCGCTGGAAGACGCCGTCGCCGCCATCGAAGGCGCGCACCGCTCCATCGCCGTGCAGTCGGGGCTCGGCGCCGTCACCGGCGCCATCGTGGGCTTCCTCAAGTCCGGCGATCACATGCTGGTCACCGACAATGCCTACGGCCCGGCCCGGCGCTTCTCGAACACCACGCTCAAGAATTTCGGCGTCGAGACCACCTACTTCGATCCGATGATCGGCGCCGGCATCGAAAAGATGATCCGGCCCAACACCAAGATCGTCTACCTGGAAGCGCCCGGCTCGCAGACCTTCGAGGTCCAGGACGTCGATACCATCGCCGCCATTGCGAAGAAGCACGGCGCCATCGTGATCATCGACAATACCTGGGCGACGCCGCTCTACTTCAAGCCGTTCGAGCACGGTTGCGACATCTCGGTCCATGCCGGCACCAAGTACATCGTCGGCCACTCGGACGCGATGATGGGCATCATCTCCTGCGCGACGCGGCCGCTGTTCGAGGTTGCCAAGACCGCCTGCCAGTCGTTCGGCTTTCACGCCGCGCCCGACGATTGCTATCTCGCCCTTCGCGGGCTGCGCACCATGGGCGTGCGCCTGCGCCATCACGAGGTGAGCGGCATGGCCATCGCGCATTGGCTGAAGGCGCGGCCGGAGGTCGACAAGGTCCTGCACCCCGCCCTGCCCGACTGTCCGGGCCACGAGAACTGGAAGAAGCAGTTCAAGGGCGCGTCGGGCCTGTTCTCGTTCACGCTGCGCGACGGTTTCAGCAAGAACGCGCTGGCCGCGATGCTGGACGGCATGGACATTTTCGGCATGGGCGCAAGCTGGGGCGGCTACGAGAGCCTGATGATCCCCGCCCATCCCGACCAGTACCGCACCGCCGTGCCGTGGCCGCAGGGCAAGCAGCTCCTGCGCGTGCACATCGGCCTCGAGGATGTCGAAGACCTGAAGACCGACCTCGCCGAAGGCTTCGAACGCCTCAACCGCGCCCATAACGCTTAACGTCTCTTTCCTCCTCCGCAGACGGGGGAGAAGATTATGACTTCCGGCAATCGCCGCAGATGCCGGTGACTTCCAGCGTCATCTCGCGGGCGGTGAAGCCGCGTTTGGCGGCGCCGGCGGCGATCGCGTCGCCGAGATCGGTCGCCTGCAATTCCTCGGCGTTGCCGCACTCGGCGCAGATCAGGAAGAAGCCGCGGTGCGCCTCGCCCGGGTGGCTGCAGCCGACGAAGGCGTTCATGCGCTCGATGCGATGGATCAGGCCGTTCTCGATCAGGAAGTCGAGCGCGCGGTAGACCGTGGGCGGCGCTGAGCCGAGATCCTCGCTGCGCAGCTTGTCGAGAAGCGCATAGGCGCCGACCGGCTTGTGGCTCGACCAGACGAACTCAAGCACGCGCCGTCGCAGCGGTGTGAACCTGAGGTCCTTCGCCGCGCACAGCTTCTCGGCTGCCGCCAGGGCATCCTCGACACAGTGCTGATGGTCGTGGCTGTGAACAGCCACTTTCGCCGTCTTCTTCACAAGGTCCCGATTTGCCCAGATTTGCCAAGCAGAAACGAGGCGACTATACGCCCCGTTCCTTCCGGAGGCCATGTCTGGCCCAGAGGTGCTCGCCCCCAATGACCCCATTGACGTCCCCAGTGATGACCCCAGTGACCTACTCGCCCACCGAGATCGACGCGATGCTCGCCGAAGTCCGGTTCGACGCCCAGGGCCTCGTGCCGGCCATCGCCCAGCAGCACGATACGGGCGAAATCCTGATGATGGCCTGGATGGACCGCGACGCGGTGATCGAAACCCTGCGCACGGGGCGCGTCTGCTACTGGTCGCGCTCGCGCAAGGCGCCATGGCGCAAGGGCGACACCTCGGGCCACATCCAGACCCTGGTCGACCTGCGTATCGATTGCGACGGCGACACGCTGGTGGCGCTCGTCGACCAGACCGGCGTTGCCTGTCACACCGGGCGACACAACTGCTTCTTCCGGGCGCTCCGCAACGGCAAGCTCGAGGCCATCGCGCCCGTCATCGTCGACATGAACAGCATCGGAAAGGATTGAGTTTGTCCAACAGCGTACTTTTGCGGCGCGCGTTGCTCGGCGCCAGCCTCCTTCTCCCGCTCGGCGCGTGCCAGAGCCCGGCAAAGATCACGACCCTGTCGCCGCGCGGCGACCGGCTGGTGCGGATGATCCAGAGAACCGGCGTCGACAACATGATGGCACCGGAAGCGCCGGCACTGATGGGCATCACCAACGAGGGCCGCGACATCCCCGTACGCCAGCTCTCGGGCGAAGGCACCGGCGGGCGCTATGTCGTCAGCCTGGTGAACATCCGGAAGATCCACGAGTTCATCTTCCATCGCCGCCAGGGCGACGTGCTGATCCTGCACCTGGCCGACACCAAGTTCACGAGATTGCAGAGCGTGCGCTATCCACGAAACGGCAAACCCTCGGTCATCACCGACGTGGCCGTGGCCGACGCCGATTTCCAGCAGCAGGTCGCCTTCTGGTACGACCGAATCCCGGGGCGTTAGTCCTCGGGTGAATAGCTTTCCTCCCCACGCAGTGGGGAGGTGCCCGCAAGGCGGAGGGGGCATGAGTATCGCTGAGAGGGGTAGAAGCGTGTAATGTGACAGCGCGATGACAGTCGCCGTCTCCCCCGCTCCCTCCGAACGTCGAACGCTGACCGTGTGCGGCGGCGCGCATGCCCTGCATGACGGCTTCACCGACCTGCTGAACGTCCTCTATCCGCTGCTGCAAGCGCAGTTCGGCCTGAGCTACGCCGCCATCGGCGCGCTGAAAACCGTCTATTCCGGCGCCATGGCCATCGGCCAGATCCCGTCGGGCAAGCTGGCCGAGCGTTTCGGCGGCGTCCGCGTGCTGGCGCTGGGAACGGGCCTGATCGCCGTCGGCTATTGCCTCGCGGGTTTCACCGGCTCGCTCTATGGCGTGATCGCGGGGCTGTTGCTCGCCGGCCTCGGCGGCAGCACCCAGCATCCCATCGCGTCGAGTCTCGTCGCCGCCGCCTATCACGGGCCGCGCTCGCGCACGGCGCTCGGCACCTACAATTTCACCGGCGATGTCGGCAAGGTGCTGCTGCCTGCCCTGTTTGCCCTGGTAGCGGCCTCGCTCGGCTGGCAGCAGGCCATGGTCGTGATGGCGGCCCTGGCCGTCGTCGGCGCCAGCATCATCCTGGCGTCGCTGAAGCCGATCGTGACGCATGGCACGTCCGAGCCGTCCAAGACCGTCGCCGGCCAGGACCGGCCGTGGGCCTACTGGCTCCTCTTCTCGATCCACATTGCCGACGACCTGGTGCGCACCGGCTTCCTGATCTTCCTGCCGTTTCTCCTGCGGGACAAAGGCGCCGACCTGCCGACCATCGGCCTCGGCCTGTCGCTGCTGTTTGCTGGAGGTGCGGCCGGCAAGCTGGTGATGGGCTGGGTCGGCCAGAAGCTCGGCGTCGTGCCCTCGGTCATCCTCACCGAGGTCGCCACGACGCTTCTCATCCTGGCCGTCCTGCCGCTATCGCTCGACGTCGCGCTCCTGTTGCTGCCGGCCATCGGCCTGATGCTGAACGGCACCTCGTCGGTGCTCTACGGCACCGTTCCCGAATTCGTCAGCCCCGAGAAGCGCACGCATGCCTTTGCCGTGTTCTACACCGGCGGCTCCGTGGCCGGCGCCACGGGCCCGCTGCTGTTCGGCCTGCTGGGCGACGTCATCGGCCTCACGACGGCGCTCGCGGTCGTGGCCTGCGTGGCGCTCACCACCGTGCCGATGGTGTGGGCGCTCCGGCCCGCGTTTCGTGGCGGGACCTGAATTCTAGCGACGACGCGGGCCCTGCCAGCTCACTTCGTAATTGAGGACGAAACGGTATTCGGTCAGCGAATTGCTGAGCGTGTTGTTGAGGTATTGATTGACGAAGGCGACACGCCCTCGCAGTTGAAGCGGTTTTAGCCAGTCGGGCACCGGCCAGGGATCTGCCCGGAACTGCAGGTCGAGATCGTATTCCCAGCTTTCGGGCAGCGCCTGGCCGGTGATCGCATTGACGGAGTCGGTGCCGTATGTGGCCGAGTAGATGAAGGCCAGGCCCGGAAGACCCATTCCCTTGAAATCGTAGGCGCCGCCGATCTGGTAGGCCCGCTCGCCGGCGCGGTCGAAATCCAGCACCTGCTGCTTGGTGTAGCCGATCCAGATGCCGTAAGGCGAACGCCAGTTGGCGGCACTTCCGGTCTGCGTGTAGACCGCCGTCACCGTCATCGGCCCCCAGATCGCATCGGCGCGCACGCCGCCCCAAAAGGTGCTGAAGGGCCGGCCCGTCAGGACATTGAGGCCGTTGCTGCCCTGGGCCGCGAACTGGCCGGCTAGGCGCACCTTGAAGTGTTCGCTGATGGGGATCGTTCCGCCGACGTCGCTGTAGCTCGACCACAGAATGTCCGGCACGTAGTAGGTCGAGGTCCGGAGCTGCAGTTTGTCCATGCTGCCGTATTTGAGGCTGCCCAGCGCCATGCCGGCATTGAAGTTGGGGGCGCCGGCGGCCTCTCCCATGTTGATGAAGGCCGAGTAGTCGCGCGGCTTGATGGCGGCGACATAGCCCGCGAAGTAATTGACCGGGCCGAACCCGCCGCGCAGGGCATAGGCTTCGAAGGTCTGTGGCAGCTCGCGATCGTCGCGCGGATTGACCTCCAGCTCGTCGATATACTGGCGGTAAGCGGTGGCCGTCTGCCCCTTCCAGCGCGCCGAGGCATAGGCCTGGCCGAGTGAGAAGAATCCATACCCGCCCGGTTTCAGAAGCCCCGTTCCGTCGGACGTCTCCGTCGGGCTTTGCGGATCCCAGATGGGCTGCGAGGTGTATCCCACCGCGCCGATCTGGAAGGTGTCGTAAAGCCACCCGCTCTGAACGCCCAGCCAGCCGCCGATCGTCATGGCCGCGAAGTTGGGCGGCCTCTGGTTCACCCGATCGAGGAGATAGCTGCGGATATGAAGGGTCGCGATCGCCTCGTCATGGAGGAAGCGGCGGAGTTCATCGCCCAAGATGGTAGTCGCGTGCTCCTGAGCCGATGCCGGTCGAGCCGACGCGATCACCAACGCGGCGACAAGCCCTGCACAACCCGTTCGGGCCCAGCCGCGACCGAGCGTCGTTTCCATCGACCACCCCTCTCCCCCGGGGCGGACGATACCTACCGCACGTGACGGATTTGCTGGCCGTCGGCCAGAAGCTCAGAGCCGATGCAGGCGCAGCGGTTTGGACTCGATGCGGGCGATCAAACGCTTTGCTTCGAGATCGAGCTGGACACCCTTGAGCCACCAGCCCGCCTTGGCGCCGCCGGGGAAAAGATCTTCCGGCAAGCGCGGCAACACCCGCTGCTTCAGTTCCGCGACCGTCAGGCCCGATGCGCTTTTCGGCAAGGAAGCGAGGATTGCCCGCCTCATGGCGTTGTACTTGTCGGCGTCGACCCGCACGACGTGGCCGCCCGGGCTGTTGACGTTCTCCATCACGACTTTGGCGACTGGTGCCTTTGTCATCGCGCTGCTTTCCCTCAAAGGTGATCGGGGGGATCTTAAATGCTGGCAAAATGCCGGCACGTCACAGTTATCGCCACGAGATAGGCCTATTTACACTATCCTATCCTTCTGATAATCCTGTCGCAGAAAGCGGGATTCACGGGAGGACATCGCATGGGCGCACGGCACACCCTCGACCTTCGGGAGACCGGCAAATCGAGTCTTGCGGCCAACGAGCGGCGACGTGAAACAAGTCATTCGGTGTCCCACGTCCCGTTCGGCCGACTTCCGATTTGGCTAATAGAAACAGAGGCTTGGCTGTTGCAGCACGACGGGACAACGACGTGAACCCCTGTCTCACGCCGCTACGCGTGAACTGGCCCCATCGGCCTGAGCCGGATGCCCTTGCGCAGGTGCTTGTAGGGCATGTCCACCGGATCCGTGATGTGGGCGCCGGGCGATTGCACCACCAGGATGGTCTCGGCGATCGGCTGGAAGTCGGCGCGGAAATGCACGGTCGATTTCAGTGCCAGGATCGGCACTTTCGACGGCTCGACGCCGACCGTGCGGAACATTTCCTGGTCCGCCGCCTGCACGCGCTTGCACGCAAGGACCGCCGACACGCCCGAGGCCTCGTCCGTGACCAGCGCCATCGGCCCGATCTGGAATTTGGCGCCGCCGTAGAACGGCCCGGTGCCGGTGAAGATGCCGTCGCTGAGCTTCACCACGCGCCAGTCGGCCTCGACCGGCTTCTCGCCGGCGTAGCCCACCACGGCGCCGATGCCGCGGCGCATGATGTTGCCCTCGCCCGTCTCGACGGCCGCCTTCGCTGCACCCTCGTCCACGATCATGCCGATCACCGCGCCCTTGGCTTTGTGGCGCATCAACGCCGACAAGAGACCGATCGTGTCGGACGTTCCGCCGGCGCCTGGATTGTCCTGCACGTCGGCCAGCACGATCGGCTTCTTGGCCTTCTTGGAAAGCTCGATGGCGCGCAGTGCTGCCTGGTCGGGGTCGAGAAGCTCGCCGTTAAAGGCTTTCTCCTGGGCCTTCACCGTGGCCGCCAGCTTGTCGGCGGCGGCCTCGACCGCCTCCTTGTCGTGGCCGTAGACCACCAGCGCCGGTCCGCACTGGGCGATGTCGGCCGGCGGGAAACCCGGCGTGTGCGTCACGCTGACGATGCCCTGGTTGTGGCTCTTCTCGCCCGCTTCGAGTTCGCCCACGAGATCGAAGATCGCCTTGGCCGGCTCGATGAAGGTGCACTGCCAGACCAGCGGGATCAGGAAATCGAGCTGACGGTAGGCGCGATAGACCGGGCGCTTCTCTTTCAGCAGCCGGTCGAGCAACTCGACGGCGCGTTTGCCGGTCACCGCCATGTCGATGTGCGGGTAGGTGCGATAGCCCACCAGCGCGGTCGAGAGGCTGGCCATCTCGGGCGTGAGATTGGCGTGGTAGTCGAGGCTGGCCACGATCGGAAGCTCGTTGCCGACGACGCCGCGGATGCGACGCAGCAGCTCGCCTTCGCCGTCCTCGGTGTTCTCGGCCACCATGGCGCCGTGCAGGTCGAGATAGACCGCGTCGAAGGGCCCGAACTTCTTCAGGTCCTCGTCGAACAGCGCCCACATCTTCTCGTAGGCGTCTTCGGTCACGTAGGAAGCCGGCGCCGCCGCCGCCCAGGCCAGCGGCACGATCTCGTGGCCGAGTTCGGCCAGGCGCTTCACGGCACCGGCGATCGGGATGTTGAAGCCTTCGACGCCCGCGATCATCTCGGGGCCGCGCAGCAGCGGCGGCCAGGCATCGGCGCGTACGAACTCGTCCCAGGTGGCCTGCTGCGGAGCAAAAGTATTGGTCTCGTGCTGGAATCCACCCACAGCAATACGCGCCATCCGAACGTCTCCCTCTTCACAACCCCATCGGCCGCGGCGACCATATCATCGCCATGCACAAAATCCTGCCCTTCATCACGATGCTTCTCCTCGCCGGCTGCGATATGCCGAGCCAATGGGAGAAGCCGGGTGTCGAGCGGGCGGCGCTGGACAGCGACACCCTGCATTGCCGTCACGTCGGCACGCAGGAAGCGCTTCGGGCTTATTCGGACTTGCTCACTTTTCCGTTCAGCAGTCCGCCCTTCTGGGCCGGCTCCTGGCAGACCACTCGCGACCTCGCGAGCCGCAGTGTGGAAGCCGACCGGGCCCGCACCGAGAGCTGGTTCACCGCCGACTGCATGCGCGGCAAGGGCTACGAGCGCGTCGCGCCGAAGGTCTGAAGGTTCAGCCCTTACCCTTGGCGTCCTCGATGGCCTTGAGCAGCACCGGCCAATATTCCTTGCCGTGGCCAAGTTCGACGGCACGCTCCATCACCTCGCGGGCGACGTCGGCGCCGAGGCCGGGCACGCCGTGCTGCTCGCCCAGCTCGATGGCGTAGCCCAAATCCTTCAGCGCGTACTCGGTCGAGAAGGCGCGCTCGGGGAAGACACCCGGCAGCATCGCCTTCATGCCGTGGTTGCGCAGCGCAAAGGAATCGGCCGAACCCTTGGCGAGCGTCTCGAACAGAACCTTGCCGTCGACATCCTGTGCGCGAGCGATCGAGAGCGCCTCGGCCAGGGCCACCACGGTCTGGAACAGCACCATGTTGTTCAGGATCTTCACCGTCTGGCCCGCACCGGCGGCGCCGCAGTGGGTGACCTCGCTCGCCATGTGGCGCAGCAGCGGTTCGATGCGCTCGAAGCACTGCGGCGTGGCGCCGACCATGATCGACAGCGTGCCGTCGATCGCGGCCTGGCGCGTGCGCGCGACCGGCGCGTCGGCGAAGGCCGAGGCCTTGCCCTCGAACTCCTCGTAGAGCCGCTGCGCGAGGCGCGGCGGCGACGTGCTGAGATCGATCACGGTCCAGCCGAGCTTGGCCTTGTCGACCAGCCCGCCCTCGCCCAGGCAGACCTGTGCCACTTCCTTGCCGCCGGGCAGCGACAGGAAGATCGTGCGGCAGCTCGTGGCGATCTCGTCGAGCGAGGCGATCTTGACGCCGTCCGCCTCGAGGCGCTTCAGCGGCGCGGGATCGCGGTCGGCGGCCAGCACCGCCATGCCGCTCTTCTTCGCCAGGTTGCGGCACATCGGCTCGCCCATGGTGCCGACGCCGATAAATCCGATCATGTCAGTCATGTCAGTCCACTATGAAAAGTTTGGCGCCGTCCCTGGTGTAGGAGCGGTGCGCGAGATCGCCGTCGGCCACCTGGTAGCTTTGGCCCTGTTTCAGCACGACGGTGCGTCCGTCGGCCAGTTCGGTGTGCAGCTCGCCTTCCAGCACCAGCAGGACGTGGCCTTTCAGGCACCAGTGGTCGGCGAGATAGCCCGGCGTGTACTCGACCATCCGCACGCGGATGTTGTTGAACGTCCTGGTCCGCCAGAACGCCTTGCCGGTCTCGCCGGGGTGTTCCGTCGGGGCCACGTCGGCCCAGTCGGTCGTCCCGAAGGGTATGTCGAACATCAGCATGCGTTCGATCTAGCACGATTCCCAATTTGCCGTACTGTGGGGCTGCATGCAGATAAAAGCCCTCCTGACCGTCGCGGTCCTCCTGCTCGGACTGCTGGCAGTCGCGGCGGCCTGGCACGTCACGGGCCTTGCCGAGGTCGTCACCGCCGACCGGATCAAGGGCTTCCTGGCCAGTGCGCGAGGCAATGCCTGGGCGCCCCTGCTGGTCCTGGCGGCGTTCCTGCTGGCCGCCGTCGTGGCCTTTCCGGTCAATGCGCTCGTCCTGGCGACAGCCGCAGTCTACGGGCCGTGGTACGGCTTCGCCTATTCGATGCTCGGCGTCTTCAGCAGCGCGTTCCTTGTCTATTTCGTCGGCGCCTGGCTCGGAAAGGCGGCCCTGGCCCGCCTGCTCGGCCCGAAGCTGCAGCGCGTTCTCGATGGGGTCAGGGAGCGCGGCATCCTGGTTGTCGTGGCGTTCCGGGTGGTGCCGGTGGCCCCGGGGACCTTCGTCAACCTGGCCCTCGGCGCCAGCGGCATCCGGCTCTCCGACTTCGCCATCGGCTCCGTGGTCGGCATGACGCCGGGCCTGCTGCTCGTCTCCATCATGGGCGATCGCCTTATGGCCCTCATCGCCAATCCAACCATCGGCGAAGTCGGCGTGCTGGCGCTGTGCATCGCCAGTTACCTCGGCCTGGTCTTCGTGGCGCAGGCCCTTCTGTTGCGCTATCGCCGCCAGCAGCGCGGCTAACCCCAGCCCGCCAGCGCATTCTCCAAACTCTCCGGCCCGCGATAGAGCATGGCCCGCCAGCCTGCGGCGCGCGCGGCATCGACGTTCTCGGCCTTGTCGTCGACGAACAGGATCGACTGCGCCACCGTCACGCCCATGCGCGCCTGGGCATTGGTGAAGAACACCCGCTCCGGCTTGCAGACGCCCAGCGCCGCCGAATAGATGATCTCGTCGAAATGCGCGCCGAGGCCGGCGTGATCGCGCAGGTAGGCCACGCGATGGTGCTCCTGATTGGTGGCAGCGTAGACGCGGCCGCCGGTACGCTGCCGCCAGGCATCGGCCTGGGCCAGCACGCCACGGTCGATGACGCAGTCCTTGTCGAACCAGTAGGCGACGAACGCCTCCAGCCGGTCGGCGAGACCAAGCGGCGTGAAATAGTCCTGCAGCGCGACGTAGAGATCGAGCCGGCCGCGCAACACTTCCAGGAATTCGCCGCGAAAGAAGCCGCGCGCGATCGCCTCATAGTCGAGATCGAGGTCGGCCTTCAGCGTGGCGTACCAGGGGTGCGCCGATCCGGGCTGGGCGAGCGAGACGACGCCATCGATGTCGAGGACGAGGCTGGAACTCATGACGCCAGAAACTCGGCCGCTGCACGCTGAAGCTGACGGTCGAGCGTGACCAACCCGCATTGCCGATGACGCGCCAGCCACAAGTATGACGCGTCGTAGGCCGTCAGCCGTGACCGAAGAGCAAGCGACAGGGCCTCGCCGTGATCGACTTCACAAATCTCGAGCGGACCCCCGACGAACGCCAACAGGCGTTCCATGATGACCGGCGCCGTCGATGGTGCGCGAACGATCTTCTTGACGGCGATGTTGCTCATTTCGAAACGGATCAGAGTTGGCGCGATGAGCT
>JBQTJT010000012.1:0-11578 GCA_052386855.1 Reyranella sp.
CTGGCCCTTGTCGCCGTGCTCGTTCATCTCGATCACGAACGTGTCGATCATCCTGTCGCCGGGGCCCGTGCGCTTCTCGGTGCGCGGCACCGACAGCGTATAGGTCCAGGTGCTGCCGCCGACGCTGTAGCGCGCCTCGATCTTCTTGCCGACTTCGAGCGGCCACAGGCGCTCGGGCCGCAGTGCCGCCAGGTAGGCCGACATGTCGGCGCCATCGGGCGAGGGATTGTCGAACAGCAGGGCGCGCAGCTTGAAGGGCGTGCCCCCGACGCGGTCCATGTTGCAGTCCATGCCGTCACGGCCGCGCGAGACGACCTTTACGCCACTGTCGTATGTGAAAGTCGTGCCCGGATCGGGACAGGCGAAGTCCATGGTCTGGGCGGTGGCGATGCCAGCCGGCAGCAGGACGGCCGCGAGGGCGAGGGCAAGGATGGGCGAGGCACGGCGCATCGGCATGGGCCGGATCATAGTCGAACCTTGGGTCAGCCGGCCAACGTCGAGTAGGTGGCGCGGCCGACGGCAACCAGCGCCTTCTGGTCGTTGAACACATCGACATCGACCAGGCCGACGCTCTTGCCGGCGCGGCGCACCCGCGCCGTCGAGGTGAGCGACGTCTTGATCGCCGGCCGGAGGTAATCGACGCGGAAGTTGATGGTGGGCAGGCCGCGGCGCAGCGCCATGACCAGCGCATAGTCGCCGACCGTGTCGATGATCGCCGCGATCGGGCCGCCGTGCCACTGGCCCGTGCCGGCGCCGCGCTCGAACTCCGGCCGCATGGCGCAACTCATGGTGACCAGCTCCCGGGCCGGGTCGGCCTCGGTGACCTTGAGGCCGAGAAAGGCGATGAAGGGCGAGCGATCGAGCATCGCCTGCAGCTCGTCCCCGGTCAGGGGTTTTGGGGCGTCGCTCATGGCGCCACCACGATCTTGCCGAACACTTCGCGGTCCTCGATGACGCGGAGCGCCTCGCGCGCCTCCTCGAGCTTGTAGACCTTGTCGACCAGCACCTTGAGCTTGCCCTGCTGGACCATCTCCAGAAGCGTGACGATGTCGCTGCGCGCCCAGCCGTTGGAGCCCAGCACCTTGAGCTCGAAGGTCCAGATGAAGCGGATGTCCTCCTGCGGGTCGTAGCCCGCGGTGGCGCCGCAGGTGAGCAGGCGGCCGCCCACCTTCAGGACCTTCATCGACTTCACCCAGGTGTCGCCGCCGGTGTAGTTCACCACCACGTCGACACCTTGGTCGGTGCCGGCGCCGCGCCGCGTCGGCTTGCCGTACATCGCGAAGACTTCCTTCATGAAATCCTTCTCGATGTAGTTGATGGTTTTGTCGGCGCCGAGTTCGGCCAGGCGCTTGGCCTTGGCGTCGGTACCGGCGCAGGCGATGACTTCGGCGCCGGCGATCTTGGCGAGTTGCACGCAGCACACGCCGACGCCGCCCGAGGCGCCCAGGATCAGCACCTTCTCGCCCGCGGCCACGCGGCCGTTCGTGCGCATCATGCGCAGCGCCGTGCCGTAGGCGACGGGGAGCGCGGCGGCGTCGGAAAACGACACGCCCTCGGGAATTTTCACGAGCTGGTGGGCCTTGGCGCGGCAAAGCTCGGCCAGGCCGCCGTGGACGGTCTCGCCCATCAGGCCGCCCTCGATGCGGTTGATGGGATCGACCAGGACGCGGTCGCCCTTGCTCCAGCCGGTGACGCCGGGGCCGACCTCGGCGATTTCGCCCGCGACGTCGAGGCCCATGATGGCGGGCATCGGCACCTTGATGCCGGGCATGCCGCGGCGGGTGAAGACATCGTGGTAATTGAGCGAGGAGGCCTTAACCGCCACGATCACGTCACCCGGGCCGGGCCTGGGATCGGGAAAATCGGTCTCGAAGTTCAGGCGATCCGGTGCGCCATGCTCGCGGACGACGGCAGCTCTCATTGTCACAAGTCTCCAGTAGGGATCTGTCGGGCCAGCACGCGCTTGTCGATCTTGTTGGTGCCGGCAAGCGGCATCTCGTCGACGAAGAAGACGCGGCGGGGGTGCTGATAGGCTGGCGCATTGGCCAGCGCGTAGGTCTTTATGGCCTGTTCGTCGAGGTCGGTTCCATCCGTCCGCACCACGAAGGCCACCGGCTTGTGGCCCTTCAGCTCGTCGGGGACGGCGATGACGGCGGCCTGGTGGATGCCGGGGTGGCGCTCCAGCATCTTCTCGACCTCGCCGGGATAGATGTTCTCGCCGCCGCACACGAACATGTCGTCGATGCGGCCGACGAAATAGAAGAAGCCGTTCTCGTCGCGGCGGAACACGTCGCTGGTGCGGTAGTAGCCGTCCGGCGTCATCGCCTTGGCCGTGACCTCGGGCAGCTTGTGATAGTGCGTCATGAGCGCGCCGCACTTCATCTCGAGCGCGCCCCCATGGACATCGTCTCCTTGTACTTCGCGGCCGTCGCGCACCAGACGGAGTTGCACCTCGGGATGCGGATAGCCGGTCGACAGTTCGGGTTGGGGAATACCCTTGGGGTGCGGCCCGAAGACGACGGGTCCCGCTTCCGTCGTGCCGTAGCCGTTGCTGATCGCGACATTGGGGAACGCGGCGCGCACCTGGTCGATCAGCGCCTGGGTGATCGGCGCCGAGCCCATGCGCACGGCCTCGACCGCCGACAGGTCGTGACGGGCCAGCAGCTCGCGCTCGCGCAGCAGCATGGCGATCATGGTCGGCACCGAGGTGAGGAAGGCCACGCGATGCTTGGCCGCGGCCTCGATATAGCCCTTGGTCGTGAACTGCGGCAGCAGCACGACGGTGTCGCCGTGGGAAAAGGTGGTCTGGCACATGGCGAGACCGTTCATGTGATAGAGCGGCGCCGCGATCAGGGCGCGCTGGCCGAGCGGTACTGCTCGCCGCGTCCTCTGGCTGATCGCCCAGAGGTGCGAGTAATGCGACAGGACCACGCCCTTGGGCCGCCCGGTCGAGCCCGAGGTGTAGAGGAACAGCGCCGGTTCCCCGGGCTGCATCTTGATCGGCGTGAACGGCCCCTCATCGAGCAGCGCGGCGAAATCCTTGTCGAAGGAGATCTTGGGGACGCTGTCTGGGGCCAGCGGCAGGCGCGCATCGTCGCCGATCACCAGCTTGGCGTCGCAGTCGCCCACGATGTAGGCCACCGTCTCGGCCGGCAGCTTGTAATTCACCGGCACCGAGACGAGGCCTGCCTGCATGGTGCCGAGGAAGGTCAGCAGGAATTCGGCGCGGTTGGCCGAGAGGATGGCGACGCGATCGCCGCGCTTCAGGCCGCGCTTCAAGAGGCCGCGGGCCACCGCACCGCTCAGCCGCCGGATATCGGCATAGCTGTAGCTTCGGTCGCTGCCGTTGCCGCCGGCGTCGATCAGCGCCAGCGCCTCGCCCGGCACGTCGCGCGAGATGGCATCGCCCTGGTTGTCGTATTTGATCGCCGCCATAGGCCTACTCGATGAACTCCAGCACGGCGTTCAGGGCCTGCCTGGCCGGGACGACCAGCCGTCCCGGACCCTGGACCACGTCGCCGATCCCGCCTCCTTGCAAGGCGCGCGCCGTCTTGGCGACAGACGCGGTACGGAAAGTCAGGCCGGCCATGTAGGCCTTGCGGCCTTCGGCATCCGGCGCGGCGTCGCCGAACTCGGCGCGCAGCGTCGCCTCGGTCACGATGTCGAAACGCGAATTGCCGATGACCACGCTCTTGCCGCCCTTGATGTCGCGGATCGCCTCGGGACCGAACATGTCGGCATAGAGCTTGGCGCCTGAAGCGGGATCGGGCTCGACGATCAGCGCGCGGACGACGGCCACGACGCCGTTAGCGTGATGGCGCCACTCGTCGCGCCAGACCAGCTCACGGGTGAAATGATGGCAGTAGTAAACCCGGCCGTAGGGCACGACGCCCGCCTTCATGCGAATCGTGCGGAAGCGCGCATCGTGTTCCTTGCCATCGACCTTCACCGGTCGCGTGAATTCTGTCGGGGCGTCGACCGGCACGCCGACCTTGGCCAGCTCGCGGTAGGTGACGGCTGAATCCTCCGAGCCGAACACCAGGCCATTGAGGCCAAGCGGGAAAGTCATCAGGTCCATGCGGCCGGTCGTGGCGCCCTTGGGGATGGCGATCAGCTCGAGGTAGTCGGTGCCGAACATGGCGAGGTGATTCATCGAGCCCAGCGAATGGTAGCCGCGCTCGGTAAGCGTGAAGCCCAGCCGGCGGTAGACATCGGCAGCGCGATCCATGTCGTCGCGCGCGTTGATGACGACGTGATCGAGCGTTGGCACGGGCAATGTCATGCAGAATCCCCCTCGTTCCCCAGCGTCCCGCATCTTGGCACGCCGGGCGAGGAAATCCTTTCCAGGATTTCGCGCTACGGGAGAATGACCGGCCAAACTTGCGAACAGGTCCGCGATTCGCCCAGGCCGTTGGTGACGCTGATGAAATCGCCGCGAGCGGCACACGCTTCGGCACATCTGGCGACGCTTTGCGGCATGTTTCGTGTGCCGCTGCCGGTCGTCAGAGCAGGTGGCCCGCTCGTTCAGCCTTGGTGCGCAAGTAGTTCTCGTTGTGGCCGTTGGCCGGGAAGGAATGCGCCACGCGCTCGGCGACCGCGATGCCGTAGCGTTCCAGCCCGCGGATCTTCTCCGGGTTGTTGGTCATCACGCGCACCCGCTGGATGCCCATGCGGGCCAGCATGGTCGCCGCTGGCGCATAGATGCGTTCGTCAGCATCGAAGCCCAACTGCTCGTTGGCGTCGATCGTGTCGAAGCCGTCGTCCTGGAGTTCGTACGCGCGCAGCTTGTTGACCAGGCCGATGCCACGGCCTTCCTGCGCGAGATAGAGCAGTACCCCCGAGCCCTGCTTGGCGAGCTCGGCGATGGCGCCGCGCAGCTGCACGCCGCAGTCGCAGCGCAGCGAGCCCAGCAGATCGCCGGTGAAGCACTCGGAATGCAGGCGGATCAGCACCGGCTCGGTCGGATCGATCTCGCCGACCACGATGGCGAGATGCTCCTTGCCGCCGTCGCTCGGCCGCCAGGCGAGGATGCGCGCGTTCTCGGCGCCTTCGAGCGGCACATGTGCCTGCGCCACCTGTTGCAACGTGCGCGAGGCCGTATCTTCGTAGGCCAGGATGTCGGCGGCTTCGACATAGATCAGGTCCTGATCGCGCGCCCAGTCGCGCCGCTTGTTGTTGGGATCGCGGCTGAGCGGTCCCAGCACGACGGCCGGCAGCAGGCGGGCGAGCTTGGCCAGCTCGATCGCGGTCTGCGCAATCAGCGGCGCATGGCTCGCCACCGGCCGCGACAGGTGGCGGAGTGCCACGTGGCGGGCCGCGGCACCCTTGTGATCGGGCGGCACGCTCTCGTGCGGCTGCAGGATGACGTCGACCGGCACGCCCTCGGGCAGGTCGAGGGTGATCGGTTTGTTGGTTTCGCCCATGCCGCCGGCAATGTGGGGCGGGATCTCCATGCCGATCGCCTCGGCACGGCGGCGCGTGGTCACCAGCACAGGGGCCGCCTGGGCAAGACCCTGGAGACGCTGAAGTGCCCGCGGGCCGCAGGATTCGGCAGCGATCGCCAGGCCGCCATGGCCCTCGTCGTCGCGGATCACGACGATGCCGCCGCGGCGCAGCTCGGCCATGGCGCGTTCGACGGCGGCGAGCGCCGATGCGGTACGGGAATGAACCTGACCCGGGATCATGCTTTCCTTTATCACGGGGCCTTTACCATGGGGCGGGCTTTTGCCGAAGTGAACCGCTTTTTCGCCTGCATCGTACCAGATAGAGTGGCCCGGATAATGTGGGGCGGCGGGGCGCAGGTAGCATCAGCATGTCAGTAAACAATCGTGGCAAGAAAATCCTGCTGGTCGACGACGACCAGGCGCTGCGCACGGTGCTGGCCGAGCAACTCGACCTCTATGACGGCTTTACCACCATCCAGGTCGGCACCGCGGCCGAAGGGCTGGAGAAGGCCAAGCTCGCGCACTACGACGCCATCCTGCTCGACATCGGCCTGCCCGACATGGACGGCCGCGAGCTGTGCAAGTTGATGCGGCGCCAGGGCGTGCGCTCGCCCGTTATCATGCTGACGGCCGCCGACAGCGATGCCGACACGATCCTGGGCCTCGAATCGGGGGCCAACGACTACGTCACCAAGCCGTTTCGCATCAACGTCCTGCTCGCCCGGCTGCGCGCCCATCTGCGCCAGCACGAGCGCAGCGAGGACGCGATCATGACCATCGGCCCCTACGAATTCCATCCGGCGGCCAAGATGCTGATGGAGAAGGGCGGCAAGAAGAAGGTCCGGCTCACCGACAAGGAAGCGTCGATCCTGAAATACCTGTTCCGGGCCGGCGACCGCCCGGTGGCGCGCGACATCCTGCTGAACGAGGTCTGGGGCTACAACGCCGGCGTCACCACCCACACGCTGGAAACCCACATCTACCGCCTGCGCCAGAAGATCGAGAAGGACCCGGCCAACGCTGCCATCCTGATCACCGATCGGGGCGGCTATCGCCTGCAGCCGTAATCGACTTGCCAAAAGGTGACTAACGCGTCATCTTTTTTGCCAACTAGGCAAATGATTGGCCCCGGGAGGGCTCCGCCATGAGCACGCAGCGCATCTACGCCCTGCCCGTCGAACTCACCCAATGGAAGTTCGATGGCGCGACCGAGCTGCAGTTCAATTGGGAATACGACGACGGCTCGGCGCCGCTGCTCGAACTCTACGAGAAGGGCAAGCAGCAGCAGTGGGACGCCAGCACGCGGCTGGACTGGTCGCTCGAGCTCAATCCCGACAATCCCATGGAGCTGAAGGACGAGGCGATCTCGATCTACGGGACCGATTACTGGAACAAGATGACCGAGAAGGAGCGGAGCTGGCTGCGTCTCCATCTCCAGGCCAACTCGATCTCGCAGTTCATGCACGGCGAGCAGGGCGCGCTGATCGCCACCGCCAAGATCGTCGGCACCGTGCCGGACATGAACGCCAAGTTCTATGCCGCCACGCAGGTGATGGACGAGGCCCGCCACGTCGAAGCCTATAAGCGGCTGCTGCACGAGAAATTCAAGGTCGCCTATCCGATCAACAAGGCGCTGCAGACGCTGCTCGAGCAGACACTGACCGATCGGCGCTGGGACATGACCTATCTCGGCATGCAGGTGCTGATCGAAGGCCTGGCGCTGGCCGCTTTCCAGTCGATCCGCGACAAGGCCGGCAACACGCTGGCCGGCGCCGTCAACGCCTACGTCATGCAGGACGAGGCGCGGCACGTCTCGTTCGGTCGCCTGGCGTTGCGCGAGTACTACCCGCAGCTCTCCGACGCCGAGCGCGACGAGCGCGAGGAGTTCGTGGTCGAGGCGCTCTATTTCATGCGCGACCGCTTCAACCAGTCGGAAGTGTGGGAGCGGCTCGGGCTGCCAGCCAAGATGCTCGACGACATCCACTACAACTCCAAGCAGATGCAATCCTTCCGCGGCCGCCTGTTCAGCCGCGTCGTGCCGACCGTGAAGGATATCGGCTTGTGGGGTCCGCGCGTTCAGAAGGCCTTCGCCGAGATGGGCGTGATGGAATACGCCAAGATCGACGTCGCCGAGCAACTTGCCAACGACGGCAAGGTGGCCGAAGAGTTCGACAAGAAGATGTTTGTCGAGAAGGCGATCGCGGCCGAATAGCTGCCTTGCCTCGTACAAGACCGGACGGGGCAAGACATGACAAAGGCGATCGCATCCGTCCTGCTGTGCGCGGTCATGACGGCACTTGCCTTCAGCGCACCGGCGCGGGCGCAGGGGACTCCGCCGAGGACCGACTATCAGGCGACCCGGCAGTACTATGACAGCCTGATCGCCGGCCCTACCCCCAATGTGGCGAGCCTCAACCTGGCGGCCTTGACGCTGCTGATGACGATGATGCCCAAGGGCGGCGACCTGCATCATCACTATGCCGGCGCGATCTACGTCGAGACCTTTCTCGATTGGATCAAGCAGAAGGCCTACTGCATCTATCGCGCCGACAATGCCGAGCTCAAGGCCAACAAGTTCCGCATCGAGACGAAGCCGGGCGGGCTGAGTCCGGCGGCGCGCGCTTTGTGTCTCGACGTCGATCAGGTGCGCAACCCTTCCGACGAGGCCTTCTATCGCGAACTGCTGTCGCGCTGGTCCGACAAGGATTTCAAGGACCACTTCCAGCAGCAGATCGCGCCGGACCAGCACTTCTTCGACACCTTCAATTACTTCGGCGCGTTCTCCGACGACGACTACAATCGGGGACTGCGCCAGCTGAAGGCCCGCGCGATCGCGGAAAACGTGCAGTACATCGAGACCATGCTGCGCAGCGCCCCCGCGCCCGACAATCCGGCGCTCTCCAAGGCGGTCAATGAACTGCCGGCTGACGCGAGCCCGGCCTGGATAGAAGCTGCACTCGCCCCCTTGTACGAATTTCTGACCGGGGACGAAGCCACGGCCAAGGGCGTCGCCGACTATCTGGACCGTATCGATGCCGCCGCATCAGGCATCGACGGCAGCGACTTCAAGATGCGGTTCCAGGCCTATGTGGTTCGCAGCGAGCAGCCCGCCAAAGTGTTCGCCGGCCTGTACTCGGCGTTCGCTGCGGTCAACGCCCGCCGCCGCGTGGTGGCGGTGAACATCGTCGGCCCCGAGGACGGGATCGTGTCGATGCGCGACTACAGCCTGCACATGCGCATGTTCGGCTTTCTGAAGCAGAAGCATCCCGGCGTGCGGCTTTCCTTGCACGCCGGTGAGCTCACCCTCGGCATGGTGCCGCCGGAGGGTCTGCAGAGCCACATCCGCGAGGCGGTCGAAATCGCCGGCGCCGAGCGCATCGGCCATGGCGTGGACATCGTCTACGAGCGCGATGCGCTGGGCCTGCTGCGCACCATGCGTGAGCGCGGGGTGGCAGTCGAAATCAACCTCACCAGCAACGCGTTCATCCTGGGCGTGAAGAACGAGGCCCATCCGGTGCAGGTCTATCGCCAGCAGGGCGTGCCCTTCGTCATCTCCACCGATGACCCCGGCGTCTCGCGCAACAATCTGTCGGCCGAGTACGTGCTCTACACCAGCCGCTACAAGCCCAGCTACGATGCGCTGAAGGAAACGGTCTTCAACAGCATCCGCTACTCGTTCCTCTCCGAGGCCGAGAAAGCTGCCGAGCTGAAGAGCCTCACGCAGCGCTTTGCAGAGTTCGAAGCCAGGGCGCGCGAACTGGCTACACCACGTCGTAAGTGATCTCGACCTCCGGGCCGAAGCAATGGCCCTGGCAGGTGAGGATCCAGCCGTTGGCGAGATCGTCGTCGGTGTAGATGTCGTTGTTGGCCAGCACGACCTTGCCTTTTAGGCGCTTGGCCGCGCACGAGGCGCAGAAGCCTTCCTCGCACGACGACAGTGGATTGAGTCCGGCCGCCCGCGCTGCGGTCAGGATGGTCTGGCCCTTCTGATAAGGCACCTTGTGCGTCTTGCCCTCGAAATGGATCGTGATCTCGGCCGGGATCACGTCGCCTTCCGCCGGCTCGACCGGCACGGCGTCGTTGCCGGAGGCCTCGAAGCGCTCGATGTGGACACGCTCGCGCGGCATGCCGGCGGCGATCAGGGTGCTCTCCACCAGCGTCATGAACGGCCCCGGCCCGCAGAGATAGGCCTCGGCGACCTCGAAGCCCTTGAGTGCGGCCAGGATCTCCCCGGGCGTGGTCAGGCCCTGCGTGGCGTCGAGATGATGGATGACTTCCAGGCGACCCGGATTGGCCTTCATCAGTGCTTCGAACTCGGCATCGAAGATGATCGATGGCTTGTCGCGGTTGGCGTAGAAGAGCCGCAAGTGCCGCTGGCCTTCCTTGAGCGCGCTTTTGATCAGCGACATCATCGGCGTGATGCCGCTGCCGCCACCGAACAGCAACACCGGCGCATCGCCGGCATCCAGCACGAAGCGGCCGGCCGGCGGCAGCACGTCGAGCATGCCGCCTTCCTTCAGCGCGTCGTGGAACCAGTTGGAGCCCTTGCCCCCGCCGACACGCTTCACCGTCACCTTGGGCTGGCCGTCGATCCCCGGTGCGCTCGAGAGCGAATAGCAGCGGTTGAAGGCACCATCGGCGTACGGCACCCGGAAGGTCAGGAACTGGCCCGCCCGGTACTGGAATTTCTGGGCCAGATCGGCTGGAACCTCGAGCACGAAAGAGCGCGCATCCGGCGTTTCCTGGATGATCTTGGCGATGCGCAGCTGATGATAAGACATAGGTAAATCCGCGTTCATTGACCGTGCGATTTCCGAGGTGGGACTCTCTATCAGACTGTGATAGCTTCCGCTCAGAAAAATGAACGGAGCGTCATATTCGCCGCTCCGTCTCCCGGGATGGGACCGCTTTCAGCGTCAGGAGGCAAGAGACACATGAGCACACAGAAAATCTACGCGCTGCCGGTCGAAACGACGGGCTGGAAATTCGATGGCGCCACCGAAATTTCCTTCAACTGGGAATACGATGACGGCTCGGCCGACCTGCTGAACCTCTACGAGAAGGGCAAGCAGCAGCAGTGGGATACCACAACGCGCATCGACTGGACCCAGGAGCTGTTCGAAGGCAACCCGATGGGCATGGCCGACGAGTCGATCCCGATCTACGGCTCGCCCTTCTGGGAGAAGATGACCGACAAGGAGAAGGACTGGCTGCGCTTCAATCTGCAGTGCCATTCGATCTGCCAGTTCATGCATGGAGAACAAGGCGCGCTGATCGCCACCGCCAAGATCGTCAACACCGTGCCGGACATGAACGCCAAGTTCTATGCCGCCACCCAGGTGATGGACGAGGCCCGCCACGTCGAGAGCTACAAGCGGCTGATCCACGAGAAGTTCAAGTGCGCCTACCCGATCACGCCGTCGCTCAAGCAGCTGCTCGAGCAGACGCTGACCGACCGCCGCTGGGACATGACCTACCTCGGCATGCAGGTGCTGATCGAAGGCCTGGCGCTGGCCGCCTTCCAGCGCATCCGCGACAGCGCCAAGAACAACCTCGCCGGCGCGGTCAACGCCTACGTCATGCAGGACGAGGCGCGCCACGTCACGTTCGGCCGCATGGCGCTGCGCGAATACTATCCTCAGCTGAGCGACGCCGAGCGCGCCGAGCGCGAGGAGTTCGTGGTCGAGGCGCTCTATTTCATGCGCGACCGCTTCAACCAGGCCGAGGTCTGGATGCGTTCGGGCCTGCCGGTCGATAAGCTGATGGAATACGCCTACAATTCCGGCGCCATGCAGTCGTTCCGCTCCAGGCTCTTCACCCGCATCGTGCCGATCCTCAAGGAGATCGGCCTGTTCGGGCCCAAGGTGCAGAAGGCGCTGGGCGACATGGGCGTGATGGAATACGCCAAGATCGACATCAACCAACTGATCGGCAACGACCTCAAGGTCGCCGACGACTTCGACAAGAAGAAGTTCGTGCAGGACGCGATCGCCGCCGAGTAAGAATCAAGGGTCCCCCTGAACTCACAAACGAAGTGCAACACCAGATTAGGGTGTTGCCATGGGGAGACATTACGGCCACCTCAGCCTCGAGGAGAGGTGCACGATTGCCCAGCTTTACCAAGCCGGCCAGTC